>NZ_BJNV01000012.1 GCF_006539865.1 Zoogloea ramigera
CCCCCCAAGGGGGTTCTAGGAAACCTGGGGCGGCCCTGCATTTCCTTGACAGGCTTTCAGCTGACGTTTTCAGGCGTGATTGAGGCCGAGCAGGTTCATCGGCCCGTTGGAGGTGTTCAGCACGATCGAGCTCATGCCGCTGCCCTGCTGCTGCTGGACGCCGTAGATCGACAGATCGCCGGTGTCGAAGGCAAACACATCGCCCGAAAGCTTGAGCAGGAGCCGGCGGGAAGCCGGAAACCAGGCGTAGGCCATGTCGTTCTGGCTGCCCGAACTGGCCGGCGAACCGAGCTCGGACGGCCACCAGTTGCCCGACTGCGCAAACCCCCAGTTGCCCTGGGGCGGTGCCATCGCCGGCTGGGGTTCACGGTGCTGGGACAGTTCGCTCAGCAGGCTGCCGACGCGCCACTTGAGGTTGTCGTTGAACATGTCACCGATCATCATCATGCCGCCGCTCATCCACTGGCCCATGCCGCCGAGCTCCGGGTGGCTGAACTGTGCCTGGCTGAAACCACCGGCCTGCAATGCCGCGTAAGCAGCGCGCCCTGCGTCACCACTGAACCCATGACGGGCTGCGATCTCTTCTATGCTCATGGGATTTCCTGTCGAAAGGTAAAAAATGTCTGGGCAAGCGGCTAGATCTGCCCCGCCGGGCGCGTGCCCGCCAGCGGCGGCAGGCCGTCGTCGGTCGACAGGGCTTCCGGCCGACGGCGGGGTAGCTCGACTGAATTGAACGCATCTTCGACGGCCTTGATGACGATCACCGGCGGCTCGGCACGAACACTGCCGAAGATCGTCGCGAACGAGACATCGGCCGCATCGCGCCCGACCCCGAAGCGCATCAGCCCCATCGGGATCGCGGTGGCGGAGGGGTCGAAGAGATACCAGCGGTCGCCGAGGAAGACCTCGACATAGGCGTGAAAATCACTCGGGCCGAGGGCCGGGTCGGCGCCGAAATCGATGCCGGTGGCGAAACGGGCCGGAATGTTGAGGGCCCGGCACAGGGCGATCATCAGATGGGCGAAATCCCGGCACACGCCAACCCGCTCGGTGAGCGTATCGACCGCCGAGGTGCTCGCGTTGGTGGTGGCCGACTTGAACTCGACGTGTTTGCCGACCCACTCGCAGATGGCGTGCACCCGGCCATAGCCCTGCGGCAGGTGGCCGAACTCGCGCATCGCCACATCGTAGAGGCGATCGGACTGGCAATAACGGCTCGGATACAGATAGGTCAGCACGTCGGCCGGCAGGCGGGCCACCGGCACCTCCGGGACCAGCGCCGGCGCGGCCACGTGGTGGTTCAGCTCGACCGTGGCGCTGTAGCGCAGGCGCAGCGGGCCGGGCTCGGCGCGGAGGCGCATGTAGCGGTTGCCGGTGGACGAATCGGTATGGACCTGGGGCAGCAGAAATTGCCCGAGTTCCATCATCTCCGTCACGACCCGCTGCTGGCGGGTGTGGGCGGCATGGATGTTGAAGACGAAGTCGCAGCCCGGCGGCGCGACTTCATATTTGAGCTCGACCGAGAATACCAGTCTGACCATGGGTGTCCCAGAAAGTGGCTTCGACGCGCGTTGCGGGTCGCCCGCCAGGATTGATCGTGTGGGCCGGCATGGCTGAACGCCAACCGGCAACAGGCCTCAATCCTACTCTGCGGCGGCGCAACATGCGGAATTTTGTGCGCTGCGATAACGGTATTACGCGTTTTCAGGCTCGGTACAGGTTCACATCGTCGCGGGTTGCCAGCGCAACCTTGCGGGCCGCGTCGGCAAAGTCCTCGCCCGACCCGGCATAAAGGATCGCCCGCGACGACGAGATCATCAGGCCCGTGCCCGCAGCCGTACGGCCGGCCCTGACGGTGGCCTCCACGTCGCCGCCCTGGGCACCGATGCCGGGCACCAGCAGCGGCAGATCGCCCACGATGGAGCGCACATCGGCGAGCTCTTGCGGGAAGGTCGCGCCGACCACCAGCGCGTTCTGGCCGTGGGTGTTCCACTTGCCGGCAACGAGCTCGGCCACGTGCTGGTAGAGCTTGCGCCCGCCCTCGACGGTGAGGTTCTGCAGGTCGGAGCCGCCCGGGTTGGAGGTGCGGCACAGCACGATCAGGCCCCGGTCGGAAAATTCGAGGTAAGGCTCGACCGAATCGAAGCCCATGTAAGGGTTCACCGTCAGCGCGTCGGCGCCGTAGCGCTCGAAGGCCTCGCGGGCGTACTGCTGGGCGGTGGCGCCGATGTCGCCGCGCTTGGCGTCGAGCACCACCGGCACCGTCGGGTGGTTCTGTTGGATGTAGGCGATCAGGTCCTGCAGCTGGTCTTCAGCGCGCTCGGCGGCGAAATAGGCGATCTGCGGCTTGAAGGCGCAGGCCAGGTCGGCGGTGGCATCGACGATGCCCTTGCAGAAAGCCAGCACCGCATCCGGCCGGCCCTTGAGGTGGGCCGGAAAACGCTTGATGTCCGGGTCCAGCCCGACGCACAACAGGGAGTCATTGTTCTGCCAGGCGGCAGCCAGCTTGGAACGGAAATCCATGATCGAAGGGCCCGCAGCCCGCAGAGTGAAATCAGGCTGCCAATTCTACCAGCCTAGCCCGCTGCGGGCCCGGGGCAGCGGCGGGCACCGGACTTCCCCGCCGCCCGCCGCCACGCCTCTCGAGGAAACGCAGGGCCGCCCCAAATTTGCGTTGCGGTGCCCTGAGGGCTCTTACAGCCGCTCGAACACCCCCGCCGCCCCCATGCCGGTGCCGATGCACATGCTGATCATGCCGTAGCGGCCACCGCTGCGCTGCAGGCCATGCACCAGCGTGGCGGTGCGGATCGCCCCGGTCGCCCCGAGGGGATGGCCGAGGGCGATGGCGCCGCCGAGCGGGTTGACCCGCGCCGGGTTGAGCTCGAGGTCGTGCATCACCGCCAGCGCCTGGGCCGCGAAGGCCTCGTTGAGCTCGATCCAGTCGAGCTGCTGCTGGCTGATGCCCACCTGCGCCAGCGCCTTCGGGATCGCCGCCACCGGGCCGATGCCCATGATCTCCGGCGGCACGCCGGCCACCGCATAGGTGCAGAAGCGCGCCAGCGGCGTCAGGTTGAACTGCTTGAGGATCTTCTCGGACACCAGCAACACCGCCGCAGCACCATCCGACATCTGGGACGCGTTGCCCGCCGTCACTGTGCCGCGGGCGTGGAAGACCGGCTTCAGCCGCCCAAGGCTGTCGACGCTGACATCGGCACGGGCGCCTTCGTCGTCTTCGGCAAGGCGCTGGCGAATACGCAGCTCACCGGTCTTCAGATCGGGCAGATGCTCGCTGAAGGCCAGGGGCGAGATCTCCGCCTTGAAATGCCCGGCGGCAATCGCCGCGCAGGCCTTGCGGTGGGATTCGACCGCGAAGGCGTCCTGCGCGTCGCGGCCGATCTGCCATTGCTGGGCGACCTTCTCGGCGGTCAGGCCCATGCCGAAGGCGATGCCGCGCTGCTCGTCGGCGGCGAACACTGCCGGGTTGACCACGACCTTGTTGCCCATCATGTTGGTCATCACGGTCATCGACTCGGTGCCGGCGGCGATCATCACGTCGGCGTTGCCGAGCTGGATCTGGCTGGCGGCGTCGGCTACCGCCTGCAGCCCCGACGAGCAGAAGCGGTTGATCGTGATGCCCGGCACCGTGTTGGGCAGGCCGGCCAGAAGCACGCCGATGCGCGCCACGTTCATGCCCTGCTCGGCCTCGGGCATCGCACAGCCGACGATCACGTCGCCGATCAGGGCCGGGTCCAGCCCCGGCGCCTGGGCCATCACGCTCTTCAGCACATGAGCCAGCAGGTCATCCGGCCGCACGTTGCGGAACATGCCCTTGCGCCGGGCGACCGGCGTGCGGGTCGCGGCGACGATGTAGGCGTCCTGAATCTGTCTTTCCATTTTGTTGTCCACCGTCTCAGTTACGCAGGGGTTTGCCGGTTTCGAGCATGTGCTGGATGCGCGCCCGGGTCTCCGGGGTCTTCAGGAGTTCAATGAATTCCCGGCGCTCCACTGCCAGCAGCCACGCTTCGTCCACCAGGCTGCCGTACTCCACCTCGCCGCCGCACAGGGCCACCGCCACCGCGCGGGAGACGCGGTAATCGTGGGCCGAGATCATGCCGCCCTCGCGCATGTTGACCAGGGTCATCTCCATGGCGGCGATGCCGGCGCGGCCAGCCACCGGCACCCCGCGCGCCGGCACCGGCGGCACGTAACCGGCGTCGGCCAGCAGGCGGGCCTCCTTGAGGGCGACCCACAGCAGCTCGCGGGGGTGGAACAGGATCGTGTCGTCCGCCGAGGCGTAGCCCAGCGCAACGGCCTCGTGGGCACTCTTGCCGGTCTTGCCGGTGGCGACGGCCATGAAGGCCGGCGTCAGCCTGCCGAGCACCTCGCCGGCGGTACCCGACTGGGCTGCCCAGCGCGCCGCGCCGAGCGCCAGCTCCTTGCAGCCGCCCCCCGACGGGATCAGGCCGACGCCCACCTCCACCAGGCCGAGCTGGCTCTCCAGCGCCAGCACGCGCTTGCGGGCGTGCATCGCAAACTCGCAGCCGCCGCCCAGCGCCATGCCCTGCACGGCCGCCACCACCGGCACAGGCGAAAACTTGATCGCCATCGCCGTCTGCTGAAAGCGGCTCACCGTGCGCTCGAGGCGCTCAAAATCGCCGGCCACGCACGCGTCGTGGATCTGCTTGAGGTCGGCCCCCACCGCAAACGGCGCCTCGTGCCAGATCACCAGGCCGTCCAGCTCACGTTCGGCGCGGGACAAGGCCTCCAGCAGTCCGTCCACCACGTCGTCGCCGATGGCGTGCATCTTCGACTTGAAGGAGACGATGCCGATGCCGGCATCCACGGTCGGCAGGCGCCACAGGCGCACGCCGCCGTTCTCGAACAGGGTTTCGCCGCTATCCTCCGGCCGTGCGCCGGCCTCGCCGAGGAGCAGCTCCGGGAAGAGCTGGCGCGTGTAGACCGGCAACGTGGAGCGCGGGACGTCCATCTGCCGGCACGCCGACCACGAGCCCGCCGCGCCATGCACGCCGCTGCGCCCGGGCGCCGTCACCCAAGCCGGCAGCGGCGCCCGGCTCATCGCCCGGCCGGCCTCGATGTCGGCGGCGATCGCCTGAGCCGTGTCGGCCCAGCCCGCCGCCTGCCACAGCTCGAAGGGCCCCTGCGCCCAGCCGAAGCCCCAGCGCAGCGCAAAATCCACGTCGCGGGCGTTGTCGGCCACGTTCTCCAGTTGCACCGCGCAATAGTGGAAGAGGTCGCGGAAGATCGCCCACAAAAACTGCGCCTGCACGTCGCCCGATTGGCGCAAAGCCTTGAGGCGGGCGGCCGGGTCGGCGAGCTGGAGGATGGCGGCGACTTCGGCGGAGAGGGCGTCGTCGCTGGCCCTGTAGTCGCCGGAGGCCGGGTCGAACACCTCGATCGTCTTGCCCTGCTTGCGGTATATGCCGGCCTTGGTCTTCTGGCCCAGCGCGCCGCGGGCGATCAGCCCATCGAGCCACGCCGGCGCCTTGAAGAAGGCATGCCACGGGTCGCTCGGCAGGGTGTCGCGCATGGTGTTCACGACGTGGGCCAGGGTGTCCAGGCCGACCACGTCGCCGGTCCGGAAGGTGGCGCTGCGAGGGCGGCCGATCTTTGGCCCGGTCAGGGCGTCTGCGGTGTCGAAGCCCAGGCCGAAGGCCGCGGTGTGGTGCATCACAGCCAAAATGGAGAACACGCCGATGCGGTTGGCGACGAAATTGGGCGTGTCGAGCGCCCGCACGACGCCCTTGCCCAGCCGCGTGGTGAGCCAGGTTTCGAGCCCGTCCAGCATCGCCGGGGCCGAGTCGCGGGTGGCGATGATCTCGACGAGGGGCATGTAGCGCGGCGGGTTGAAGAAATGGATGCCGCAAAAATTGGGCCGCAGCGCCGCCGGCAGCGCCTCGGCCAGCCCGTTGATCGACAGACCCGAGGTATTCGACGCCAGCACGGTGCCCGGCGTAACGAAGGGTGCGATGCGGGTGTACAGGTCGTTCTTCCAGTCCATCCGCTCGGCGATGGCCTCGATGATCAGGTCGCAACCGGACAACAATTCCAGGTGCTCGTCGTAGTTGGCCGCGTCGATGTACTGCAGCGTGTCGCGGCTCACCAGCGGCGAGGGCTGCAGGCGCTTGAGGCCATCGAGCGCCCTCTTCACCACGCCGTTCTTGTCACCCTCCTTCGCCGGCAGGTCGAACAGCACCACCGGCACCCTGGCATTGGCGAGGTGGGCGGCGATCTGCGCGCCCATCACCCCTGCGCCGAGGACCGCCGCTTTCTTGACTACCCATTTCATGCTTGGAATCTCCTGAATCTGCTTCATCCGGCCAGCTGCTCGCGCATGGCCTTCTTGTTGAGCTTGCCGACGCTGGTGCGAGCCAGGCTGTCGACGAAAAGCACCCGGTCGGGCACCGCGAACTTCGAGATGTGGCCCTCGTCGGCAAAGCGCTGGACGTGGGCCTTGATGTCATCGGCGGTGGCTGCCTGGCCGGCCTTGACGACGACCATCGCCAACGGGCGCTCGCCCCATTTGTCGTCCTTGACGCCGACCACCGCCACTTCAGTGACGGCCGGATGCTGGGAGACGATGCTTTCCAGCTCCAGCGACGACACCCACTCGCCGCCGGTCTTGATGACATCCTTCAGGCGGTCGGTGACCGTCAACATGCCGCGGGGGTCGATGGCGCCGATGTCGCCGGTGTGCAGGTAGCCGCCGGCCCACAGGTCTTGGGATGCGGCCGGGTTGTGCAGATAGCCCTGGGTCAGCCACGGGGTGCGCACCACGATCTCGCCGGTGGCCTTGCCGTCGCGGCTCACGTCAAGCATGTCGCCGTCCACGGTGCGCAGATCCACCAGCGGGATCGGGTAGCCGGTGCGGATGCGCTCGGCCGCTTCGGCGTCGACATCCGGCAGCGCACTGCGGACGTGGGCGATGGTCAGGATCGGGCAGGTCTCCGACATGCCGTAGCCCGAGAAGACGTCCATCCCCCGCGCCAGCGCCGCAGCGGCGAGGCCCTTGGGGAAGGCCGCCCCGCCGATGATCATCTTGCAGCCCGAAAGGTCCACGTCGGCGCCGGCCTTGTCGGCGAGCAGCATGTGCAGGATGGTCGGCACGCAGTGGGAGAAGCTCACGCCCTCGCTGGCGATCAGCTTGAGCAGCATGTCCGGGCTGTAGCGGCCGGGGTAAACCTGCTTCATGCCGAGCATGGTCGCCAGGTAAGGCATGCCCCAGGCGTGCACGTGGAACATCGGGGTGATCGGCATGTACACGTCGTCGCGGTGCACCCGCCCCTGCCCGGCCGCGCTGCCGAGGGCCGTCGCCACCGCCAGGGTGTGCAGCACCAGCTGCCGGTGGCTGAAATACACGCCCTTCGGCAGCCCGGTGGTGCCGGTGGTGTAGAAGGTGGTGGCGCGGGTGTTCTCGTCGAAATCAGGGAAGTCGTAGTCCGGCGATGCCGCGGCCAGCAGGGCTTCGTATTCGCCGGCGTAGGGGATGCCGAAGCTGCCCAGGGTGGCGCCGTCGTCGCTGATCAGGATGAAGCGCTTCACCGTCTCGAGCTGGTCCTTGATGATCGCCAGCATCGGCACGAACTCGGCGTTGACGAGCAGCACGTCGGCCCGGGCGTGGTTGAGCGTGTACAAAATCTGCTCCGGCGACAGGCGCACGTTAACGGTCTGCAGCACGGCGCCCATCATCGGCACGGCAAAGAAGGCCTCCAGGTAGCGGTGGCTGTCCCAGTCCATCACCGCCACCGTGCTGCCCGGCCCGACGCCGAGCCCGGCCAGCGCGTTGGCCAGCCGGTTCAGGCGCTCGAAGAACTGGCGATAGCTGTGGCGCTGCCGGTCGCGGTAGACGATCTCCTGCCCGCCGGCGGTGGCCCGGGCGGAATGCAGCAGCTGCTTGACGAGCATCGGATAGGCGTAGGCTGAGGGCGTCGCCCCGGCGGGTTCGAGCGGCATGCGTGTCTCCTGCTTATCGTTTTTGAAGCAAAGAGCGTATGCCTGCGGCCGATCGATTCCTGCCGGATATTTCCATCGGCGCTGTCAGATATTTCTGATAACGCGCCCTACTCCGCCAGCCCGTGCTCCAGGCAGTAGCGCACCAGGTCGGCGTTGCTGTGCAGGCCGAGCTTGGCCAGCACGCGGCCGCGGTAGGTGCTCACCGTCTTCACGCTGAGGCAGAGCTCATCGCCGATGTCGGTCAGCGAAACGCCCTTCACGATCAGCCGCAGCACATGCCATTCCCGCTCGGTGAGCCGCTTCCAGGCCGGCGGGGCCTCGCCGGCGGCGGCCTGCAGCAGGCTGCCCTGGGCCATGCCCGGCGGAAGGTAATAACCGCCGCCCGCCGCGATGCGGATCGCCGCGAGCAGCTCGGTGGCCTCGCGGTCCTTCGACAGGTAGCCCCGCGCGCCGAGCTGCAGGGCGATCGGCGCGTACTGTGCCTCCGGGTACATCGACAGCAGGATGACCGCCTGGGTCGGCCACTCGAGCCGGATGCGGCGCAGCGTGTCGAGGCCGCTGCGGCCACTCATGTTGATGTCCAGCAGCACCAGCCCGTAGCTGCGCCGGCGCAGGCACTCGATCGCCTCCTGGCCGTTGGCCGCCTCGGCGACGATGCGCATGTCGGGCTCGTCCGAGAGCAGGCGGCGCATGCCGCTGCGGAAGATCGCGTGGTCGTCCACCATCAGGATCTCGATCACGGGGCATCCTCCAGCGGAAGGTCGAGGCACAGGCAGGCGCCGCCGGCCGCGCCGGGCTGCACCGACAGGCTGCCGCCGAACTCCCGCGCCCGCTCGGCCATGCTCACTAGGCCGATGCTCTTGCCGGTGGGCGTGAGGCTGGCGAGGCCGCGGCCGTTGTCCTCGATGTCCACCGCCAGCCGGCCGCCGCCGCTGCCGAGGCGCAGCACCACCCGGCTGGCGTCGGCGTGGCGGGCGATGTTGGTCAGCGCCTCCTGGCAGATGCGGTACACCGCGGTGGCGCGCGCCGGCGACAGCTGCGCCTCGAAGCCCTCGGCGACCAGCTCGCAGGCGATCTCGGTGCGCGCCGAGAAGCGCTGAAGCTCGGCCTCCAGCGCCGAACGCAGGCCGAGGTGGTCCAGCCCGCCCGGGCGCAGGTCTTCCGAAATGCTGCGCACGGTGTCGATGCTCTCCTGCGTCAATTGCAGCAGGTCGCCAACGATGGCCTTGATCCCCGCATCGTCGCTGCGCCGGCTGATGCGCTGGATGTCGAGCTTGATCGAGGTGAGCATGCCCCCGAGCACGTCGTGCAGTTCGCGGGCGATGCGGGCGCGCTGCTCTTCGCGGGCAGTGTTGATGTAGGCCGCCAGCTCGCGCAGGCGTTCGCGCGATTGCGCGAGCTCGTTCTGCTGCCGCCGCTGCTCGGTGATGTTGACCCCGACCCCGACCACCGCCGGCCGGCCGCGGTAGATCACGCTGGAGCCATGCACCTCCAGGTAAACCGGCTCGCGGTTGCGGTGCCAGCCGATGGTGGTGTAGCGGATGCTCGGCACCTCGCCGCTAACCCGACGGTGGAAGTTGGCGATGGTCTCGGCCTGCATCTCCGGGTACACCGCGTGGCGCAGGTGCATGCCGGTCATCTCTTCAGGCGTGTAACCCAGCATCGCGGCGAAGGTGGCGTTCACATACTGGAAGACTTCGTCCTGGATCACATACATGCCCGCCAGCGACTGCTCGACGATGCCACGAAACGGAATGTCCAGATTGGGGTTCACGTTCGATACCTTTCCCGCAGGACGCAAATGAAAAAAGGGGCCCGAAGGCCCCTGGTCGCTACGCGGCGGCGGTCGTCGCCCTTTGTGAAACGGCGACCGCCGGACCGATCCGAAGATCAGTGAGCGTGGGCACCCTCCGCACCCAGGCCGGTCTGCGCCCGGATGTACTGCTCTTCGAAGGCCGCAGCTTCACGCGCCGCACGCTCGCTCTTGTCGGTGACCGACAGCAGCCAGGTGACGAAGAAGGCCAGCGACATCGACACGATGGCCGGGTGGTCGTACGGGAAGATCGCGGCCTTGTTGCCCAGGATCTTGACCCACACGGTCGGCGACAGGATCACCAGGCCCACCGACGACACCAGGCCGGCAATGCCGCCCCACAGCGCGCCGCGGGTGGTCAGGCCCTTCCAGTACATCGACAGGATGAGCACCGGGAAGTTGACCGACGAGGCCACACCGAAGGCCAGCGCCACCAGGAACAGCACGTTCTGGTCCTTGAAGGCAATGCCGAGCACGATCGCCGTGATGCCGAGGCCGACGGAGGCCATGCGGGTCACCTTCAGTTCCTGCTCGCTGGTCGCGGTGCCCTTCTTGATGACGCGGGCGTAGAGGTCATGGGAGATCGCCGAAGCGCCGGCCAGGGCCAGGCCCGACACCACCGCCAGGATGGTGGCGAAAGCCACCGCCGACAGGAAGCCGAGGAAGATGTCGCCGCCGACCGCCTTGGTCAGGTGCATCACCGGCATGTTGCCGCCGCCGATCAGCTTGCCGCCCACCTGGCCGCCTTCGAAGAAGGCCGGGTTGGTGCCGACGATGGAGATCGCCGCGGCGCCCAGGACCATGGTCACCAGGAAGAACAGGCCGATGAAGCCGGTCGCGTAGAACACCGACTTGCGGGCCTCCTTGGCGTTCGGCACGGTGAAGAAGCGCATCATGATGTGCGGCAGGCCGGCGGTACCGAAGAGCAGGCCGAGGGACAGGGACAGCGCGGAGATCGGGTCGGCCATCAGCGAACCCGGGATCATCAGCTTCTCGCCCGCCTTGTGGGACTCGATCGCCTTGGTGAACAGGTTCTCGAAGGACCAGCCGAACTGGGCCAGCGTCAGCAGCATCAGCGAAATGCCGCCGCCCAGCAGCAGGCAGGCCTTGATGATCTGCACCCAGGTGGTGGCGGTCATGCCGCCGAAGGTGACATACACCATCATCAGGATGCCCACCACGGTCACCGCGGTGTTGTATTCCAGGCCGAACAGCAGCTGGATCAGCTGGCCTGCACCGACCATCTGGACGATCAGGTAGAAGCACACCACGGTGAGCGAACCGATGGCCGCGAAGGTGCGGATGCGGTTCTGGTCGAGGCGGTAGGAGGCGATGTCGGCAAAGGTGAACTTGCCGAGGTTGCGCAGCCGCTCCGCGATCAGGAACAGGATGATCGGCCAGCCGATGAAAAAGCACACGGCGTAGATGAAGCCGTCGTAGCCCTTGAAATACACCATCGAGGTGAGGCCGAGCAGGGTTGCCGCGGACATGTAGTCACCGGCAATCGCGAGGCCGTTCTGAAAGCCGGTGATGCCACCGCCGGCGGTGTAGAAGTCGGCGGTGGATTTGGTCTTGCCGGCGGCCCACTTGGTGATGCCCAGCGTGGCGACCACGAAGACCAGGAACATCGCGATGGCGCTGACGTTGACCGGCTGTTTCTCGACGCCTTCGATGGCGCCCGGGCCCGCAAAGGCGGCGAAGGACGCGGCCAGCAGGCTGCCGGCGATCAATGCGGTGATGGAGCGCTTCATTTGCGGGCCTCCTTCAGCACTTCTTCGGTGAGGCGGTCGAATTCGCCGTTGGCACGGCTCACATACACGCCGGTGAGCAGCCAGCCGCCGACCACGATCAGCGCGGCGATCGGCCAGCCGATGGTGATCACGCTGCCGTCGCTGATCTTGCCGGCGAAGAGCTGCGGCTGCAGGGACACCAGCAGCATGTAGGTGTAGTAAGGCACCAGCACGACTAGCGACAGGATGACGGCGAAGCGGGTGCGCTTGCCGACCAGCTCGGCAAATTTCGGATTGCTCCGGATTTTTGCCTGGATATTGGATTGGGACATATAGCCTCCTCTGTACCCGATTGGTTGAAAGACGGTGTTATTGCTGTTCTCGGTTTTCGATATTTCTTGTGTGCCCGGATTCACCACTGGAGCGGTGGCCGCCGGGCCGTCGGCCCTGCATCACATGTTCGGATAGTTCGGCCCGCCTCCCCCTTCGGGCACGGCCCAGTCGATGTTCTGGGTTGGATCCTTGATGTCGCAGGTCTTGCAGTGCAGGCAGTTCTGGGCGTTGATCTGCATCCGCGGGCCGCTCGGGTCCTCGACGATTTCATACACGCCGGCCGGGCAGTAGCGGGTTTCCGGGGCGTTGTAGAGGGCCAGGTTGGTGCTGATGGGCACCGACGCGTCCTTCAGGCGCAGGTGACAGGGCTGCTCTTCGGCGTGGTTGGTGGCCGAAATGAACACCGACGACAGGCGGTCGAAGCTGATCTTGCCGTCCGGCTTGGGATAGACGATCGGCGCGCACTCCGACGCCTTCCTGAGCTGGGTGTGGTCGGCGTGGTGATGCAAGGTCCACGGCGCCCGGCCCTTGAGCAGGTAGGTGTCGATGGCGCTGTAGGCGATGCCGCCCAGGAGGCCCCAGCGGAAGCTCGGGCGGATGTTGCGCACCTGGTAGAGCTCGTCCCACAGCCAGCTCTGCTTGAGACGTTCGGCGTAGCCGAGTACTTCGTGGCCGGTCTGGCCTTCGACGGTGAGGTGGGCGAACAGCGCCTCGGCGGCCTCGATGCCCGACTTCATCGCCATGTGGGTGCCCTTGACCTTGGGCACGTTGAGGAAGCCCGCGGTGTCGCCGATCAGCACGCCGCCCGGGAAGCTAAGCTTGGGCACCGACTGGAAGCCACCCTCGTTGAGCGCCCGCGCGCCGTAGGCGATGCGCCGGCCGCCCTCGAAGACATTGCGGATCTCCGGGTGGGTCTTGAAACGCTGGAACTCCTCGTAGGGCGACAGGTGCGGGTTGCTGTAATCCAGCCCGACCACGAAGCCCACCGCCACCTGGTTGTTCTCGAGGTGGTACAGGAAGGAGCCGCCATACACGTCGGTGGACACCGGCCAGCCCACGGTGTGCATCGTGAGGCCCTGCTGATGCACCTCGGGGCGCACCTCCCACAGCTCCTTGATGCCGATGCCGTAGGTCTGCGGGTCGACGCCCTCGCGCAGATTGAACTTGCTGAACAGGCCCTTGGTGAGGGAGCCGCGGCAGCCTTCGGAGAAGACCGTCTGGCGGGCGTGCAGCTCGATGCCCGGCTGGTAATTGGGGCCGGGTTCGCCGTTCTTCTCGACGCCCATGTCGCCGGTGGCGATGCCCTTCACCGAGCCACGCAGTTCACCCTCTTCGTGGTACAGCACCTCGGAGGCGGCGAAGCCCGGGTAGATCTCGACGCCCAGCGCCTCGGCCTGCTCGCCCAGCCAGCGCACCACGTTGCCCAGGCTGACGATGTAGTTGCCATCGTTGTGCATCTGGGGCGGCGTGGGCAGCTTGTAGGCCTTTTCGGTGGTGAGGAACAGGAAGCGGTCTTCCTTCACCGGGGTGTTCAGCGGGGCGCCGCGTTCCTTCCAGTCGGGAAAGAGTTCTTCCAGCGCGCGGGGCTCGATGACGGCACCGGAGAGGATGTGGGCGCCGACTTCGGAGCCCTTTTCGACGACGCACACCGACAGCTCGGCGCCGGCTTTCTCGGCGAGCTGCTTGAGGCGGATCGCGGCGCTGAGGCCCGAGGGGCCGGCGCCGACGATCACCACGTCGTATTCCATCGCTTCACGCGTCATTCTTGCTTTCTCCGGAAACTGGGTTGCTGCAGCTAGATGTTGGGGGGCTGTGCCAAGGGAGACGTGGGGCGACTTCAGTCGCCCGCCCGCGCCTTGAGCATCGACATGCCTGTGATCGAAGCCCGAGGGCGACTGAAGTCGCCCCTACAGCCGCCCTCGGGTTTGGCTGAACGCTTAAAAAAGTGCTTCTTCGAGGGCCAGCACCGACTCGGCGCCACCGACGATGGCATCCCGGTAGCTGTTGGCTTCGGGGATGACGTGCTGGGCGAAGTAGGAGGCGGTCGCGATCTTGGCCTTGTAGAAGTCACCGTCGGCGGCATCCAGGCGCTCGGCAGCAACGGCGGCGGAGCGGGCCATCAGCCAGCCGCCGACCACGATGCCGGTGAGCTTGAGGAAGGGCACCGAGCCGGCCGCGGCGGCCTGCGGGTTGGCGTCGTAGTTGGCGATCAGCCAGTTGGTGGCTTCGTCGAGGGCGGCGATGCCGTCGCCCAGGGCCTCGGCGATCGCCTTGAGCTGGGCGTTGCCCGAGGCACGCAGCGCGGAGCCCGTCTCGGCGATGTCGGCGAGCAGCTGCTGCATGCTCTTGCCACCTTCCTTGGCGGTCTTGCGGCCGATCAGGTCGTTGGCCTGGATCGCGGTGGTGCCTTCGTAGATGGTGATGATGCGGGCGTCGCGCATGTACTGGGCGGCGCCGGTTTCCTCGATGAAGCCCATGCCGCCGTGCACCTGCACGCCGTTCCAGGTGATGCCCTGGGCGTTCTCGGTGCACCAGCCCTTGACCACCGGGGTCAGCAGCTCGAGGCGGCGCTGGTTGGCGGCGCGCACGTCGGCGTCCGGGTGGCTGTGGGCGCGGTCCATGCAGCCGGCCACGTAGTAGGCGATGGCGCGGCCGGCCTCGGTGCGGGACTTCATGTCCATCAGCATGCGGCGCACGTCCGGGTGGTGCAGGATCGGCTTCTTCTCGCCGCTCTTGTCGCCGATGATCTTGCCCTGGATGCGCTCACGGGCGTAGGCCAGCGCGTGCTGGTAGCTGCGCTCGGAGACGCCGACGCCTTCGAGGCCGACGTTGAGGCGGGCGTGGTTCATCATCGTGAACATGTACTCGAGGCCGCGGTTCGGCTCGCCGACCAGGTAGCCGATGGCGCCGCCGTTGTCGCCGAAGGACATGACGGCGGTGGCGCTGCCATGGATGCCCATCTTGTGCTCGATGGAGGCGCAGATGAGGTCGTTGCGCTCGCCCAGGCTGCCGTCGGCATTGACCAGGAACTTCGGCGCGATGAACAGCGAGATGCCCTTCACGCCCGGGGGCGCGTCCGGCAGGCGGGCCAGCACGAGGTGGATGATGTTCTCCGCCATGTCGTGCTCACCCCAGGTGATGAAGATCTTGGTGCCGGAGATGGCGTAGCTGCCGTCGCCGCGGGGCTCGGCCTTGCTGCGGATGGCGGCCAGGTCGGAGCCGGCCTGCGGCTCGGTGAGGTTCATCGTGCCGGTCCACTTGCCGGACACCATGTTGGGCAGGAAGGTCGCCTTCAGCTCGTCCGAGCCGTGGTGGGCGATGGCCTCGACGGCGCCCAGGGTGAGCATCTGGCACAGCGAGAAGGAGATGCTGGCCGACTTCCACATTTCGAGCACGGCGGTGGACACGGTGACCGGCAGGCCCTGGCCGCCGAACTCGGTGGAAGCGGGCATGCCGTTCCAGCCGGTCTCGCAGAAGGTGGCGTAGGCTTCCTTGAAGCCGTCGGCGGTGGTGACCACGCCGTTGTTCCACTTGTTGCCCTGCTTGTCGCCCACCTTGTTGAGCGGATCGACGACTTCGGAGGCGAACTTGCCGGCTTCGTCGAGGATGGCCTCGACCAGATCGGAGGAGACATCCTCGTTGCCGGGCAGGCCGACGATCTCCTGCAGGCCGGCCAGCTCGTTCATGGCGAACAGCATGTCCTTCACGGGGGCGACGTAAGTGCTCATGGTGGTTCCTTGCAAAGTGGGGTAGTAGGCCGGGCGCTGGCCCGACGGGCGGTACGTGATCGGAAACGGTGTCGGGCCGAAGCCCGACCTAGGGCGTCAGAGCGCGGCGACCAGCTGCGGCACGGCTTCGAACAGGTCGGCCACCAGGCCGTAGTCGGCCACCTGGAAGATCGGGGCCTCGGGGTCCTTGTTGATCGCCACGATCACCTTGGAATCCTTCATGCCGGCCAGGTGCTGGATGGCGCCGGAAATGCCGACGGCCAGGTAGAGCTGCGGGGCGACGATCTTGCCGGTCTGGCCGACCTGGTAGTCGTTGGGCACGAAGCCGGCATCGACTGCCGCGCGGCTGGCGCCCATCGCGGCGCCGAGCTTGTCGGCCAGCGGCTCGAGCACGCTGCGGTAGGCGTCGCCGCTGCCCAGGCCACGGCCGCCCGAGACGATGATCTTGGCTGCGCCCAGCTCAGGGCGGGCCGACTTGGTGAGTTCGCGGCCGACGAGCTTGCTCTGGGCAAGGTCGGGGCCGGCGGCGACGGCTTCGACCGTGGCGCTGCCACCGGTACCGACAGCGTCGAAGGCGGTGGTGCGCACAGTGATCACCTTGACCGCGTCGGACGACTTGACCGTGGCCAGCGCGTTGCCGGCGTAGATCGGGCGCACGAAGGTGTCGGCGGATTCGATGGCGACGATGTCGGAGATCTGGGCCACGTCTAGCAGCGCAGCGACGCGGGGCAGCACGTTCTTGCCGTAGGTGGTGGCGGGCGCCAGCACGTGGCTGTAGCCGCCGGCCTGGACGAGGCCGACCAGCAGCGCGGCGAGGTTCTCGGCGCCTTGCTCGGCGTAGGCGGCGGCGTCGGCCACCTTCACCTTGGCGACGCCGGCGAGCTGGGCGGCGGCCTGGGCGGCGGCGGCGCAGCTGCTGCCGGCAACCAGCACTTCAATGTCGGCGCCGAGCCTGGCGGCGGCGCTGACGGTGTTGAGGGTGGCGGCCTTGAGGCCGGCGTTGTCGTGTTCGGCAATGACGAGGATGGGCATGTCTTTTGTCTCCGTATTTCTTGGGCGCACTGCAAGGGTGTCGGGGCGATGTAGGGATTGAACAAGTCGCTCCCTACAGGGTTGTCACAGCACCTTGGCTTCGTTCTTGAGCTTGTCGATCAGCTGGGCCACGTCGCCCACGCGGATGCCGGCGCTGCGCGCGGCGGGTTCGACCACCTTGAGGGTGGTCAGGCGCGGGGCGACGTCGACGCCCAGCTCGGCCGGCTTGACGGTCTCGAGGGGCTTCTTCTTGGCCTTCATGATGTTGGGCAGCGTGGCGTAGCGCGGCTCGTTGAGGCGCAGGTCGGTGGTGATCACCGCCGGCAGCGGCAGGGCCAGGGTCTCGAGGCCGCCGTCGATCTCGCGGGTGACCTGCACGCCGTCGCCGCCGACTTCGACCTTGGAGGCGAAGGTGGCCTGGGGCCAGCCGAGCAGCGCGGCGAGCATCTGGCCGGTCTGGTTGGAGTCGTCGTCGATGGCCTGCTTGCCGAGGATGACGAGCTGGGGCTGCTCCTTGTCGACCAGGGCCTTGAGCAGCTTGGCGACGGCCAGCGGCTGCAGCTCGACGTCGGATTCGACCAGGATGCCCCGGTCGGCGCCGATCGCCATCGCGGTGCGCAGGGTTTCCTGGCACTGGGCGACACCGGCCGAGACGGCCACGATCTCGGTGGCCTTGCCGGCTTCCTTCAGGCGCACGGCTTCTTCAACGGCGATCTCGTCGAAGGGGTTCATGGCCATCTTGACGTTGGCCAGCTCGACACCGCTTTGGTCGGCCTTGACGCGGATCTTGACGTTGTAATCGACGACGCGTTTGATGGGAACGAGAATCTTCATGGCTGCTTGTCTCCGTTGGATTTATTCGATGGCCGAGCTGGACTTGGCCGGGTGGCGCAGGGCGAACTTCTGGATGATTCCGGCGGAAGACCTGGACGCCCTGGCGAAAACCAGGCGCGCACGGCAGCGAGGGGCGATGCCTGCGGCCGCCACCTTCGCGTCTTCCCTTGTTTCAATGTAAGTGGCCAGCACGTCGCCCGATTTTGCGTCGGGCCTGGCGAGCACCGCGGCGCTGAGCGCGGCCGGGTGGCAGTTGAGCATCTCTTTCGACACCTTGTCTCCTCCTGGATCTGGACGCCACTTTGTCGAGGCGGTGGCTCTGGGGCCTTCCCTTTTTTTGGCGTCCGTGACGGACTGCCGGGGTTCGGGCAGAAGATTCGCAAATAAACTTGTCGGAAGTTTCGTGAAAATGTACTCAATCTTGTCAGCCCCCATCGGCTCGCCGGCCAGGGTCTAGAATCGACCGGAAAACATGTGTTTGCGGAGCGTCTATGAACCGGCACCACGAAACGCCAGGCCAGCCGGATGATGGCCTTCCCCTGCCCGATGAACGGCGTTACCGGGAAATGCTCGGCGCCGGGCTGGATCTGCTCGACCAGGGCCTCACGGTGTTCGACGCCGAGTTGCGGATGGTCGCCTGGAACGCGGCCTTCCTGCGCCTCCTGGATTTCCCCGAATCCCTCGCGCGGCCGGGTGTATCCTTCGAAGACTTCATCTGCTTCAATGCCGAGCGCGGTGACTACGGCCCCGGCGATCCGGCGCAGCAGGTGGCCGAGCGGGTCGCCCGGGCGCGGAGCTTCCAGCCCCACACCACCGAGCGCATCCGCCCCAACGGGCGCATCCTGTCGATCCGCGGCTTTCCGCTGCCTCACCAGGGTTTCATCACTGTGTACACCGACGTCACCGAGCAGCGCCGGGCCGCCGAGCAGATCAGCCGCCACCAGGCCGAGCTCGAAGAACACATCGCGTCCCGCACCGAAGCCCTGACCCGGGCCAACCGCGAGCTCACCGCCGCCGTCGACAGCAACCGCGCCATCACCCAGGCCCTGCGCCGCAGCGAGCAGCGCCTGCGCGAGATCACCGACGCCATCCCGGCCGCCATCGCCTACGTCGACAAAGACCGCATCTACCGCTACGCCAACAAGGGCTACGCCGGATGGTTCGGGTGGACCTCCGAGCAGGTGCCCGGCCACCGGGTGCCGGAGGTCATCGGGCAGGAGCTCTTCGACACCATCTCGGCCGACGTGGACCGGGCCATGGCCGGCGAGCGGATCAGCTACGAATACCGCCTCACCGGCCGTGACGGCGAGCCCGCCTATGCACGCAGCACCCTGGTGCCCGACCTCGCCCCCGACGGCAGCGTGCTGGGCTGCTATGTGCACTCCATGGACGTCACCGAGCAGCGGCGCACCCAGGCCGCCCTCGCCCAGGCCCAGAAGATGGAAGCCATCGGCCAGCTCACCGGCGGCCTCGCCCACGACTTCAACAACATGCTCACGGTGGTCATCGGCAACCTGGTGGCACTCAAAGAGAACCACCCCGACGACCCCCTCACCGAAAACTTCGTCGAGCCGGCCATGCACGCCGCCAACCGGGGCGCCGAGCTCATCCGCCGCCTGCTCGGCTTTGCCCGCCGCCAGCCCCTCGAACCCGAACCCGTCGAGGTCAATGAGCTGATCCTCGGCATGTCCAAGCTGATCCGTCGCTCGCTGCCCAGCACCATCGCGGTGTCCACCGCCAGCCGCGAGCCCTGCCTGGTGGCCATGGTGGACGCCCACCAGCTCGAGAACGCCCTCCTCAACCTGGCCCTCAACGCCCGCGACGCGATGCCCAACGGCGGCGAGCTGCGCATCGAATCGTCCCTCGAGCACCTCAATGTGCACGCCGCCGCCGACCTCGAAGTCCCCCCCGGCGACTACGTGCAGATCGCCGTCACCGACAACGGCATGGGCATGGACGGCAGCACCCTGGCGCGGGTCTTCGAGCCCTTCTTCACCACCAAGCAGTTCGGCATGGGCAGCGGCCTGGGAATGTCGATGGTGTATGGCTTCACCAAGCAGTCGGGCGGCGGCGTGCGCATCCGCAGTCGCCAGGCCCGCGGCACCACGGTGGCCCTGCTGCTGCCGCGCATCGAGGAAGCCGAAACCCAGGCCAGCCTGCCCGCCGGCCGCCACGTGGCCGCCGCCGACCTGGCCGGCAAGCTGGTGCTGCTGGCTGAGGACGACGCCGACGTGCGCAGCGTGGTGCGCATGCAGCTCTCCGAGCTGGGCTGCGCGGTGGTCGAGGCCGAGAACGGCTCCGAGGCCGCCGACATGGTCGAGAACATCCCGGCCATCGCCCTCGTCATCTCCGACGTGGTGATGCCCGGCGCCATGGACGGCCGGGCCCTCGCCCGCTTCGTGCGGCGCTTCCGCCCCGACCTGCCGATGGTGCTGATGAGCGGCTTTGCCGAATCCGAGTTCCACACCAGCAGCCTCGACCCGGACCACGACCTGCCCCTGCTGGCCAAGCCCTTCTCGCGGGACAAGCTGCTGGCCGCCCTCAGCCCCTTGCGTAACTGACCCTTGCGCCGCACCCACACACCCGCCCCATGCCGCCCACCCGCCTCCCCGAACTCATCTACGTCGTCGAAGACGAGATGGCGATCGCCCGGATCATCGGCGACACCCTCGAGAAATTCGGCTACCGGCACGAAGTCTTCCGCACCGCCGAGGCCCTCTTCCACGGCCTGCGCCACCGGGCGCCCGACCTGGTGATCCTCGACCTCGGGCTGCCCGACATGGACGGCATGACCGTGCTCCAGCAGATGCGCGGCAAGCACAGCTGCGGGCTGCTCATCGTCACCGGGCGCAGCGACACCCACGACCGGGTGATGGGCCTAGAGCTGGGCGCCGACGACTACGTAGTCAAGCCCTTCGAGCCGCGCGAGCTCATCGCCCGGGTGCGCAGCATCCTGCGCCGCTACCCGGGCCAGGTGGTGCTGCCTGCCGACCCGGCCCAGCGGGTGGCCGAATTCGCCGGCTGGCGATTTGCGCCCGGCAGCAATACCCTCACCAGCCCCTCCGGCCAGCAGGACACCCTCAGCACCGCCGAAGCCCAGCTGCTGTCGGTGCTGCTGGCCCACCCCAACCACATCCTCACCCGCGAACAGCTCCTCGGCGGGCGCGACGTCTCCGCGCTGGACCGCAGCATCGACCTGCGCGTCTCCCGCCTGCGCCGCCGCCTCGAGGAAGACCCCCAGCACGCCAAGCTCATCAAGACGGTGTACGGCGCCGGCTACCTGCTGGCCGCCACCGTCAGCTGGTCCTGAGCCCAGGCACGGGCTTGCGAGTAATGTCGGGTTACGCTGCGCTAACCCGACCTACCCCACGGCCGCCCATCACACCCAGCCGGCCTCGCTCGAAGGGGAGACGGGTCGGGTCGGAGTGAGAGCGAGTCAGGTCGACGCAGACACGGGTCAGGTCCAACCCGACTCCAGTCGGGTCCAGGTAGACATGAGTCAGATTCAACCCGACCGGGGTCAGCTCCGGGCGAACTCGAGTCGGGTTCAAGCCGACTCCGGTCAGGCCCAACCGAAGACGAGTCGGCTCCGACCCGACACGAGTCGGGTTGGAGCGAAGTCGAGTCAGCCCTGACCAGACCCGAGTCAGCACCGACCAGACCCAGGCCAGATCCGCCCCCACCCTCCCCGCCACCGCCCGCAGCCTGTATAGTCCGCCCCCAAAATCCCTTCGCCCCCACCAAAGGTTCGGGGTGTGCAGGAAGCGTAGCGAGCGACCCGAGGTCGCGACGAGGAGCGGAGCTGTACATAAAGTACAGCGAGCACCGGAATCGCGAGATCGGGCCGCGCAGTAGCTTCCTGCACGCCCCCTCGACAAAGATGCAGAAGAGTTATACCGCCGATTCCATCACCGTCCTGAAGGGCCTCGAGCCCGTCAAGCAGCGGCCGGGCATGTACACCCGCACCGAGCACCCGCTGCACGTCATCCAGGAAGTCATCGACAACGCCGCCGACGAGGCGATGGCTGGCTTCTGCCGCAAGATCGCCGTCACCCTGCACGCCGACGGCTCGGTGAGCGTGGGCGACGACGGCCGCGGCATCCCGGTCGAGATCCACCCGGTCGAGGGCGTGTCCACCGTCGAGGTGGTATTCACCCGCCTCCACGCCGGCGGCAAGTTCAACAAGACCGATGAAGACTCGGCCTACCGCTTCTCCGGCGGCCTGCACGGCGTCGGCGTGTCGGTGACCAACGCGCTGTCGCACCGCCTCGAGGTCGAGGTGGTGCGCGACGGCGGGCGCCACCGGCTGGTGTTCTCGGGCGGCGACGTGATCGAGCCCCTCGCCCGCATCGGCGACGCACCCAAGAAAGCCAGCGGCACCACCGTGCGTGCCTGGCCCGACGCCAAATACTTCGACGCCGCCGAGCTGCCCCGGGCCGAGCTTGAGCGCCTCCTGCGCTCCAAGGCCGTGCTGATGCCCGGCCTCGAGGTCAGCCTCGCCATCGAGGGCGGCGACACCCGCGTGTGGCACTTCGAGCACGGGATGCGCGGCTATCTGTCCGAGGCGCTGCACGACGAGCCGCTGATCCCGCTCTTCGCGGGCGAAAAGTACGCCGCCAAGGGCGACGACAACTTCGCTGCCGGCGAAGGCGCATCGTGGGCGGTGGCGTGGACGCTCGAGGGCTCGCCGGTGCGCGAGTCCTACGTCAACCTCATCCCCACCCCGGCCGGCGGCACCCACGAGGCCGGCCTGCGCGACGGCATCTTCACCGCCCTCAAAAACTTCATCGACCACCACGCGCTGCTCCCCAAGGGCGTCAAGCTCACCGCCGACGACGCCTTCGGGCGCGCCTCCTTCCTGCTCTCGGCGCGGGTGCTCGACCCCAGCTTCCAGGGCCAGACCAAGGAGCGCCTCAACAGCCGCGACGCGGTGCAGCTGGTGTCGCGGATGGTGCGCGACCCCTTCGAGCTGTGGCTCAACGAACACGTGGATTACGGCAAGAAGCTCGCCGAGCTGGCCATCAAGGCCGCCCAGGCCCGCGCCCGCGCCGCCCAAAAGGTCGAGAAGCGCAAGTCGTCGGGCGTGGCGGTGCTGCCGGGCAAGCTCTCGGATTGTGAATCCGAAGACATCGCGCT
This sequence comes from Zoogloea ramigera, assembly GCF_006539865.1. GTDB lineage: Bacteria > Pseudomonadota > Gammaproteobacteria > Burkholderiales > Rhodocyclaceae > Zoogloea > Zoogloea ramigera. The sequence goes on from NZ_BJNV01000012.1 coordinate 22,578, forward strand.
CAACGAGCTCTTCCTGGTCGAGGGCGACTCCGCCGGCGGCAGCGCCAAGATGGCCCGCGACAAGGACACCCAGGCCATCCTGCCGCTCCGCGGCAAGGTGCAGAACGCCTGGGAAGTCGACCGCGAGCGCCTCTTTGCCAACGCCGAGATCCACGACATCGCGGTCGCGCTGGGCGTCGACCCGCACCCGGCCGGCAGCGATGCCGACCTCTCCCAGCTGCGCTACGGCAAGGTCATCATCATGTCCGACGCCGACGTGGACGGCTCCCACATCCAGACCCTGCTGCTCACCCTGTTCTTTCGCCACTTCCCCAAGCTCATCGAGAACGGCCACATCTACGTCGCCCAGCCGCCGCTGTACCGGCTCGACGTGCCCGCCTCCGGCAAGAAGCGCCCGCCGCGGCGCCTGTATGCGCTGGACGACCAGGAGCTCGCCAACCTGCGCGACCGCCTCGGCCACGAAGGCGTCAAGCCCGAGCACATCGAGGTGGGCCGATTCAAGGGCCTCGGCGAGATGAACCCCGAGCAGCTGCGCGAAACCACCATGGACCCGGCCACCCGCCGGGTGCTGCCGGTGCACGTGCGCCCCGAGGCCTTCGAGGACACCCTCAAGATGTTCACGCTGCTGATGGGCAAGGGCGAAGCCTCCGGCCGCCGGGCCTGGATGGAAGAAAAGGGCGATTCCGTCGAAGCCGACGTTTGATCCAGCTCAAACTGAGGCCAGATCTGTGTAAAACCCTGATAGCCCCGCTTTGCCCGTTTGCAAGAATGGGTTCGCGGCCCCGGGGGAGGCAGCTCAAGCCGATTCCCGGGCCGCGAAGCAGGTCGACGTCCGACCGTGGGGTAGATCCCGTGCAGCAGCCGAAGCGATATCCATCGCCCCGTAGCACTGCCTCATCCACCTCGCCGGCCGGGCCCGCACCTGCGCATCCCCAACAAAAAGCGAGGTAATCATGAACTCCATACAGCGGCATCTGGGATGGGCGGCAGTCGCCATCCTGGGGGCCGGCGCCCTCGGCGTCGTCGCCCTCAACCGTGGTGAAAGCATCAACGCCCTGTGGCTGGTCGTCGCGGCCGTCTGCGTCTATCTCATCGCCTACCGCTACTACAGCCTCTTCATCGCCGACAAGGTGATGGAGCTCGACCCCACCCGGATGACCCCGGCCCATCGCCACAACGACGGGCTCGACTACGTCCCCACCAACAAGTACGTGCTGTTCGGCCACCACTTCGCCGCCATCGCCGGCGCCGGCCCGCTGGTCGGCCCGGTGCTCGCGGCCCAGATGGGCTACCTGCCGGGCATGCTGTGGATCCTCGCCGGCGTGGTGTTTGCCGGCGCGGTGCAGGATTTCATGATCCTCTTCATCTCCACCCGCCGCGACGGGCGCTCCCTGGGCGACCTGATCAAGTCCGAGCTCGGCCCCATCCCCGGCGTGATCGCCCTGTTCGGCACCTTCATGATCATGGTCATCATCCTCGCGGTGCTGGCGCTGATCGTCGTGAAGGCCCTGGCCGAATCGCCGTGGGGCATGTTCACGGTGGCCGCCACCATCCCCATCGCGCTGCTGATGGGTGTTTACAGCCGCTACATCCGCCCGGGCCGCATCGGCGAGATGTCGCTGATCGGCTTCGTGCTGCTGATGGCCTCGATCATCTACGGCGGCGACATCGCCGCCAGCGAGACCTGGGGCCCGCTGTTCACCTTCGACGGCAAGCAGCTCACCTGGCTCCTGATCGGCTACGGCTTCATCGCCTCGGTGCTGCCGGTGTGGCTGCTGCTGGCGCCGCGCGACTACCTGTCCACCTTCCTCAAGATCGGCACCATCGTGGGCCTCGCGATCGGCATCGCCATCGTCGCACCCACCCTGCAGATGCCGGCCTTCACCAAGTTCATCGACGGCACCGGCCCGGTGTGGTCCGGCAGCCTGTTCCCCTTCCTGTTCATCACCATCGCCTGCGGCGCCGTGTCCGGCTTCCATGCGCTGATCTCCTCCGGCACCACGCCCAAGCTCCTCGACAACGAGAAGCACGCCCGCATGATCGGCTACGGCGGGATGCTGATGGAGTCCTTCGTGGCGATGATGGCCCTGGTGGCCGCCTCGGTGATCGAGCCGGGCGTGTACTTCGCGATGAACAGCCCGGCCGCGGTGATCGGCAAGACCGCCGAAAGCGCCGCCCTGGCGATCTCCCAGTGGGGCTTCGTGGTCACCCCCGAGATGCTGCTGCAGACCGCCCAGGACGTGGGCGAGAAGACCATCATCTCCCGCGCCGGCGGCGCCCCGACCCTGGCCGTCGGCATGGCCCACATCCTCTCCAGCGCCCTCGGCGGCAAGGCGATGATGGCCTTCTGGTACCACTTCGCGATCCTCTTCGAGGCGCTGTTCATCCTGACTGCGGTGGACGCCGGCACCCGCGCCGGGCGCTTCATGCTGCAGGACCTGCTCGGCACCTTCGTGCCCTCGATGCGCAAGATGGACTCCATCTTCGCCAGCCTGGTGGCCACCGGCCTGTGCGTGGCGGCCTGGGGCTACTTCCTGTACCAGGGCGTGGTCGACCCGCTGGGCGGCATCAACACCCTGTGGCCGCTGTTCGGCATCGCCAACCAGATGCTGGCCGGCGTGGCGCTGACCCTCGCCACCGTGGTGCTGTTCAAGATGAAGCGCCAGCGCTTCGCCTGGGTCACCGTGGTGCCTACCATCTGGCTGCTGCTGTGCACCCTCACCGCCGGCTGGCAGAAGGTCTTCCACGACAACCCGAAGATCGGCTTCCTGGCCAACGCCAACAAGTACCAGGCCGCCGTCGACAAGGGCGAGCTGCTGGCCCCGGCCAAATCCATGGAGCAAATGCACCAGATCATCACCAACAACTACGTGGACGCGGCCCTCTCGGCGCTCTTCATCCTGCTGGTGCTGAGCATCCTGGCCTACGCCATCCCGGCCTGCCGGCGCGCGCTCTCCAACAACAAGCCGACCACGCTCGAGACCCCCTTCGAGCCGATGCCGGCCAGCCGCTGAGGCCACCCAGGTGTTCTCCGACCTCGCCCGCGTAGGCAAGTACCTCGGCCAGGCCGCCCGCCTGATGGTGGGCATGCCCGACTACGACGCCTACGTGCAGCACATGCGCCTCACCCACCCGGACAAGGAAGTCATGAGCTACGAAGCCTTCTTCCGGGAGCGCCAGGAGGCCCGCTACGGCGGCGGCGACGGCCGCCCCGGGCGCTGCTGCTGAAGCCGGTTGTTCACCACCCCCACAAAGCCCGCATGTGCGCCAACGCGCCTGCGGGCTTTTTCCCTCTGCTCCCCCCATCAGCACGAGCCTGAATGCAAAACCTGACCGACACCCCACCCTCCATGCACAGCCTGCGCGACGGCTACACCGCTGTCGTGCTCGGCGCCAGTGGTGCTCTCGGCGCGGCCTGCCTGCACCACCTCGAAGCCGACCCGCGCTGCGCCAGGGTGGTCGGCCTGTCGAGGCGCAGCACCCCCGCCCTGGTGCTCGAAGACGAAACCAGCATGGCGCGCTGTGCGGCATACCTGCGCGAACATGCGCCCGTGCATCTCGTCGTGGATGCCACCGGTGCGCTCAGCATCGATGGCCGGGGGCCCGAAAAGCGCCTCGCCGACCTGGACGGCGACACGCTGCTGCGCGCCATGCAGATCAACGCGACGGGCCCCATGCTGGCCATGAAGCACCTGCTGCCGCTGCTCGCCAGGCAAGAGCGTGTGATCTGGGCCAAGCTGTCGGCCCGCGTCGGCAGCATCGAGGACAACCACAAGGGTGGCTGGTATGCCTATCGGGCGTCCAAGGCCGCCCTCAACATGCTGCTGCAGACGGCCGCCATCGAGACTGCGCGGCAGCGCCCGCTGGCGGTGATAGCCGCCCTGCAGCCCGGCACCGTGCGCTCCCGGCTGAGCCAGCCCTTCGTCGGTGACGACGGGCTACTGCCCGATAAGTCCGCCCGGCGCCTGCTCGGCGTCATCGACGGCCTGCCCGCGGATGGCCGCGCGCACTTCGTCGATCATCTGGGCAAGCACATCCCCTGGTGAGCCCGGGCTCGCCCGACAACTCCGCTGGCTGGCGGCCATCAGCGCCGAGCCGTGACCGGTTTACATGCCACACTGCGGGCCGCGCTCCGCTCTCCGCTCTCCAACTACCGACTTCCCCTTCCCGACCGCACCATGCCCAGCGCCAACCCCCTCGCCATCCCCCGCCCGCCGATCCGCGCCACCATCCTCACCGGCTTCCTGGGTGCAGGCAAGACCACCCTCCTCAACCGCTACCTCGCCACCCAGCCGGCCCGGCGGGTCGCGGTGCTCGAGAACGAGTTCGGCGCGGTGGGCATCGACGGCGGCCTGATCGCCGGCTCCCCCGCCGTCGAGGTGGTCGAGCTGGCCAACGGCTGCATCTGCTGCAGCGTGCGGGGTGAGCTCTCCGCCGCCCTCACCGACCTCGCCGACCGGCGCGACCGGGGCGCGCTCGACTTCGACCAGCTCGTCATCGAGACCACCGGCCTCGCCGACCCGGCCCCGGTGGCCCAGGCCTTCTTCGTGGACGAGGGCGTGCGCGAGCGCTACGAGCTGGATGGCATCCTGGTCGTCGTCGATGCCGTCCACGCCGAGCGCCAGCTGAATGAAAACCGCGTCGCCGCCGCCCAGATCGGCTTCGCCGACCGGGTGCTGCTGACCAAGACCGAGGGACTCGGCGCCGACACCCTGGCGGCCCTCGAGGCCCGCCTCGCCCGCATCAACCTGCGCGTGCCCGTCGCCCTGGTGCCGAGCAAGCCGGCCGAGCTGGCCGCGCTGTTTGCGCTGGACGCCTTCGTGCTCTCGGATGTGGTCGAGCAGAGCCCCGGCTTCCTGACCAAGGAGAGCCCCAGCGGCCTCTCCCGGGGCGGCGGCGATTTCCGCAGCTTCGTCCGCCACGACGACGACATCGCCTCGCTGGTGCTGCACCACCCGGGCGAGGTGGATGTGGGGCTGATGGGCAGCTTCGTCGAGGAGCTGCTGCTGAAGAACGGCAACGACATGCTGCGCTACAAGGGCATCCTCGCCGTGCGCGGCGAGGCCCGGCGGCTGGTGTTCCAGGGCGTGCACCGCATCACCGGCTTCGACTACGGCCGCGACTGGGCAGACGGCGAGGCTCGCGAGACCACCATCGTCATCATCGGCCGGCGCCTCGACGAGGCCGCCATCCGCGCCGGCTTCCAGCTGGCCTGCCGCTGAGGCCCGCACCGCGCCCCTGTCCTGGCTGTGGGGCGATGAAGCGCGAGGTGGGGGCGATAGATGGGGGCGATATGTGGGGGCGACTTCGGTCACCCGCCGAGGTGGAGCCGTCAATCCGACTCCGCCGCCAGCCGCATCAGGCGTCGGGCAGCGCCGCCGCGTCGGGGACGACGACGGCAAACAGATCGCCCAGGGCCGCCAGGCTGGCGGCCTGCAGCGTTGCCGCCGGGACGATGTTGCCCTGCGGATCGGCCAGGTCGCGGGTGGCGGTCGCGCTGGCCACGACGGTGGGCGCGAAGCCGAGGTTGAAGGCGCCGCGGGTGGTCGAATTGACGCACATGTGGGTCATGAAGCCGACGAAAACAACGTTCTGGCGCCCGGTGGCCTTCAGCTGCGCCTCGAGGTCGGTGCCGACGAAGGAGTTGGGATAGTGCTTGACGATCACCGGCTCGTCGGCGGCCGGGGCGACCTTGTCGGCGATGGCGCCGATCGGGGCACGCACGTCGTACGGGGTACCCGGGCCGGCGTCGTGCTGGATGTGGATGACCGGGACACCGAGCCGGCGGGCGCGGGCGAGCACGGCGGCGGCTTCGTCGAGGGCGGCCTCGACCCCGCTGAGGGCCATGACGCCCTCCCGGTAGGTGTTCTGGCAGTCGATCAGGACCAGCACGGACTCGGCCAGCGGGGCAGGCGTGGCGGGCAGGCCGCTGAGGTTGCGCAGGGTGATGGGGTTGGGCATGATGCGGCGTCCTGTGGGCTTGGAAAAGACGCTCAGCATAGACGCGGCGCAGCCTCGGCGATATGGATATTCCTGCAATGCTCCCCTGCAATTCTGCAAGCACGCCCGACTGGAACGACGTGCGCTACGCCGTCGTGATCGCCCGCTGCGGCTCGCTGGCTGCCGCGTCACGCCAGCTCGGCGTCGATCAGACGACCGTGGCCCGCCGCCTGCGGGCCCTCGAAGCCTGCCTGGGTACGCCGCTGTTCGAGCGGCTCCGGGGCCAGCTCACACCCACACCGATGGGTGAGGAGCTGCTGGCCCGCGGCCAGCGCATGGAGGCCGAAGTCGCCGCCCTGTGCCATCTCGTCACCGATCGCCAGGCCCAGCTGAAGGGCGTGGTGCGGATCACCGCGGTGGACGCCCTGGCCGCCCACTACCTCGCCCGCCAGCTGGCCGATCTGCGGAGCCGTTACCCCGAGCTGGTCATCGAGATCATCGCCAGCAGCAAGTCCCTCGACCTCGTGCGGCGGGAAGCCGACATCGCCGTGCGCCTGGCCCGCCCGGCCGACGGCGACCTGGTGGTGCGTTGCCTGGGCCGCCTCGCCTACGGCGTGTATGGCCCCGAGAAGCCGCTGCTGTGTTCATCCTGGCAGACCGCACCGTGGGTGGGCTACGAGCGCGCCCTCGACCAGCTGCCCGAGATGTGCTGGCTGTCGGAGCAGGTCGGCCAGCACAACGTGACGTTTCGCTGCAACAACATCGACGCGCTGGCCAACGCGGTGGCGGACGGCCTCGGGCTGGGCATCCTGCCGTGCCTGGTCGGCAGCCAGCACCCGGGGCTGCGCTGCCTGTCCGGCGATCAGGCCGTGCTCAGCCGCGAGATCTGGCTGGTGCTGCCCCGGGAGCTGCGTGACGTGCCCCGCGTCCGCGTCGTCGGCGACTGGCTGATCGAACGCTTCCGCCGCGACGAGACGCGCTTCTCTCGAACCGCCTGACGCGGGCCTAAGCCGCCCATCGCCCACATCACCCCCCTGACCTGAGCTGTCAGCCTCCGCGGCCAGATAGCCGCCCTCCGGGGCTGGCTTACCCCCTCCCGGCACTCTCCCCGCGCCCCGCCGCCCCGCGCGCACCCCGCGCTTGTGGTATTTTTGCGCCCTGTTTTTCCGCACACCCCCGGCGCGCCCCAGAGCGCGCCCGCAACCCCGGCGGCCCCGCGCCGCCCGCAGCCATGAACGACACCCCGGATCTCTTCGACTCCCTCCCGCCGGAGCCCGCCGGCGCCGGCGAGCCGCCCGCGCCGCCACCGGCCCAGCTCGTCGCCAGCGACGACGCCCTGCCCCTCGACCAGTACGCCGAGCGGGCCTACCTGGCCTACGCGATGAGCGTGGTCAAGGCCCGCGCCCTGCCCCAGGTCGAGGACGGCATGAAGCCGGTGCAGCGGCGCATCCTCTTCGCAATGAACGAGATGCGCCTCGCCCCGGGCAGCAAGCACGTCAAGTCGGCCCGGGTGGTCGGCGACGTGATCGGCAAATACCACCCCCACGGCGACAGCAGCGTGTACGACGCGATGGTGCGGGTGGCCCAGGATTTCTCGCTGCGCTACCCGCTGGTGGACGGCCAGGGCAACTTCGGCTCGCGGGACGGCGACTCGGCCGCCGCGATGCGTTACACCGAATGCCGCCTCACCCCGATCGCCGAGCTGCTGCTCTCCGAGATCGACCGGGGCACCGTGGATTTCCGCCCCAACTACGACGGCGCCTTCGAAGAGCCCCAGCTGCTGCCGGCCCGCCTGCCCTTCGTACTGCTCAACGGCGCCTCGGGCATCGCGGTGGGCATGGCCACCGAGATCCCGTCCCACAACCTGCGCGAGGTGGCCGCCGCGGCCATCCACGCCATCGAGAACCCGACCGCCGGCGTGGCCGAGCTGCTCGGCCACATCAAGGGCCCCGACTACCCGGGCGGCGGCCAGCTCATCTCGCCCGCCGCCGACATCCGCCAGGCCTACGAAACCGGCCGCGGCAGCCTCAAGCTGCGAGCCCGCTGGGTGATCGAAGACCTCGCCCGCGGCCAGTGGCAGCTGGTGGTCAACGAGCTGCCGCCGGGCGTCTCGGCCCAGAAGGTGCTGTTCGAGATCGAGACCCTCACCAACCCCCAGCCCAAGACCGGCAAGAAATCCATCGACGCCGACCAGGCCCAGCTCAAGGCCCTGATGCTCGCCGCTCTCGACCGGGTGCGCGACGAGTCGGGCAAGGATGCGCCGGTGCGCCTGGTGTTCGAGCCCAAGAGCCGCAACCAGGACATCGCCGAGTTCGCCAACCTGCTGCTGTCCCACACCAGCCTCGAGACCTCGGCCTCGATCAACCTGGTGATGATCGGCCTCGACGGCCGCCCCGGGCAGAAGAACCTGGCCGACATCCTCCACGAGTGGGGCCGCTTCCGCATCGGCACCGTGCGCCGCCGCACCGACCACCGGCTAGGGCAGGTGAACGACCGCATCCACATCCTCGAAGGCCGGCACATCGTCTTCCTCAACATCGACGAGGTGATCCGCATCATCCGCGAGTCGGACGAGCCCAAATCGGCGCTGATCGCCCGCTTCGAGCTGAGTGACCGCCAGGCCGAGGACATCCTCGAGATCCGCCTGCGCCAGCTGGCCCGCCTCGAAGGCATCAAGATCGAGCGCGAACTCTCCGAGCTGCGCACCGAGAAGTCCGAGCTCGAAGCCCTGCTCGGCGACGAGGGCAAGCTGAAGAGACTGGTGATCAAGGAGATCCGCGCCGACGCCACCAAATATGGCGACGCGCGCCGCACCCTGGTCGAAGAGGCCGCCCGCGCCGGCATCACCCAGACCGTGCTCGACGAGGCGGTCACCGTGATCGTCTCCGAAAAGGGCTGGGTGCGCTGCCGCAGCGGCCATGGCGTCGACCTCGCCAACCTCGCCTTCAAGGACGGCGACCGCCTCGCCGCAGCCTTCGAGTGCCGCAGCGTGGACGCGCTGGTGGCCCTCACCGACGGCGGCCGCGCCCTCACGGTGGCGGTGTCGACGCTGCCCGATGGCCGCGGCAACGGCTCGCCGCTGGCCTCGCTGGTCGAGCTGCCGAGCGGCGCCAAGATCGCCCACGTGCTCGCCGGCAAAGCCGATCGCCGCGTGCTGCTGGCCACCAGCGACGGCTACGGCTTCCTGTGCAACCTGGGCGACATGACCGCCACCAAGCGCGCCGGCAAGCAGTTCATGAGCGTCGATGCGGGCGCCCGCATCCTGGCGCCGGTGCTCTTCGAGGCCGCCGAAGGCCAGCACCTGGCAGCCCTGTCGTCGGGCGGCAAGCTGCTGATCTTCACCCTCGACCAAATGAAGGCGCTATCGGGCGGTGGCCGCGGCACCGTCATCATGGGCCTCGACGAGGGCGAGACCCTGGCCGCCGCCTGCGTGGCCCAGAGCAGCCTGACCCTGCTGTGCAACACCCGCGGCGGCAAGCCCGTCGAAACCTCGGTCGCGCCCCGCGACTGGGAACCGTGGCTCGGCAAGCGCGCCCGCAAGGGCAAGCCCGCCCCCGGCCGCTCCCAGGCCAACGGCCTGCGCGGCAGCTAAGGGCCGGCCCGAGAGGCAGACCCGCGCCCCCGGGCGCACAGCGCAGCCAGCGCCAGCCCGGTTTGTGGCTGTCGCCGCGGCGACGAGGGGCGCACCCGCCCCCGTCGTCGCCACGGCCTGGCGCACTCCGGCGCCTGCCGAGGCAGCCGGTGGCCGCTGCGCGCACCGCGAATGACGCAGGGAATGGCCCGCCGAATACCCCCAGCCGAGCCGGTTTTTCCCGCGCCGGCCGCTCGCATTCGTGATCGACCCCACATTTCTCCGCATCGAGCGAAGGTTTCAACTTCATCTACGGCCCTGGCTGCCGTTAAAAGGCTGTCCAAAAAAGGGCCGCCCGGCGCGTGCCCACGGATGTTCCGGCATCCTTGAACCTAAGCCACCCGATGAAACTCGAGCTCACCGACCGCAACCTGCAGCGCTACCATCTCACCGGAACACTGGTCGTGGTGGTCGTACTCGCCCTGGCGCTGGCGGGGAGCCTGCTGTGGATCGGCCTCACCGAATATCGCCAGATCACCCAACGCTTCGAGCAGGCCCAGCAGAAGCGCCTCCACGACCGCCTGCAGTCCGAGATGGACGCCGCCGTCGGCTACCTGGATTTCCTGCAGGCGCGTACCGGGATGGTGCTGCGCAAGGCCCTCCAGGAGAAGACCGCGATGGCCTTCCAGATCGCCACGGCCATCCACCAGCACGAGCACGGCCGCCACCCCGAGGCCGAGGTCAAGCGCCTGATCCTCGAGGCGCTGCGCCCGCAACGCTTCTTCGACGACCGCGGTTACTTTTTTGTCCGTGACCTGCAGGGCAACGGCCTGCTGCAACCGCTGAACCCGGAGCTCGAGAACACCTCCCTGTGGGACAACCACGACGACAAGGGGCACTTCATCACCCGGGGCCTGATCGCTGCCGCGCGCAGCAGTGAGGCCGGCGGTTTTTCAAGCTACCGCTGGTACCCGCCCGACAACCGGCTGGAGATGTCCGACAAGCTCGCCTACGTGCGGCTCTTCGCGCCCTACGGCTGGGCGATGGGCACCGGCGACTATCTCGACCTGTGGCACGCCGCCCGGCTGAAGGAGGGCATCGAGCGCCTGCGCGCGTGGAAGTTCGGCGACACCGGCCGCTTCGAGGTGCTCGGGCTGGACGGCCAGATCCTGCTGCAGCCGCCCTCCCCCGGCGATGAGGGCAAGAACTACCGGCAGCTCGCCTCGCCCGAGGAGCAGGACATCCAGCGGCGCATGCTGGCGCTGGCCAACGAGGGGGGCGGCCTCATGGAGTACGCCTGGCGCCGGCAGGGCAGCGACATCGTCGACACCCGCAGCGCCCTCGTGCAGCGCTTCGCGTCGTGGAACATCGTGCTCGTCGCGACCCTCTCGAGCCGGGAGATCCAGGCCACGATCGACGCCGAGAAAGCCAGCGCCTGGGCCTCCCTGTCGTCGCGTCTGCCCTACGCGGGGCTCGTCGCGGTGCTGGCGATCCTCGGGGCGATCCTGGCCTCGGCGCTGTTCTCGCGCTGGATGATCGGCCTGCTGCAGGGCTACAAGCGCGACCTCGACGCCCACGCGCTGGCCCTCGAACAAAAGGCCGGCGAGCTGCACCTCGCTGGCCACGTCTTCGAGAGCAGCAATGAGGGCATCCTCATCACCGACGCCGAGCGCCGCATCCTGGCGGTCAACCCGGCCTTCACGGCGATCAGCGGCTACCGGGCCGAGGAGGTCGTCGGCAAGCAGCCCGACCTGCTCGCCTCCGGCAAGCACGAGCCCGACTTCTACCGCAGCATGTGGCAGACGATCCGTGAGACCGGCAGCTGGAGCGGCGAGATCTGGAACCAGCGGCGCGACGGCAGCGTGTTCCCCGAGCTGCTGCAGATCACCACCGTGCGCTCCGCCGGCGGCGAGGTGCTCCACTATGTGGGCACCTTCCTCGACCTCACCGAGCGCAAGGAGGCCGAAGACCGCATCCGTCAGCTGGCCGAGTTCGACCCCCTCACCGGGCTGCCCAACCGCAGCCTGCTGCGCGACCGGATGGCCCAGGCGATGGCCCGCGCCGAACGCGAGAACCGCCGTGTGGCGGCCCTGGTCCTCGACCTCGACCGCTTCAAGACCATCAACGACTCCCTCGGCCACGCCATCGGCGACCAGCTGCTGCAGGGCGTGGCCGCCCGCCTCCGCCAGCTGGTGCGCCACAGCGATACGGTGAGCCGGATGGGGGGCGACGAGTTCGTCGTTGCACTCACCGGGCTCGAACACCCGGCCCAGGCCCTGCCCTCCGCCCGCAAGATCCTCGAAGCCCTGGCCGCGCCTTTCCAGCTGGGCGAGCACGAACTGCTGATCACACCGAGCATCGGCATCGCCCTCTACCCCGACAACGCCGGCGACCCGGAGACCCTGCTGAAGCACGCCGAGGCGGCCATGTATCACGCCAAGAACCAGGGCCGCAACACCTTCCAGTTCTTCACCCCCGAGTTCAACCACTGGGTCACCGAGCGGCTGCGCATCGAGAACGGCCTGCGCCACGCGCTGGCACGCAACGAGATGCGGCTCCACTTCCAGCCCCAGGTCAGCCTCGCCACCCGGCGTATCGTGGGCTGCGAGGCGCTGCTGCGCTGGCAGCCGACAGAGGGAGAGCTCGTGATGCCCGACCGCTTCATCCCGGTGGCCGAGGAAACCGGCTTGATCGTGCCTATCGGCCACTGGGTGCTGGAGCAGGCCTGCAGGCAGCTCGCCCGCTGGGACGCCGAGGGCGGCGCGCCGATCCGCATGGCGGTGAATGTGGCGGTGCCGCAGCTGCGCCAGCCCGATTTTGTGGACAGCGTCCGCCAGGCCCTGCAGCAGGCCGGCCTGGCCCCCGGCCGGCTCGAGATCGAGGTGACCGAGAGCGTGCTCCTCGACAAGGACGAGCGCATCAGCCGGACCCTCGAGGGCCTCCTCGCGCTGGGCACCAAGCTGTCGCTGGACGACTTCGGCACCGGCTACGCGAGCCTGTCCTATCTGCGCAACTTCCGCTTCGATGTGCTCAAGATCGACCGCTCCTTCGTCTCCGAGCTGCACCGCAACGAGGCCGACATCAAGCTGATCCGGGCCATCATCAGCATCGCCCGCGACCTGTCGCTGCAGACGGTGGCCGAAGGCGTTGAATCGGAAGCGCAGCTGGAAATCCTGCAGGAGCTGGGCTGCAACCTCGGCCAGGGTTACCACTTCTCGCGCCCCGTGCCCGCCGACCAGCTGGGCGAACTCATGCGCGGGGAGCGGGAGGCCTAGGCCGGCCCCGCCCACGCAGCCTCAGCCGGGCGTCGCCGGGGCGCCGTCGATGGGCAGGGTCACGACGAACTCGCTGCCCTGGCCCTCTTCCGAGCGCACCCGGACCTCACCGCCCATCAGCCCGACCAGCTCCTTCACCAGAGCCAGCCCCAGCCCGGTGCCCTGCTCGCGGCGGGTCAGGAAGTTGTCCACCTGGCGGAAGCGCTCGAAGACGTGGGGCAGCATGTCAGCCGGGATGCCGCAGCCGCTGTCGCGCACCGCCACCTCGAGCTGCGCGCCGCGACGGGCGACGTGGAGCACGATCTCGCCCGCGTCGGTGAACTTGAGCGCATTGCTCAGCAGATTGTTGAACACCTGCGCCACCCGGGTCGCATCGCAGACCAGGGTGTCGGGCAGGCCGTCGTCGAACGTCAGCGCCAGGCCCACGCCCTTGCCGGCGGCTGGCGGGTAGTAGGTGCGCACGATGCGCTCGAAGAGCGGGCGCAGCTCTTCGCGGGCCGCCTGCAGCGCCATCTTGCCGGACTCGATGCGCGCCAGATCGAGGATGGAGTTGACCAGCTCGAGGAGGTGCTGGCTGCTCTCGTGGATGATTCCGGCAAACTCCTGGTTCTCGCCCTCGCTGGTCTCCCGCAACAGCTCGGCGTAGCCCATGATGCCATTGAGGGGCGTGCGCAGTTCGTGGGACATCGACGCCAGGAAATCCGACTTCATGCGGTTGGCCGCTTCGGCCCGCCACTGGCTTTCGCGCAGATCCTGGGAGATGCGGTACTGACGGTCCAGCAGGTAGACCGAGTAGGCCCCGAAGAACACCACCACCAGGCTGACCCCCAGCACGTAGATCAGGTAACCCCGGCGCCGGGCCACGAAGGGCGCCAGCGCCTCCGTCTCCTCGACCCCCACGACGACGGTGAGCGGGTACTCCTTGAGGGTCCGGTAGCTATAGAAACGCGTCACGCCGTCGGCAGCGCTCGCCACGCGGTAGCTCCCGCTGGGCGTCTGCGCCATCCGCTTCATCAGCGGGCTCGACGACAGGTTCTGCCCCACCGAGGCGTCGTCGCCGGCACGGCGGGCGCGCACGATGCCATCGGCGCCGACCAGCGACACCACGCCACCGCGGCCGAGATCGACACCACGGTAAAAATCCGAAAAATAGAACGGGTCCACCGAGATCACCACGACACCGCCAAAGCTCCCGTCGGGCTTGTTGATGCGCCGGGTCATCTGGATCGACCACTTGCCCGAGGCCCGCCCGAGCACCGGCTTGCTCACGAAGAGCTGCCCGCTGTCCGTCTCCCGATGGACCCGGAAATGCTCCCGGTCGGAGAGATCCACCCGCTTGTGGTTGGGCAGGTTGCTCTTGATGTAGATGCCGTTCTCGTCGATCACCCCGAGCTGGTTGAAGAGGCCGCTGATGATCATGCCCTCGCGCACGTACTCGGCGATATCCACCTTGTCACCGTACTTTTCGTACTGGTGCTTGAGGAACAGCACGGTCTGGTCGACGCTCTTGATGGTGCGGACGCTATGCTCCTCGAAGGCCCGGGCGAGGTTGAGGTTCTCGGTGTTGATCGAGCGGATCACCACCTCCTCCTCGGCCTGCGCCTTGAGCAGCACCGCGGCCCACAGGAGGCCCAGCACCAGCAGGGTGAGGGTGAGGATGGGCAGGAACAGGCGCCGGCGCCCGGGCTGCGACCGCGGGTCGGCGCTGGCGGGGGTGTCGGCGGAGGCGGAGAATGTGCTCATCGATGTGATTGACGCTTTCAAAATGCTCGCCCCATTAACGTCACCCGCCACGCAGACTTTTGCCTGGGCAGCGCCCGTTTGTCGGCGCTGGCGGGCCCATCACGTAAAAAGGGCGGGCAGCCCGCACGCGAGCCCCCGCCCTGTCCCGGCGCTGCTGGCGGATTACTTCTTGAGCAGTGTGTCGAGGGCCTCGATCATCAGGTCGATTTCGGCCTCGCTCACGTTGAGCGCCGGCATGAAGCGCAGCAGGTTGGGCCGCGGCGCGTTGAGCAGCAGGCCGTGGGGGTTCATCGTGAGCGCCGCCTGCACGATGGCCGGGCCGCGCTCGTCGTCGAGGATCAGCGCGCGCAGCAGGCCCGAGCCGCGCTCGCCGCGCAGGCCGTGGCGGGCGCTCAGCTCGAGCAGGCGCTGCTTGAGGTATTCGCCACGGGCGCACACGCCTTCGAGGAAACCCGGCGCAGTGAGGGTCTTCATTACCGCCACGCCAACCGCCGTCATCAGCGGGTTGCCGTTGTAGGTGCCGCCCTGGTCGCCGGCCTGGAAGCAGCACACCGCCTCGCGGGCCAGCAGCGCCGCCAGCGGCACGCCGCCGCCGATGCCCTTGCCGAGGGTCATGATGTCGGGCTCGACCCCGGAGTGTTCGTAGGCAAACAAAGTGCCGGTGCGGCCCATGCCGGCCTGCACTTCATCGACGATCAGCAGCACGTTGTGCTCACGGGTGAGCTTGCGCAGCGCCTGCATGAAGCCCGGATCAGCCGGGATCACGCCGCCCTCGCCCTGCACCGGCTCCAGCATCACACCGACGGTATTGTCGGTGATCAGCGCCTCGACCGAGGCGATGTCGTTGAGGTGCGCCTTGGGGAAACCCGGCACCTGGGGCGCATACAGGGTGTCCCAGCCCGGCTTGCCGGAGGCCGACATGGTGGCCAGGGTGCGGCCGTGGAAGGAGTGGTCGAAGGTGATGATCTCGAAGGCGCCGCCCTTGTTCACCTTGCCCCACTTGCGGGCCAGCTTGATGGCACCCTCGTTGGCCTCAGCGCCGGTGTTGGCGAAGAACACCCGGTCGAACACCGAGTTGGCGGTGAGCAGGCCGGCCAGCTCGACCATCGGGCCGTTGTAGAAAGCCGGGCTGGGGTTGAGCAGCGTGCCGGCCTGCTTCACCAGCGCGTCGCGGATCTCCGGCGGGCAGTGGCCGAGGCAATTGACAGCCCAGCCCTGGATGAAGTCGAGGTAGCGCTTGCCCTGGTGGTCGTACAGCCACGCCCCCTCGCCGCGCTCGAAGACGAGGTCCGGGCGGTTGGTGATGTACATCAGGGAATCGGTATCAAAATCGCCGTAACGCATGGGGGGCTCCAGAATTCACGAATACAAGAGTATACGGCCTCAGGGCAGCTTGACGACAGGGAAGATCGGCCTCGATCCCCCCCGGCGTCGCCATCGGCCAGGGCCGATGATGTACCCCTCGCATGACAGCGCTGCGCGCCGCAGCGTTGTATCCTCGCGCTCCTGCCTACAAAACCAAGAACACGACCATGACCCGCTACCTGTTCACCCCGCCCGCCCCCGCCTCGCTGCCCGTCCGCGGCAGCGACGCCCGCTTTCCGGTGGGGCGCATCTTCTGTGTTGGCCGCAACTACCACGCCCACGCCATCGAGATGGGCGCGCCGGTGGACAAGGCCACCATGCAGCCCTTCTATTTCATCAAGGACGCCGCCTCCCTCCTGGAATCCGGCGCCACCCTCCCCTACCCGCCCGGCACCTGCGACCTGCAGCACGAGATGGAGCTGGTGGTGGCGATCGGCGCCGCGGGCTTCCGCGTCTCGGAGGCCGAGGCCGAGCACCTCGTGTGGGGCTACGCCTGCGGCCTCGACATGACCCGCCGCGACCTGCAGCTCGTTGCCCGCCAGGCCGGCCGCCCGTGGGACCTGGCCAAGAACTTCGAACACGCCGCGGTGCTGTCGGAGATCACGCCCAAGGCCGGGCCCGACGTGCTGCAGGCAGGTGCCATCACGCTGCAGGTCAATGGCCTGACCCGTCAGAGCGGCAATCTGGCGCAGCTGATCTGGAGCATCCCGGAACTCATCGCCGACCTCTCGCGCTTCTACCACCTGCAGCCGGGCGACCTGATCTTCACCGGCACCCCGGAGGGCGTCAGCGCCGTCGTGCCGGGCGACCGGCTCAGCGGCAGCATCGAGGGCGTGGGCGAGCTCACCCTCACGATCGGCGAAGGCGAATAGGCACCCCCTCCACACGGCAGTGGATTCCTTCTTCACTCGGGTGAACTTCTTCTTCACCCGGGTGAATTCCTTCTTCACCGGGGTGAACTCCTTCTTCACCCGAGTGCATTCCTTCTACACCGCCGTGCAATCGTCCTGCACACGCATGTTTGCCGATCCAGCCCGTTCGGGATGGAGGCCATCGCAGCGAGCATGGGATGTCGAATTACGCCGCGCTGATCCGGCCCACCAGGCATCGGCTTTCCGCCGATTACCTGCCTGCCCCATGCCCTGCCACCACCTCGGCCCGCAGCCTGTGCCGCCACGTGATCAGCAAGCCGACGAAGCCCGCCAGCACCACGCCCTCCAGCAGCAGGGTGTAGCGTGCCCCCAGCCAGGCCGCGGCGAGGCCGGCGACGAGCCCGCCGAGGGCGTCGAAGCCGAAGCGGGTGGATGAGAAGAAGGACACCACGCGCCCGCGCAGGGCCTCCGGCGCCATGCTCTGCAGCAGCATGTTGATCGCCACGTTGACGGTGGAGATGCCGAAGCCCAACCCCGCCATCGCCACCAGCGCCAGGGGCATCCAGCCGGCCAGCGCGAAAGCCGCCACCGACACCGCGCTGATGGCGCTGCCCACCACCACGGTGCCGGCCAGCGCGCCGTGGCCGCGCTGGTGGGCCAGGAACACCGTGCCCAGGAAGGCGCCGCAGCCCGCCGCGCCCCAGATCACCCCGAGGGTGCCGGCGTCGCCGCCGAAGATGTCCCGCGCAAACACCGGCAGCAGCACCGCGTAGGCCGACGCAGTGAGGTTCACCATCGCGAGGGTGAGGATCAGGGTGCGCACCGGCCAGGTGTGGCGCACATAGGCCACGCCCTCCTTGAACACCTCGCCCATCGAGCCGGTGGCGCGCGCGGGCGGGCGGCTCTCAATGCGCAGCAGGCCGATCACCAGGGCCACGAAGGACAAACCATTGATCGCGAAGCACAGGGCCTCGGAGGTGAGCCCCAGCAGCAGGCCCGCCAGCGGCGGCCCGATGAAGCGGCTGGCGTTGAAGAGCATGGCGTTGAGGGCCAGGGCGTTTGGGAGATCCTCGCTGCGCCCGACAAAGCTGTTGATGAGCGACTGGCGCAACGGCGTGTCAAAGCTGTTGAGCACCCCCAGGGCGAGGGACATGCCGATGATCAGCCCGGTGCCGATGAGCTCCGTCCAGGTGAGGATGGCCAGCGCGAAGGCCTGCAGCGCGAGGAGCGCCTGCACGCCGATAAGCCACTTCTTCTTGTCCTGACGGTCGATCCAGGCCCCCGCCAGCGGCCCCACCACGAGCTGCGGGATGAGCGCGCAGAAGGCCGTCACGCCCAACAGCGCCGACGAGCCGGTGAGCCGATAGACCAGCCACGACAGGGACACCTGCTGGATCCACGAGCCCAGGATGGACACCGCCTGCCCGGCAAAATAGAAGCGGAAGTTGCGGTGGGCGAGCGCCCGCAGGGAGGCGGGCAGGCGGGAGCTCGGGCGGGTCATCGGGGGCGTCTTCTTTCGTTGAAGGGATAAATGCAAAAAGCCAGTCAGCGTTGGGCTGACTGGCTTGACTCACGTCGTCAGGCCCCGCCATGGCGGAGCCGGCTGAGGAGAATTACAGGGGCATCACCACGTTGAGCCACAGCTTGTCGCCCTGGAAGCGGTTTTCCACCGCCATCTCGCGCTGCCACTGGGCCATGAAGGTGGTGCCGGTCTTGGTGGAGTACTTGACGCTCGGGCCGATGGCGAAGACCTGACCCTTGTTGCCACCCTGGAAGTTGGCACCGTTGAGGCGGTCGTTGGTCATCTGCTTGAGGTAGTAGCCGGCGAGGCCGACGCCCCAGTCACCAAACTTCTTGCCGACCAGGTAGTCCATGTGGAACTCGTCGCCCGACTTGACGTTGGTGTCGCCGTTCTTCTGCTTCATGTTGTACATGAACTTGCCGGTGACTTCCCAGTTGCCCTTGGGCAGCCAGGTGACGGCATACACGGCCTCGTAGGAGACGTAGTTGGAGCCGATGCTGGTGCGCGGGTCGTTCTTGTCGTAGGCGCCGGTCGGCAGGAAGACGTCGAGGGCGGCGATGGTGTGCAGCTCGGGGCTGTGGTGCCAGCCGATCGCCACCGGGGTGAAGAACATGTCGCCGATGCCGCTCTTGCTGGCGCGGCCGCCCAGCGGGGCGATGCTCAGGCTCTGGTTGACCACCGGCAGGAAGGCCTGCACGGCGTAGTCGCCGCCGAGGATCTTGATGTTGGTGACGTAGATGAAGCGCAGCACGTCGAAGTTCACGTCGGCACGCGCGCCGACACCACCGGGCTTGGCGTCGTGGCCCTTGTCGTCCTGCAGCTTGCCGCCGTAGTGGCCCAGATAGTTCTTGAAGTAGAAGCCGGCCGGCGGCAGCGCGCCCGCCATCCAGTTCTCGGCGCCCGGCGCGGACTGGTCACCGCCTTCCTTGGCCTGGGCGGCACCGGCAGCCAGGAACAGGCCGCCGACGATGAGTGCAATGGCTGATTTTTTCATGTATTTCCCCTCCAACGGATAAAGACAAACTTGCTCTTGTTTTACTGCGGTACAACCGGCACAGCCCACCTGCAAGTTGGCGAGCCGCGCAAAACCGTGTTCAGCGGCCGATGTTCTTGGCCGTCTTGCCGCCGATGCCCCAGTTGGTCTTGGGCACCTCGGTGATCCACACCCGGGTCTTCTCAAGGGCAGTGCCGAGGGCGGTGACGAAGGCCTGGCTGACCAGCTCGATGACGGCGGCCTTCTGCTCTTCGGTGCGGCCTTCCATCATGAACATCTGGGCGAAGGGCGCGTTGGCGTCGTCGAGGGCTTCCACCAGCTCGCCGCCAATGCCGTAGTCGGTCTTCGGCAGCTCGCGCAGCCACACGCGGATGTTGGGCTTCGGCGCGCCGATGGAGTCGTGCACGGCCTGGGTGATCTTCTCGATGAGCACCCGCTTCTGCTCGGGGCTGTGGCCTTCGGTGATGTGAACCTGTGCAAACGGCATGTCGCTCTCCCTTGTCGTCAAGCTTGTGATCAAAAAAGGCGGGGCACCGCAGCGCCCCGCCCGATGCCTTAGGCCACTCAGGCCATCAGGCCGCGAGCCTTGGCCATGGTGATGGCCGTGTCTTCGATCATGTCTTCCTGGCCGCCGACCATGCCGCGACGGCCGAGCTCGACGAGGATGTCACGGGCCGGCACGCCGTACTTGGCGGAGGCACGCTTGGCGAACAGCAGGAAGGAGCCATAAACGCCGGCGTAGCCGAGGGTGAGCGCGTCGCGGTCGATGCGGATCGGGAAGTCCATCATCGGGACGACCAGGTCTTCGGCCACGTCGGTGATCTTGGCCACGTCCACGCCGGTCTCGATGCCCATCAGGGTGCACACCGCGATCAGCACTTCCATCGGGGTGTTGCCGGCACCGGCGCCCAGGCCAGCGGCGGCGGCGTCGATGCGGGTGGCGCCCACTTCGATGGCGGCGATGCTGTTGGCGACGCCCATGGCCAGGTTGTGGTGGCCGTGGAAGCCGAGCTCGGTCTCGGGCTTGAGGGCTTCACGCACGGCGCCCAGGCGGGCCTTGACGCCGTCGGGCAGCAGGTGGCCGGCGGAGTCGGTGACGTAGATGCAGTTGGCGCCGTAGCCTTCCATCAGCTTGGCCTGCTTGACCAGCCCTTCGGGGCTGTTCATGTGGCTCATCATCAGGAAGCCGACGGTGTCCATGTCCATCTTGCGGGCCATCGTGATGTGCTGTTCGGACACATCGGCCTCGGTGCAGTGGGTGGCCACGCGGATGGTGTTGACGCCCAGCTCGCGAGCCATCTTGAGGTGGTCGACGGTGCCGATACCGGGCAGCAGCAGCGCAGAGACCTTGGCCTGCTTCATCAGCGGGATGACGGTGGAGAGGTATTCCTCGTCGGTGTGGGCCGGGAAGCCGTAGTTCACCGAGGAGCCGCCCAGGCCGTCACCGTGGGTGACTTCGATCAGGGGCACGCCGGCTTCGTCGAGGCCGGTGGCGATCTGCTTCATCTGCTCGAGGGACATGAGGTGGCGCTTGGGGTGCATCCCGTCGCGCAGGGTCATGTCGTGGACAGTGATTTTCTTGCCTTTGAGTTCCATGTCCGGTTCCTTAAGCAGCAGTGGGTTTCAGGGTCAGGCGGCCGGCGATCATCTCTTCGGCAAACATTTCGGCGGTGCGGGCGCCGGCGGCGGTCATGATGTCCAGGTTGCCGGCGTACTTGGGCAGGTAGTCGCCCAGGCCTTCGACTTCCAGGAAGACCGAGACGCGGTTGCCGTCGAACACGGGGCCGTTAACCAGGCGGTAGCCCGGCACGTACTTCTGGACCTCCTTGATCATCGCGTGGATGGACTCGGTGATCTTGGCCTGGTCGGGCTCGCCCTCGACGAGGCAGTGCACGGTGTCGCGCATGATCAGCGGGGGTTCGGCCGGGTTGATGATGATGATGGCCTTGCCCTTTTCAGCGCCGCCGACCTTCTCGACCGCGCTGGCGGTGGTGCGGGTGAATTCGTCGATGTTCTTGCGCGTGCCGGGGCCGGCAGACTTGGACGACACGGTGGCGACGATCTCGCCGTACACGACCTTCTGCACGCGGGACACGGCGGCGACCATCGGGATGGTGGCCTGGCCACCGCAGGTGACCATGTTGACGTTCATCTCGCCCTTGCCCACGTGCTGGAGCAGGTTGACCGGCGGCACGCAGAAGGGGCCGATGGCGGCCGGGGTGAGGTCGATCATCAGCACGCCCAGCTCGTTGAGCTTGCGGCTGTTCTCGGCGTGCACGTAGGCGGAGGTTGCATCGAAGGCGATCTGGACGCCGTCGGCCAGCACGTGGGGCAACAGGCCATCGACGCCTTCGGCGGTGGTCTTCAGGCCCATCTCGCGGGCGCGCTTGAGGCCGTCGGATTCAGGGTCGATGCCGACCATCCACACCGGCTCGAGGACCGGGCTGCGCTGGAGCTTGGCCAGCAGGTCGGTGCCGATGTTGCCGGGACCGATCAGAGCGCATTTGATTTTTTTGCTCATGTCTTGGGGTTCTTCCTTGTGAATCGCTGGGGTTAGACCATGCTGCGGACAACGCCGCCTTCAACCCGGAGGGCTGCGCCATGGGTGGCTGAGGATAGCGGACTGCAGACATAGGTGACCATGGCAGCGACCTCGGCGGGGTCGATGAGGCGCTTGATGATCGAGGTCGGCCGGGCATTCGCAAAGAAGGCCCGTTCGGCCTCCTCCACGGACACGCCCTGTTCTTCGGCCAGTCGGGCGAAGAACGTCGCGACACCTTCGGTACGGGTCGGGCCGGGCAATACGGAATTTACGGTGACGCCGGAGCCCACGCAGGTCTCGGCGATGCCGCGGGCCACGGACAACTGGGCAGACTTGCTCATGCCGTAGTGCAC
This sequence comes from Zoogloea ramigera, assembly GCF_006539865.1. Lineage (GTDB taxonomy): Bacteria > Pseudomonadota > Gammaproteobacteria > Burkholderiales > Rhodocyclaceae > Zoogloea > Zoogloea ramigera. Next base: position 44,755 of record NZ_BJNV01000012.1, read on the forward strand.
CATCTCGGCCGGCGGGCAGATGCCCGACTCGCTGGAGATGAACACCACGCGGCCCCAGTTGCGCTGCTTCATGGCCGGCAGGTAGTGGCGGGTCAGGCGGACGCCGCTCATCACGTTGGTTTCGAAGAAGTGGAACCACTCCTCGTCGGGGATCTCCTCGAAGGGCTTCGGGTCGAAGATGCCCATGTTGTTCACGAGGATGTCCGCATCCGGGCAGGCCTTCACGAACTGCTCACAGCCGGTGGCGGCGCCGAGGTCGGCCGCCACGCCACGCAGCTTGGCGCCGGGAACGGCTTGCTCGAGGCGCTCAAGGGCGGCGGCGACGCCGGCACGGCCTCGCCCGTTGATGATCACTTCGGCGCCCTCGGCGGCGAGGCTCTGCGCGATGGCAAAGCCAATGCCCGAGGTGGAACCGGTGACGAGGGCACGCTTGCCGCTAAGTTGAAGATCCATGGCCGTCCTTGTGTGGGTGCGGGGTCTGCTTATTCGGCGCCGATCGCGTCGAGCGCGGCGCGGGCGCAGATCTCGTCCTGCTCTTCGGAGGCGCCCGACACGCCGATGCCGCCGATCAGCTCGCCATTCACGCGCAGCGGCAGGCCACCGCCGAACACCACCAGGCGCGGGCGGGCCGAGAAGCCGAACTTCATGCCGTCATCGTGACCGATGAGCTTCATCCAGTCTTTGGTGGAGAAGCCGAAGCCAGCCGCGGTGTAGGCCTTGTCGATGGCAATATCGATGGACTGCACGAAGGCGCCGGGCATGCGCAGGAAGCCGGACAGGTTGCCGCCGCTGTCGGCCACGGCCACGTTGATCTTCACCCCCAGCTCGGCCGCTTTCGCAACGGCAGCCTCAAGGGCCACGCTGACAGCCTCGGCGGAGACCACGGATTGGGGCACTGCGACAGTCGAAACAGGCTTCTGGCTCATGTTGGGTTCCCGCAAGAGTTATATAAGACTTTAAAGTTGGCTAACAATATTGTCTTCTTTTATCGACGTCAATATATTTTCTCGAGATTTTAATTTAGCACCGTCAATATCGCACTTCGGCTAAAATCAGGACCTGCGTTCGTGCCCGACCGGCGGACGTGGTCACGAGAAACATCACGATGAACGATATAGCAGCCCTTCCTGATATTGCCGGCAGCCAGCCGGATGAACCCAAGACCCTCGCCGAAGCGGCCTACCGGCGGCTGCGCCGCGACATTATCGAGGGCATTCACCCGCCGGGCGAAAAACTCCGTGTCGAACATCTGAAAGACCACTACGCCGTGGGCGCAGGCACCCTGCGCGAAGCCCTGCAACTGCTCGTCACCGACGCCCTCGTGGTGGCCCAGGGGCAGCGCGGCTTTCGGGTGGCGCCGATCTCGCTGGACGACTTCGAGGACATCACCCGCACCCGCGTGCTGCTCGAAACCGAAGCCCTGAAACAATCCATCGAATGCGGCGAAGATGCCTGGGAGGCCAACGTGGTGGCGGCGTTCCACATGCTCTCCCGGGCCGAAACCAAGCTCGAGGAAGGCAACGAGGGCAACCGGGAAGAATGGGAGCTGCGCAACCAGACCTTCCATGAGGTGCTCATCTCGGCCTCGCCGTCCCGCTGGTGCCGGCACTTCCAGAACATCCTCTACCTCCAGTCGGAGCGCTACCGTCGCCTGTCGCTGTTCCGCCAGCCCATCAGCCGCGACGTGCACTCCGAACACCAGGCCATCCTCGACGCCGTGCTGGCCCGTGACGTGGAAGCGGCGACGAGCATCCTGACCGAACACATCCTGCGCACCCTCGAAGCCGTGCGGCAGATTCCGTCCGACGTGCTCTCCTGAACACCCGCAGCGCCGGCGGTTCTGCCCGGCTGCTCAAACTGACAAGAACAAACACGACAACGGAACGGCAAGCCGTTCCGTTGTCGCTCATGCCACTACCAGCAACCTCAGGACACGACGGTCAGGAAGCGCTCGTTCAGCTTGCGGTCGTGGTAGAAGATGCCGGGGCCGACCTCGTCCCAGGTCCAGGTGATGGCCTTGTAGTCGGGGTAGGTGTCGTAGCCGCCGCAGAAGGTTTCGAAGCGGTTGCCGGACGGGTCGAAGGCGTAGATCGTGGTGCCGCGGGTGATGCCGTGACGCGTGGGGCCGATGTCGATGGAGATCTTGTTCATCGACATGAGGTCGGCGGCGCGCAGCACACGCTCCCAGCTATCGAGCTTGAAGGCGACGTGGTGCAGCTTGCCCGGCTCGCCATGGCGCACGAAGGCGATGTCGTGGGCCTTGGTGGAGCACGACAGCCAGATGGCCAGGTCGGTCTTGCCATCTTCCAGCAGCACGTGTTCAACCAGGAAGAAGCCCAGCACCTTCTCGAAGATCTCCTGAACCTTCTCGATGTCCGGGCCGTACAGCAGGCAGTGGTCCATGCGGCTCGGGGCGATGCCGTGCTCGGCAGCGGGAATCCAGGGGTTCGGGTTGACGTAGGGCTGGCCGTTGCCCACGTCGGTCTTCTCGGCGTAGAGCTCGATGAAGTGGCCGGACGGGATCTTGAAGCGCACGCGCTCGCCGGTTTCGAGCATCTCACCGGCGGGAATGCGCTCGGTGGTGAGGCCGAAGGCCTGGAGGTCGCCGTCGAGCTTCTCGAGGGTGGCCTTGTCGGCAACCTTGAAGGCGAAGAAATCGATGCCGGCCTGCTCGGCCTCACGGATCAGGACGCTGTTGTGATCGCGCTCGTCCCAGGCCTTGAAATACACGCGGCCCTGGTCGTCACGGCCGGTTTCGACCAGACCCAGGGTGTTCTTGTAAAAGTTGATGCCTTCTTCCAGATCCAGGACGCGCAGCGAAATGTGGCCGGGACGCAGAACACCAGTCATTGCCATAAGAATCTCCTCCAAGTGTGCCTCCCCGGTTAGGCCCGGATGAGGCTGGTTTTTGGTCGCAAAACTAAAAACTGCGGCGCAAAGAATATCGATTTATTCCCGACAAAACTTAATAATCTCGATATTTCTTGACAATAATCAAGCGCGCGGATGCGCCCACCCTCTCAAGGAAACGCAGGGCCGCCCCACGTTTCCTTGACCCCCACGGGAGAGGGCTGGGCGGAGCCCGGCCCTGGGGGCGCTCAGCAGGCGGGCGTCATCGCTCAAACCCGCTTGAACAGGGGGCTGCGGACCTGCTGCGCATCGGCTGCCGAGAAGAATTTCTCGGTGTAGATGTCGTTCTCGAACAGCCGGCCCTGCATGAGCGTGGTGATGCAAGCGTCGATCATCACCGGGGGCCCGCACAGGTAGGCCTTGTTGTTGCGGAAGTCGTTGTCGAAGTGCGCCTTCGCTGCGTCATGCACGTAGCCGCGGAAGCCCGTCCAGTCGGAATCGGCCGGCTCGTCGGACAGCGCCGGGACGTAAGTGAAGTTGGGGTGCTTCTCGGCGAGCGCCACGAATTCTTCGTGGTAGTAGAGCTCGTTGCGGGTGCGCTGACCATAGACCAGGGTGATCGGCAGCGTGCTGCCCTCTTCGAGCAGATCGAGGATCATCGAACGTGGGCTCGACAGGCCCGAGCCGCCTGCCATGAAGATGGACGCCGAGTTGGCCGACTTGCGCACGAAGAAGCGGCCATAGGGGCCGGAGATCTTGATGCGGTCGCCCGCCTTGAGCTGTTCGTGGAGGTAGGTGGTGCCCACGCCGCCCGGGACGATGCGAATGTTGAGCTCAACCTCGCGGCCGGTGGACGGCACGTTGGCGAGCGAGAAGGCACGGCTGATGTTGAGGCTGGGAAGGTGAACGTTGACGTACTGGCCAGCCTGAAAATGAATCGCCTCGTCGAGCTCGATGAAGATCGCCTTGATGGTCGGCGTCAGCGTTTCGATGCGCGACACCGTGCCGGGGAAATCCCGCACCGGGATGGATTCGGCATCCGGCTCTTCGTCGATTTCGGCCTCGATGGTCACGTCGCTCTGCAGGCGGGCACAGCAGGCCAGGGTCTTGCCCTCGTCCCGCTCGAAGTCCATCAGCGCGAAGCTGGAGGCCTCACCGTGATCCACCTCGCCGTCGGTCACGACCACCTTGCAGGTGGCGCACAGGCCGTGGCAGCACGCGTGGGGCAGCCAGATGCCGGCGCGCAGGGCGGCGTCGAGAATCGTCTGGTCGTCCTCGACTTCGATCGTCTGGCCGATCGGTTCAATGGTCAGTTCGTAGGTCATGCTTTGTTATCCGTTCTCGGTCTGGCGAACTACTGGCTCGGCGCAGGGCGGCCCGCCACGGCGGGCCGCCCGTTTACAACGGGTTCAGCTGAAGGAACCCTTGATGCCGGTCAGGCCCGGCGTGCGTAAGCGGATCACGTCCTTGTGCTTCAGACCGTTCTCGGCCAGGGACTTCTCCACGTCCGGCTGCCAGGGCTGGCCCGACTTCAGCCACTCGACCTTCGACCAGTCGATCTGGGCGAAATCCGGGTGGTAGCCGAAGACGCCCGGCAGCACGCCGGCGATGATGTCGCCGAAGCGCATCGCCGGCGGGAACGGGAAGGCGAAGGGGGCGCAGAACAGCAGATGGTCTTCCCAGCCGATGTAGAGCAGTTGGTTGCCGTGGAACTTGTCCACGGAGTCTGCGGGGGCAAATTGGTATTCCTTGACGGCAGCTACAGCCATGTCTTGTCTCCAGTTATTGGCGCACGAACCGCGGGCCGGTGATGGGCCCGCGGCCGAGGGCATCAGATGTTCTTGGTGGCCTGACCGTGCCAGGCTTCGAAGTTCTTCTGGTCTTCCGAACCTTCGAAATCGAGGTTGTCGCGGCCGTGCTCGAGGTGGTAGTACTTCAGCACCGCAGCCAGCGGGTCGAAGCCCTCGACCGTCGGATCGGTGCCCTCGGGGAAGCAGTTGCCCTGGTAGATCTGGTGCACCGGCAGCCAGGCCTGGACGTACTTCTCGGGCTCGTCTTCGAAGATCTTTTTGCAGTGATCCGAACAGAAGTGGTACTTGTCTTCCTTGTAGTCGACTTCGCGGTAGCAGATCTTGGTGGGGTCACCCGGCTCGGTGAACACCAGCGGGATCTGGCAGGTCTGGCACAGCATGGGCAGCGTCTTGTTATAGAAGCGGTTGCCCTTGGCGGCTTGCTCGCGCCAGAACTCGTAGCGCGGGCGGTAGTGCTTGTCGAAGCTGTTCGGGTACTTCGCCGACAGCCAGGCCATTTCGTCCTCGTCCGGCATCCAGCTGTGGAAGTTGGTGGCGGCACCGTAGTTGTAGAAGGTGCTCCAGGCCTGGTGCGACAGGTGGTCTTTTTCGAGGGCGATCTGGGCGGCACAGTCGGGCATCTTGATGCCGTAGCGGGCCAGATCCTTGAACAGCGCGCCACCGTTCTGCTCGAAGTAAACCTCCCAGGCCTCCTTCCAGCTCATCGTGCGCTTGGGCAGCATGTAGTCCATCATCATCGCGACGAGGGTCAGCACGCGGTAGCCGCGCCAGGTCCACTTGTCGATCCAGCGCTGCACGATGGGCACGTTGGCCGGGTCTTGCTGCAGGATGAACTTGATGACTTCGAGGCCCAGGGTCATGTGGCGGGCTTCGTCGGACTGGGCCGAGAAACCGAAGGTCATGGTGCCCATGTCGCCGTTGTAGGCCGCGCCGGAAACGAAGGGCACGAACAGCAGGTTGGTCAGCACGTACTCGAACGAGAAGCCGATCGACACCATGAACTCGAACGGGCCGGCGGTGATGGCGTCGTCGAAGAAGCTCTTCGGCACCGACAGGAACCACACGCGGTCGTGGGCATGATGGAAGTCATGCATGCCGTTGTAGTACTTGTTGTAGTTCGAGACGGCGTGGACCTGGGTCTGGGCGTGACGGATCTCGTCGAGGGACTGCATCAGGCAGGCGACGCGCGGGCCGGGGCCGGGGAACTGGCGGCCGGCGTGGGCGAAGCCGCGGTGCGCCACATATTCGAGCGGGCTGATGCCGCTGATGAACAGCTTGACGGTGTTCAGGTAGCGGGCGTCGGTGACGTTGAGGTGGCCGTTGCTCTGGACGTAGGCGTCGAGCACCGAGTAGAGCTTGCGCTCCTTCTCGGACTGGTACTTCCAGTAGGCGTCCATGGTCAGGCGGAACGGGTCTTCCCACTTGTCCCAGTCGTGGATCTTGATCCCCTCGTAGGCGATGTACGGGTAGATGTCTTCCATCTTCTGGTAAGACGGCTTCCAGTCGAGGCCGCGCGTCATCACCGCGTAGCGCTCTTTCAGGCCGAGTTTTTTCTTGGCGACTTGCATGTCCATTTTTTTGTCTCCTTTGGGGCTCTCAGGCGTTCCAGAAAAGGGTCATTTCGTCATCGGTCTGGTCGAGGTTGCCAGACATGGTGATCATGTGGATCTGCATTTCCTGCAGATCGTAGGGGCGGCCGATCAGCTCTTCGATGGTTTCGCGACGCACGACCAGCTTGCCTTCGGCGTCGATCTTGACCATGGCCGGCTGCTCGTTGGCGACGGCATGGGGGTTGTCCTGGAGGATGGCGTCGACGATCTGACGGGTATCTTCGTTGGTCTGCAGTGCGATGAATACGGTGGACATCAGGATTCCCTTACAGAGCCACGCCGGCCTTGGCCATGCGGGCGTTAAATTGCTGGACGACTTCACCCACCAGCTCATCGGTACGATCGCCCAGGGCGATGCGGGCCACCGGCACCAGCGCGGCAGCGGCGCGGTCACGCCACTCGGTGATCCACTTGGTCAGGATGGCCTTGTTTTCGTCGGACTCGGCGGCGGCCGTCTTGACGGTCGCGTCGGCCCACTTCTTGGTTTCGGCGAACCAGTCGGTCATGAACTGGGTGAGCATGGCCACCGAGGTGCCGCCCTTGGCCGAGAGCACATCGTCGATGATGGTTTCGTACACCAGCGGGTAGAGCAGGCCGTCAAGCACGACGTTCTGGACGACGAACAGCTCGAACGGGTCCTTGAGCACCATGCTGTCTTCGACGAAACGGCGCAGGCCCTGCCAGGTGTCGTCTTCCATCCAGGCCGTCTTGGCCTCGTCGAGCACATCGACACCACCCAGCAGCAGGCCGACGCGGGTGAGGTACTGGGCGATGCCCAGCTGGTCCATCGAGTGGTAGATGTGCGGCTGCGAGAAACCCGTGCCGTAGCCGTACGCGCAGACTGCCGCGTTGTTCATGTTGGAGCCCCAGGCCACGTGACGCAGCGGCACCAGCAGCTTCAGCACGGTGTCACGCACCTCTTCGGGCAGGTTGGCAGCGAGGCCGCGGCTCTCGACGAAGTCGAAGTTGGCCTCGGCGGTGTCCTGCTGCTTGGCCCGGGCCATCGTGTAGGCGCCGTAGTAGAACTGGCGCGGATCCTTGAAGGAATACCAGTCGGCCATCTTGATGACCGTGCGTGCACGGTCGTAGATCAGGTGATCAGGATCCCAGGTCGGCCGATAGTGGTAGTTGGCTTCCTGCTGCATGTCCAGGGTGCCTTCCTGGTAACGCGTGGCAGGCTTGTCCGCGCCGATACGGCGGGCGATGTTGTCGAAGGTGTGCCGCAGCGGCTTGATGGCGATGGTTTGCAGGTCGATTTGCATCTATTTCTCCTCCTTGTTGTGTCGAATCCGGGCTTGCGCCGGAGTTGTCAGCGAAAGCGCTGGTGGGTCGCCTCGTGCAGCGTCCAGTTGAAGTCTCCATCCCCCTCTTCATCCGGGCGCGTGCCTTCCAGAAGGACCACCCGGTTCATCCGGCAAAAGTCTTCGTAGGCGGCCTCGGGCAGCAGCATCTCAACGAAGATCGTCGGATCGGAAATGGAAAACTCGAACTCCACCAACCCGTCCGGTCGCCTTTCAACGAGTCGGACATACTTGCGATTCATGTCTACCGGTTTCTCTGTCGGCTCGCTCATTACTTCCTCTGTCTGGTCGGGGAACTGCACCTTTCCTATATCAAGCGACGTGCCAGGTTCGACAAGAAATTGATTTAGAACAAAAATTTATTTTCCGATAAAAATTTTCGAGAAAAACCCTGATGCGGGCTCAACCAATTGATGAATTGCTGCAATGCAACTTGATGTTCTGGTTAATAGGCTCATAAGTAGAATTTAGCCCCACCGAATCCGCCCTTGAACAGCACGGACCGCCAGAGACAAGGCCTGCGCAGCGGTTCGCGCTCCGCATCGATGCACACCCCGTCACCTGCTCCATCGCCCCACCGCTCGTACTACGCATATTTCATACCTGCCGCCTGCGCGACCACCGGCCTGGCCGACGGGCACCGACGCCCCGCCGTTGCCACAAGTCACCCCGACATCCCTGGAGCGGCGGGAGAGACGGGGCTTTCCCCGCCAGATATTGGCTCCGGGAGACGGGCGCCCAAGCCGGGCGCACAAAAAAAGGCCGCCACGAAAACGTGGCGGCCAAAAAAACCGGGGAGCCTGACAGGAGGGAGGGATCTGCCAGCTTGATGCTCCCGGTCGCAAAAACTAAAAACCCGAACTGCGCTACAAAAAACCACTCACGGCTTGGGCAACTTCTCCGGACACGGCCCGGTCACACCTCCGAAGGCCTTGATCATCTTGCCCTGGACTTCCAGCCGGATCTCGCTGCGCGGATAGACCCGGCAGGCCAGCACGATGCCCTGGGCGATCTCTTCGGCGCTCACATAGGAGCGGCTCATCTTGCGCGCCTCGTACTCGCCGGAAATGATCTGCACCTTGCACACCCCGCAGCCACCACCACGGCAGCCGACCGGAATGCCCCGCCGGCCCAGGGCCTCCATGCCCCGCAACAAATCCTGATCGGAGGCGCAGAGGTAGGTTTCAGCGCTGTTTTCGATATGAACCAAAAATTTTTCTGCCATTTCTCCCCTCCCCCCATGCGGACACTCTTGTCGGTGAACCTGCAAGGTCGAGATTTCTTCACCGTTTTCTCGAGATTTTGTATTATTATCGTAGTTAAGCAATAACACAAGCTTATTTATTCATAAGCCGAGGCTATGCACTGAGCCCTTCGAAGCGGGTCGGTGCGCGTGGTATAAAAGCACACAACCGCTGCCCCGGCCGATCTTGCCGGTCATCACAACTTCTACCGAGCAGCGGAGAAGACCGGAGGAGAGAACGTGAGCACCACCCGATACCCGCCGGATAGCGACCTGCGCAATCTCGTTCGCTTTTGCGCCGACAAGGGGCTGATCTGGCTCGACGAAAACCGCATGCTCCTGATGCACACCGCCGCCCTGTCGGCCCTGCGCAAGGAGCTCATCGACTCGGTAGGCATCGATCAGGCCCGCCGCATACTCACCCGGATGGGCTACGCCTCGGGCACCCGTGACGCGGAACTCGCCAAAAAGGTGAGGTTCGGGCGCAGCGAGCAGGATGCCTTCGTCGCCGGCCCCCAGCTGCACATGCTCGAAGGCAGCGTGATCGTCACCCCGGTCAAGATCGAGATGGATGTGCCGAGCGGGCATTTCAGTGGCGAATTCCTGTGGGACAACTCCTACGAAGCCGAAGTCCACGTCCGCGAATACGGCCAGACCCACGACTCCGTCTGCTGGATGCAGATCGGCTACGCCTCGGGTTACACCTCGGCCTTCATGGGGCGCTTCATCCTGTTCAAGGAAGTCGAGTGCGCCGCCACCGGGCGCAACCAGTGCCGCATCGTCGGCAAGCCGGTCGAAGAGTGGCCCGACGCCCACGAACTAACCCCCTACTACGAAGCCGACTCCATCCTCAACCACATGCTCGAATTGCGCGGCCAGGTGGACGCCTTGCGCGCCTCCATCGAAGGTAGCCGGCAACCCCAGAACCTCATCGGCTCATCGCCGGGCTTTCGCCGCGCCTATTCGCTGATCGACAAGGCCGCGGTAACCCAGGTCACCGTCCTGCTGCTGGGAGAGACCGGCGTCGGCAAGGAGCGTTTCGCGCGCGCCCTCCACGACATGAGCCGACGCTCGGCAAACCCCTTCGTCGCCGTCAACTGCGCCGCCCTGCCCCACGAGCTGATCGAATCCGAGCTCTTCGGCGTCGAGAAAGGCGCCTTCACTGGCGCCCACGCGTCGCGGATGGGCAAGTTCGAGCGGGCCGAGGGCGGCACCCTCTTCCTCGACGAAGTCGGCGAGCTCCCCCTCTCCGCCCAGGCCAAGCTGCTGCGCGTTTTGCAGGAGGGCGAGATCGAGCGCCTCGGTGACGAACGGGTCCGCAAGATCAATGTGCGCCTCGTCGCTGCCACCAACGTCGACCTGCAGGCCGCCGTCAAGGCCGGGCGTTTCCGCAGCGACCTGTTCTACCGGCTCAACGTTTACCCGGTCACCATCCCGCCCCTGCGCGAGCGCCTCACCGACATCCCGCCGATGGTCGAGGCGATGCTGCACCGCTTCAGCGCACTCCACGACAAACATGTCGCCGGCGTCACCGACAAGGCCATGCGCGCCCTCAAGTCTTACGCCTGGCCGGGCAACATCCGCGAACTCGAGAACATCATCGAACGGGGGATCATCCTCACCCCCCAGAACGACTGGATAGAAATCGAACACCTCTTCGCCGAGAGCTATGACAACGACGACGCCGAGCACTTCGTCGATGCCGCCGGCAGCCTGGCCGACGCCGAGGTCGTGCTCGGCAATCTGTGCTCCCGGGTGATCGAGTCCGGGGTCGGTCTCGACGCCCTCGAGGAAGCCCTGATCCAGCATGCGGTGCGCGAATCCGGTGGCAACCTGTCGCGCGCGGCGCGCCTCCTGCGCATCACCCGACCCCAGCTCAACTACCGTCTCAAGAAGCAAAGCAGCGGCCAATGAATCCACTCGGCGGCAAGGGCTGATTGCGGGCCCGGGCGACTGTTGCTGCAGCGCAACAATTCGTATTGCACACGTCAAATTTTTGATCTGCAATGCTTCATGCACCAAAGCGGTGTGCTATCTTTTTGAGGTGAGATATCGATGAGTCGCTGATCGACGTCATCTCTAAACAAACTTCTAAGACCCAAGTGCGGAGGAACGGATATATGGCAACCAAGAACGAACAGCAACTCAACGAAATCCAGAAGAAGAACCTCGAAGCCGCCATGCGTCTGGCCCAGCTCTCCATCGAGAACTCCCAGCGCATCATGGAACTGCAGGTTGGCACCGCCAAGTCCCTGTTTGAAGAGGGCGTCGCCAACGCCAAGGCCCTCTCCTCCGTCAAGGACCCGGCCGAAGCCATGAACCTGCGCACCGCCTACGCCCAGAGCACCACCGAGAAGATGCTGTCCTGTGCCCGCGAGATCGCCGAGATCACCGCCAAGACCCAGGCCGAAGTCGGCAAGATGGTCAGCGAGCAGCTCACCGGCGGCGGCGCCGACATGTTCGAATCGATCCAGAAGATGTTCAAGGGCATGCCCGTCGGCGACCACAACGCCCTCGGCACCATCCAGGGCGCCATGGACACCGCCCGCGCTGCCTACGAGCAGATGACCAAGGCCTCCACCGAAGCCTTCCAGGCCTTCACCAAGATGGGTGGCAAGAAGTAATCGGGTTTCACCGCTGCTTCAAGACGGCGCCTTCGGGCGCCGTTTTTTTTGGTCCGTGCCGTGCGCCATGCCAGCTCGGTAAATCGATCTCGACGGGCGTCCACCGAGCGCCAGCCTTAATCAAACCGTCACCTGCAGCCCCCATCATCGCGCCCCATTCGAAGCCCACCGGAGATCTGCAGCATGACCATGACGTCCAATGCCGTCGAGAACACCTCGCCCATGAACGACGGCGACAGCACCAACCCGTCCGCCAACCCCCACATCGACGACATCATCGCCGTGCGCATGAGCCGCCGTGGCGTGCTGAAGGGCGGCATCGCCGTCACCGCCACCACCCTCCTCGGCGGCAGCCTCAGCGCCTGTGGCGGCAGCTCCAGCACCAAGGACAGCGCCCTCGCCCTCAACTTCGACGCCGTCGCCAAGAACAAGAACGACATCGTCACCGTGCCGGCCGGCTACGAGGTCAGCATCCTCCACGCCCTCGGTGACCCGCTCACCAGCACCGACGCCGTCTGGGCCGATAACGGCAGCGAATCCGCCGACTCCTACAACAACCGCATCGGCGATGGCCACGACGGCATGCACTTCTTCGGCATGTCCGATGCCGGCGCCTTCCAGGCCAACCGCTCCGACCGCGGCCTGATCTGCGTGAACCACGAATACGTCGTCGGCCCCTTCGCGCTGCACCCCGCCGGCCGCACCGTGGTGAACAACGTCCGCACCGTGGCCGCCGAGGTCGACAAGGAAATCAACGCCCACGGCGTCAGCGTCGCCGAGATCCGCCGCGGCGCCAGCGGCACCGCGATGAGCATGGTGCGCGGCTCCACCTACAACCGCCGCATCACCTCCGCCACCCCGATGGCCTTCAGTGGCCCGGCCCGCGGCAACAGCCTGGTGCAGACCAAGTTCTCCCCCGCCGGCACCGACACCCGCGGCACCAACAACAACTGCGGCAACGGCTACACTCCGTGGGGCACCTACCTCACCTGCGAAGAGAACTTCACCAATGTGATCGCCCGCGCTGCCGGCGACAACGCCCTGCGCAGCGCCAAGGAAGTCGTCGGCCTCAACCGCTACGGCATGACCCAGGGCCGCCGCAGCCCCTATCTGTGGGACACCGCCGGCAGCGACGACCTCTATGCCCGCTGGAGCGCCTCCGTCACCGGCGCCAGCGCCACCGCCGACTACCGCAACATCTTCAACACCTTCGGCTGGATCGTCGAGATCGACCCCTTCGCCCCCACCTCCACCCCGCTCAAGCACAGCGCCCTCGGCCGCTTCGCCCACGAAGGCTGCTGGCCCTGCAAGGCCGTCGCCGGTAAGCCGGTCGTCTTCTACATGGGTGACGACTCGCGCAACGAATACATCTACAAGTTCGTCTCGAAGGCCCTGTGGGACGCCGCCGACGTGGGCAAGGGCCATGTCGCCGGCCAGAAGTACATGGGCGAAGGCACCCTCTACGTCGCCAAGTTCAACGCCGACGGCTCCGGCACCTGGGTCGAGCTCACCCACGGCAAGAACGGCCTCGACGCCAGCAACGCCACCTACGCCTTCGCCGACCAGGCCGACGTGGTCGTCCATGCCCGCCTGGCCGGTGACGTGGTCGGCGCCACCAAGATGGACCGCCCCGAGTGGGGCGCGGTGAACCCGATCAATGGCGAGGTCTACATGACCCTCACCAACAACAGCAACCGGGTTTCCCCCACCGCCACGCCCACCGGCAGCCAGCTCAAGCCCGACACCGCCAACCCCCGTTACTACGAAGATCTCAAGAACGGCACCACCAGCCAGAAGGGCAACCCCAACGGCCACATCATCCGCTGGCGCGAAACCGGCAACGACCCGGCCGCCACCACCTTCGCCTGGGACATCTACCTGTTTGCCGCCGAAGCCGGCGCCGCCGCCGACGTGAACCTCTCCGGCCTCACCGACGTCAATGACTTCTCCAGCCCCGACGGCCTGTGGTTCGACCAGAACGGCATGCTGTGGATCCAGACCGACGACGGCGCCTACACCGACGTCACCAACTGCATGATGCTGGCCGCCATCCCCGGCAAGGTCGGCGACGGTGCCGCGGCCGTGGCCGCCGGCGGCACCCCCACCATCAAGGGTGCCAACGCCACACCCACCACCGTGCGGCGCTTCCTGGTCGGCCCCAAGGAATGCGAGATCACCGGCATCGCCATGACCCCCGACCGCAAGACGATGTTCATCAACGTCCAGCACCCGGGCGAAGACGGCAGCCTTGGCGCCATGACCAGCCACTGGCCGGCCAGCCAGACCGACGCCGCCTCCACCAAGCGCCCGCGCTCGGCCACCGTCGTCATCACCCGCAGCAACGGCGGCGAGATCGCCGTCTGACCCCACCCCGCCGGTGGCCCCAGCGCCACCGGCCCCACGAGCATCCCAAGGGTTTCTGGTCCTGTCAGTTCCCTTTTAGCGCCCGGCCTGCAACGGCCGGGCTTTTTTTGGCCTGTACATACCCTGCACATGGCGGCTCGCCCCGAAGCCGCTCCGGTTTCAGAGCTTCACGCACAAGGCAGCCCCCGCCCCCGACGTGCAGCTTCAAAGACATTTACTGGAGGCAGCCGGCGGCCCCCAAGCCTTCCAGCCAATGCCCGTGCCGCGTCCATCTGGGCCACCCCATCACCGGCAAGGAGGCGCTGGATGCACATCGGCGCCCGCCCTGTGCCCCGGGCAAGCCGGCCCGGCATGGCCCCGCTGCGGGTCTCCCCAATGCATCGCCGCCGCCCCTTTTCGCTATCATGAGCCTCCACTGTCCGAGCCCGGCCACCATGCCCCCCGCCGACCTCCCAGCGCCCGCGCCCCATACGCCCATAGAAGACCTCCAGGCCCTCATCACCGGCTGCCTCTTCGTGGCCCTCTCCATTCTCATGCTGCGGGAGAGCCGGCTGCTCACCGGCGGCACCACCGGGCTGTCCTTCCTCATCCACTACCTCTCCGGCTGGCGCCTCGGGCTCGTGATGTTCCTGGTCAACCTGCCCTTCTACGCCTTCGGGCTGGCCGCGCTGGGCAAGCGCTTCACCTTCAAGACCTTCTGCGCGGTGGGCACCCTGTCGCTGTTCACCGAGCTCATCCCCGGCCTCGTGCACTTCGATCGCCTCGACCCGGTCTTTGCCGCGGTGATGGGTGGCCTGCTGGCCGGCATCGGCATCCTCATCCTGATGCGCCACGGGGCCAGCCTTGGCGGCTCCGGCGTGCTGGCGATCTACCTCCAGAAAACCCGCGGCTGGCGCGCCGGCAGCGTGCAGATGAGCGTCGACGTGCTCATCCTCAGCCTCGGCCTGCTGGTCATCAGCCCCGGCGAGGTGGGCCTGTCCATCCTCAGCGCGGCGGCCCTCAACCTGGTGATCGGCATCAACCACCGGCCCGACCGCTACTTCGGCTTCTAGCCGCGCAACCCCGGCGCAACCGCAGCGCAACCCCGGTGCAATATTCGGCGGCTATCGTGCCCGGCGTCCCTTCACTCGACGCCGGCCCCGCCTGCCGGTGTCGCACCGCCCATGGCGTCGCCCACCGCAAGCCGTTTCGCCCCGTCTCGCCCGCTCGTCCTGCACAGCCTGATGGCACTCGTCGCGGCGCTTTTGCTGTCCGCCTGCGCCCCCCGGCAGCTCGTCATCAAACAGCTCGCCGACGAGCTGGCAGCCCAGGGCCAGTCGGCTGAAGCCGACCTAGACCTCGCCCGCGACGCCGCCCCCTTCTACCTCAAGCTCTCCGAATCCGTCCTGCGCCCCCAGCCGCAGCACGCCGGCCTCGCCGCCGCGGTGGCCGGCGGCTTCACGCAGTACGCCTACGCCTTCGTCGCCTTCGAGGCCGACCGCCTCGACGCCACCGACGCCCGCGCCGCCCAGCAGCTGCGCGCCCGCGCCGCCCGGCTCTACCAGCGCGGGCGCGACCACGCCCTGGCCGCCCTCGAGGCGCGCCAGCCGGGCTTCGCCGCCGCCCTCGCCCAGCCCGACCGCGCCCTTCGGCTGGCGGCCGACGACACCCCCCTCGCCTACTGGGCCGCCGCCGCCTGGGGCGGGCTGATCTCCCTCTCCAAGGACAGCCCCGACACGGTGGCCGACCTGCCCCTGGCCATCCGCCTCGCCGAGCTCGCCTGGCACGCCGACCCCGCTTTTGGCGACGGAAACCTGGCCAGCCTGATGGGCAGCTTCGAGGTCGCCCGCCCTGGCGGCAGCCCGGCCCGGGCCACCCGCTACTTCGACGACGCCATCCGGCTCTCCGGCGGGCGCAGCGCCGGCGCCTGGGTGGCCAAGGCCGAGGGCATCGCCCAGCCGGCCGGCGACAAGGCCGCCTTCGTCGCCCTGCTGCAGCAGGCCCTCGCCGTGCAGGACAGCCCCGCCAGCCCCCACGCCCTCGCCAACGAAGTCATGCGCCGCCGCGCCCGCTGGCTGCTGGGCAACGCCGACGACCTCTTCTGAATCCGCCCTCCAGGACTCCTCCATGCTCCGCATCGGCACCTTCTTCACCGCCCACCGCATCAGCCTGCTCGGCCTGCTGTTCAGCCTGGCCGTGGGCCTCATCGCCGCCGGCCAGGCCCAGGCCGCCCCCGGCCAGCTCCGCATCGGCACCCTCGCCCCCAAGAACTCGCTCTACCACCGCCAGCTGATGGAGGTGGGCGAAGCCTGGCGCAGCGCCCAGGGCGAGGGCGCCAAGTACCTGGTCTACCCCGATGGCAGCCAGGGCGGCGAGACCGACATGGCCCGCCGCATGCGCATCGGCCAGCTCCAGGGCGCGCTGCTGTCGGTGGTCGGCCTGCGGGAGATCGAGCCCTCCATCTCGGCGCTGCAGAACATGCCCCTGCTGTTTCGCAGCTGGGACGAGGTGGACTACGTACGCGAGAAGATGCGCCCCGCGATCGAGAAGAAATTTCTCGACAAGGGCTTCGTGGTGCTCGCCTGGGGCGACGCCGGCTGGGTGCGCTTCTTCTCCAAGGAGCCCGCGGTGCGCCCAGACGACTACCGCAAGATGAAGTTCTTCGCCTGGGCCGGCGAGAGCGAGCAGCAGGACATCATGAAGAGCCTCGGCTACACCCCGGTGCCGCTGGAAACCAGCGACATCCTGCCCTCGATCCAGACCGGCATGATCAGCGCCGTCCCGGCCACCCCCTACTTCGCGCTGGCCAGCCAGGTGTACGCCACCGCCGGCCACATGCTCGACATCAACTGGGCCCCCATCGTCGGGGCGCTGGTGGTCACCAAAAAGAGCTGGGACGAGATGAGCCCCGCCGCCCGCGACGCGCTGAAGGCCGCCGGCACCCGCGCCGGCCTGCAGATGCGCACCCAGGCCCGCAAGGAGGTGGACGAGGCCGTCGCCGCCATGAAGAAGCGCGGCCTGCAGGTGCACACCCCGAACCCCGAGCAGATGAAGGAATGGAACACCCTCGCCGAGCAGCTCTACCCCCGCATCCGCGGCAAGATGGTGCCCGCCGAAACCTTCGACGAAGTGATGAAGCTGCTCAAGGACTATCGCGCCGGCAAGCGCTGAACCCCGCATGGGCGACTCCACCCAAGAGACTTGATGCACTCCCCCCCTGCCAAGGGGGGCCAGGGGGGTCAGGTTCAGCCCCGACCTCACCATGCATTCATGGCTGCATTGAGCCCTCAGCCTGTGCCAACCCCTCCCCGGCCCTCCCCTTGTCAGGGGAGGAAGCACGCCACCATACATCCCCCAATGCGCCGCCTCCCCTTCGACGAAGCCATCGCCTCCGCCGCGCTGGTGCTGATGACCCTGATCCCGCTCATCGAGATCGCCCTACGCCCGCTCCACGGCCGGGGCATCGACAACGCCCCGCTGCTGGTCCAGCACCTGGGCCTGGCGCTGGCCATGTTCGGCGCGATCCTGGCCGAGCGTAGCGGCCACCTCACCACCCTGGGCGGCGGCCTCGCGGCCTCCAGGAGCCCACGAGTGCAGCAGGCAGCGCGCATCTTCGCCAACGCCAGCGCGGCGCTGCTGGCCGGCATGCTCGCCGCTGCCAGCTGGGCCTTCGTCGCCAGCGAGCTCGACGCCGGCCGCGAGCTGGCCTACGGCCTTCCGGTGTGGGCGGTGCAGGTGCTGATGCCGGTCGGCTTCGCGATCCTGGCGGTGCGCCTCGGCGCCCGCGGGGCCGGGCGGGCCTGGGTGGGTGTGCTCACCGGCACCGGCCTCGCCGCCGCCGGCTTTCTGTTCGCGCGGCATTTCGACGGCAGCAGCCTGCCACTGCTGCCCTTCGTGCTGTGGCTGCTGGCGGTGCTGCTGGCCGGCGCGCCAGTGTTCGCGGCGCTGGGCGGGCTGGCCCTGGCGCTGTTCTGGTCCGAAGGCCAGCCGCTGGCCTCGGTGCCGCTGTCCCACTATCAGATCACCGTCAATCCCTCGCTGCCGGCCCTGCCGCTGTTCACGCTGGCCGGACTGGTGTTCGCCCGCAGCGGCGCAGCGGCCCGGCTGGGGGCGCTATTCACCGCCTGCTTCGGCGGCGGCCCCCTCGGCACGGTGGCCGCGGCGGCGGTGCTGTGCTCCTTCTTCACGGCCTTCACCGGGGGCAGCGGCGTCACCATCCTGGCCCTCGGC
This sequence comes from Zoogloea ramigera, assembly GCF_006539865.1. Classification (GTDB taxonomy): domain Bacteria; phylum Pseudomonadota; class Gammaproteobacteria; order Burkholderiales; family Rhodocyclaceae; genus Zoogloea; species Zoogloea ramigera. Next base: position 62,767 of record NZ_BJNV01000012.1, read on the forward strand.
GGGCTGCTGCTGCCGCTCCTGCGCGACGCCGGGGTGCCCGAGCGGCGCGGCATCAGCCTCGTCACCAGCGCCAGCGCGCTGGGCGTGCTGCTGGCCCCGTCGGTGCCGCTCATCATGTACGCCATCATCGCCCGGGTGCCCATCAACACCATGTTCCTCGCCGGCCTGCTGCCGGCGCTGGTGATGGTGGCCTTCCTGCTGGTCTTCGGCGGCTACCTGCGGCGGGGTGAGGCTGCGACCGTGGAGCGCCCCAAGGCCGACCTGCGCCGCGCCCTCGCCGCGGCCTGGGCCGCCCGGTGGGAAATCCTCGCGCCGCTGGTGGCCATCGGCTCGCTGGCCAGCGGCATCGCCACTCCCACCGAGAGCGCCGCCCTCACCGCGGCCTACGCCATCCTCACCCAGGCCGTCGCCCACCGGGAGCTCGACTGGGCGCTACTGCGCCGCTGCCTGGCCGACTGCGCCCAGGTGATTGGCGGGGTGATGGTGATCCTCGGCATGGCCCTCGGCCTCACCAACTATCTGGTCGATGCGGGCATTCCCGACGCCGCGGTCGAATGGGCCCAGGCCGCGCTGCCGGGCAAGTTCGCCTTTTTGCTGGCGCTCAACCTGTTCCTGTTCGCCGCCGGCGCGCTGATGGAGATCTACGCCGCCATCGTGGTGCTGGTGCCCCTGCTGCTGCCGGTGGCGGTGAGCTACGGCATCGACCCGGTGCACTTCGGGGTGATCTTTCTGGCGGTGATGGAAATGGGCTTCTTATGCCCACCGGCCGGCATGAACATCTTCTTCGCCTCGGCGATGTTCGCCAAACCGATCCGCGAGGTGGCGGTGTCGGTGCTCCCGGCGCTGCTGGCGATCTTCCTGGGGGCGCTGGTGATCTCGTGGGTGCCGGAGATCGCGACGTGGTTGCCGAGGGTCGTCGGGGGGGGCTGAACCTCGGACCATTCACCAGACAGGCTCGACCCCGACGACGCGCATTGACCTGCAACAAAAGGGCGGGAAACACACAGGCATACGATCGGAGGCATCCGTCAGACGTTTCACTCCATTCCGCCCTGCATGGCTCCCGGCCAGGCGAAGAGCGCGCACCGGCCGCGTCATGCGTGGGCCCAGCCTACGAGGAGAACGATCGTGGTCCGGCAACACATCCCCCTGCATCTCGGCGCCCTCATGGTCCTCAGCGCTGCCGTAGCCACTGCAGCGCAGGCCTCGGAGACGATCTCCGCCACCGACGGCCACTTTCACATTCCTTTCGCCTCGAGCAGCGGCGCCAACCTGCAGCCCGACGCCATCGACAGCCTGGCACGGGAGGTCGGCAGCCCTGGCTTCCTGCAGCTGAAGGCCGAAGACAGCACCAACCCGCTGGCACCCTGCGCCCTCTTGAGCGCGGTCATCACCGGCGCCCAGGTGAATTACCTCTTCTATGAACTCATCAACAAGTCGCTCCAGACGCCGCCCTTCGGCAGCAACATCTTCGGCAAGTACGACTGGAAGCAGGTGCTATGGGGCGGGGGCTTGCCCGACGACCCCAACACGGCGGCCGACGCGCTGGCGCGTATCACCGTTTACCGCGCGTGGGGGCTCAACACGGTCCTCAACACCCATATCCCGGGCCAGACCCAGGCCCGCTGCCTCGAACAGCTCACCGACCCGCAGCGCCTCGAGAAACGCCAGGGCGCCGGCACGGCGATCAGCCTCGAGCACCAATTGCCCGTCTCGCTCTTTTTCACGAGCACGAGCAAGGCCGATGGCCACGCTCACCTGGCTCAGCTGGAGACACTGGAGTTTCTCGCGCAGCCGGCCTCGGACCGCAGCAACCCCCTGGCCCCCTGCACGATGCTGCGCGGCCTCCGCCTTGGCGCACGGCTGAACGAAGACTGGCAGACGGTAGGCACCGGCAAACTCCCGATTCCCGACAACGCGCTGCTGCTCAACCTACCGTCCGGTAACGGGCAGGGCTCCGGCACCACGCTTCCCGCCGAGTCACCCCTCAAACCGCTGGCCTCGCGCTTGCAGGATTCCGCCTTCCTGCGCTCCGGCAGCCCCGAGGCCGCTACGGTGGTCGCTCAAGCCTTCGGCCACGAGATTGCCCGAACCGGGCAGCTCACCGAGATGCTGCTCGACGCCAGCAAGGCAAGCCAGTTGGATTGCATCAATGAAATCCGGGCGCCATCGACGCTCCGCATGAGGCTGCTCGAACAAAAGATCAGCCTGCCGCTGCGCTAGGCAGGGCCTTTCGGGGCAATTGGCTGAGCCCACGTAGCAGGCGGGTTCAGCGCCGCCCGTTGGATGAGTGCGCAAGCCCCTCCGAGGTAAAATCCTTGGTCTCCGGCAGCAGACAGCCGAACGCCGGGCAAGTGGTTCACGACACCAAGGCGCTTCACGCACGACTTCCTGTGAGCGCAAAAGCCGCGCGCCCCACTTCGCTGACCGACGCTGTCAGCCCCCTGGGCCGGGATGTCAGCGCTCTGAGTTCTCGACCCAAGGGTCTGAGCCCGGAGCCCGGAGCGCTGAGCTTTTTCGGCAAAGAGGTGAGTCGATCTGCTCAAGCGGCTGAGCATTGAGCTCAAGGCCCTGAGCAAAATGCTCAGAGATCCGAACTCCGGGCTCAGCGGGCTGACAATTTTGCTCAGACTGCTGGGCTCGGAACCCAAGGGTCTGACCGTTTTGCTCAGATTGCTGAGCTCTGAACTCAGCGCTCTGGCCTCACCGCTCAAGAACCTGAGCCGGCCCGCCAGCGCGTGCTCAGCTCAGGCCTGGCCCCACTTCTCCGCCGCCGCATCGTCGGCCTCGCGGGCGTCCACCCAGCGGCCGCCCTCGGGCGTGTCTTCCTTCTTCCAGAAGGGCGCGCGGGTCTTGAGGTAGTCCATGATGAACTCGCAGGCGGCGAAGGCTTCGCCCCGGTGGCTGCCGGCGACGCCGACGAAGACGATGCGATCGCCCGGCACGAGGCGGCCGAAGCGGTGGATCACCCGCACGCCCAGCAGGCTCCAGCGGCTCTCGGCCTCGGCGACGATGGCCTCGAGCGACTTCTCGGTCATGCCCGGGTAGTGCTCGAGGGTCATCGCCGAGACGGCCTGGTCTGCTGCGCTCTCACCGGCGAGCTTGTCGGCGCGGACGTAGCCGACGAAGCTGGCCACCGCACCCACCTCGGGCCGCCCGGCGGCGAGGGCTTCGGTTTCGGCACCGACGTCGAAGTCGGCCTCCTGCACGCTCACACGCATGTCAGCCTCCGGTAACAGGGGGGAAGAAGGCGATCTCGTCGCGGTCGGCCACCGCCTTGTCGGGGCTGGCCATCTCCTGGTTGATCGCGGCGCGCACGTTGCGCCCTTCGTCGAGGGCTTCCCACACGCCGCCGCGCCGGGCCAGATGGCTGCGCAGGTCGCCCAGGGTGGCGATGCTGGCCGGCAAGGTGAGGGTTTCGTGGGAGTAGCCGAGGGTTTCGCGCAGGCTGGCGAAGTACAGAACCTTGATGCTCATGACAACAGCTCGGAATAGGGAATGAAGGAGACCGGCTCGCCCTGGGCGATGGCGTGGCCGGCCGGGTTGTCGACCAGGCCGGCGGCCCACACGGTGGAGCTCAGGACGCCGGGGCCCTGGTTGGGGAAGAGCTCGACCTGGCCGGCCTCGCCGACCCGGGCGCGCAGGAACTCGCGGCGGCGGTCGGGGCGCGGCCAGTCGAAGCCGGCGGGCAGGCGGATCGAGTGCGGCAGGCAGTCCTCGACGCCCATCCGGCGCAGGATGAAGGGCCGCACCAGCATCAGGAAGGTGACAAAGCTCGACACCGGGTTGCCGGGCAGGCCGATGAAGTCGGCGCCGTTGCCGCCGGCGGGGTCGTTCACGCGGCCGAAGGCCACCGGCTTGCCAGGCTTCATGGCGACCAGCCACAGGTCGAGCTGGCCTTCGGCCTGCACCGCGGGCTTGACGTGGTCTTCCTCGCCCACCGATACACCGCCACTGGTGATGATGAGGTCGTTGCTGCCGGCCGCCGCACGCAGGGCCGCGCGGGTGGCCTCGAGGCTGTCGGGCACGATGCCCAGGTCGCACACCTGGCAGCCGAGGGCTTCGAGCAGGCCGCGCAGCACGTAGCGGTTGGAGTTGTAGATGGCGCCGGGGGGCAGCGGCTCGCCGGGCATCACCAGCTCGTCGCCGGTGGAGAACAGCGCCACCCGCAGGCGCCGGAACACCGGCAGCGTGGCGCAGCCCACCGAGGCGGCGAGGCCGAGCATCTGCGGGCCGAGGCGCTGGCCGGCGGTGAGCACCACCGCGCCGCGGGCGATGTCCTCGCCGGCGCGGCGGATCCATTCGCCCGGGCGGGGAAGGTGGTCGATGAGCACGCCGTCGCCGTCGAGGCTGCACAGCTCCTGCATCACCACCGCGTCTGCGCCGTGGGGGATGGGCGCGCCGGTGAAGATGCGGGCTGCGGTGCCCGGCGCCAGCGTATGGCCGACACTTCCGGCCGGGATGCGCTGGGCGACCACCAGCCGCGCGCCGGCGGCGGGCACGTCGGCACAGCGCAGCGCGTAGCCGTCCATCGACGAGTTGTCGAGGGGCGGCACGTCGAGGCTGGAGATCTGGTCGACCGCAAGCACCCGCCCGAGGGCTTCGGCGGTGGGCACCTGCTCGACGGTGGAGAGCGGCGTGGCGGCAGCCAGCAGGGCCGCGCGCATGTCCTCGAAGGGACGCATGGGCTGTTTCATGTGAGGCCTTGATGGCGGAGGATGAAGTCGGCCACGGCGGCCGGGTCGTTGAGGTCGAGGCGGGGCAAGGGCAGCCCGGGGAGTGCGTCGGGCGCCGCGTCGGTGGCGACGGCGACGACGGCCGGGTTGTCCGGGTAGAGCAGCGGGCGGCCGTGGGCCGGCCGGTGGATCTCGATCTTGGGGATGTGCACCGACTTGAAGCCCTCGACCAGCACCAGGTCGCAGGGCGACATGATGGCCAGCTGGGCCGCGAGATCGGGCTCCGGGTCGCCGCGCAGCTCGTGCATCAGCACCCAGCGCTGGTCGGAGATGAGCAGGATCTCGCTGGCGCCGGCCTCCCGGTGGCGCCAGGAATCCTTGCCCGGCTTGTCCACGTCGAAGGCATGGTGGGTGTGCTTGATGACCGACACCTTGAGGCCGCGGCCGGCGATGCAGGGAATCACCTGCTCGATCAGCGTGGTCTTGCCCGAACCGGACCAGCCGGCGAAACCGAATACCTTCATCGTGTCAGTGTCCTTGGCAACAGGGGGCTGCGGGCTCGGCCCCGCCGTCGGGCAGCGCGAGCACCGGGGCAAAGCCGCCCCCCGGGGTGCGGAAGTTGGTGGTCTGACCCTGGTAGAGGCGCGCGGTGACGAGCTGGACCTCGCCCCGATAGACGTAGTTGCGAAGGTCCATCTTGAGATCCACCGGCGCGCCCGCGACCTCCACCCGCCGCTCGGAGGGCGGCACGAAGGCCTGGGCGATGTAGTCGCCGGCAATGATCTCGTCGAACACGCGCCGGGTGAGCTTGTCGCCGCGGTAGGCGCCGCGGCTGCCGAAACCGCTGGCCGGCTTGAAGAACAGGCCGCGCCGGCGGGCCCAGAAGTCGTCGGCCCGGTCGCGGCTGACGACCTCGGTGCGGGGCACGCCGGCCTGGATCAGCGCGATGCTGGCTTCGTCGGCGCCCAGGCCGCGCAGGGCGTCGGGGCTGGAGAGCAGCACCAGGTTGCGCTTGTCGGCATACAGGGCGTGAGCCCGGGGATGCGGCGTGATGACGACCGAGCCAGCCAGCCAGGCGTCCCGCAGCGCAGCACTGGCCGGTGCGTCGAAGGCGAAATCGGTGAGGCGGTTGTAGACCAGATCCACCGGCCGGCCCTGCAGGCTGAGGCCTTGCGGGCCGTGGCTGAGCTCGGTGGGGTCGCAGATCGAGGCCGCGATGCCGTGGTGTTCGAAGAGGCGCTGGAAGAGCAGGAACTCGGGCAGCAGGTACTGGCCCTGGGGCGCTTCGTCGACGATGGCCACATGCCTGAGCGGTGCGTTACCGCGCTCGGCAGCCCATTCGGCGCGGAACATGGCGACGAAACGTGCCTCGAGGTCGGCCGCGCCGCCCTGCCCGCTGCCCATGGCCTCGGCGACCTCGGCGCAGCAGGCACGCTGGGCGCGGCCGAGGATGGCGTTGAGCAGGCCGCCGCCGGCATTGGTGTTGATCTCGATGAGCCGGGGGCCGTCGGCGGCCAGGTGGAAGTCGTAACCCAGGAAAACCCCGGCAGCCCGGCTCGCCCGCCGCGCGCACGCAGGCGCCCAGGCGAGCACGGTATCCTGCCAGGCCGGCAGCGCGACCACGCGCTCGATGGCGGCGATGACCTCGGCCATGCGGCGGACGTGCCGGGCCGAGACGAAGGCCATCGAATCGGAGAACAGATGCGGCCGGCTTTCGGCCAGCATGGCCTGGAGGGCCCCGTCGCGGGGGTCGCGGGCGAGCGCCGCGACCAGCGCCTGCCTGTCGAGCGAAACGCACTGGCAACCCGCGTTGAGGGCTTCGGCCATGCCGGCGCAGCCCCCGGCAGCGAACCCGGCGAGGATGGATTTGACGGCGGCAGGGGCAGACACGGGGCGGGAACCGGGAAAAGGATGGTGGGAGGTTGGTACGCTGGATTGTAGCAACTACTTTTCGTTAACCCACTTGCCGTAGCGGAAGCCGGGATCGGCCTCGAGGAACTCGCCGCTCGCGGCAAAGCTGAGGGTGGTGATGATGGGCTGGGTCACCTCGCGCCCTTCGGCCAGGGGCAGGTAGGGATACTGCTTGAGGAGCGCGATGTTGGGCGAATGCACGAAGGGCGTGCGGTCGAAGATCTGCAGCGTGAAGCGCGCCGATATATGGGTGACGCTGCCGATCCGCATCGGCGGCAGGGTCTCGATGACCTCGGCGACCCGTGCCTTGCCGAAGCACAGGCCGGGCGCGGTCTTGCCGTTGGCTGTGGGCGCGGCGGGGTCGTAGAGGGCCATGCCCTCCGCGGTGAGGTCGTGACCCTGCAGCTCGGAGCCGTCGGGCTGGCGCAGGGACACCCTTTCGACCAGCCCGGCGTCGCGGAGCGTGCTGCAATGCAGGCAGACCTCGCGGCCGACCTTGGGGAAAGGGCCTTCATACACGCACAAGGGGCCGGCGTAGCTCTGGTTGAGGGCCGCGAGAATGGGGCTGGGCGCCTTTTTGCCTGCATCGGCTCCACCGCCCTTGAACTTGCCGATCGCCAGCCCCACCACCAGCAGCACCGCAAATATCATCAAGACCAGGCGCACAGGAATCTCCTTCGTCGGCGCAGGCCCCTGGAGGCTCCGCGCGGTGTCGGGTTGCGATCAGGCGGCCGCGGGCGGCGGCAACTGTTCGAGAAAGGCCACCACCTCGGCCTCGACCTTGCTGCGGGTCATCGGCGGCAGGCTCTGCCAGACCCGGCGGCCGTAGGGTTTGGTGAGCATCCGCGGGTCGCAGATGGCCAGCACGCCGCGGTCGCGCTCGGTGCGAATGAGGCGGCCGGCGCCCTGCTTGACGTTGATGACGGCGCGGGGCAGCTGGTATTCCATGAAGGGGCTGCGCCCCTCCTTCTGCATGTTGTCGATGCGCGCGGCGAGCACCGGGTCGTCGGGCGGGGCGAAGGGCAGCTTGTCGATGACCACCACCGACAGCGCGTCGCCCGGCACATCGACGCCCTCCCAGAAGCTCTGGCTGGCGACGAGGATGGCGTTGCCGAGCTTGCGGAAGCGCTCGAGGAGCTCGCTGCGGGAGCCTTCGCCCTGGATCAGCAGCGGCAGCTCGAGCCTCTCGGCTGCAAGCCTGTCGGCAATGATCTCGTGGATGCGCCGCATCGCCCGCAGCGAGGTGCACAGCACGAAGGTGCGCCCGTGGGCCGCGCGGATCAGCGGAAACGCGACCCGGGCGACGGCATCGGGGTAGTCCGGCGCGTTGGGGTCGGGCATGCTCTGGGGGGCGTAGAGCATGGCCTGCTTCGGGTAGTCGAAGGGGCTGCCCCACACGGCGGTGTCGATGGGCGGCTCGACCCAGTTGAGGCCGAGCTCGCGGCAGTAGTGGCCAAAGTCGCGGCCCACCGCCAGCGTGGCCGAGGTGAACACCCAGGCCCGCGGGTGGCCGTCCATCTGGCGCTTGAAGATCGAGGCGATCGACAGCGGCGTGGCGTTGAGGGCCAGCGACTGGCTGAACACCTCGACCCAGCGCACCCACTGGTTGCCCTCGGGCACCTGCCAGCGGGCCAGACGCTCCTGGAGCTCCTGGGTGCGGCGCAGGCAGTTGGCGAGGCCTTCGGAACGCTGGGCCTGGGTCTCGACGATGGTGGCGAACTCGCCGAGATCGGTGTCGAGGGCATCCACCGCCTCATGGAAGGGCTTGTTGTCTTCGAGCTGGGCGTAGCCGAAGCGGGCGTTGTCGGTGGCGATGGTGAGGCGCAGGTCGCGGGCGGCCTTCTCGAGCTTGCGGGTGGCCTCGATGAGGGCGAGGCAGTCGCGGGCGGCGGCGACGGTCTCGGAGCGGGTGTCGCGGGCGAGCTCGAGGAGCTGCGAGGTGGACACGCTCTCGCCGAAGAACAGGCTGGCGGTTTCGGGCAGCTGGTGGGCTTCGTCGAAGATCACCGCGTTGCACGAAGGCAGCAGCTCGCCCATGCCACCGTCGCGCAGGCTGACGTCGGCAAAGAAGAGGTGGTGATTGACCACCACCACGTCGGCCTCCATGGCGGTGCGGCGGGCGGCGGCGACGAAGCACTCCTTGATGTTGGGGCATTCCTGGCCGAGGCAGTTGTCCCGCGACGAGGTGGCGAACATCCAGGCGGCGGCGTCTTCGGGCACCTCGGGGCACTCGGCCTTGTCGCCGGTCTGGGTGACTTCCATGAAGCGGCCGATGGCGCGCAGGTAGCCGGCATCTTCGGGCGTGGTGAAGCGGCCATCGACGAGGTTGCGGGCCAGGTGGTAGTGGCAGACGTAGTTGCTGCGGCCCTTCAGGAGCGCCACCGCGACCGGCACCTTGAGGGCGGCCCGGACGGTGGGCAGGTCACGGTTGAAGAGCTGGTCCTGGAGCGTTTTTGTGCCGGTCGAGATGATGACCTTGCCGCCATTCAGGAGCGCCGGCACCAGGTAGGCGTAGGTCTTGCCAGTGCCGGTGCCAGCCTCGGCCACCAGCACACCGTTCTTCTTGAGGGTGGCGGCGATGTGGGCCGCCATCTCGATCTGCTGCGGGCGCGGCGCAAAGCCTGGGATGGCCTTGGCCAGCGGGCCGTCGGTGGCGAAGGCGGTTTCGATGTTCATGCGGGCACGGGGGGCGAAGGGCGGACGCGCGGGCTCAGTCGACCCGGTGGGCCTCGGCGAGGTAGTCGCGGGAGCGCATCTCGATGAGACGGCTGACGGTGCGGTGGAACTCGCTGGCCTGCCGCCCTTCCACGTAGAGGTCGTAGGCCTGGCACTCGGCGCTCACCAGCAGCTTGACCCGGTGATCGTAGAGCACGTCGACCAGCCAGGTGAAGCGGCGCGCCTCGGAGGCCATCGCTGCGCTCATCTTGGGGACGCGGGAGAGAATCAGCGTGTGATTCTCGCGGGCGATCTCGAGATAGTCGTTCTGCGAACGGTTGCCGCCACACAGGGTGTCGAAATCGAACCAGATGACGCCCGGCGCCTGGCGCTGCACCTTGAGCTTGCGATCGAGCACCTCGATCTCGCCGCCCTGCCCCTTGGTGCCGGCGATCTTCTCGAAGTCGCGGGCCAGGTGGCGGTCGGCCTCATCATCAGCGGGCACAAGAAAAGCGTCCATCTGCTCGAGGGTGCGCAGGCGGTAGTCGGTGCCGTGGTCAACCTCGATCACGTCGAAGCGGCGCTTGATCATCTCGATGGTCGGCAGGAAGTTGATGCGCTGCAGGCCATTGGGATAGAGCCCGTCGGGCGGGTAGTTGGAGGTCATCACGAACACGGTGCCCCGCGCAAACAGCGCGTCGAGCAGGCGGCCGAGGATCATCGCGTCGGCGATATCCGACACGTGGAACTCGTCGAAGCACAGCAGGCGGGTCTGGCGCGCGATGCGGTCGGCCACCTTCTGCAGCGGGTCGGGTTCGTGATTGAGGTTCTTGAGGTCGTTCTGCACTTCCTGCATGAAGGCATGGAAATGCACCCGGCGCTTGCGCTGATACGGCACCGAGTCGTAGAAGCAGTCCATCAGAAAGCTCTTGCCGCGCCCCACGCCACCCCAGAAATACACGCTGCGCGGCTGCTTGGGCCGGGCCAGCAGCTTGCGGATCGTGCCGCGCCGGGCCGCCTTGAAGGCGATCAGCTCGGAGTACAGGCCTTGCAGGCGCTGGGCGGCGGCGCGCTGGGCGGGGTCGGACTTGAAGCCACGCGCCTTGAGAGTGGCGTCGTAGGCGTCGAGCATGCCGTGTTCGGAAACTTTCAGGATTCGGTGGGGCATCGTCGTGGTTCGGTGATACGAATGAAACGGGGGCGGGCAGGCATTTTACGCCTGACCACCCCCTCGTGCCTCAGGCCGGCGTCGCGCCGGCCCGCAACATCAGAAGTGCAGAGGACGCTTGTCGACCGCCAGGGCGGCTTCGTGCACCACCTCCGACAGGGTCGGGTGAGCGTGGCAGATGCGCGCCAGGTCTTCGGAAGCGCCGGCAAACTCCATCGTCACCACCGCCTCGCCGATCAGCTCGGAGGCGTTGGAACCGATGATGTGCACGCCGAGGATGCGGTCGGTCTTGGCATCGGCGATCATCTTCACGAAACCCTGCGGCGTGCCGGCACCCAGCGCACGGCCGTTGGCCATGAACGGGATCTTGCCGACGCGGTACTCGACGCCTTCGGCCTTGAGGGCCTGCTCGGTCTTGCCGACCCAGGCGATCTCGGGCGAGGTGTAGATGACCCACGGGATGGTGTCGAAGTTGCAGTGGCCGGCCTGGCCCGCCATCAGCTCGGCGACCATCACGCCCTCTTCCATGGCCTTGTGGGCCAGCATCGGGCCACGCACCACGTCACCCACCGCCCACACGCCGGGCAGGCTGGTCTTGCAGTGGTCGTCGACCTCGATGAAGCCGCGGCCGTCGATCTTGAGGCCGACCGCTTCGGCGTTGAGGCCGGCGGTGTTGGGCACGCGGCCGACGGAGACGATCAGGCGGTCGAACTCGGCCTTCTGGGCGCCGTCCTTGGTTTCGTACTCGACGGTGACGGATTTCTTGCCGACGGTGACGGCGCCGACCTTGACCGACAGCTTGATGTCGAGGCCCTGCTTGGTGAACAGCTTGAGGGCTTCCTTGGCCAGATCCTGGTCGGCGGCGCCGAGGAAGCTGTCCATGGCTTCGAGGATGGTGACCTGGGAACCCAGACGGCTCCACACCGAGCCCATCTCGAGGCCGATCACGCCGGAGCCGATCAGGCCGAGGCGCTTGGGCACCGCGTCGATGTCGAGGGCGCCGATGTTGTCGCACACCAGCTTGTTGTCCACCGGAATGCCCGGCAGGTGACGGGCGGACGAACCGGTCGCCACGATGACCTGCTTGGCGGTGATGACCTCTTCACCGACCTTGACCTGCCAGCCACCGTCGGCCTGGCCGACGAAGCTGCCGTGGCCGGCCAGGAAGGTGACCTTGTTCTTCTTGAACAGGCCCTTGATGCCGCCGGTGAGCTGCTCGACGATCTTGGACTTACGGGCGATCATCTTGGTCACGTCGATCTTCGGCGTGCCCACGGAGATGCCCTGCTCCTCGAAGCTGTGGCCAGCCTCCTCGAACAGGTGGGAGGTGTGCAGCAGCGCCTTGGACGGGATGCAGCCCACGTTCAGGCAGGTACCACCCAGGCGCGGCTCGCCCTTCGGGTCGGCGTACGGGTTGGATTCGGCACAGGCGGTGCTGAAACCGAGCTGCGCAGCGCGGATCGCTGCCACGTAGCCGCCGGGGCCGCCGCCGATGACCAGAACATCAAATTGCTTCGCCATATTATTTTTTCCCTCTGATGATGAAAACGAGGCACGGCTACAGCCCCACCGGGGCTGCGACCGTGCCTGCGCAAGGATGGATCAGACGTCGAGGATCAGACGGGCCGGATCTTCCAGGGCTTCCTTCATGGTCACCAGACCCAGCACGGCTTCACGGCCGTCGATGATCCGGTGGTCATAGGACATGGCGAGGTAGTTGATCGGGCGCACGACGACCTGACCATTCTCGACCACGGCGCGGTCCTTGGTGGCATGGATGCCGAGGATCGCGGACTGGGGCGGGTTGATGATCGGGGTGGACATCATCGAGCCGAACACGCCGCCGTTGGAGATCGAGAAGGTGCCGCCGGTGAGCTCGTCGAGGGAGATCTTGCCGTCCTTGGCCTTCTGGCCGTACTCGGCGATCTTCTTCTCGATGTCGGCGATGGACATGTTGTCCACGTCGCGCAGGATGGGCACCACCAAGCCACGGGGCGAGCCGACAGCGATGCCGATGTCGATGTAGCCGTGGTAGACGATGTCGTTGCCATCAACGGAGGCGTTGAGGATGGGGAACTTCTTGAGGGCGGCAACAGCAGCCTTCACGAAGAAGCCCATGAAGCCCAGGCGCACGCCGTGGGCCTTCTCGAACTTGTCGCCGTACTGCTTGCGCAGCGCCATGATCGGGGCCATGTTCACTTCGTTGAACGTGGTCAGGATGGCGTTTTCGTTCTTCGACTGGATCAGGCGCTCGGCGATGCGGGCACGCAGACGGGTCATCGGAACGCGCTGCTCGGGGCGGTCGCCACTGGCCACGGCGACAACCGGGGCGGCGACGGCGGCAGCCTTGGGCTGAGCGGCAACGGCGTCTTCCTTGGTCACACGGCCACCACGGCCGGAACCGGCGACGTCGGAGGCAGCCATGCCCTTCTCGTCGAGGATCTTGCGGGCGGACGGGCTGGCGGCGCTGACGGCAGCAGCCGGCGCGGCGGCGGCCGGAGCCGGTGCAGCAGCGGCAGCCGGGGCGGCGGTGGCAGCCTTGGCTTCGGTGTCGATGGTGGCGATCACTTCGCCGGAGGTGACGGAATCGCCACCGTTCTTGACCAGCTTGACGAGCACGCCATCGGCCGGTGCCGGGGTTTCCAGCACGACCTTGTCGGTCTCGATGTCGATCAGGTTTTCGTCACGGCTGACGGCATCGCCTTCCTTCTTGTGCCAGGTGACCAGCGTGGCTTCGGAAACGGACTCGGACAGTTGCGGCACTTTCACTTCGATCAGCATATCTTCTCCCTTGATTTTAGTTGGGCACTAACTTGGGCATCAGGCTTTGATTTCGCCGAATGCGTTCTCGATGACGGCCTTCTGTTGCGCGTTGTGCTTGGCGTAGTAGCCCACCGCCGGCGAAGCGGCAGCGGGACGCGACACCAGCAGGAACTTGTGCTTGTCGCCAAGCGCGCTGTCCAGGTGGTGACGGGAAGCCAGCCAGTACCAGACGCCCTGGTTGCGGGGCTCTTCCTGACACCACACGACTTCCTTGGCGTTCGGGTACTTGTTCACCTCGGCCTTGAAGGCATCGGCCGGGAACGGGTAGAGCTGCTCCAGGCGGACGATCGCGATGTCCTTGATGTCGTTGGCGCGGCGGTGGGCCAGCAGTTCGTAGTAGATCTTGCCGGAGCAGACCACCACGCGCTTGACCTTGTTCACATCGAGTTCGTCGACTTCGCCGATGACCGTCTCGAAGGTGCCCTTCGACAGGTCTTCCAGCGACGAGACCGCATCCTTGTGACGCAGCAGGGACTTCGGCGTGATGATCACCAGCGGCTTGCGCAGCTTGCGCAGGGCCTGGCGACGCAGCAGGTGGAAGATCTGCGACGGGCCGGACGGGATGCACACTTCCATGTTCATCTCGGCACACAGCTGCATGTAGCGCTCGATGCGGGCGGAGGAGTGCTCCGGGCCCTGACCTTCGTAGCCGTGCGGCAGCATCATGACCAGGCCGCACTGACGGCCCCACTTGGCTTCACCGGAGCTGATGAACTGGTCCATCACCACCTGGGCGCCGTTGGCGAAGTCGCCGAACTGGGCTTCCCAGATCACGAGCTGGTTGGGCTCGGCGGTCGCGTAGCCATACTCGAAGGCCAGCACGGCTTCTTCGGACAGCACGGAGTCGTAGCAGTAGAACGGAGCCTGACCGTCGCGGATGTTCTGCAGCGGGTAGTAGGTGCCGTCGTGCCACTGGTCGCGGTTCTGATCGTGCAGCGCAGCGTGACGGTGGAAGAAGGTGCCGCGGCCGACGTCCTCACCGGACAGACGGATGCCGAAGCCCTGCACCACCAGGCTGGCGTAGGCCAGGTTTTCGCCCATGCCCCAGTCGAGGGGCAGCTTGCCTTCGCCCATCGCCTTGCGGTCGTCGATGATCTTCTGGACACGGGGGTGCAGCGTGAAGCCGTCGGGCGTGGTGGTGAGCGACTGGGACAGACGCTTGAGCTCGGCCATCGGGACCTTGCTGTCGCACTTGTCGGTGTACTTCTTGTTGACGTACGGGCCCCAGTCCTGGGAGAACTGACGCTTGAAGTCGGACAGCACCGGGTTGGTGAGGAGTTCGCCCTTGTCGAGCGCCGCGCGGTAGTCCTTGATGAACTGCTCCGGCTCCTCGGCCTTGACGGTGCCCAGCTGGACCAGCTTGTCCGCGTAGAGCTTGCGGGTGCCGGGGTGCTTGGCGATCTTCTTGTACATCAGAGGCTGGGTCACCATCGGCTCGTCGGCTTCGTTGTGGCCGAGCTTGCGATAGCAGACGATGTCGACGACGACGTCCTTCTTGAACTCCTGGCGGTATTCGACGGCCAGGCCCATCACGAAGGCCACGGCTTCCGGGTCGTCACCATTGACGTGGAAGATCGGGGACTCGCCCATCTTGAAGATGTCGGTGCAATACAGGGACGAACGGTAGTCGCGCGGATCGGAGGTGGTGAAGCCGATCTGGTTGTTCACCACGATGTGAATCGTGCCGCCCGTGCCGTAGCCGCGGGTCTGCGCGAAGTTGAGCATCTCCTGGTTGACGCCCTGGCCGGCAACGGCCGCGTCACCGTGGATCAGGACCGGGATGACCTCGGCCTTGCCGTTGGCGCCGCGACGGGTCTGGCGGGCATACACGGAGCCCTCGACCACCGGGTTGACGATCTCGAGGTGGGACGGGTTGAACGCCAGGGTCAGGTGCACCGGGCCGCCGGAGGTCATCACGTCGGACGAGAAGCCCATGTGGTACTTGACGTCGCCGGCGGACAGGTCGGACACCGCCTTGCCTTCGAATTCGGAGAACAGCATGCTCGGCGACTTGCCGAGGGTGTTCACCAGCACGTTGAGGCGGCCGCGGTGGGCCATGCCGATGACGATCTCGGCGACGCCCTTGCTGCCCGCCACGCGGATCAGCTCGTCCATCGCGACGATGGTGCTTTCGCCGCCCTCAAGCGAGAAACGCTTCTGGCCGACGTATTTGGTGTGGAGGTAGCGCTCCATGGTCTCGGCGGCCGTGAGGCGCTCGAGAATGCGGCGCTGCTTGGCGGCGTCGAAGGACGGACGACCGCGGGTCGGCTCGAGACGAGCCTGGATCCAGCGCTTCTCGCTGATATCCGTCATGTACATGTACTCGGCGCCGATGGAGCCGCAGTAGGTCTGGCGCACGGCGTCGAGGATCTCGCGCAGGGTGGCCTGATCGCTCGGGAGCCCGTGAAAGGAGCCGGTGTTGAAGGTCTCGTTGAGATCGGCTTCGGTGAAGCCGTAGTGGGACAGCTCCAGCTCGTGGATCTCGGGGCGCTCGGTACGCTTGAGCGGGTCGAGCTGGGCCCAGCGGGTGCCCAGGAAACGGTGTGCGTTGATCAGCTGGAGAACGCTGACCTGCTTCTGGTTGTTACCCGCATCCACCACCGTGCGAACCGGGCCACGCTTGGCCATCTCGGCAAACGCGTTGATGATCGGATAGTGGGCAACGTCGCGACCTGCACCGGGCAGGTTCTGCATCGAATCGAAATACGACCGCCACTCATCGGAGACGGAATCCGGATTGTCGAGATAGTTCTCGTAAAGTTCCTCGATGAACGGCGCATTGCTGCCGAACAGTTGCGAGCTTTCAAAAAGCTGCTTCATCATGGGCGACCACCTGGCTTGAGTCTTGATTTTTTGGAATTACGTGCTCGCGGCGGGGAGGATCCCCCTTTGTTCTTTCAGCAGATAAGCAAAGCGGGACTACTCGATGGCTCGAGTATCCCGCATCTGCTATCTGTATCTCCTCCCCCTCCGGGCTGTCTTAGCCGCGCTGGGCCAGCGGTACGACGTTGCGACGGGCAGCGCCGACGTAGAGCTGACGCGGACGACCGATCTTGTATTCCGGATCGGTGATCATCTCTTCCCACTGGGTCATCCAGCCGACCGTGCGGGCGAGCGCGAAGATACAGGTGAACATCTCGGTCGGGATGCCGAGGGCCTTCTGGACGATGCCGGAGTAGAAGTCGACGTTCGGGTAGAGCTTCTTCTCGACGAAGTATTCATCTTCCAGGGCGATCTTCTCGAGCTCCTTGGCGAGCTTGAACAGACGATCGTTCTCGAGGCCCAGCTCGCCGAGCACGTCGGCACAGACCTTGCCCATCAGCTTGGCACGCGGGTCGAAGTTCTTGTAGACGCGGTGACCGAAGCCCATCAGCTTGAAGGAGTCGTTCTTGTCCTTGGCGCGCTTGATGTATTCGCCCACGCGGGAGACGTCGCCGATTTCCTCGAGCATCTGCAGGCAGGCTTCGTTCGCACCACCGTGGGCCGGGCCCCACAGACAGGCGATGCCGGCGGCGATACAGGCGAACGGGTTGGCACCGGAGGAGCCAGCCAGGCGCACCGTGGAGGTGGAGGCGTTCTGCTCGTGGTCGGCGTGCAGCGTGAAGATGATGTCGAGGGCACGGACCAGCACCGGGTTCGGCTGGTACTTCTCGCACGGGGTGCCGAACATCATGCGCATGAAGTTCGACGTGTAGTCCAGATCGTTGTCCGGGTACATGAACGGCATGCCGGTGTTGTACTTGTAGGCCATCGCAACGATGGTCGGCAGCTTGGCAACCAGGCGGTTGAAGCTGACGTTGCGGTGCTCCGCGTCGGAGAAGTCCATCGCGTCGTGGTAGAACGCGGACAGCGCGCCAACCACACCGGTCATGACGGCCATCGGGTGCGCATCGCGGCGGAAGCCCGAGAAGAACTTGGACAGCTGCTCGTGCACCATCGTGTGACGCTTGATGGTGTTCTCGAAGTCAGACTTCTGGGTCGCGTTCGGCAGTTCGCCGTTCTTCAGCAGGTAAGTGACTTCAAGGAAGTTGCAGTTTTCTGCCAGTTGCTCGATCGGGTAACCACGGTACAGCAGCTCGCCCTTGTCACCGTCGATATAGGTGACCTTGGACTGGCAGCTGGCCGTGGACAGGAAGCCAGAGTCATAAGTGAAGAGGCCGGTCTTGGCGCCGAGGGTACGAATATCGATCACATCGTTGCCATGAGTGCCCGACATGATCGGAAACTCGGTGGACTTGCCGTCGATGCTCAGTGAAGCAATGCGTTGCGTGGTCATGTAGTGGTCCCTTATCCCTGTTTTAACTCAAGCTCCCTAGCGGTGGATCTGCTGCGTCAGCCGGCACGCAACAGTTCCACCATTTCCTTCCAGCGATCGTTTTCGACCGGCCTGCTGCCGTTGATCATGCCCCAGAGGTCATGATCCTCGACAAGCAGCAGGTCGTCCAGATCAGCCAGTTGACCGTCGGTGAGACGGTCAAAGTGCCTTTCGAGGAAGCGCGTGAACACCAGATCGAGCTCGAGAAGAGCCCGGCGGCACTGCCAGCGCACACGCCCCCTGTTCAGCGTCATACCGCGCGACGGACCATCATGTCCTTGATCTTGCCAATCGCCTTGGTCGGGTTCAGCCCCTTCGGGCAGACATCGACACAGTTCATGATCGAGTGGCAACGGAACAGACGGTACGGATCTTCCAGATTGTCGAGACGCTCGCTGGTCGCCTGGTCACGGGTATCCGCGAGGAAGCGGTATGCCGCCAGCAGGCCGGCCGGCCCGACGAACTTGTCCGGGTTCCACCAGAAGGACGGGCAGCTGGTGGAGCAGCAGGCGCACAGGATGCACTCGTAGAGACCATTGAGCTCTTCACGGTCTTCGGGCGACTGCAGGCGCTCACGCTCCGGCGCCGGATCGTTGTTGACCAGATAGGGCTTGATCGAGTGGTATTGCTTGAAGAACTGGGTCATGTCGACGATGACGTCGCGGATGACCGGCAGCCCAGGCAGCGGACGAATGGTGACCGGCTGTGCAATCTCATCCATGCTGGTGAGGCACGCCAGACCGTTCTTGCCGTTGATGTTCATGGCGTCGGAACCACACACGCCTTCACGGCACGAACGACGGAAGGACAGGGAGTCATCCTTGGCCTTCAGACGAACCAGCGCATCGAGGAGCTTCTTGTCGGACTCTTCGAGCTCGACCGAGATGTCCTGCATGTAGGGCTTGTCGTCCTTGTCCGGATCGTAACGGTAAATCTTGAAGTTTACGGTTCGCTTGCTGCTCATTTCTTGTTCTCCGGAAGGCTCAGTAGGTACGCTTGGCCAGCGCGATCGGCTCGACGTCGGCGGACATCGGCTGCAGATTCACCGGCTTGTAGTCGAGGCGGTTACCTTCGCTGTACCACAGCGTGTGCTTCAGCCAGTTCTTGTCGTCACGACCATTCGGGGTCTCGGCACAATCGATCGCATCGTCACGCACGTGGGCACCGCGGGATTCCTTGCGCGCCTCGGCGGAGATCATCGTGGCCTTGGCAACCTCGATGAGGTTGTCGAGCTCGAGGGCTTCGGTGCGGGCCGTGTTCCAGACTTTGGACTTGTCCTTGATCTGGGTGTGCTTTGCGCGCTCGGCAACTTCGAGGATCTTGGTGACGCCTTCCTTCAGCATGTCGGCAAAACGGAACACGCCGGCGTGCTTCTGCATTACGCGCTGCATGTCGAGGCGAACATCGTTTACTTCGACACCGTTGGTCTGGGTTTCGAGGCGAGCGATGCGGGCCAGGGAAACATCGGCAGCGTCGTCGGGCAGCGGCTTCAGGGTGAGCTGGCCGGACTGGAAGTCGGCAACCACGGTCTCACCGGCCGACTTGCCGAACACCAGCAGGTCGAGCAGCGAGTTGGTGCCGAGACGGTTGGCGCCATGCACCGACGCACAGGCACACTCGCCGGCAGCGTAGAAGCCCGCGACCGGAACATTCGGGTTGCCGTCCTTCGGAACGATGACCTGACCCTTGTAGTTGGTCGGAATGCCGCCCATCTGGTAGTGGCAGGTCGGCACGACGGGGATCGGTGCCTTGATCGGATCGACACCCGCAAACTGGATCGCGATCTCACGAATGCCCGGCAGGCGCTTCATGATGGTCTCGGGCGACAGGTGGGTGATGTCGAGCAGGACGTGATCCTTCTCGGTACCACAGCCGCGGCCTTCGTTGATCTCGGTGACCATCGAACGGGACACGATGTCGCGGGACGCGAGATCCTTTAGGTTCGGCGCGTAGCGTTCCATGAAGCGCTCGCCAGCCGCATTGCGAAGGATACCGCCCTCGCCACGCACACCCTCGGTGATCAGCACGCCGGCACCGGCCACGCCGGTCGGGTGGAACTGCCAGAACTCCATGTCTTCGAGCGGAATGCCGGCGCGGGCCGCCATGCCGACACCGTCGCCGGTGTTGATGAAGGCATTGGTGGAGCTGTAGTAGATACGGCCGGCACCGCCGGTGGCGAAGATGGTGGCCTTGGCATGGAAGATCGAAACCTCACCGGTCTCCATTTCCATGGCGGTCACACCCAGCACGTCGCCATCGGCGTTGCGGATCAGATCCATCGCCATCCATTCGACGAAGAACTGGGTGTTGGCGCGCACGTTGCGCTGGTAGAGCGCGTGCAGCATCGCATGACCGGTACGGTCGGCCGCCGCGCAGGAACGCGACACCGGGGTCTGACCGTAGTTTTGCGAGTGGCCGCCGAAGGGGCGCTGATAGATCTTGCCGTTGTCGGTCCGGTCGAAGGGCATGCCGTAGTGCTCGAGCTCGACGACGACCTCGTTGGCCTTCTTGACCATGAACTCGATGGCGTCCTGATCACCCAGCCAGTCCGACCCCTTGACGGTGTCGTACATGTGCCAGTGCCAGTTGTCCTCGGTCGAATTGCCCAGGGACGCCGCGACGCCACCCTGCGCCGCAACGGTGTGCGAGCGGGTCGGGAAAACCTTGGTCAGGACGGCGGTCTTGAGACCCGCCTCGGAAAGCTGCAGAGCTGCCCGCAGGCCAGCACCGCCGGCACCGACAATAACCGCATCAAAGGTACGCTTTGCGACTTTCACTTACAGCCTCCAGAGAATCTGACCAACCCAGCCGGCGTAGCCGACGAGAAGGAGAACGACGACGGAATGCAGGACCAGGCGCACGCCGGTCGGCTTGATGTAGTCCATGAAGATGTCACGCACGCCAATCCAGGCGTGGTAGAACAGGGACATGAAGAACAGGAAGGTCGCGAACTTCATGAACCCCGCCGAAAACAGACCACGCCAGTTTTCGTAGGATGCGTCGGGCAGCATCAGCGCGGAGATCGCAAAGATGACGGTGTAGAGCGCCATCACGACTGCCGTGACGCGCTGCGCGAGCCAGTCCCGAAAACCGTAATGGGCTCCAACGATGACGGGCTTTACCATAGCTTGGCTCCAATGGTGACGGTGAGAATCAGGCTGACGATCAGCACGATGCGGCTGCTGCTACGCGCAGCTTCCTTTTCGATGCCTACATGCATGTCGAGCAGCAGGAAACGGATACCGGCACAGAAATGGTGCAGGTAGGCCCACAAAAGACCCAGAAGGAGAAGCTTGACAAAAATATTGCCAATGACGGCCTTGTAGGCCGCGTAGGATTCGGGCGAACCGACGCTGTTGCCGAACAGGGAAAGAAGCACCGGCAGCATCAGGAACAAGCCAGCGCCGCTTACACGATGCAGAATCGAGACGATCCCCGGCAAGGGGAGCCTGATCTGGTTCAGCGCCAGATGCTTCGGGCGCTGTTTCTTCAAAATCACCTCTGTCATAGATTTTCCCTCAAAGCAAAAGCGACCTCGAAAGCCGCTTGTTTCCCACACAAACAAAATTGTAAGTATATACCCTTACCAACAACTGACGGGTCGGGCTACCCGTCAACCAAGACAACACATCAATTCAATTCGTTCAGATAATAATGTTCAGCGGTTGAATAAAGGCCGCGGCGCCATTCAACCGGACGATCTCCATACGTATAAGTGACCCGCTCAACCGACAACAAGGGCACCCCTTCCGCAACACCCAGGGTTTCACTGGTCATGCGGTCGGCAGCGACGGCCCGTATCCGCTCCTCCGCGCGAATCATGCGGACACCGAAGCGGGATTCGAACAAGCTGTAAAGAGACCCATGCGCACCCTGCAGCACTTCCATGGTCAAGCCCTGGAATATTTCGCCGGGCAGATAGATTTCATCAACGACAACGGGCTTGCCGGAGAAGCGCAGAAGCCGGCGGAGGATGGTGACGGGTGCCCCGAGCTCGATGCCGAGCATGCGCGCGGCCTCGTTGCCAGCCTTGGCCTTCCAGCAATCCAGAGGAACGCTCTGGGGATGTGCGAGATCGCCGTCGATGGGGACAAGCCGCAGAAACCGGAAAAGCGCACGGGGATCGTTATGGGACGCAACGTAGGTACCCTTTCCCTGCTTGCGAACAAGAAGGTTGTCCGCCGCCATCTCGTCGATGGCCTTCCGCACGGTGCCTTGACTTACACTGAAACGCAGTGCAAGTTCCTGTTCGCTCGGGATCGCCTGACCAGGACGCCACTCGCCCGACTCCAAGGCGTTGAGCATCAGGTTCTTGATCTGACGGTAGAGCGGGCTGAAGGTGGGCGAGTCCGGTCGCATTCGTGTATTGAAGCACACTTTTGGTTGACAGTCTATTGATTGAGTTATGTCTTATATAAGACATAAGACATGGAATTGACACTCCGACCAAATGCTCATACGATTCATACGTCGACGCGTTGAGTATCAAGATTGCACCAGCATCGCCTTAGCTTCGCGGCGTCTTCCGAGCAAAGCCGGCGCGAGTCGGAACCACCAAGTCGTTAACACTTCTTAGTAGAGGGAGTTTCAACAATGGCAAAAGCCCCCGTTCGTGTAGCAGTCACCGGCGCCGCCGGCCAGATCGGTTATAGCCTCCTGTTCCGCATCGCCAGCGGCGAAATGCTTGGCAAGGATCAGCCCGTCATCCTCCAGCTGCTCGACCTGCCGCAGGCCCAGAAGGCCGTCAAGGGCGTCATGATGGAACTCGAGGACTGCGCGTTCCCGCTGCTCGCCGGCATGATCGCCACCGACGATCCGAACGTCGCCTTCAAGGACGCCCAGGTCTGCCTGCTGGTTGGCGCCCGCCCCCGCGGCCCCGGCATGGAGCGCAAGGACCTGCTGACCGAGAACGCCAAGATCTTCACCGTCCAGGGCGCGGCCATCGGCCAGTACGCCGATCCGGACGTCAAGGTGCTGGTTGTCGGCAACCCCTGCAACACCAACGCTTACATCGCCAAGGAAATCGCCGTCAAGTACGGCCGCGTCAATGCCAAGAACTTCACCGGCATGCTGCGCCTTGACCACAACCGCGCCCTCTCCCAGCTCGCTGGCAAGACCGGCCGTGATGTCTCCAGCCTGAAGAGCCTGGTCGTCTGGGGCAACCACTCCCCCACGATGTACGCCGACTACCGCGCCGTCACCTCCAACGGCGACAACGTCAAGGCACTCATCAACGACGAAGCCTGGAACCGCGAAGTCTTCCTGCCGACCGTCGGCAAGCGTGGCGCTGCGATCATCGAAGCTCGTGGCCTGTCCTCCGCCGCCTCCGCTGCCAACGCCGCCATCGACCACATCCGTGACTGGGTGCTGGGCTCCAACGGCGAATGGGTCACCATGGGCATCCCGTCCGATGGCTCCTACGGCATCCCCGAAGGCATCATCTACGGCTTCCCGGTGACCACCGAAGGCGGTGAGTACAAGATCGTCCAGGGCCTGGAAATCGACGAGTTCTCCCGCGAGCGCATGACCCACACGCTCAACGAGCTGCTCGAAGAGCGTGACGGCGTGAAGGATCTGCTGGGCTGATCGCTCGGTAAGCTTCATGCATCACCAGAGACGCGAGGGCTTGAACGCCCTCGCGTTTTGTTTTTAAAGCGCGCTTTTTTGCTAATCTCCGCGAGCCGACAAGACGAGAGCACCCACCATGGCCGAGCACGCCCACCCCGATCAAGTGTTGTTCCAGGGCGAGAAGCCCTTCCCCATCCTGCCCGCCGTAGATCACTACGCCGGCAGCGAGAAGCTGATGAAGAAGGCCCTGGCCGTCCAGCACGAGCTCGGCGCAGTCTTCGACATCACCTGCGACTGCGAAGATGGCGCCCATGCCGGCGCAGAGGCGGAC
This sequence comes from Zoogloea ramigera, assembly GCF_006539865.1. Lineage (GTDB taxonomy): Bacteria > Pseudomonadota > Gammaproteobacteria > Burkholderiales > Rhodocyclaceae > Zoogloea > Zoogloea ramigera. Next base: position 86,214 of record NZ_BJNV01000012.1, read on the forward strand.
CACGCCCGGATGGCTGCCGGCGTAATCATGTCAGAGGACAACCGCTTCGGCCGGGTCGGTGCGCGAATCCACGACATTACCCACCCCCACTGGGAGCAGGACGTGGACATCCTGGTTGGCCTGGCCGGCAGCCGGCTCGCCTTCCTGACCATACCCAAGGTGCGCTGTGCCGCCGATGCCGCCCGGCAGATCGAGAGCATCCGGAGCGCCGAGGAGCGTCACGGCATCGAGCGGGCGATCCCGGTTCATGTGCTCATCGAGACCCACGGCGCGCTTCGCGAAGCCTGGGAGATCGCCGCCCTCGACCGGGTCGAGTCCCTCGATTTCGGCCTGATGGATTTCGTCAGCGGCCACCACGGCGCCATCCCCGGATCGGCAATGCGGAGCCCGGGGCAGTTCGAGCATCCGCTGGTCGCCCGCGCCAAATGCGACATCTCGGCCGCCGCGCTGGCCAACGGCGTGGTGCCGTCCCACAACGTCACCACCGAGCTCAAGGACATCGACTACATCCGCCGCGACGCCGAGCGCGCCCGCAAGGAGTTCGGCTATCTACGGATGTGGAGCATCCACCCCAACCAGATCGTGCCGATCATCGAAGCGATGCGCCCGGACTTCACCGAGGTCGAAGAGGCGGCAGAGATCCTCATCGCCGCCCAGGACAAGCACTGGGGCCCGATCCAGCATGCCGGCAAGCTCCATGACCGCGCCTCCTACCGCTACTACTGGGAGCTCCTGAAGCGGGCCCGCTCAACGGGGATGAAAATCCCCGACGAAGCATCGAGACGCTATTTCTAAATCCAACAACAAATAAAAAACCGGCCTCTCAGCCGGTTTTTTGTTTCGAACAACACCTCAACTTAGTCAGGCAGCGCGATCTTGTTGTCGGTGCTGAACTGGTAATCCTTGAAAATGTGCTCTGCCGACAGGATTTCGTAATTGCCGTCCTCGAGCTTGCGAGACGTGTCTTTGAGCCGGTAGGTGTAGTGCCCGCAGGTCCAGCAGTCAAAATTGCGCATGTGGGTGCACAGGCAGGTCTTGTCCATCACCGAGACACGCCGCGCGCCCGGGTGGGCGGCAACTTCGCGGTTGTAGGCCTGGACGTAGGCGCAGCTGCCATTGGCGTCGAGCAGATAGCCGTAGGCCTCGCAATTGGGGCGGATGCCCGAGCCGATCGCCGGGCTGCTGGTCAGCATCCGCATCGGGTAGCCGGTGGGCGAAATCTGATTGACGACGATCTTGTCTTCGCTGGCCTTGAAGTATTCCTGCTGAACCTTTTCGGGCAGGCCGCATTCGCGCGCCACCGTGAAGCGGGTCGCCACCTGCACCGCCGCCGCACCGTTCTCGAGGAAGGACACCGCATCGCTGCCGGTGAAGATCCCGCCGGCAGGAATCAGCGGGATATCCAGCTTCTCGGCCACCAGCCAGGCATGGATCTCAGCGACGATAGTGGCCAGATCGTACTGGGCCCAATCCATGCCGAAACCCAGGTGCCCGCCCGCCAGCGGCCCTTCGACGACGACGTAGTCGGGCAGCCGGTTGGTACGTGCGCTCTTGCGCAGGAACAGTTGCAGCGCCCGCAACGAGGAGACGATGATCCCGAGCTTCGCATCGCGGAAGCGCGGGTGATCCTCGATCAGCGCAAACGAGCCCAGATGCAGGCCCGCCGCCAGCGTGATGCCATCAACGCCCGCATCGAGCGCCGTCGCCAGGCGCACACGCAGGGTTTCCCGCGGTGCGTTCATGGTGAGCTTCTCCATGCAGTTGACAAAGATCATGCCCGGGCCACGCTTGGCCTCCATGGTCTTGCCCACATGCAGGCGGGTCGCCTCTGCCAGCTGCCCCAAGTCGAACTGTACGGCCGACTTGTCGGGGTTCTCCACGTTGTACTTGTAGAGTTTCAGCTTCTCTTTGACGAACTTGGTATTGAAACGACGATCGGCAACCGTCTTCACCATCGCATCCGAGATGTGACCGATTCCGCCGAGCCGTGCCGCCTCGAGAGCCAGATCTGCAGTAGAGATATCGACCCCCATACCGCCAATGACGATGGGCACCAACTCCTGCTTGCCGAAGCGCAGACGGAAATCATCAACTCGTTTCATGAAACTCCTTCCAGACGGACATGGGGGGCCACTCAGGCTATTATCGATTTATATGTGGCTTTAACCAATCATTATCTCACTGCCGCGCAAGACCTGCCGCACTTTAAGTCAAGGAAATTCAAATAGACGCCGCGGGCCGCCCATCCAGGCCACCCAACCGACAAGCGGCACCTCCGGAGAATCGAAAATTTGTTACCTTCCGGGCTGCGGAAGATGTCACAAACTCCGCTAGAATCACGCCTCCGAAGCCGCCCGAAACCAGATGTCGGATCCAACGAAGCCCACCAATGAATGCGCTGTACTGTTTGCCGACCTGGTCGGCAGCACTCAGCTCTATCAGCGCGTGGGCGATACATCTGCCTTCGAACTCGTCGACCGCTGCATCCGCACGATGCGGATCGCCGTCGAGACCAAACGTGGGCGCGTGGTCAAGCACACCGGCGACGGCCTGATGGCGGTCTTCCGTGACGCCGACAGCGCAGCCGACGCCACCCTCGCGATCCACCAGACGGTCAAGGAGCTGCCCTCCGGCCCCGATCAAAAGCTCGCCGTGCGGATCGGCTTTCACTTCGGCGGCGTGGTCGCGAGTGGCACCGACGTCTTCGGTGAAACGGTCAATTTTGCGGCCCGCCTCGCCGAGCTCGCCTCTCCCGGCAAGGCCATCACCTCCGCCGAAACCGCCCGCCGCCTGGGCCCGGAATGGCGCTCCGTGATTCACACCCTGCCGCCGCGGGTCATCCGCGGCCTGTCCAAGCCGGCCGACCTGTGCGAGGTGATGTGCGAGGCCGTTGGTGAGCTCACCGTCGTCCAGAACGACCACTTCCTCCTCGAAACCGAGCCGGAGCTGCGGCTCTACATGGATTCGAAATCGGTGGTGCTCAACTCCACCCGGCCCAGCGCCCGCATCGGGCGTGATCCGCTGGCCGATCTGGTGGTCGGCGACACGCAATCGTCCCGCCGCCACGCCGAGATCGAGCTGCGCGGCGACAAGTTCGTGCTGATCGACCGCAGCAGCAACGGCACTTTTGTGCAGATCGAGGGCGAGCGCGAGTTCCTGCTCTCCCGTGAGGAAGTCGTGCTGCGCGGACGCGGCCAGTTCGCCCTCGGGCGCAGCTGCGCCAACAGCCCCCAGATCGTCAGCTTCGTCTGCATCTGAGCACCCCCTAGCCCTCCGCGAGGGCGAGTGAAACCTGGGGCACCGCGTCTCCCGAAAAGCCGCAGGCAAGGCCTGCAGCCCTCTCACTCAACGGGTCAGCGCAGCCTCGAGCGCCTTGCCCGCCAGTTCGACCGCCTCGGCCGATTGCCGGAAGAGTTTTCCCAGCGTGAAGAAGCCATGAACCATGCCGTCGAATTCGTGCAGGGTCACCGGCACGCCGGCAGACTCGAGGGCTGACGCGTATGCCTTGCAATCGTCGGTGAGCGGGTCGCAGCCGGCCGTGATGAGGACCGCCGGCGGCAGATCATCGAAACGCCCGGCCAGCAGCGGCGACGCCCGCCAATCCTGCCGGTCCCCGGGCTCCGGCAGGTACTTCTCGCAAAACCAGTCGAGGGTTTCGTTGTCCAGAAAGTAACCATCGCAATAGGCGAGCCGCGAGGGGCGCTGGCTGAGGATCTCGGTGCACGGGTAGATCAGCAACTGCAGGCGCGCCCGGGGGCCGAGTTCGTCGCGCAGCTGGAGTGCCGTCACCGCACTCAGGGTGCCGCCGGCGCTGTCGCCGACGAGCGCAAAGCGAGCCGGATCGATGCCGAGCAGGCCAGCGTTCTCGAGCGACCAGACGACCGCATGGTGGGCGTCATTCACCGCCGCCGGGAACGGATGCTCCGGCGCCAGCCGGTAATCCACCGACAGCACCGCCACGCCCGAATGGTTGGCCAATTCGCGGCACAGCACGTCGTAGCTGGGGATGTTTCCCACGCACCAGCCACCGCCATGGAAGTAGAAGGCGATCGGCAGCACGTCGTCAGGCCCCGCGGAAATCGGACGATAGAGCCGCGCCATCAGCACACCACCCCCATGCACGCCGGGAATCGGCACCTCGGTCACCGACGCCACCGCGGGCGCCACGGGCCGCAAGGCAAACTGGAGTTTTTCAAAGGAGTGACGAGCCTGATGCACATCGAGCTCATGAAAGCGCGGGGCACCAATGCGGTACACCATGTCGAGCAAGGCTTGGGCTTGAGGGTCGAGGGCCATGACGGGTATCCGGATGATCAATGAATCAGGGCTGGCAACAAGCGGCCTGCCGCAGTGCAGCATTGTAAACCACTCCAGGCCGCCGCCTCATCCGGGCGCCACCGGGAGCCAGCCGCTTGCGCACCCCAAATAAAATTAGTCTTTGCTAATATGATCGCCGAAACATCTTCGGCAACCCCATACCCGACCGCCAAACCTTCAATCCACACAGACAGGAGCACCATGAAAACCGCCCACGATCTGGTCATGGCCGCCAAGGCCCGCACCCAGGAAGTCTCCCTCGACGATGCAGACGAAGCGATCCGCGACGCAGACGTGCTGATCGACGTACGCGAAGCCGACGAATTCGCCGCCGGCCATCTCCCCGGTGCCGTTCATATCGCCCGCGGCCTGCTCGAGTTCAAGCTCAGCGGCGACCCGGACCTGAGCGCCCGCGACCTCAAGCTCGTTGTGTATTGCAAGACCGGCGGCCGCGCGGCCCTCGCCGCCTGTACGCTGCACGACATGGGTTATCTACACGTGAAATCGATCGCCGGCGGCTTCGACGGCTGGGCCAGCGCCGGCAAGCCGGTTGCAAAGCCGAGCCTGCCGAGCTTCGACTGAAACCCGGAACACGGGGAGGCTAACGGCCTCCCTTGCTGAAGATCCGCGCGCGCAAGAACGCCACGCAGCACGAGGGCTCGCAGCGAAATCAGAAATGCAGGAATGTGAATGCCAGAGAGCCACGCCACCCAGGCCTGACGAGGCTTCATGAGAACCAGCCATCTCTGCAAGGCAGCGCCCTAAGCCACTGCGGGAGAGACCCGGTTTTGGATATAATCGTGGGTTTTCTGGTGCCGGGAGTGGGACTCGAACCCACACACCTTGCGGCGGCGGATTTTGAATCCGCTGCGTCTACCGATTCCGCCATCCCGGCACAGAAGCGCCGCATTATCTACGAAACCTCTCAGCGCATCAACTCATGGCCTGGACTCTCGACGATTTCGATTACCCGCTCCCGCAAGAACTGATCGCCCAGGCACCGCTCGCTCGCCGCACCGACAGCCGGCTGCTACGGGTCTCGCCGCAACTTGCCGATCTGCATTTCTCCGACCTGCCCAGCCTCCTGGCGCCCGGCGACCTCCTCGTCTTCAACGATACCCGCGTGATCCACGCCCGCCTGTTCGGCACCAAGGACACCGGCGGCCAGGTCGAGGTGATGATCGAACGCCCCCTCGGCCCCCACGAGGCCCTGGCCCAGATCCGCGCCAGCAAGTCACCCAAGCCCGGCACCCGGCTGCGCCTCGAAGACGCTCTCGACGTGGAGGTGCTCGGGCGCGCCGGCGAGTTCTTCCACCTGCGTTTTCCCGACGGCGACGACCTCATCGCGCTCCTCGAACGCCACGGGCGCCTGCCGCTGCCACCCTACATCGAGCGTGCCGCCGGCGACACCGACGAGTCCCGCTATCAAACCGTCTATGCCCGCAACCCGGGCTCCGTCGCCGCGCCCACCGCTGGCCTGCACTTCGACGAAGCCCTGCTCGCCCGGCTGGCCGAGCACGGCGTGAACACCGCCTACGTGACGCTCAACGTGGGCGCCGGCACCTTCCAGCCGGTGCGGGTGCACGACCTCTCCGAGCACAAGATGCACACCGAGGCCTACTTCGTGCCCCAGGCCACCGTCGACGCCATCGCCGCCACCAAGGCCGCTGGCAAGCGGGTGGTGTGTGTCGGCACGACCAGCATGCGGGCCCTCGAATCCGCCGCCCGCAGCGGCAATCTGGTGGCCGGCGAGGCCGAGAGCGACCTCTTCATCCTGCCCGGCTATCAGTTCCAGGTGGCCGACGCCCTCGTCACCAACTTCCACCTGCCCAAATCCACCCTGCTGATGCTCGTCTCCGCCCTGGCCGGCGTCGACGTCATCCGCCGCGCCTACGCCCACGCCGTCGCCGCCAGATACCGCTTCTTCAGCTACGGCGACGCCATGTTCTTGACCCGGGATTCCGCATGAAATACGAACTCCTCGCCACCGACGGCGCCGCCCGTCGCGGCCGCCTGACCCTCAACCACGGCACCGTCGACACCCCCGCCTTCATGCCGGTGGGCACCTACGGCACGGTCAAGGGCATCTCGCCGCAAGATCTGCGCGATATCGGCGCCCAGATCTGCCTGGGCAATACCTTCCACCTGTGGCTGCGCCCGGGGCTGGAAGTCATTAAAGCCTTCGGCGGCCTGCACCAGTTCATGGCCTGGGACGGCCCCATCCTCACCGACTCCGGCGGCTTCCAGGTGTTCTCCCTGGGCGCGCTGCGCAAGATCACCGAAGAAGGCGTGCGCTTTTCCTCGCCGGTCAATGGCGACAAGCTCTTCCTGACCCCCGAGGAATCCATGCGCATCCAGAAGGTGCTCAACTCCGACGTGGTGATGATCTTCGACGAATGCACGCCCTACCCTGCCAGCGTGCCCGAGGCCGCCGACTCGATGCGCCTGTCGCTGCGCTGGGCCCGGCGCTCCCGCGACGAGTTCGACCGCCTCGAAAACAACAACGCGCTCTTCGGCATCGTGCAGGGCGGCATGTACGAAAACCTGCGCGACGAATCCCTCGCTGGCCTCACCGACATCGGCTTCCACGGCTACGCCATCGGCGGCCTGTCGGTCGGCGAGCCCAAGGAGGACATGCAGCGCATCCTCCACCACACCGCGCCGCGCCTGCCCGTCGACAAGCCCCGCTACCTGATGGGCGTCGGCACCCCCGAAGATCTGGTCTTCTCGGTGCAGGCCGGCATCGACATGTTCGACTGCGTGATGCCCACCCGCAACGCCCGCAACGGCTGGCTGTTCACCCGTCACGGCGACGTGAAGATCCGCAACGCCGTGCACAAGAAGGACACCCGACCCATCGACGAGTCCTGCGACTGCTACACCTGCCGCAACTTCTCGCGGGGCTACCTGCACCACCTCAACCGGCTCAACGAGATCCTTGGTGCCCGCCTCGCCACCATCCACAACCTGCACTACTACCAGCAGCTGATGCGCGAACTGCGCGACGCCATCGCCAGCGGCACCCTCACCGACTACGTCGCGCGCTTCCACCGGGAGCGGGCAGGAGGCTAGATGGGGAATGGGCAATAGGAGGTGGGAAGTGGGCCGGTGTCAGCCCATTTGCGCTTAGGGTCAGAATCGCGCGGATCTCGGGCAAGGGCTCGCGCCCCACTCCCTGCTTCCCATTTCCAACTCCCCACCCACGCCACGCTATAATCCGCGCTTTTCCCCGATTCCGCCCCATGCAGGTTTTCCGTGGCATTCCCGAGCGCGCCGAACACGGCTGCGTGCTGACCATCGGCAATTTCGATGGCGTGCACCGCGGCCACCAGGCCTTGCTGACGAAGCTTACCGACAAGGCCCGGGTAACCGGCCTGCCCTCCGCGGTCCTCACCTTCGAGCCCCATCCGCGGGAATTCTTCGCCCACGACAACCGGCCGCGGCGCCTCACCTCGCTGCGCGAGAAGATCCAGCTTCTCGCTGCTCATGGTGTCGATCGGCTCTACATCGCCCGCTTCAACACGCGCTTCGCCGGCCTCACCGCCGAGCAGTTCATCGAGGACGTGCTGATCCACGGCCTCGGCGTGCGCCATTTGTTGATCGGCGACGACTTCTGCTTCGGCAAGGCCCGCAAGGGTGATTTCGCCATGCTCCAGGCCGCCGGGCAGCAAACCGGCTTCACAGTCGAAGCCATGCACACCCTGGTCCATGAGGGCGAGCGGGTCTCCAGTTCGGCGGTGCGCGCCGCCCTGCTCGAGGGCGACATGCCCCACGCCGCGCGCCTGCTGGGCCGCCCTTACAGCATCAGCGGGCGGGTGATGCACGGCGACAAGATCGGCCGCACCATCGGCTTCCCCACCGCCAACATCCAGCTCAAGCACCGCAGCCCGCCGCTGATGGGCATCTACACCGTGAGCGTCGAAGGCCTCGCCGACAAGCCCTGGCCCGGCGTGGCCAGCGTCGGCGTGCGCCCCACCATCAACGACGCCGGCCGCCCGACCCTCGAGGTGCACCTCTTCGACTGGCACGCCGACTGCTACGACGCCCACCTGCGGGTGAACTTCCTCGTCAAGCAGCGCGACGAAGAACGCTACGACAACCTGGCCGACCTCACCGCCCAGATCGCCCGCGACGCCGACCAGGCGCGCGCCTACTTCGCCCAGAATCCCCTCTGAATTCACAGGCAGCACAGACCATGTCCGACACCCGCAAGACCCTGAACCTGCCCGACACGCCCTTCCCGATGCGCGGCGACCTCGCCAAGCGCGAGCCCAACTGGATCGCCGAGTGGCAGCAGAAGAAGCTCTACGAAAAGATCCGCCAGGTCTCCAAGGGCCGCCCCAAGTTCGTGCTGCACGACGGCCCGCCCTACGCCAACGGCAGCATCCACATCGGCCACGCGCTCAACAAGATCCTCAAGGACATCATCGTCCGCTCCCGCACCATGGCCGGCTTCGACGCCCCCTACGTGCCGGGCTGGGACTGCCACGGCCTGCCGATCGAGCACAAGGTCGAGGTCACCCACGGCAAGGGCCTGCCCGCCGACAAGGTGCGTGAGCTGTGCCGCGCCTACGCCCACGAGCAGATCGCCGAGCAGAAGAAGGACTTCATCCGCCTCGGCGTGCTGGGCGACTGGGACAAGCCCTACCGCACCCTCGACTTCGGCAACGAAGCCGGCGAAGTGCGCGCACTGGCCGAAATGGTCAAGCGCGGCTGGGTCTTCAAGGGCCTCAAGCCCGTCAACTGGTGCTTCGACTGCGGCTCCGCCCTCGCCGAAGCCGAGGTCGAATACCAGGACAAGCAGAGCCCGGCGATCGACGTGGGCTTCAAGTGCGTCGACGCCGACCAGCTCGCCGCCGCCTTCGGCCTGGCCGAGCTGCCCGCCGGCAAGGACGCCTTCGCCGTCATCTGGACCACCACGCCCTGGACGATCCCCGCCAACCAGGCCCTCAACGTACACCCCGAGCACGAATACGCGCTGGTCGACACCCCCCGCGGCCTGCTGGTGCTGATGACCGAGCTCACCGAAGCCAGCCTCAAGCGCTTCGGCCTCGAGGGCAGCATCGTCGCCCGCACGAGCGGCGCCAAGCTCGACAAGATCCGCTTCCAGCACCCCTTCTACGACCGCCAGTCGCCCGTCTTCGTGGCCGACTACGTGGGCCTCGACGCCGGCACCGGCATCGTCCACTCGGCCCCGGCCTACGGCGTCGACGACTTCAACAGCTGCAAGGCCAACGGCTTCACCAACGACGACATCCTGAGCCCGGTGCAGAGCAACGGCGTGTACGCCGAATCCCTGCCCTTCTTCGGCGGGCTGCACATCTGGAAGGCCAACCCGGTCATCGTCGAAAAGCTGCAGGAAGTCGGCGCGCTGTTCTCCCACGAGAAGCTCAGCCACAGCTACATGCACTGCTGGCGCCACAAGACGCCGCTGATCTACCGCGCCACCGCCCAGTGGTTCGTCGGCATGGACTTGAAGCCCAACGGCGGCCCCAGCCTGCGCGAACTCGCGCTGCAGGGCGTCGAGTCCACCCGCTTCTTCCCGGCCTGGGGCCAGGCGCGGCTGCACGCGATGATCGCCAACCGGCCGGACTGGTGCATCTCGCGCCAGCGCAACTGGGGCGTGCCGATCCCCTTCTTCCTGCACCGCGAAACCGGCGAGCTCCACCCGCGCACCGTGGAGCTGATGGAAGACGTCGCCAAGCGCATCGAACTCGAAGGCATCGAGGCCTGGTTCAAGCTCGACCCGGCCGAGCTGCTCGGCAATGAGGCCGCCGACTACGAAAAGATCAGCGACACCCTCGACGTGTGGTTCGACTCCGGCACCACCCACTGGCACGTGCTGCGCGGCTCCCACAACGACGGCCACGCCAGCGGCCCGCGCGCCGACCTGTACCTCGAGGGCTCCGACCAGCACCGCGGCTGGTTCCACTCGTCGCTGCTCACCGGCTGCGCGATCGACGGCCACCCGCCCTACAAGGCGCTGCTGACCCACGGCTTCGCCGTGGACGGTGCCGGCCGCAAGATGAGCAAGTCCCTCGGCAACGTGGTCGTGCCGCAGGAAGTCACCGGCAAGCTGGGCGCCGAGATCCTGCGCCTGTGGGTGGCCTCCACCGACTACTCCGGCGAGCTGTCGATCTCCAAGGAGATCCTCGACCGGGTGGTCGAAGTCTACCGCCGCCTGCGCAACACCCTGCGCTTCCTGCTCGCCAACACCGCCGACTTCAACCCGGCCACCGACATGTTGCCGGTCGCCGAGTGGCTCGAGATCGACCGCTACGCCCTGGCCCTCACGCGCAAGCTGCAAGGCCAGGCCGAGGCCGACTATAGCCGCTTCGAGTTCCACCGCATCGTCCAGGCGCTGCAGAACTTTGCCTCCGAAGACCTCGGCGCGGTCTACCTAGACGTGCTGAAGGACCGCCTCTACACCACCGCCGCCAGCTCCCCGGCGCGCCGCTCGGCCCAGAGCGCGCTGTGGCACATCCTGCAATCGGTGGTGCGGCTGATGGCGCCGATCCTCTCCTTCACCGCCGAAGAAATCTGGCTGCTCCTCGGCAAAAACCCGGAAGACAGCGTGATGCTGCACCTCTTCCACGCCCTGCCCGAGCAGGAGGGCGAGGAAGGCCTGCTGGCCCGCTGGACGGCCATCCGCGCGGTCCGCGCCGACGTGCAGAAGGAGATCGAAGCCGTCCGCGCCGCCGGCCAGGTCGGCTCGTCGCTGCAGGCCGAGGTCGAGATCCGCGCCGCCGGCGACAACTTCGAGCTCCTCGCCAGCCTCGGCGACGATCTCCGCTTCGTGCTGATCTGCTCCAAGGCCACCGTCGTCCAGGTCGCCTCCGACGCCGACGCGGCCATCGTCGTCACGCCGTCGGCCCACAAGAAGTGCGAGCGCTGCTGGCACTACCGCGACGACGTCGGCCACGACGCCGCCCACCCGGAACTTTGCGGCCGCTGCACGTCAAACCTGCACGGCGCCGGCGAAGCCCGCCGCGTCGCGTAAACCCGACCAACCCGCAGGAGCGATGCCCTTGAAACTACGCCTCGGCAACTGGATCGGCCTCGCGGCCATCGTCGTGCTGGTCGACCAATGGACCAAACACCTCGTCCGCGGCGCCCTGCGCAACGGCGAGGTGATCCGCGTCACCGACTGGTTCGACCTGGTGCTGGCCTTCAACCCCGGCGCCGCGTTCAGCCTGCTGGCCGACCAGTCCGGCTGGCAACGCTGGTTCTTTGTTGCGCTGGCCGCTGTGATCTGCGGCTGGCTGCTGCGCCTGCTGGCGCGGCACCAGCATGAGTTCCTGCAGCCGCTGGCCTTCTCGCTGATCATCGGCGGCGCCATCGGCAACGTCATCGACCGCTTCGTCTTCGGCGCGGTGGTCGACTTCCTGTATTTCCACATCGGCCGCTACGGCTGGCCGGCCTTCAACGTGGCGGACTCCGCCATCTGCGTGGGGGTTGCGCTGATGATCCTGGCCCAGCTCCGCGAACATCGCCACCTCCACGCCCAAGAGAAACTTTCATGACCCAGATCGTCCAGCCCGACAGCCTGCTCACGCTGCACTACCGCATCTCCCTCGAGAACGGCCAGCCCCTCATCAGCACCTTCGAGTCCACCCCGGCCACCATGCAGCTCGGCCGTGGCGACATCGCCCCGACCCTCGAACGCTGCCTCGCCGGCGTCACCGTCGGCGAGCTTCACACCTTCCTGCTCGAGCCCGAAAACGCCTTCGGCACCCACCGCGAAGACCTGGTCGAGAAGGTGCGCCTCGAAGACTTCCCCGACGGCGCCGAAGTCGAGCCGATGGTCATCATGGAATTCACCGCCCCCGACGGCACCCGCTACCCCGGCCTGATCCGCGAAGTGCTCGACACCCACGCGGTGATCGACTTCAACCACCCGCTGGCCGGCAAGTCGATCCGCTTCGAAGTCGAAGTGATCGGCATCAACTGAGCCCCGAGGCCACCATGGAAGTCTTGCTCGCCACCCCGCGTGGCTTCTGCGCCGGCGTCGAACGGGCCATCGAGATCGTCGAACGGGCGATCGCCCTCTACGGCGCCCCGATCTACGTCCGCCACGAGGTCGTGCACAACCGCTTCGTCGTCGATGGCCTGCGCGCCAAGGGTGCCGTCTTCATCGAAGAGCTCGCCGACGTGCCCGCCGGCAACACCGTGATCTTCAGCGCCCACGGCGTGCCGCAGTCGGTGCGCAGCGAAGCCGAAGCCCGCGGCCTGCGTGTCTTCGACGCAACCTGCCCGCTGGTCACCAAGGTGCACCTCGAGGTCGCCCGCATGCGCGAGCAGGGCCGCGAGCTCATCATGATCGGCCACAAGGGCCACCCGGAGGTCGAGGGCACGATGGGCCAGGTCAAGGACGGCATCTACCTCGTCGAGAACGTCGCCGACGTGGCCGGCCTCACGCTCGCCAACCCCGACATGCTCGCCTACGTCACCCAGACCACCCTGTCGGTGGACGACGCCGGCGCCATCGTAGCGGCCCTGCGCGAACGCTTCCCGAGCATCGTCGGCCCCAAGAAGGACGACATCTGCTACGCCACCCAGAACCGCCAGGACGCCGTCAAGTTCATGGCGCCCCAGTCCGACCTGGTGCTGGTGGTCGGCTCCACCAACAGCTCCAACTCCAACCGCCTGCGCGAAGTGGCCGAGCTGCTCAAGGTTCCGGCCTATCTGGTCGATAATGCCGATGCAATCGACCCGGCCTGGATCAGTGGCCGGCAGCGCATCGGCGTCACCGCCGGCGCGTCGGCTCCGGAGGTGCTGGTCGAATCCGTCATCGCCCGGCTCAAGGAACTCGGCGCAGGCTCCGTCCGCCAGCTCGAAGGCGTGCCGGAACGCGTCACCTTCCCGCTGCCCAAGGAGCTGCAGGTCACGAACTGAGCCCGACCGCTCCGGGCCGTTTCACGCTGCTCCACCCAACGCCCGGAACTGCCCATGCCCTACGTTCAACGTGACTCCACCGGCCAGGTCGTGGCCATCTTCGCCCAGCCTGGGCCCGGCCACGACGAGCCGCTGCCCGCCGGCCACCCCGACCTCGCTGCGCTCGCCGGCGCCGGCGAGTTCGCCCACCTCGACGCCGACCTCATCCGCGTCATCGAAGACGTGGTGGATGTGCTGATCGACCGGGGCCTCCTGCGCCTCACCGACCTCCCGCCCGATGCCCAGCGCAAGCTGCTCGCCCGCAAGGGCGCCCGGGCCCGCCTGCGCGAGGGGCTCGACCTCCTGAGCCCCAACGGCGTGATCTGACCCGATGACCGACACCGCAGCCTCCGCCCCTCCCGACCCGCGCCCCGCTGCCGCAAGGGCCCACGACAAGCACTGGCAGCCGGCCGAGACCGCCACCCACGAAGACCCCCTGCTGGACGCGCTGGTCGTCATGACCCGCCTCCACGGCAAGCCCTTCACGCCCGAGGCCCTCGCGGCAGGCCTCCCTCTGGTAGACAACCGCCTGACCCCCTCGCTGCTGCCCCGCGCCGCCGCCCGGGCCGGGCTCACCGCGCGCATCGTGCGCAAGCCGCTGGCCGACATCGGCCCGGCGCTATTGCCGGCGATCCTGCTGCTCCACGACCGCAAGGCCTGCGTGCTGCTCGAACGCCTGCCGGACGGCGGCGCCCGGGTGCGCTTCCCCGAGGCCGGCGAATCGGCCCACGACCTCTCCGCCGACGCGCTCGCCGCGCTGTACACCGGCCTGGTGTGCTTCGTGCGCCCGCGCTTCCGCTTCGAGGCCCGCGCCCCGCAGGTGCGCGCGCTGCGCGCCAACCACTGGTTCTGGGGCACCGTCGCCGAAAACTGGCGCCTCTACCGCGACACCCTGCTCGCCGCCCTGGTGGTAAACCTCTTCGCGCTGGCGATCCCGATGTTCTCGATGACGGTCTACGACCGCGTCGTGCCCAACCACGCCGTCGAAACCCTGTGGGTGCTGGCCGTTGGCGCGGTGCTGGTGCTCGGCTTCGACTTCATGCTGCGCACGCTGCGGGCCTACATCGTCGATAGCGCCGGCAAGCGCATCGACGTGCAGCTCTCGGCGCGCATCATGGAAAAGGTGCTCGGCCTGCGCATGGACGCCCGCCCCGCCTCGGTGGGCTCCTTTGCCGCCAACCTGCGCGCCTTCGAGGGTGTGCGCGACTTCATCGCCTCGGCCACCGTCACCACCCTCATCGACCTGCCCTTCGTGCTGCTGTTCCTGCTGGTGATGGCGTGGATCTCGCCGTGGCTGCTGCTGCCGCCGGTGGTGGGCATCCTGCTGGTGCTGTTCGCGACCCTGGTCACCCAGAACAAGATGCACGAGCTCACCGAAACCACCTACCGGGCCAGCGCCCAGCGCAACGCCACCCTCGTCGAGAGCCTGGTCGGCCTCGAAACCGTCAAGACCCTCGGCGCCGAGAGCCAGATCCAGCGCCAGTGGGAACGGGCCTCGCTGTTCATCGCCCAGATCGGCGGGCGGCTCAAGCTGCTGTCGGCGGGCACCGTCAATTTTGCGCAGTTCATGCAGCAGCTGGTCAATGTGGCGGTGATCATCGTCGGTGTGTATGAGCTCGCCAACAACAACATGAGCATGGGCGGCATCATCGCCGCCTCGATGCTCTCCGGCCGCGCCATGGCGCCGCTCGGCCAGGTGGCCGGGCTGATGATGCAATACCAGAACGCCCGCACCTCCCTGGCGTCGGTGAACACCCACATGGAGCTCCCCGTCGAGCGCCCCGACGGCGCCAACTTCGTGCATCGCCCCAGCTTCAAGGGCGACATCGAGTTCAAGGACGTCAGCTTCTGCTACCCCGGCCGCGACCAGGCGGTGCTCAAGAAGGTCAGTTTCAGCCTCAAGGCCGGCGAGAAGGTGGGCATCATCGGCCGCATCGGCTCGGGCAAGACCACCATCGAGAAGCTCGTGCTGGGCCTCTACCAGCCCACCGAAGGCGCCATCCTGATCGACGGCATCGACGCCCGCCAGATCGACCCGGCCGAGCTGCGCCGCGCCATCGGCTTCGTGCCCCAGGACGTCACGCTATTCTATGGGACGCTCAAGCACAACATCGCGATGGGCGCGCCCTTCGCCGACGACAGCGCGATCCTCGCGGCGGCCGAGCTGGCCGGCGTGCGGGAGTTCGCCAACACCCACCCGGAGGGCTTCGACATGCCCATCGGCGAGCGCGGCGAATCCCTCTCCGGCGGCCAGCGCCAGGCCGTGGCGATCGCCCGCGCGCTGCTCAACGACCCGCCGGTGCTGCTCCTCGACGAACCCTCCAGCAGCATGGACCACCAGAGCGAGGAAGGCCTCAAGCAGCGGCTGCGCGGCTTCGCCAGCCACAAGACGATCATCCTCGTCACCCACCGCACCTCGCTGCTCGACCTGGTCGACCGGCTCATCGTGCTCGACCAAGGGCAGATCGTCGCCGACGGCCCGAAGGCCCAGGTCGTCGAGGCGCTTCAGCACGGCCGCATCGGGCGCGCGGGGTAAGCCATGAGACTCGTCCCCACCTTCCTCCGCCCCGCCTGTGACGCCCTCTACCAGCGCGCCTCCCGCGGCTTCGACCGCATCCTCGACGGTGTCGAGAAGCGCGAGATCCACGACGATTCCGACTACCTCGCCGACGCTGAGTGGGCGATGGCCGAGCAGAAGCTGCGCGGCAGCCGCATCGCGGTGCTGCTCACCTGCGTGGCCGTGCTGGCTCTCATCGTGTGGGCCGCCTTCGCGCCCCTCGACGAGGTCACCCGCGGCGAAGGCAAGGTCATCCCGTCCCGCCAGGTGCAGGTGATGCAGAGCCTCGACGGCGGCATCGTCTCCGAGATCCTCGTCCGCGAGGGCGAACAGGTGAAGTCCGGCCAGCTGCTGCTGAAGGTCGACCCGACCCGCTTCGTCTCCTCCCTGCGCGAGAACCGTGCCCAGTACGAAGCCCTGCTGGCCCGCGCGGCCCGCCTCACCGCGCTGGCCCACGAGAAGCCCTTCGTGCCGCCGCCCGAGCTCATCAAGAGCGCCCCGGCCCTGGTCGAGCAGGAACGCAGCGCCTACGAAGCCAAGCGCATGGAGCTCGACGCCGCCGTCGGCGTGGCGCGCCAGCAGCTGTCCCAGCGCCGCCAGGAGCTCAACGAGGTCAGCGCCCGGCGCGAGCAGGCCACCCAGAGCTACAACCTCACCGCCCGCGAGCTCGAAGTCACCCGCCCCCTCGCCAAGACCGGCGCCGTCTCCGAAGTCGAGCTGCTGCGCCTCGAGCGCGACGTGGCCCGCTACCGGGGCGAGCGCGACGCCGCCGGCGCCCAGATCCCGCGCATCCAGGCCGCCATCTCGGAGGCCCAGCGCAAAATCGAGGAAGTCGAGCTCAACATGCGCAACCAGGCCCGCAATGAACTCTCCGAGACCAACGCCAAGCTGGCCGCCCTCTCGGCGGGCAGCGAGGGCCTGGCCGACCGGGTCAAGCAGGCCGAGATCCGTGCCCCCATGAACGGCACCGTCAAGCAGCTGTTCGCCAACACGGTGGGAGGCGTGGTGCAGCCGGGCAAGGAGATCATCGAGATCGTGCCCAGCGACGACGCGCTGCTCCTCGAGGCCCGCGTCCAGCCCAAGGACATCGCCTTCCTGCGCCCCGGCCAGCCGGCCCACGTCAAGTTCACCGCCTACGACTTCTCGATCTACGGCGGCCTCGACGCGACCCTCGAACACATCGGCGCCGACACCATCACCGACGACAAGGGCAACGCCTTCTACATCGTGCGGGTGCGCACCACCCAAAGCAGCATCGGCGAGGCTCACATGCCGATCATCCCCGGCATGGTGGCCGAGGTGGACATCCTCACCGGCAAGAAATCCCTCCTCAGCTACCTGATGAAGCCCGTGCTGCGCGCCAAGGCCAACGCGCTTACCGAGCGCTGAACATGCGCCGGCCCAACCGGATTCCTCCATGAGCCCCGCGGAACCGCTCCTCATCCTCACCGACGACGACCTGCTGGCCGAGCACTGGCAGGCCCTCGGCCGCTCCCCCGTCCGCGCCCGCCGGCTTGAAGACCTCGACACCTGGCGCAGCGCAGGCCACCGGCTGGTGCTGGTCGACCTCGACCCGCGCCGCGCCGACGCCCCCCTCTGGCAGCACGCCGCCTGGCAGCGCAACGCCACCGGCCTCGCCATCCTCGCCGCCTCAGCCCAGCCGAACGACGACGAAGGCCTCGCCGTGCTCAACGCCGGCGCCTGCGGCTACTGCCACACCCACGCGCCCACCACCACCCTCCGCCGGGCACTCGACGTGATCGCTGGCGGCGAGCTGTGGGTCGGCCGGGCCCTGCTCTCGCGCCTGCTACGTCTCGTCGACACCCGCCTGCCCCGCGTCGGCCTGGCCCACTGGAGCGCGCCCCTCACGGAGCGGGAGCGGGAGGTCGCCCAGCTGGCCGCCGTCGGCGACAGCAACCTCGCCATCGCCGACGCCCTCGGCATCACCGAACGCACCGTCAAGGCCCACCTCAAGGCCGTGTTCGAGAAGCTCCAGGTCGCCGACCGCCTGCAACTCGCGCTGCGGGTCCACGGCGTGCGCTGACGGCGTTCGCGTTCAGCCTTTCCGCAGCCCGGCCGTGGCGTCCGTCACGCCACCTGTCCGCGTGGACAATACCCATCGCCGGCGCCAGCCCGTAGATTCAGCCCCGACTGAAAAACCCCTACGGAGACCTCCATGGCCACCCCGACGCCCCCCGCCAGCACTTCCGCCGCCCCTGCCCCCCAGGGCACCATCGTTTTTGTCCAGGGCGAAGCCTACCTGCGGGATCGTCAGGGCAAGCTCCAGGCCATCAAGCCGGGTGACGCCGTCGCCGAAGGCCAGGAGATCGTCACCGCCGCCGGTGCCGTGGTCGACGTCCAGCTGCCGAACGGCACCAAGCTCACCGTCGGCCCCGATCGGCAGGTGCTGTTCAACGAAGAACTCCTCGCCACCAGCGCGCCGGAGCCCAGCGAGAACGTCGTCTCCAGCCTCGGCGCCGACGCCGACAAGGTCATCCAGGCCCTCAACACCGGCGGCGACCCCTTTGCCGGCCTCGAAGACCCGGCGGCGGGCCTCACCGGCGGTGGCAACAGTGACCAGACCCACGACTTCGTCCGCCTCGTCCGCATCCTCGAGGACGTCACGCCCCTCGCCTTCAGCTACACCTCGAGCAGCGACGGCATCGACTTCCTGCCGGTTAGCAGCGTCCCTGCCCAGCCCACCACGACGGCTGCCAACCAGCCCCCGGTCGCCACCGACGACCCCGCCTTCACCACCCGCGAAGACGAAGCCACCACCGTCACCGTCCTCACCAACGACAGCGACCCGGACGGCGACCCCATCAGCGTCACCCGTGCCACCGCCCCCAACGGCACCGTCACCCTCAACCCCGACGGCACGCTGCGCTACGTCCCGAACCCGGACTTCAACGGCACCGACACCATCACCTACACGATCTCCGACGGCAAGGGCGGCACCGCCACCGCCGTCGTCACCGTCGACGTGGCGCCGGTG
>NZ_BJNV01000013.1 GCF_006539865.1 Zoogloea ramigera
TCAGACAATGCATCTTCGAGTATCAGCAGATTGTCGGCTTGATCGTCAACGACCAGTACGTGGGCGCGCTGCTTCATGTCCTGCTCTCCTACCCCTTCATTAACTTCATATCATGTCGCTTCCCAAGATCCTCTGGCAAACCCGGGCCCGGCAGACATCCCCGCCGCACCACGAATCTACGCAGCGCCGGGCGCGGGGCTAGCCGATGGCTCTGCTCTACAGCTTCCCGCCCGTTGCGGCGCCCGATGCCCATACACTGATCCTCGGCAGCATGCCCGGGCAGGCCTCGCTGGCGGCCGGCGAATACTATGCCCACCGGCGCAATCTGTTCTGGCCGATACTCGGCGAACTCTTCGGCGCGAGCCCGGCGCTCCCGTATGCGGCACGCCTGCAGAAACTGACCGACGCCGGCCTGGCCTTGTGGGACGTGCTCCAGTGCTGCGAACGGGAAGGCAGCCTGGACGGAAACATAGCGCCGGCGTCCATCGTCGCCAACGATTTTGCCACCTTCCTGACCGAACATCCCCGCATCGTGCGGGTTTTCTTCAACGGCACGCTGGCGGACACCAGCTTTCGGCGCCACGTGCTGCAGACGCTTCCCCATCACTCACTGCACTTCACCCGCCTGCCCTCCACCAGCCCGGCCAATGCCGCCTACAGCTACGCCCGGCGGCTCGAGGCCTGGCGGGCACTCACTGCATCGGCTCCGGGCGGCTGACGTCCACGCCCGCCTCCGGCACGGGCTCAACGCTCCAGCACGTAGGTGCCCGGCGCATCGGCCAGGGCCGGAAACGCCTCGGTCGCCACCGGCGGCGCGTCGACGAGCCCGCCGCACTGGGGCTTGAGCCATTCCATCCAGTCAGGCCACCAGCTCCCGGCCTGCTCCACGGCACCGCCCTGCCAGCCCTCCGCCGTATCTGTGCGACGGGCCGGGCCAACCCAGAAACGGCGCTTCGGCGGATCGACGGGCGGATTGACGATGCCGAGAATATGCCCCGAGCTCGACAACACAAAACGCTTCGGCCCGCTCACGTGGTTGAGGGTTTTGAAAGTCTGGCGCCACGGCGCGATGTGGTCGTCCTCGGCCCCGACCGCATACACCGGCTGCGTGATCCGGCCGAGGTCGATGGGCTCGCCGGCAACCGTGAGCGCGTCCTTGTCGATAAGGTGGTTGTTCAGGTAAAGCTCACGCAGGTACCACGCGTGCATCGCGTAGGGCATCCGTGTGGTGTCCATGTTCCAGTAAAGCACATCGAAGGGCGGTGGTGTCTCGCCATACAGCCAGCCATGCACCACGTAGTGCCAGATCAGGCTGTTGGAGCGGAGCAACCTGAAGGCCGACGCCATCTCGGCACCGTCCAGGTAGCCTTTTTTCTCCATGTTCTGGGTGATGTAGCGGATGCTGCCCTCGTCCACGAACACCTCGATGTCACCCGGCTTGTGGAAATCGACCAGCGTGGTGAATAAGGTGCAGTGGGCAACCGGCACGTCCTCTTCAGCGTAATGCCGGTTGGCCCAGGCCATGTAAGTGGTGAGCGCCGTACCGCCGATGCAGTAGCCGATCGCGTGCACCTTGGCGGAGCCGCTGACGGCCCGGGCGGTGTCGACGAGGCTCTGGACACCCTCGATCAGATAGTCGTCGAAGCGCACATCGCGCATCTCTTCACCCGGGTTCTTCCAGCTGGTGATGAACACATCCAGGCCCTGGTCCAGCAGGTAGCGGACCAGGCTCTTCTTGGGGTTGATGTCGAGGATATAAAACTTGTTGATCCACGGGGTGACGATCACCACCGGTACCTGATGCACCCTGGCCTGGCTCGGCGTGTAATGGATTACCTCCACGAGCCGGTTGCGGAACACCACCTTGCCGGGTGTCAGCGCCAGGTTCTTGCCGACCTTGAAATCACCGGGGTCGGTCATTCGGATGTTGCCCGCCTGCAGGTCATCGAGGAAATTCCGCATGCCCTTCACGAGGCTGTCGCCCCGGGTCTCGATCGCCCGCTGCATCGCCACCGGGTTGCTCATCAGGAAGTTGGTGGGCGCGACCGCGTTGAGCCACTTCCGCCACCAGAACGCCGCCCTTCGGCGCTCCTTCTGGGACAGGCCCGGCGTTTCGTAGAGCATGTCCTGGACGTGGTGGGTGAGTACCAGATACCACTCCTTGACGAGATCCCAGGTGGGCGACTCCTCCCAGACCTTGTCGGCAAAGCGCACGTCATCCACGTTGGGCTTCAGGGGGTCGTCGCTGGGCAGGCCCATCGCCCTCCTCCAGGTGTGCCATTGCAGCGCCCAGAGGCTGCTGGAGATGCTCGCCATGCTATCGGCCAGCTCCTGGGGATGCGCCATCCAGGCAAGCTGGGCATGAACCAGCGGGGCGGCCATGCCAAGGGGGTCGATCGACGATTCGACGCTATCGTGGAGCGTCCGCAGGGATTTGCGGGCAAGCTCGATAGGTGCAGCAGGAACACGTGGACTCACGAGAGCTCTCCTTTAAACTGCGCCTCGACAGCACGGGGGTGCTGTCGCGTCATGGGCGTCTGTCGTGCATGTTCGCGCCTCCTAGTCGAGACTCGATTGACCTGCATCAAACGGCCATGGAACGCAATCGGTCCTATAATGTTTTCGTTCCCTTCCCTATCGGAGTGATCTCATGTTCAAGAATATTCTCGTTCCTACCGATGGCTCCGAACTCTCCGACTCGACGGTCGAGCGGGCAATCAGCTTTGCCAAGGATGCAGGCGCAAGAATCACTTTCTTCTATGCTCAACCCGACTTCCCGACGCCGCTTTACGGTGAAGGCGCCTTGTTTGACCCCACCACGCCGGAGCAGTTCAGCAAGGCCGCTGCGGCCGAAGCCGAGAAAATCCTTACCCGCTACAACGCCTCGGCGAATGCCGCAGGGATCGAGTCCAACGGTGACACGGTCGTCAGCGAAGTCCCCTTCGAGGCCATCATCGCGGCAGCCCAGCGCAACGGCAGCGACCTCATCTTCATGGCATCCCATGGCCGGCGCGGCTTGAGCGGTCTGTTGCTCGGCAGCGAGACCCAGAAGGTTCTCACCCACAGCAAGATTCCCGTACTCGTTTATCGTTGAGACGCCCCGCAAACGCGACAAGGCCCCGCAGCTTGGAAGCTTGCGGGGCCTTGTTGTTTTGGCGTCGGCAAACGCCTCAAGGTGGCAGGGGCTAGTCCAGATCTGACCTGTTGATCTCTTCCGCCGTACGCTGGAAGAACAAGGTCACCAGGCTGGAGCTGGCGCAAATCAGCCAGAGGCCAAAGAAACCGATCGAGTATGTCGCGATCGCCGAGAAATGCACCGGAACCCCCATGAAATACAGCTCCTGGGGATTGACCACCGTGAAGAACACGATCTCGGCTATCCCGGCAACAATGAACGACGGCCACAACACCTGGATCAGTTTCAACATCCTTCAGCTCCTTCCAAAAAACCTACGGGCTCCGGGGCTATCAGCCATGAGCCTGCTTTTCATCTTCTGCAATGTGCCGCTTTGCGAAACGGTAGAGGTAAACCGCCATGCCGATGATGAAAGCGATGGTGAATACGCTCATGAGACCAATATCGGTCGAGAACAACTCTTGCCAAGCCATGACATCCTCCTAGTCAATCTACAGGTTTGAGATCAGACGAATCGATCCGGATCTCGGTCTCTGCGGGGAGGAACGCGGTCCCTGACAGCCTCCAGCTGCGGGACTCATCTTCTATGAGAACTTTCCAGTGGGCACTGCTGAGCGCAGCGCGTACGGCACCACGATAAAGATCACCGCTCCGCTCCAGGACGAGCTGCTGATCCAGCCCGCCCTTCGTCGGATGCGCCAGGGTGACGAGCAGCTTGGACGGCAGCTCGACCCCCGAACGTGCAGCCAGACCAACGGAAATCTCATCGGCCGAAAACTTCACCTGCCCGACCAGGCCGCGCTCCTGGGCCGCGTTGGCTCGGGCCAGGGTCTGGTTGATCGCCAGCCCCTGCTTGTAGTAATCGTCGGCAACAAGCCCGTCGAAAGAGGTGATTGCGAGCCACAGGGTGATGAAACCGGCCACGATCGCCGTCGCCGGCATCAGCATCAGGAGCCAGGTCCAGCGCTCCTTGTACCAGGGGAGGGAATCGCGACGGGTCTGGGTTGCACTCATTTTTAGTTGAATCCTGGGTTAGCGGGGCATGAGGAAGGAAGTCTTCTCGCGGACGGAGACCGTCTCGTCGTCGAGCGCCTTGACCTCGATATAAACGGTATTGGAACCAGGCTTGCCCGACTCCGGCGGCACGGCAACTTCCACCGTCACCGACTTCAGGCCGGCGGCATCCACCTCGAAGGGCTCCTTGGGGGAGATCTGGACGCCGTCAAGGCCACTCACCGACAGGGCAAAGCGACGCGGCCCCTCGGTCATGTTCATGACCTGCAGGTTGTAGACGTTGGCGATCAGACCACCCTCCACTTCACGGCTCAGGGTGGAACGGTCCTTGAGCACGTCGACACGCAGCGTCGAACGCGTTGCAAGCCCCCACACCAGCGCCACACAGAGCGCCACGAGCACCGTAGCGTAGATGATGATGCGCGGGCGCATCATGTGGCCGATGATCTCCTTGCGCCCCCAGTGGCGCTTCATCGCGTTCTCGGTGGTGTAGCGGATCAGCCCCTTCGGATAATCCATCTTCTCCATGACCTGATCGCAGGCGTCGATGCACGCCGCACAACCGATACACTCGTACTGCAGACCGTTACGGATGTCGATGCCGGTCGGGCAGACCTGGACGCAGATGCCACAATCCACGCAATCACCCTTCCCCGCGACCTTCAGGTCGATGCCTTTCTTGCGCGGGCCACGCGGCTCACCGCGCTCCGGATCGTAGGTGATGACCAGGGTATCGGGGTCGAACATGACGCCCTGGAAGCGAGCGTAGGGGCACATGTACTTGCAGACCTGCTCGCGCATGACACCGGCGAACAGGTAGGTGAAACCGCCATAGAAGAAGATCCAGAAGAGCTCCCACGGACCGAAGCTGAAGGTGAGGGCTTCGTGCACAAGCTCGCGGATGGGGGTGAAGTAGCCGACCAGCGTGAAACCTGTCCACAGCGAGAGCAGACCCCAGGAGCCGAACTTGGCCGCCTTGATCGCAAACTTGCGACCACTCATCGGCGCCTCGTCGAGCTTCATGCGCTGGGAACGGTTACCCTCGATCTTCTCCTCGATCCACATGAAGATCTCGGTATAAACCGTCTGCGGGCAGGCGTAGCCACACCACAGGCGCCCTGCGACCGCGGTAAAGAAGAACAGCGAATAGGCACTGATGATCAGCAGGATCGCCAGGAAGAACACGTCCTGCGGCCAGAAAATCCAGTCGAAGATGTAAAACTTGCGTTCGACGACGTCGAGCAGAACGGCCTGCCGGTCATTCCATGGAACCCAGCACAGGCCATAGAAGATCAGCTGGGTCGCCCACACCAGAATCCACCGCCACTTTGCGAAGACTCCGGTAACAGCGCGGGGATAAACCTTTTGCCGGACGGCATAGAGGGTCTCATCGTTTTCGGAGCTCGCCTTGGCTTTAGCGTCAGCGGCCTTTGGGGATTGGGTGTCAGGCTGACTCATGATCGTTATATCGCTATATTCTAATATTCTGTCTCGAAAACTCCCCGGGACCAGCCCGGGGAATCATCTTTTTGAAACGCAGACACTTTTACGAAAGGCTTATTTCTTGGCCTCAGCCGGTGCAGCGCTGTTCTTGGACAGGCTCAGAACATAGGCGGCCAGCAGGTGCACCTTGTCTTCACCAAGGAATTCCTTGAACGCGGGCATCTGGTTGCTGCGGCCGTTGGTAACGGTTTCGATGATGGTTGCTTCACCGGAACCATACAGCCAGACCTTGTCAGTCAGGTTGGGAGCGCCGAGGGCGGGCGTGCCCTTGGCTTCCGGACCGTGGCAAGCCACGCAGTTCTGGGCAAACAAGTCCTTGCCACGCTGAGCGCGCAGGGAATCGTGGGCCAGACCCGACAGGGAACGGACATAGTTCGCCACGTCCTTGGTCCCCTCAGCGCCAAGCGCCGGGCCGAACGGAGGCATCATGCCCTGACGGCCACCCAGGAGCGTCGTCTTGATGGTTTCCGGCTCGCCGCCATACAGCCAGTCGCTGTCGGTGAGGTTCGGGAAGCCCTTTGCGCCCTTGGCATCCGCGCCGTGACACTGGGCGCAGTAGGTCAGGAACAGACGCTGGCCCATGGCATTGGCTTCCTTGTCGCCAGCAACAGCGTTGAGGTCCATGGTGCGGAACTTGGCGAAGATCGGGCCGTACTTCTCGGCCGCGGCCTTCTGCTCGGCTTCCCACTGGCCGCCGGACGACCAGCCCAGCTTGCCCTGGTTGTTGCCGAAGCCGGGGTACATGGCCAGATACGAGATCGCAAAGATGATCGTGATCCAGAACATGTACATCCACCAGCGGGGCAGCGGGTTGTTGTACTCCTGCAGGGTCTCGTCCCAGATGTGGTCGTGCAGCCCCACCGGGCCAGGCGTCCGCGCCTTGTTGTTCGAAACCAGCACGAACACGCAGAACGCAATGCTCAGGAACACCAACACCATCACATAGGCGTTCCAGAAACCGCTAACAAAGTCAGCCATTTTTATTTCCTTCCTTGGTTTGCCCACCCTTTTGGGCGGGCAAGTCGTCCTCGCTGAACGGCAGGAGTGCTGCCTCGTCAAATCCCTTGCGTGCGCGCCCGCTGTAGGCCCACAGGGTGATGGCGATGAAACACACCAGCCCCAGGACAGTCACCACCGTACGTGCTTCATTGATATCCAAGGTCACACTCCTTCGTTCTTAGAATGCTCGTCCCGAAGCGGCTCAGCTGCCCGAGTTGGTGGCGGGCGCAGGTGCGGCCTCGGCGGTGGGCGCCGGAGCGGCGGCCTTGCCGGACTTCAGCGCGGTACCGAGACCCTGCAGGTAAGCGATCACGGCGTCGAGTTCGGTCTTGCCTTCGAGCGCCTTGCGGGCACCCTTGATCTCTTCGTCGCTGTAAGGCACGCCCAGCTTTCGCAACGTCGTCATCTTGTCTTCAATGTCGTCGATCCTGGCCGGGCGATCAAGCCATGGGAAAGCCGGCATGTTGGACTCGGGGACCACATCACGCGGGTTCAGGAGGTGAACACGGTGCCATTGGTCGGAGTAACGGCCACCAACACGGTGCAGATCGGGGCCCGTACGCTTGGAGCCCCACTGGAACGGCCGGTCATAAACATACTCGCCGGCGACGGAGTAATGACCGTAGCGCTCGGTTTCGGCACGGAAGGGGCGGATCATCTGCGAGTGGCAGTTGTAACAGCCCTCCCGGACGTAGATATCCCGACCGACCAGCCGGACGGGATCGTAGGGCTTCAGCCCTTCGACTGGGGTGGTGGTCGAGTGCTGGAAGAACAGCGGAACGATTTCGACAAGGCCGCCAACGCTCACAGTGAGGAGCGTGAGGACAATGAGCAAGCCAACCTTGCGTTCGATGATGTCGTGATTCGATTGAGCCATGATTTTTTCCTCCCGATCAGGCGTGCGCGCCGGCAGGTGCCAGCACCGGAGCGTCGTAGGCCTTCTGACCGGCGATCGTCTTCACCATGTTGTAGAACATGATCAGCATGCCGGTAAGGAACAGCACACCACCCAGGACACGGATGGCCCAGAACGGGTAGCTGGCCTTCACGGACTCGACGAAGGAGTAGGTCAGGGTGCCGTCCGGGTTGGTGGCACGCCACATCAGGCCCTGCATCACGCCGGAGATCCACATGGAGGCGATGTACAGCACGATGCCGATGGTCGCGATCCAGAAGTGGGCAGTGATCAGCTTGGTGGAGTACATCTCGGTCTTGCCGTACATGCGCGGGATCAGATAGTACATCGCGCCGATGGACACCATCGCAACCCAACCGAGAGCACCGGAGTGCACGTGGCCGACGGTCCAGTCGGTGTAGTGGGACAGCGCATTGACGGTCTTGATGGACATCATCGGGCCTTCGAAGGTCGACATGCCATAGAACGACAGCGAGGTGATCAGGAACTTCAGGATCGGGTCGGTGCGCAGCTTATGCCAGGCGCCGGACAGGGTCATGATGCCGTTGATCATGCCACCCCAGGACGGAGCCAGCAGGATCAGCGAGAAGACCATCCCCACGGACTGGGTCCAGTCGGGCAGCGCGGTGTAGTGCAGGTGGTGCGGGCCCGCCCACATATAGGTGAAGATCAGCGCCCAGAAGTGCACCACCGACAGACGGTAGGAATACACCGGACGACCGGCCTGCTTCGGCACGAAGTAGTACATCATGCCCAGGAAGCCCGCGGTCAGGAAGAAACCCACGGCGTTATGGCCGTACCACCACTGGATCATCGCATCCTGGACGCCTGCGTAAGCAGAGTAGGACTTCATGCTCGACAAGGACACCGGCAACGCAGCGCTGTTAACAAGATGCAGCAGCGCGACGGTGATGATGAAGGCGCCGTAGAACCAGTTGGCCACATAAATGTGGGTGGTCTTGCGGGTGCCGATGGTGCCGAAGAACACGATGGCGTAGGACACCCACACCACGGTGATCAGGATGTCGATCGGCCACTCGAGCTCGGCGTATTCCTTGGAGGAGGTGTAACCGAGCGGTAACGTGATCGCGGCAAGAAGAATAACCAGTTGCCAGCCCCAGAAAGTGAAGGCAGCAAGGCCCGGAGCAAAAAGGCGGGTGTGGCAGGTACGCTGGACGCAGTAGTAGGACGTCGCAAAGAGAGCACAGCCACCGAACGCGAAGATGACCGCGTTGGTGTGGAGCGGGCGGAGCCGTCCGAAGTGCAGCCATTCGGCAACGTTCAATTCGGGCCACACGAGCTGTGCTGCGGCGATGACGCCGACCAGCATGCCCACGATGCCCCATACCACCGTCATGATGGCGAACTGCCGCACGACTTTATAGTTGTAAGTCTGCGATTGCATGTGAGTCACCTCAATAAAGAAAAACAAAACCCCCCGTGCCCACGAGACAAACCGTCTGCAGGCTTCCGCGGAAGGATACCCCGCGATAAGGGCGACATTTTGACACAGATCAACTTTATTGCGCCGCGGGATCGGCCGAACTCGTTACGCTATGTGCCTTTCGAGGTTTTTGCCAGATCGTGCGGAGAGGAGACTTTTTCTCTTTTGCCTCCATAACTTAGAGGGCTTCCACCTGGTCGGGGATCACCGTGGTCTTCTATCAGAGCTGTCGACATTCAGTTTTTTCCGAACAAAAGACATCAACAATTCTGATTTTATTTATATTTTTCGCGCGCTATCCTTTTAGGGTTACCCCCAACAACAGGAGACCCCCATGAAATCCTTCGCCCTGCTGACCGCCGCGCTCGCCCTTGGCCTGACGCTGGCGACCGGCGACGCGGATGCCGCCAAGCGCTTTGGCGGCGGCAAATCCTCCGGCATGCAGCGCCAGGAACTGAGCCAGCCGAAGTCTGCGACGGCCACCCCCGCCACGCCGGCCCAGGCCCCCACCTCTGCCGCAGCGCCCAACCGCGCCCAGCAGGCCGGCGCACCCGCCGCGCCGCAGGCACAGCCGAAGCGTTCCTGGATGGGCCCGCTGGCAGGCCTCGCCGCCGGTATCGGCCTCGCCGCCCTCGCCTCCCACTTCGGGTTTGGTGAGGAACTCGCCTCCATGATGATGATGGGCCTGATCGCCGTCGCGGTGATGATGCTGATCGGCTTCTTCATGCGCCGCCGCGCCGCATCGCAACAACCGGCGATGGCTGGAGCGGGTGCCGGTGCAGGCGCCATGAACTACACCAGCTCGAACCCCTCCGAATATAGCGGCAGCTCGACTCAGCCTGCTCACGCAGCCGCCGCCGGCGCTGCGGGCGCCGCCCTGGCTGACGCGCAGCCGGCGGGGTCGATTCCGGCCGACTTCGACGCGGAAGCCTTCGTTCGCAACGCCAAGGTTAACTTCATCCGCCTGCAGGCCGCCAACGACGCCCGCAACCTCGAGGACATCCGTGAGTACACCACCCCGGAGCTGTTCGCCGAGATCAAGATGAACTGGATGGAGCAGAGTGGCAGCGCCCAGAAGACCGACGTCGTGTCGCTCAACGCCGAAGTTCTCGACGTGACCGAAGAGGCCGCCCGCTACATCGTCAGCGTGCGCTTCACCGGGCTTCTGCGCGAAGACGTGAACGCGGCCCCGGAAGCCATCGACGAAACCTGGCACCTCACCAAGCCGCAGAGCGGCAACTCGGGTTGGCTCGTGGCGGGCATTCAGCAGAACGCCTGATAGCAACCCGCATCAACTCAACCCCGCCCGAGCCGACGCCCGGGCGGGGTTTTTCGTTCACCGCGCCGACGGCGCGCCCGCGTCGTGTTCGAGCGCGCCCAGGCCGGCCCGCGCTGCTTCGGAGATGGCCAGCACGCAAGGGTGGGTCAGACGCCGCTCCACCGAGATCGCGAAGTACTCGATGCGCACGTCCTCGGCACGCCCGAGCAGGACCAGTTCCCCCCCGGCGAGCGTTTCAGCCTCGATGGCGGTGGGCACCGCAAAGGCACCGACGCCTGCCCGCCCGAAGGCCGTCATCAGGGCGGTATCGTCAAACTCGCCAGCGATGCGGGGGCGCAGCCGTTTGCGGTCCAGCCAATCGACAAACTTGCGACGGATCGCCGAATCCTCACCAGGCAGCAGCGCCGGCAGCGCTCCCATGCACGCGGGGAAAGCCGGCGTCGCCGGGTCGACCAGCGCACGGGCGGCAAAGAAGCTCAGACCCGAATCCCCAAGCAAGTGGTTGTAGGCGCGCACATCCACCGAGGGCGGAATGGGCGAATCGGCGATCACCAGGTCGAGCCGGTGGATCGCCAGCTCCGCCAGCAGTCGATCGAGCCGCCATTCACGGCAGATGATGCGCACCGGATCCACCGGATCGACGGCCGGATGCAGCAAACGATAGGCGAGCGACTTGGGCACCGCATCCGACACCCCGACCCGGAACTCCACCGGCCGCCCCTTTGGGTGATGGCGCAGCGCCTGCTCCAGCTCTGCGCTAAGGGAAAACATCTCGTCCGCGTACTCCATCGCCAGCCGACCCGCGGGAGTCAGCTCGAGGGAACGGCCATCGCGGGCAAAAAGCTGTGTATCGAGGCTCTCCTCAAGCAGGCGGATCTGGCCGCTGATGGTCTGCGGTGTCACGTGAAGCAATTCGCCAGCCTTCACCACACCACCGCTCCGCGCGGTCTTCCAGAAGTAAAAGAGATGCTTGAGATTCATGGTCGCCACCCCCGAAGAAACGCGCTTTATTTCGATTTTTACGAACCCACAGGGGTCGCCATCAGAATTTACCCGAAATCCTGTCCCTCCAGTGGCAGGCCGCCACGGCCTCCGGCAAAAGCCCGCAGCACCTGCTCAGGGGAGCCCCTGACCCCAGCCTGGAATCCGGTTAAAATCCGTGGTCTTACACGCCATCTGCGGGATCAAACATCCCGCCATGCCCCCAATGCTGCGACTCTCCGAACTCCGGCTTCCCCTAGACCACGCCGCCGACACCCTGCCCGCCGCGATCGCCAAGCGCCTCGGCATTTCCCCTGCCGATCTGCTGAGCTTCACTGTTTTCAAGCGCAGCTACGATGCACGCAAGGCGACCTCGCTGTCCTTCATCTACATCATCGACCTCGAGGTGAAGAACGAAGCGGCGCTGCTCAAGACGTTTACCGACGACATCCACGTCAAGCCCGCCCCCGACACCCGATACCACTTCGTCGGCAAGGCACCGGAGGGCTTCGGCAGCCGCCCGGTGGTCATCGGCTTCGGCCCGTGCGGCATCTTCGCGGCGCTGGTGCTGGCCCAGATGGGCTTTCGCCCGATCGTGCTCGAGCGCGGCAAGGCGGTGCGTGAGCGCACCCAGGACACCTGGGGCCTGTGGCGCAAGAACACCCTCAACCCCGAATCCAACGTGCAGTTCGGTGAAGGCGGCGCGGGCACCTTCTCGGACGGCAAGCTCTACAGCCAGATCAAGGACCCCAAACACTACGGGCGCAAGGTGCTCACCGAGTTCGTGAAGGCCGGCGCGCCCGAGGAGATCCTCTACGTCTCGAAGCCGCACATCGGTACCTTTCGGCTGGTGGGCATGGTCGAGAACATGCGCGCCGAGATCCGCGAGCTGGGCGGCGAGATCCGCTTCGAGCAGCGGGTCACCGAGCTCATCATTGACAACGGCCAGGTGCGCGGCGTTAAAACCGCCACCGGCGACGAGATCGACGCCGACCACGTCGTGCTGGCCCTCGGCCACAGCGCCCGCGACACCTTCGAGATGCTCCACGACAAGGGTGTCTTCATGGAAGCCAAGCCATTTTCGGTGGGTTTCCGCATCGAACACCCGCAGTCGCTGATCGACAAGGCCCGCCTCGGCCCCCACGCCGGCCACCCGTTGCTGGGCGCGGCCGACTACAAGCTGGTGCATCACGCCGCCAACGGGCGCGCGGTGTACAGCTTCTGCATGTGCCCCGGCGGCACGGTGGTGGCTGCGACGTCCGAACCCAACCGGGTCGTCACCAACGGCATGAGCCAGTATTCCCGCAACGAGCGCAACGCCAACGCCGGCATCGTGGTTGGCATCACGCCGGAAGACTACCCCGGCAGCGGCCCGCTGGCCGGCATCGCGCTGCAGCGCGAGCTGGAGAGCCGCGCCTTTGAGCTGGGCGGCGGCACCTATGAGGCACCGGGGCAACTGGTCGGAGACTTTCTGCAGGGCAAGCCGTCCACCAAGCTGGGCAGCGTCGAGCCGTCGTACAAACCGGGCGTGCGCCTGGGTGACCTGTCCACCGCCCTCCCCGACTACGCCATCGCGGCGATCCGCGAGGCCATCCCGGCCTTCGACCGCCAGATCCGCGGCTTCAATCTCTACGATGCCGTCCTCACGGGCGTCGAGACGCGCACCTCGTCGCCCCTGCGCATCACCCGCGGGGACGACCTCCAGAGCCTGAACGTGAAAGGCCTCTACCCGGCCGGCGAAGGGGCCGGCTACGCGGGCGGCATTCTGTCGGCCGGCGTCGACGGCATCAAGGTGGCCGAAGCCTTGGCCCTCGACCTGCTCAAGCAGGCCTGACGCACGCGCTCAGCGCAAAAGGTGGGCGCGGAAGCTGTTTTCGCGGCCCAGCACGAGACGCCCGAATTCGTCGAGCATGGCCTCTCCGACGGATTCGGGCAGCAGGCTCACCACGGCGTGGCCGAGACGCTCCAGGTTGCGGCTCTCCAGCACCACCACGCCCTTGTCCAGATCGGCCCGCCAGACCAGTTGGACATTCACCTCATCGGCCACCGTGAACCAGGCCTGCTCGAGCTCCCGCTGCCGGTTGCGGAGCTCCCGGCATTCGAAGCGCAAACCCAGGTCGAAGAGAATATGCCGCAGGCGCTCGACGCCCGGTCCGGCACGCTCCAGGGTGCGCTCGCCCGGTCCCTTCAGCGTGTAGGTGAAGCTCACACGCTCGATCCCACCGCCCTCCTGCTGAGGCCGAGAGCGCAGATCAGTGAAGCCTTCATTCCAGCTGAGATCACGGAAGGCGTCGTCGGAGTCCAGAAAGAAATAGGCCCGATCGACCGGCGGCTTGAGGTAATTGAGCTGGGTACACAGATCATGGAGGTAGTCGAACACCATACGCAGGCGACGATCGAGGGTGGCGCGCATCGCCCCCTGCTCCTGGGAGGCTTCGTCAGCCCGTCGCTGCCGGCTGACAACCTCGTCGCGCAACTGGGCGAGAAGCCCGCCCGCCCTGGCTTTTTCGCGCTCGACCGACACCTCTTCTGCAGCGGCCGGCGCCACCTCGGGAAGAGCCGGGATGCTGGGCAAGCCCGGGTCGGGCGCGACACTTGGAAAGACCGTACTCGAACGACGCGGGCCCGTGTTGCGTGCGTCGATCTCCTGAACCCGCCGCCGCGCGGCTTCGATGTCGAAGGCCTCGATATCGGCCAGCAGCGCCGCCGCTTCCGCGTCCAGCGAATCACCGACGGGCTCAGCTGCCGAGGCGGCGCCTTCAGGGAGGGCTTTCGACGAGGGACGGCGTACGAAGGGCGGGTCGTGGGGCACGGTTACGGGGCGGGCAAGAGTGTGGGCGGTGCAATCAGAGCCGACGGCCTGAAGGTGCAAGTATTCAGTTAGCCTAGTTTGGGGTCAATCCCCGCACCTCGGTGCCCCGGCCATTGTTCACACTCTCACCCACGCCTCCATGCGGATAACCCACGCATGGCCCGGAATCTTACCCACTCTGGGCAAAAGCAACAAAAAAGCGCCTCTGGGGCGCTTTGATGAACACTTGGCGGAGGCGGTGAGATTCGAACTCACGAAGGGTTTCCCCTTGCCGGTTTTCAAGACCGGTGCAATCGACCACTCTGCCACACCTCCTACAGGGCGCGCATTCTAGCACGCTGCGGAGTGCCGCCAAGGGCATACGCACGACGATTGAAACTTTCCCACCCCTCCGCTACTCTCACTCACCGCAGGCTACCCTGTTTAACATCAATTCGGAGGTTTTTCATGCAACTCGACACTTACGGTCAGCAAACGCAGGTTCTGTCGCAAAGCGCAAACCGCGTGCTGCGCAACACCTACATGCTGCTCGCACTCACTATGGTGCCGACCGTTGCCGGCGCGCTCCTGGGCGTGCAGATGCAGTTCTCGTTCCTGGTGGGCAGTCCGTTCATTGCCTTCATGCTGTTCCTGGGGATCTCGTTTGCTTTCTTCTGGGGCATCGAGCGCAACAAGAACAGCGGCCTCGGGGTGGCGCTGCTGTTGGGCTTCACCTTCTTCATGGGCCTGATGCTGTCGCGCATCCTGCAGGTGGCCCTGGGCTTCTCCAATGGCGGCTCGATGATTGCCCTGGCTGCCGGCGGCACCGGCGCGATCTTCGTAACGATGGCCGGTATCGCCAGCGTCTCCAAGCGCGACTTCACCAACATGGGCAAGTTCCTGACTGTCGGCCTGGTGGTTGTGCTGCTGGCGATGGTGGCAAACATCTTCCTGCAGATGCCGGTGCTTCACTTGGTGATCTCGGCTGCCGTGGTGCTGCTCTTCTCGGGCTACATCCTGTACGACATCAGCAACATCGTGCAGGGCGGCGAGACCAACTACGTAACGGCCACGCTGGCGGTGTACCTGGACGTCTATAACGTCTTCGTCAGCCTGCTCAACCTGATCATGGCCTTCGGTGGCGATCGCGACTGAGCGATTTTCACCAAATAAAAAAGGCGACCTTCGGGTCGCCTTTTTTCATGCTCGGCGCTCGGGCTCAATCCCGCTCGAAGAGCGCAATCGACTCCACATGGGAGGTCTGCGGGAACATGTTGGCAATCCCCGCGCCCTTGAGGCGGTAGCCCTTCTCGTGAAACAGCACCGCGGTGTCCCGCGCCAGCGTCGCGGGATTGCAGGACACATAGACGATACGCCGGGGCGCCGTCGGGCCCAGCGCCTTGACCACGGCAACGGCCCCCTCCCGGGGTGGGTCGATCAGCATCTTGTCGAGCCGGCCCAGGGCGGCGATGCTGTCTTCCGTCGCTTCGAAGAGGTTGGCCGCATGGAACTCGCTGTTACCGGCGAGCCCGTTGGCTGCGGCGTTTTCGGCGGCCCGCCGCACCAGCGCATCACTCCCCTCGACCCCGACCACATGGGCGCCCAACTTGGCAATCGGCAAGCTGAAGTTGCCCAGACCGCAGAACAGGTCGGCGATGCGCTCGCCCGGCTGCGGATCGAGCAGCTGCATCGAGCGGCGCATCAACAGGCGGTTGATGCCCATATTGACCTGAGTGAAATCGGTGGGCCTGAAGGCCATCGACACCCCGAACTCGGGCAACGTGTAAGCAAGGCCCGGTGCATCGGCCGGATGCAGGCGCCGGCATGAATCCGGACCCGTCAGCTGCAGCCAGATCTGCACGCCGGCGCTCTCGCCAAAGGCGCGCAGGAGCGCCTCATCCTTCTTCGAGAACGGCAACAGGTGGCGGAACACCAGCACGGTGATCCCCTCGCCCACCGCCACCTCGATCTGCGGGACGCGGTCGGGAATCGACAGCGCGCCCACCAGTTCATGCAAACCCGGCAACAGCGCCGAGACATGGGGCGGGAGGATCGGGCAGCGCCGCATGTCCGAGATGTAACTGCTGCGCCGCTCGTGGAAGCCGATCAGGATACCGCCCTTGCTCGGCACCTGGCGCACGGTGAGGCGCGCCCGGTAGCGATATCCCCAGGAGGGGCCGACGATGGCCGGATAGAGCACCTCCGGCCGGACCCGCCCGATATGCCACAGCGCGTTCTCGAGCACCCGCTGCTTGGCCGCCACCTGGGCTGAGGGCTCCAGGTGCTGCATGCTGCAACCGCCGCAAACACCAAAGTACTCGCAGGCCGGCTCGACACGCTGGGCGCTCGCCTCGAGCACGCGCACGACCTCGGCCTGCTCGTAGTTCGGCTTGACCTTGTAGGGCGCAAAACTTACCCGCTCGCCCGGCAACGCGCCTTCGATGAAGATCGTCTTGCCGTCGACGCGGCTGACGCCCCGCCCCTCGTGGTCCAGGGATTCGACAAAGGCTTCGCGGATGGGAGGAGCGTCACGCATGATCGGCGTCGGTAAAGGAAGGGCGCCATTTTAGCGAGCGGACAGGGCATTGCAAGGCAAGGCGCTATAATGCCGCCATGACAAATACTCTTCTTGGCGGCCTGTCGGCCGAGGAATTCCTCGCCGAATACTGGCAAAAGAAACCGCTCCTCGTTCGCCAGGCGGTTCCCGGCTTCACCGGTGTCGTCACCCGTGAAGAAATCTTTCAACTCGCCCGCGACCCGGACGTCGAGTCGCGTTACGTCACCCACGACAACCACGACTGGGAGGTCATCCGCGGCCCCCAGAAGGCCGCCGACCTGCGCAACAAGAAGCGCCCCTGGACGGTCCTGGTGCAGGGCCTCAACCTGTTCTGCCCCGACGGTGATGCGCTCCTCCACCGTTTCGACTTCATCCCCCAGGCGCGCCTCGACGATCTGATGGTGAGCTATGCCGTCGATGGCGGAGGCGTCGGCCCCCATTTCGACAACTACGACGTCTTCCTGCTGCAGGGTATCGGCCAGCGCCGCTGGCTGCTGAGCGACCAGGACGACCGCAGCCTGATCGAGGATGCCCCGCTCAAGATCCTCCAGGATTTCCGGCCGGTGCACGACTGGGTTCTCAACCCGGGCGACATGCTCTATCTGCCCCCCCAATGGGCCCACAACGGGATCGCGATCGGCGAGTGCACCACCTACTCCATCGGCTTCCGCTCGCCCACCTATCAGGAGCTCGCCCAGCAGTTTCTGGGCTACCTGCAGGAGGCCATCCAGCTCGACGGCATCTACACCGACCCCGACCTGCGCCGCCAGGCCAATTCCGCCGAGATCGGTGACGCCATGGTCGATCGGGTCGCCGAATCCCTCAGGCGGATCACCTGGAGCCGCGACGACGTGCGTCGCTTCCTCGGCGCCTACCTCACCGAGCCCAAGGCCCACATCTTCTTCGACTCGCCGGACGAACCCCTCGAGCACGACGACTTTCTCGATGCCTGCGCCGAAGGGATCTCCCTCGACCCCAGGAGCCTCCTGCTATTCACCGAAGGCCAGTTTTTCCTGAACGGGGAACCGGTCCATGTAGAGCCCTGCGATCAGGCCATCCTGCAAGGATTCGCCGACCGCCGCCGGCTCGATTCCATCGCAGGCCTGTCCGAAGAAGGCACCGCGTTACTCTACGACTGGTACTGCTGCGGATTTGCTCACGTATCAGACGATTTAATGGACTAAACAACTGTCCGAAGCCCCTGGATCTCGCGGGATTCGGCCTGTTGCGGCAACGCAACAATGTCTTTATTCAAGCACTTCGTCCGTGATATGATCTTGCGCGAATCGGGTTCCCCACCTGATTGCTGCTGAATATCATTGCTGTAAATCATTTATCGATAAGGGAAACCAACAATGAAACAATCTCTCCTGGTTGCTGCTCTCGTTGCACTCGCTGTTACCGCCTGCGGCAAGAAGGAAGAGCCGAAGCCCGTTGAAGCTCCGGCCCCCGCCGCTGCCCCGGCCGCTCCGGCTGCTCCCGCCGCTGAAGCCAAGCCCGCCGAAGCTCCGGCCGCCGCCCCGGCTGCTGATGCCAAGCCCGCTGAAGCTGCCGCTCCGGCCGCCGATGCCAAGCCCGCTGAAGCCGCTGCTCCGGCCGCCACTGGCAACACCGCTGAAAACGCTGCTGCTGCCGCTGCGACCGCCGAGAAGAAGTAATTCTTCCTGCGTCGAAAAAGCCAACCCTCGGGTTGGCTTTTTTTACGTGTGCAGCATCCGCAAGGCCTGCCGCCTGCAAGGGTAAAAAAAACGCCGGACATACCGGCGTTTCTTGCATGAAGCTCCACTCAAGGCTGGAACGCTACTTCAGCTCCTGGTGCAACAAGCCGAGGATCTTGCGGGCCGAATCGGACGTATCCACCCCCCCCTCACGGGTGAGCACCTGCACGGAAGAAGTGCTATCGGCCGCCTTGACGTAGATCCGATACTGGCTGCCGGCCTGCACTGCCGGCTTGTTGCTGCGCCAGAAAGCGAGCTTGGAGAGGATGCCTTCGTCGTCCTTCTTCTTGACGTCGGCTTCCGGGTCCACGTAGCGAACGTAATACAGCCCCTGGGAGCGATCCCTGTCTTCGACGGTGAAACCCACCCGGTCAAGGGCAAGGCCAACGCGGCGCCAGGAGCGATCGAAGCCTTCTTCGAGCTGCAAGGCCGAAACGCCGCCCGAAGCGCCCTGGAGGCGTGCCTTTTCGGCCTTCGGCTGCGCGGCGATCTGCGCTTTGGCGCGCGCCTCGTCGGCACCGAGATGAATCATCAGGCGCTGCAGAAACTCGGCTTCGAGATCGGGATCAGCAGGGCGCGGCTGCCAGATGGTGCGGTTCTTGGCTTCATCCGGGTAGATTTCCATCATGCCGCGGTGGCTGATGTAGATCTCCACCTGACCGGCCTCAGCGCCCGTCTCGAAGCGGGTGCGGAACTTGTCGCGCTCCGGCGTCGAGTAAAGGCTGTCGAGCACCTTGCCGAGGGTTCGGCGGATGACGTCGTTGTTGATCTTGGCGCGGTTCTCGGCCCAATCGGTTTCCATCACACCGATCTCGGGCCGATCCACGCTCAGGATGAAGCCATTCTCCTGCCAGAACTCCCGCATCTGGGGCCACAGCTTTTCAGCGGAACCCTGGACGACGAGCCAACGCTGGGAACCCGAGCGTTCCACGCGCATCTTGTCTGCCGACTGTGGCGCCACGACGACCGGCTGGGCTGCCACCGGGCTGGCAACAGCCGCCTGGCCACCCCGCTCGGCACTATAGGCGGAGAAGGTGGCTGAGCCCCTGGGGCTGACGTCCGGAACCGCGTAACGACTGTCGGCTGTGGGCGTCGTGAGGTCGGGAGGGACTTCCAGGGAGGGCAGCGCGGCGGTGGCGGCCGCACTCTTGTAGTCGATTTTCTTGGATTCCAGCAAGGAACCGGAACACCCGGCCAGGGCGATCGAGACAACGACCGCCGCACCGGATGTCAGCTTTCGGCTTTGCATGCGTGACCCTCGGGGTGGGAAAGACAAACTCAGTAACTCAAACTGCGTCAAACTTCGATACCCGCCTGGCGCAGGGCTTCGAGCACCCGCGGCTGGCAGGATTCGGACAACGGGGTGAGCGGCAGGCGGATGTGGCCGCCGATCAGGCCCATCTGCTCAACGGCCCACTTGACCGGAATCGGGTTGGCCTCGCAGAACAGGTGGCGGTGCAGGCCGACGAGCTTCGCGTTGATTT
This sequence comes from Zoogloea ramigera, assembly GCF_006539865.1. GTDB lineage: Bacteria > Pseudomonadota > Gammaproteobacteria > Burkholderiales > Rhodocyclaceae > Zoogloea > Zoogloea ramigera. The sequence goes on from NZ_BJNV01000013.1 coordinate 19,823, forward strand.
CCCGCGCCAGCAGGCCGTCGCCTTTGGCTGCCGCGACGCACAGCTCGTGCATCAGACGCGGCGCCACGTTGGCGGTGACCGAGATGGTGCCGTGGCCGCCCAGCATGATGAAGGCCATCGCCGTCATGTCGTCGCCGGTGTAAAGGGCGAAACCCTTGGGGGCCCGGGCAACGAGATCGCAGGCGCGGTCGATGTTGCCGGTGGCGTCCTTGATGCCGATGATGTTCGGGACTTCGGCAAGGCGCAGCGCGGTGTCGTTGGACAGGTCCGCCACGGTGCGGCCCGGCACGTTGTACAGGATCATCGGCAGGGGGCTCGCCTCGGCGATGGTCCGGAAATGCCGATACATGCCTTCCTGGGTCGGGCGATTGTAGTAAGGCACGACCGACAGGCCAGCCACCGCACCCGCCTTGCGGGAGAACTCGGTGAGCTCGATGGCCTCGCTGGTGGAGTTCGCGCCCGTGCCGGCGATCACCGGAATGCGACCGGCCGAGTGCTCGACCGCCACACGAATCAGTTCGCAGTGCTCTTCCACGTTAACCGTGGGGGACTCGCCGGTGGTGCCGACCACGACGATACCGTCGGTACCTTCCTGGATGTGAAAGTCGATGAGGCTGCGGAAGCGGGGCAGATCCAGGCTGCCATCTTCTTGCATCGGCGTGACGATGGCGACAATCGAACCGGTAATCATGGGCTGTCGGGAATGGATGGAAAGATCACTATTGTACCGAATCACTTCCCGAAGGCTAGCCGGGCGCAAATGACTGTTACGAAAAGCCCCGCCGGAGCGGGGCATCGCGGTGACAAGACAGCAGAAAAGCCTACAGATCGGCCAGGGTCTTGATGTGGGCCACGACGCTGCGGGCCAGCGACGACAGGGAATAGCCGCCTTCGAGCATCGACACGATGCGCCGGCCCGACGACTCGGCGGCCACCTTCTTGAGCTGCTCGGTGGCCCACATGTAGTCGGCCTCGACCAGGCCCAGGGAGCCCATGTCATCCTCGTAGTGGGCGTCGAAACCCGCCGAGATGAAGATCATCTCGGGCGCATGGTTGCGCAGGGCCGGCATCCAGATGTCGGTGACGATCTCCCGGAACACGTCGCCCCGCGAGCCGGCCTTGATCGGCACATTGACCATGTTGGGAGCCGGGTTGTCGGCGCCGCTGTACGGATAGAACGGATGCTGGAAGATGCTGACCATCAGCACGCGAGGGTCGTCCTTGAAGATGTCCTCGGTGCCATTGCCATGGTGAACATCGAAATCGACCACCGCGATGCGCTTGAGGCCATGCTCTTCGAGGGCGTGCCGGGCGGCCACAGCCACATTGTTGAAGAAGCAGAAGCCCATCGCCTTGGCCGCTTCGGCGTGATGGCCAGGCGGACGGATCGCGCAGAAGGCGTTCTCGACCTCACCGGACAGCACCAGGTCGGTCGCCAGCACGCCGGCCCCCGCAGAGCGCAGGGCCGCCTTCATGGTGCCGGGGCTCATCGCGGTATCGGGATCGAGGTGACGGATGCCGCTCTCTGGCACACTCGCCAGGATCTCCTCGACGTGCTCCCGCGGATGCGCCCGGGAGAGCTGCTCCACCGTCGCCAGCGGCGCGTCGTGGAACGACAGGTACATATCCAGCCCCGCCGCAATCAAGCGGTCGTTGATGGCCGCCAGGCGCTCCGGCGACTCCGGGTGATGCTCCCCCATGTTATGCAGCCAGCAATCTCGGTGCGTGATGAATGCCGTACTCGTCATAAACTACTCTCCCTGCCCTCTTCCGAGACATTGATGCGTTGATTATTGCGGCTTGCGGCGAACGCCACCGCCCCTCAGGGTTCCAATGCAGCGCGAAACCACTCCGGCGTGTCTCTGCCGGGCCTCCTATTGTGGAATCATTATCCGCCTAACCCGACTCCGAAAAAAGCCCAAGACATGCCAAGCCGTATCGCCCGCCGCCTCACCGAGGCTGCCAGCCGCATCATCCTCGGCAAGGAGCATGCCGTGCGCCTCGCCCTGGCCTGCATCCTCGCCCGCGGCCACCTCCTCATCGAGGACATCCCCGGCGTCGGCAAGACCACCCTCGCCCACGTCCTCGCGCGCCTCCTCGGCCTGCAGTTCCAGCGCATCCAGTTCACCAGCGACATGCTGCCGGCCGACATCATCGGGGTGTCCATCTTCGACCAGCGCGACGCCAGCTTCCGCTTCCATCCGGGCCCGGTGTTTGCCCAGCTGCTTCTTGCCGACGAGATCAACCGCGCCACGCCCAAGGCCCAGAGCGCCCTGCTCGAAGCCATGGAGGAGCGCCAGATCAGCGCCGAGGGCCAGACCTGGCGCCTGCCCGAACCCTTCTTCGTGATCGCCACCCAGAACCCGGCCGACCAGATCGGCACCTTTCCGCTCCCCGAGAGCCAGCTCGACCGCTTCCTGATGCGCATCTCGCTCGGCTACCCCGACCGCGCCGCCGAGCGCGCCCTGCTGGCCGGCGAGGACCGCCGCGAACTCGTCGCCCGCCTGCCCGCCGAGCTCCAGGCCGGCGAGCTCGACAGCCTCTTCGAGGCCACCCGCCACATCCACGCCGGGCCGCGGCTGCTTGATTACGTCCAGGCACTGCTCGAGCACAGTCGCGAGGGCACCGGCTTTGCCCTCGGCCTCTCGCCCCGGGCCGGGCTCGGCCTGCTCGCCGCGGCGCGGGCCTGGGCGCTGCTCGGAGGGCGCGATCACGTCCTGCCGGAAGACGTGCAGGCCGTGCTGCCCGCGGTGGCCGGCCACCGCCTGCGCGCCACCGGCGACGCCCCGCAGGGGCCAGACGCCCTCGTCCGTCGGCTCGTCGAGGCCGTGCCGCTGCCATGACGACACGCCGGGCCGACATCGTCACGGCCATCAAGGCACGCCTCCAGCGCTGGCTGTTCCGGGTCGGCGGGCCAGAGGCCGGGCCGATCACCCTCGGGCAGCGGCGGATCTTCGTGCTCCCCACCGGCTTCGGGCTGGCCCTCGCGCTAACACTTCTGGTGATGCTGCTGGCCTCCATCAACTACACCCTCAGCCTCGGCTTCGCGCTGACCTTCCTGATCGGCGGCGTCGCCTGGGTGAGCATCCACCACGCCTTTCGCAACCTGGTGGATCTCACCGTGAGCCCCGGGCGCAGCGAGGCGGTGTTCTGTGGCGAGGCGGCCCGCTTCGGCGTGCAGTTCCACAACACGGGGCGCCGCCCCCGGCTCGGCCTCCAGCTGTGGCCCAGCGGTGGCGCGCCCGGCGATGACGGCTTCGACATCGCCCCGCAGGCCGGCGCCGTGCATTTCGTCGCGATCCCGACCCGTCAGCGCGGCTGGCTGCAGCTGCCACGCCTGCACCTGGAAACCCGCCACCCCCTCGGCCTCATCCGGGCCTGGAGCCTGTTCCAGCCCGACCAGCGCTGCCTGGTCTACCCCACGCCGGCGGCCGATGCCCCACCCCTGCACCACGACGGCGACGACCACCCCGGCAGCACCGCCAACGGACGCGGCCGCGACGACTTCGCCGGGCTGCGCCATCACCAAGCGAGCGACTCGCCCCGCCACGTCGCCTGGAAGAGCGTCGCCCGCGGCGGCCCCTGGCGCACCAAGGAGTTCGATGGCGGCGGCAGCCAGCGAGTCTGGCTAGACTGGCAGCACCTGCCGCCCGGCGCGGGCATCGAAGCCCGCCTCTCGCGGCTCACCCGCTGGGTCGTCGATGCCGACGCCGCCGGCCTCGAATACGGCCTGCGCCTGCCGGGCGTCGAGCTCCCGCCGGCAACGGGCAGCGCCCACCGCCACGCCTGCCTCGCCGCCCTCGCCCTTTTCGGACTGCCCACCGCCCATGCCCAGCCTGCGTCGTGATCAGGTCGGCTGGCTGCTGGCCGGCGCGGCGCTCACCCTTGCCCCCCATGCCGGCCACCTGCCGCCGGCCATCAGCGCCCTGTGTGCGCTGCTGCTCGTCTGGCGGGGCCTCATCGCCCAGCGCGGCAGCCGCCTGCCGCCGCGTACGCTGCTCGTCGTGCTGGCGGCGGGTGTGGTCGGCTCCGTGTTGCTGGAGTTCCACCACTTCTTCGGCAAGGAGCCCGGCATCGCGCTGCTCGCCGGCCTGCTCAGCCTGAAGCTGCTCGAGACCGACAGCCTGCGCGACGCCCGGGCGGCGGTCCTGCTGAGCCTCTTCATGCAGCTCGGGCAGTTTCTCTACCAGCAGGACATGGCCATCGCGGCACTCGCGCTGCTCGGCACCCTCGCCAGCATCGGCACGCTGCTGGCGCTGCAGGGCCGCGCCGAAGCCGTCGCCCCGCGCGCCCTGGCCGCGCTCCGCCTGCTTCTCCTGGCCCTGCCCCTGATGCTGGTGCTGTTCCTGCTGTTCCCGCGGGTCCAGGGCCCCCTGTGGGGGCTGCCGGCCGACGCCTACAGCGCCGTCAGCGGGCTCTCCGACAACATGGCACCGGGGGACATCGCACGGGTCAGCGAATCTGCCGAGATCGCCTTCCGCGCCGCCTTCGAGGGCGACCCGCCGCCGCCGGCCGAGCGCTACTGGCGCGGCCCCGTGCTGACCCGCTTCGACGGCCGGACCTGGCGCCCCGGCCCGAGCCGCCGACACGGCCAGCCCTTCTACCGGAGCAGCGGCCCCGCCTACCCCTACACGCTCACCCTCGAGCCCCACAACCAGCACTGGCTGCTGGCCCTCGACTTCCCCGGCCCGGCGGCCGGCCTGGCTTACGGCGACGACTTCCGGCTGCTCTCCCGCGAGCCCGTGCGCAGCCGGCTGCGCCTCGAACTGGTCGCCCACCCGGCCACGCCGGTCGGGCTCGACGAGAACCCACGCACCCTCCAGGAAGCACTCAAGCTGCCGCCCGGCTTCAACCCGCGCACCCGCGCCCTCGGCGAGCAACTGCGCGCCGCCGCCGGGCGTGCCGACGACATCCCCGCCCTGGCGATCCGCCACTTCCGCGACAGCCGGCTGGCCTACACCCTGACGCCCGCCCCGCTCGGCCGGGACGACGTGGACAGCTTCCTGTTCGACACCCGGCAGGGCTTCTGCGAGCACTTCGCTGCTGCCTTCGTCGTCACGATGCGGGCCGCCGGCGTCCCGGCGCGGGTCGTCACCGGCTACCAGGGGGGCGAGATCAACCCGGTCGATGGCACCCTGGTCGTCCGCCAGTCGGACGCCCACGCCTGGGCCGAGGTGTGGCTGGCAACAAAGGGCTGGCTGCGGGTCGACCCGACCGCCGCCAGCGCCCCCCGGCGCATCGACGGAGGCCTCGCCGCGGCCCTGCCCGGCTCCGCCCGGCTGCCCTTGCTGGCTCGCAGCGATCTGCCCTGGCTGCGCGCCCTACGCGACCGCATGGACGCCGTGAACAACCGCTGGAACCAGTGGGTTCTCGGGTACAATCCGGCCCGCCAGCGGGAGCTCGTCGCCAGCCTGGGCTTCGGCGACACCGGCTGGCAGAGCCTCATCGCACTGATGGCCGGCGGCTGCGCCGTCGTGATGGGCGGCCTGACCCTGTGGGCCCTGCGCCGCGTGAGCACCACCGACGCGATCGACCGCAGCTGGTTGCGGGTATGCCGCCGGCTCGCCGCGGCCGGCCACCCACGCCAGGCCTGGGAAGGCCCCAGCAACTACGCCAGCCGTCTCGCCCGCGAGGCGCCCGAAGCCGCCGCCGGGCTCGCCCCCATCGCCGCCGACTACGCCCGGCTGCGCTACGGCCCGGCCCCCGCCGATGCCGCCCTGCTGAAGCGATTCCACCACTCCTCCAGGAAGTTCCGCCCCCGATGAAGACCGCAATCTCCCGCCCGCTGCGCGCGCTCACCCTGCTCGCCGGCTTCGCCGCTGCCGCCACGGGCCACGCCTCCGAACGCTACGCCGACCGGCCGGAAACCCAGCAGTTCATCGAGGAGATGCAGCAGCGCCACGGCTTCGACAAGGACGCCCTCACCTACATCTTCCGCCGGGCCGAATACCTGCCGTCGGTCATCAAGTACATCTCGCCGCCGAAGGACCCGGGCGTGCGCTCCTGGCAGCGCTACCGCAGCCGCTTCATCGAGCCGGTGCGCATCAAGGCCGGCGTGGCCTTCTGGGATCGCCACGCCGACACCATCCGCACCGCCAGCGAAAAATACGGGGTACCCGAGGAGATCATCGTCGGCATCATCGGGGTGGAAACCATCTACGGGCGCAACACGGGCAACTTCCAGGCGGTCTCGGCCCTCGCCACGCTGGCCTTCGACTACCCGCGCCGGGCAGAACTCTTCCGGGGCGAACTCGAATCGCTGCTGCTGATGGCCCGCGAGCAGCACCGCGACCCGCTCGACTATCAAGGCTCCTACGCCGGCGCCCTCGGCCTGCCGCAGTTTCTGCCGAGCAGCGTGCGCAACTATGCGGTGGACTTCGACGGCGACGGGCAGATCGACCTGCTCGGCAGCCCCAAGGACGCCATCGGCAGCGTGGCCCGCTACATGCAGATGCACGGCTGGGAGGCGGGCGGGCCGGTGGCGGTGCGCGCCAGCCTGGATTCCGACACAAACCTGGCGCCGCTGCTCGCCAAAGACATCACCCCGGCCTTCGACAGCGCCACCCTGGCCAGCCACGGCGTGCGCGCCATGAGCAGCGCGGAAGGCGCCGGCAAGGCCGCCTTCGTCGAGCTGGTGACGCCCGGCCAGGACAGCGAATACTGGCTCGGCTACCAGAACTTCTACGTGATCACCCGGTACAACCGCAGCAGCTTCTACGCCATGTCGGTGTTCCAGCTCGGCGAGGCGGTCAAGGCGGCCCGGGCTGCCGCAGCCAGCGGCAAGGACAACCAGGCTCGTGCCAGGTGAACCTCCGCCGGGCGCGGGCGAGCCCGCCCTGGCGTGGATTTCCGGGCTGAACGCCTACAGCAGCTCCAGCACCTTCTCGGGCGGGCGCCCGATCACCGCGCGCTCACCGCACACCACGATGGGCCGCTCGATGAGGATGGGGTGCGCCACCAGCGCATCCAGCCACTCGGCCTCGGTCAGGCTGCGCCCCTTGAATTCAAGCTTGTAGACCTCTTCGCCCTTGCGGACGATGTCCTCGGCCTTCATGCCCAGCCTGGCGAGCACGGCGGCGAGCTCGTCGCGGCTGGGCGGCGTCTTCAGATATTCGACCACCTCGAAGGCCAGGCCCCGCTCCTCCAGCAACTGGCAGGCGGAACGGCTCTTGGAACAGCGGGCGTTGTGATACACGCGAAGGGTTTCGCTCATGATCGGAGAGTCGGTGGGGAGTGGTGGCGCGGGCCATGGCCCGCAGGGGCTTACAGCAGCACGTCCTTGGAGACGCCCCGGCGCTTGATGATGCGGCGCAACTGGCCGAGGGCCTCGAGCTGGATCTGGCGCACCCGCTCGCGGGTCAGCTCGAGGGCGTCGGCGAGCTCCTCGAGGGTCTGCACCTCGCACTCGTCGATGCCATAGCGGTGGCGGATCACCATCCGCTGCTTCTCGCTGAGCTGGCCTATCCATTCCCGGACCAGGGTCTCGACCTCGAGATCCTGGATCTGCACTTCGGGCGTCTCGGCGTCCTCGTCGGCGAGGGATTCGCCGATGGACAGCGTAGGGTCGATGTCGAGGGGTGCGTCGAGGGACGCGGTGTGTTCGTTGAGGGCGAGGATGGCCCGCACCTCGCTGACCGGGCGCTCCATCCGCCGCGCCACGTCGTCGACGGTGGCGTCGCCGTTGCTCATCGCCTCCAGCTGGCGCTTGGTGCGCAGCACCTGGTTGAGCTCTTTCACCACGTGCACCGGCAGGCGGATGGTGCGCGACTGGTTCATGATCGCCCGCTCGATGTTCTGGCGGATCCACCAGGTGGCGTAGGTGGAGAAACGGAAACCGCGCTCAGGGTCGAACTTTTCGAGGGCGTGGATGAGGCCGAGGTTGCCCTCCTCGACCAGGTCGAGCAGCGGGATCCCGCGGTTCAGGTAGTGCTTGGCGATGTTCACGACCAGGCGCAGGTTGCGCTCGATCAGGGTCTGGCGGGCGGGGAAATCGCCCGCGCGCAGGCGCCGCGCAAGCGCCAGCTCTTCTTCGGCCGTCAAGAGCGGGTTGGCGCCGATCTCGTTGAGATACAGCTGGGTGACATCGCCGAGAAATTCGGTATCGGGCGGCTGCGCGGGCGGCTCGAAGAAAACCTCCACCTCCGGCGGCAGATCCTGCTCGGCGCTATCCAGTTCTTCAGGCACAGCCGGATCGTACATGCAGCCCTCTTTCGCTTAGCGTTAGCCCCAACCGGCGGATCACGCCGGCCCTGTTGGTGGAGACAACCCCGCCCCTGAAGGCGGACTCACGGCACCGCAGCCCTGACCGCCAGCAAGCCTGTCAGCGCGGCGGGAGGTACTTGCCCGGGTCTACCGGCTTGCCCTGCCGGCGGATCTCGAAGTGCAGCTTCGGGCGGTCGCTGTCGGTATCGCCCAGCTCGGCAATCTTCTGGCCCTTGCTCACCGCCTGCCCTTCCTTGACCAGCAGGCTCTGGTTGTGGGCGTAGGCGCTGAGGAAACTATTGTCGTGCTTGACGATGACAAGTTTGCCATAGCCGCGCAGGCCCGTGCCGGCATAAACGACGCGGCCCCCGGCGGCGGCCAGCACCGGATCACCCGGCTTGCCGGCCAGATCGACCCCCTTGCTGGAGGTTTCGTTGAAGGCCGCGATGACCTTGCCCGACGTGGGCCAGGCCCAGTCTATCTTGTCGCCATTGCCCGCGGGTTCCGGCTTGGCCTCGGGCTTGGCTTCCGGTTTCGCCTCGGGCTTCGCTTCCGGCCTGGGCTCGGGCTTTGCCTCCGGACGGGGTTCCGGCTTCGGCTCGACCTTGGCCACAGCGAGCGGCGTGTCGGGCTTCTGGGCCTGGGCCCAGGCCTGCTCGGAGTACGGCAGCTTGCCACCCTTGGGCTCCCGGCGCACACCGTCGGCGGGCACCGCCGGCGCGGCAGCGGCGGGCGCAACGGGGCGGGTGTCGGCACCGCCAGAGGGCGGCGCGACGGGCCGGGTCACCGCGGTGGATTCGGGGCGAACGACGCGCAACTCCTGGCCCACTTCGATCAGGTTGGGGTTCTCCAGCCCGTTCCAGGCGGAGATGTCCCGGTAGTTCTGCCCGTGGTCGAGGGCGATCCGGATCAGGGTGTCACCGGGCTTGACGATGTAATGGCCGGGGCGCGCCACCCGCGGTGGTGCGGCGGCTTCGGCCGGCGCCGTCGCGCCCCCCGCGCGGCTGCGCTCGGTCACGGGAACCGGTGCCTTGGTGGCACAGGCGGCCAGCGTCAGGACGATGAAAAGGCTGCTGAAACTGGAACGGGACAACATCATGCGTAGTCGGGATGAATCATTCTGTGCCGGGCAGCAGCGGCACGAAGCGCACTGCGTTCAGGCGAGTTTCGCGGAGACCGCGGGACGTGCGCTCGACGAGCACCAGGGTCTGGTCACCGCAGCCCACCGGCAGGATGAGGCGCCCGCCCTCGGTGAGCTGCTCGGTCAGGGCCGGCGGCACCTTGGGCGCCGCCGCCGCCACGATGATCGAATCGTAGGGCGCCGCCTCCTTGAGGCCGGCGCTACCGTCGGCGTGTTTCAGGCGCACGTTGGGCAGGCGCAGGTGGCGCAGGTTGAGCCGCGCACGGTCGAGCAGCGGCCGCAGGCGCTCGACCGAATAGACCTCGGTGGCCACGTGGGACAAAACCGCCGCCTGATAACCACAGCCGGTGCCGACTTCGAGGGTCTTGCCGAGCTCGCGCCCGGCGCCGAGGATCTCGATCATCCGCGCCACCACGAAGGGCTGGGAGATGGTCTGCTGCAAACCCAGGGGCAGCGCGGTGTCTTCGTAGGCGCGGCTCGCAAGGGCTTCCTCGACGAAGAGCTGCCGCGGCACCGCCATCATCGCGGCAAGCACCCGCTCGTCGCGGATGCCCTGCTCGCGCAGGCGCTCTATCATGCGCGCCCTGGCCCGCTGGGCCGTCTGCAGGGCGGCGCGCAGGACTTCGCTGCTCATCGGCCCAGCCAGTCGCCGATGCTGGCGATCTGGGCGACGTGGGTCAGGTCGATCTGCAGCGGCGTCACCGAAACATAGCCGTTGGCCACCGCGTGGAAATCGGTGCCCTCGCCGGCGTCCTGGGCTGCACCGGCGGCGCCGACCCAATACACCGTCTCGTTGCGCGGGGTGACTGACTTGACGGTCGGCTCGGCCTTGTGGCGCTTGCCGAGGCGGGTGACGCGAATGCCCTTGATCTGGTCGAAGGGCAGGTCGGGCACGTTGACGTTGAGGAGGGTCGGCTGGCGCACCGGCTCGCGCTGGTAACGCTCAACGAGTTCGCGGGCCACCCGGGCCGCGGCCGAGAAATCGAAGGCACCCTTGGCCACCAGCGAGATCGCGATGGCCGGCACGCCGAGCAGGAAACCCTCAGTGGCCGCCGCGACGGTGCCGGAGTAGATCGTGTCGTCGCCCATGTTGGCGCCGTGGTTGATGCCCGACACGACCATGTCGGGGAGCTCCTCGAGCATCCCGGTCACCGCCAGATGCACGCAGTCGGTCGGCGTACCATTGACATAATGGAAGCCACTCGCCGCCTTGCGCAGGGACAGCGGGCGGTCGAGGGTGAGGGAATTGCTGGCCCCACTACGATCCCGCTCCGGCGCCACCACCGTCACCCTGCCCACCTCCGCCAGCGCACCGGCGAGGGCCTGAAGACCGGGAGCGAAATAACCGTCGTCGTTGGAGAGCAGGATGCGCATGGAATTGTCGGGATCAGGTCTGGCTCGGTGGGGAGGCAGGTTCGCGAAACACGCGTCCTGCACGGGCGTGGCCCGGCGGACGGCAGCGCTTGGGAGACCTTGAACAGTCAGCGAGTTTAGCAGAGTCGGCTTTGCAGCCGCTAGGCGCAATGCCGGGAGGCCGCCCAGCGGGCGCACGGCGCGGCCCGCTCGCCCGCAGCAAGGCGCCCTAGGGTCGCCACCGGCCCACCGTAGGGCGCCTGCAGCGCGAAAAATTTACGGACCCGCGGTAATTTTCGGCCAAGTCGCCCGTCTACCCCTCCGAGACTCCACACCGCATTCACGGGAGAACCCCATGTTGATCCGCCGCACCGCCGACATCCTGCCCTCCGAAATCACGCCACCCGACGTTTACCGAAGCCGGCGTAACTTCCTCGCCCAGGCCGGCGGCCTCACCGCGGCCGCGGCGCTGCCCATGGCCTCCGCCCACGCGGCGACGGCCTTCGGCCCCCTCGCCGCCAGCCCGCTGAGCACCACCGAAACCCCCACCAGCCGCCGCGCGGTGACCACCTACAACAATTTCTACGAGCTCGGCACCGACAAGAGCGACCCCGCCGAAAACATCCACCGGCTCAAGCCCTCGCCGTGGACGCTGCGCATCGAGGGCCTGGTGAACAAGCCGCGCAGCCTCGGCATCGACGAGCTGCTGAAGCTGGTGCCGCCCGAGGAGCGCATCTACCGGATGCGCTGCGTGGAGGGCTGGTCGATGGTGATCCCGTGGGTGGGCATTCCGCTGGGCAGCCTGCTCAAGCTCGTCGAGCCCCAGGGCAGCGCCAAGTACGTGGAGTTCGTCTCGCACTACGACCGGGCCACGATGACCCGCGGCGTGCTCGACTGGCCCTACACCGAGGGCCTGCGCCTCGACGAGGCCCGCCACCCGCTGACGATCCTCGCCGTCGGGCTGTACGGCGAGGTGCTGCCGGTACAAAATGGCGCCCCGGTGCGCCTCGTCGTGCCCTGGAAGTACGGTTTCAAGGGTGCCAAGTCGCTGGTGGCGATCCGTTTCGTCGAACGTCAGCCCGTCACCGCCTGGATGAAGGCCGGGCCGTCGGAGTACGGCTTCTACGCCAACGTGAACCCCGACGTGGACCACCCCCGCTGGAGCCAGGCCACCGAGCGGCGCATCGGCGAATTCACGAAGCGCAAGACCCTGATGCTTAACGGCTACTCCGACCAGGTCGGATCGCTCTATGCGGGCATGGACCTGCGTCGTTTCTACTGACCCACGATTCCCCCGATGACTCCCAGCAATCCGCAGCTCACCGCCATCAAGGCCGCCCTCTTCCTTGCCTGTCTGCTGCCCGCCGGGCTGCTGTGGCAGGGCTTCGAGGCCGACAGCCTGGGCGCCAACCCCATCGAGGCGATCACCCGCAGCCTCGGTGAGTGGACACTACGTTTCCTGTTGATCACCCTAGCCGTCACGCCGCTGCGCAAATACACCGGCTGGCACTGGATCGTGCGCCTGCGCCGCACCCTGGGCCTGTTCGCCTTCGCCTACGGCGTGGCGCACCTGATGAGCTATGTGTGGCTCGACCAGTTCTTCGACTGGCCGGCCATCGCCAAAGACATCCTGAAGCGGCCCTTCATCACCGTCGGCTTCGCGGCGCTGGTGCTGATGATTCCGCTCGCCGCCACCTCCAGCAACTTCGCGATCCGCCGGCTCGGCGGCCGCAAATGGCAGTCGCTGCACCGGGCGATCTACCCCATCGCCATGCTCGGCTGCCTGCACTTCTGGTGGCTGGTAAAAAAGGACATCACCGAGCCGCTCGTCTATTCGGTGATCCTCGCCGCGCTGCTGGGCGTGCGGATGTGGTGGCGCGAACAGGAGCGCCGCCGCCAGCTGGCCGGCGCCTACCTGCCCCAGACACCGAAGTTCAAGGGCAAGGTCATCAAGATCTTCTCGGAGTGATCCGGCACCCACACCGGCGGCCGCTCAGGCCTTGGGGCGGATCGCCGACTTGGGCCGGAAGGCCTTGACCACGGCCTCGTCGGTCTCGATGTAGGGCCCGCCGATCAGGTCGATGCAGTAAGGCACCGCGGCAAAGATGCCGGGCACCTTGTGCGCGCCGTCGGTGTCCTTCAGGCCCTCGAGGGTCTCGGCGATGGCCTTGGGCTGGCCGGGCAGGTTGAGGATCAGCGACTTGCCGCGGATCACCCCCACCTGCCGCGACAGGATCGCGGTCGGCACGAAAGCCAGGCTGATCTGGCGCATCTGCTCGCCAAAGCCCGGCATCACCCGGTCAGCCACCGCCAGCGTGGCTTCGGGCGTCACGTCCCGCGGGGCCGGGCCGGTGCCGCCGGTGGTCAACACCAGATGGCAGCCGGCCACATCGCACAGCTCGATGAGGGCGGCCTCGATGAGGGGTTGCTCGTCGGGGATCAGGCGGGTCTCCATCTCCCACGGCGACGTCAGCGCGTGGCCGAACCACGCCTGCAGGGCGGGAATGCCCTTGTCCTCATACACACCACTGGAAGCACGGTCGCTGATCGACACCAGGCCGATGCGGAGCAGTTCGCTCATTCCTCGCCCTCGCCTTCGAGTTCGTCGTCACGCGTGGCTGCGCCCTCCTCGATCTCGCGGAGCAGCCGGAACAGCTCGCGATAGGCCCGCGGTGGCTTGTTCTGCTCTTTTTCCTTGATCGCGTTGCGGCGCAGCACGCGGAGCTGCTGCAGGTCGGCACCCGGGTAGGTTTCGGCGATGGAGTGCAAAAACTTCTCGTCTTCGAGCAGCAGGGTGCGCATGTTCTCGAGGCGGTGCATCTTCGCCGTCTCAACCGCCGAGACGCCCTTGAAGGCGTCGAGTGCGGCGCGGATCGGCTCCGGGTCGACGTTGCGCATCAGCCGGCCGATGTACTGCAGCTGGCGGCGCTTGGCCTCGTGGGCGGTGAAGCGCTGGTAGTCCTTGACGGCGTCGCGCAGGTCTTCGTCGATGGGCACCTTCGCGAGGCGCTCCTTGCCGAGTTCGGCCAGCTCGGCGCCGAGATCCTGCAGCGCCTTGCTGGCGCGCTTCATCGCGGATTTGCTCGGGCCGAGGTCTTCTTCTTCGTCGTGGTGGTATTTGTGATGGGCCATCTGGGGGCAGTCCGGGGTCGGAAAGGCTCGGGAAGGGTTAAGATTATAACCTTTAGCCCAGCCCCCACCCGGAACCATGGCCGACAAGCGTTTCAGTTTCAGTCAGGACGACCTCAAGAACATCGCCGAAGACATCCTCAAGTTCGCCAGAAAGCGCGGCGCCTCGGCCTGCGAGGCGGATGTCTCGGAGGGCTTCGGCCAGTCGGTGAGCGTGCGGCGTGACGAGGTGGACACCATCGAATACAACCGCGACAAGGGCGTCGGCGTGACCATCTACGACGGCCAGAAGCGCGGCTACGCGAGCACCTCCGACTTCTCGAAAGAGGCCCTCAAGGCCACCGTCGACGCGGCGGTGTCGATCGCCCGCTTCACCGCCCCCGACCCCGCCGCCGGCCTGCCCGACGAGGCCCTGCTGGCCCGCGACTGCCCCGACTTCGACCTCTATCACCCGTGGAAGATCTCCACCGAAGAAGCCATCGAACTCTCCCGCCGCTGCGAGCGCGCGGCCTTCGCAGTGAGCCCGGAGATCCGCAACTCCGAGGGCGCCAGCGTGTCGATGCAGGAGTCCCACTTCATCTCGGCCAACAGCCTGGGCTTCATGGGCGGCTACGCCAGTTCGCGCCACTACCTGTCGTGCTCGGTGATCGCCGGCGAAGGCGACGACATGCAGCGCGACGACTGGTACAGCACCAAGCGTGACCCGGCCGAGCTGGCCGACGCCGAGGAGATCGGCACCTTCGCCGCCCGTCGCGCCCTGGCCCGCCTGGGTGCGCGCCAGATCCCCACCTGCGAGGTGCCGGTGCTGTTCGAGGCGCCCCTGGCCGCCGGCCTGATCGGCGCCTTCGTGCACGCGGTGAGCGGCGGTGCGCTGTACCGCAAATCCACCTTCCTGCACGACAGCCTGGGCAAGCAGGTCTTCCCGTCCCACATCCAGATCTCCGAGCGCCCGCACCTGCCCAAGGCCTTCGCCAGCAGCCCCTTCGACGACGACGGCGTGGCCACCCGCGACCGCGAGGTGATCATCGACGGCGTGCTGCAGGGCTATTTCCTCAGCACCTACTCGGCCCGCAAGATGGGCATGCAGACCACCGGCAACGCCGGCGGCAGCCACAACCTGCTGGTCAAGCCGGGCCGGCACGACCTCGCCGGCCTCATCAAGCAGATGGACCGCGGCCTGCTCGTCACCGAACTCCTCGGCCACGGCGTCAACTACGTCACCGGCGACTACTCCCGCGGTGCGGCCGGCTTCTGGGTCGAGAACGGCATCATCCAGTACCCGGTGCACGAGATCACCATCGCCGGCAACCTCAAGGACATGCTGATGGGCATCCGCGAGATCGGCTCCGACGTGCTGGTGCGCGGCTCCAAACACTGCGGCTCGATCCTCGTCGAGCGCATGACCGTGGCCGGCGCCTGAACGGCCACCCACGACTTTCCCTGCCAGACGTAAAGGACACATCATGGAACGGCGTTCCTTCCTCAAACAGGCCAGTGCCGGCATTGCGGCCGGTGCCGCGGCCGCTCCGGCCCTCGCCGCCGACCTGCCCACCATCAAGTGGCGCTGCGCCTCGGGCTTTCCCAAAACGCTGGACGCCATCTTCGGCGCCACCGAAACCGTGGCCAAGCGCGTTGCCGCGGCCACCGGCGGCAAGTTCCAGATCTCCCTGTTCGCCGCCGGCGAAATCGTCCCGACCCCCGGCGTGCTGGACGCCGTCAAGGACGGCACCGTCGAGTGCGGCCACGCCGCGTCTTACTGGTACATCGGCAAGGACCCGGCCCTTGCCTTCGACACCGCCCTGCCCTTCGGCCTCAACAGCCGCCAGCAGACCGCCTGGATGATGGAAGGCGGCGGCCTCGAGCTGATGCGCGAGTTCTTCAAGGACTACAACATCCACAACATCCCCTGCGGCAACACCGGCACCCAGATGGGCGGCTGGTTCCGCAAGGAGATCAAGTCGATGGCCGACATGCAGGGCCTCAAGTTCCGCGTCGGTGGCCTGGCCGGCCAGGTGCTCGCCAAGCTCGGCGTGGTGCCCCAGCAGATCCCGCCCGCCGACATCTACCCGGCCCTCGAGAAAGGCACCATCGACGCCACCGAGTGGATCGGCCCCTACGACGACCAGAAGCTCGGCTTCAACCGCGTTGCCAAGTATTACTACTACCCGGGCTGGTGGGAGGGTGGCCCCCAGCTGTCCCTCTACGTCAATGCAAAGAAGTTCGCCGAGCTGCCCAAGGAATACCAGACCATCCTCGAGGATGCCTGCCTCTACGCCCACGCCGAAATGCAGGCCGCCTACGACGTGAAGAGCCCCCACGCCCTCAAGCAGCTGATCGGCAGCGGCACCCAGCTGCGCCCCTTCCCCAACGACATGATGGCCGCTGGCTACAAGGCCGCCCATGAGCTCTACGACGAGTTGGCCGCCAAGAACCCGAAGTTCAAGAAGATCTACGACAACTGGAGAAAATTCCGCGACGACCAGCTGCAGTGGTTTGCCGTCGCCGAGAACCGTTTCGACAACTTCATGCAGGCGACCCGCGTCGCCGGCCGCTCGAAGAAATAAGGCGGCCCACCCTGGCCTGCGCCTCCAGGGCGCCGGCCCGATGCTTCACTCCTTGCAACACTGAAAGAAGAAACACCATGGAACGACGTTCATTCCTCAAGAAAGCCGCCGTCGGCGCCGCCGCTGGCGCTGCCGCCGCTCCGGCCCTCGCGGCCGAGCTGCCCACCATCAAGTGGCGCTGCGCCTCCAGCTTCCCGAAGAGCCTCGACACCCTCTACGGCGCGGCCGACCTGGTCGCCAAGCGGGTTGCCGCGGCCACCGGCGGCAAGTTCCACATTCAAGTCTTCGCTGCCGGCGAGATCGTCCCCGGCCCGGCCGTGCTGGATGCCGTCAAGGACGGCACCGTCGAGTGCGGTCACACCTGCTCGTACTACTACGTGGGTAAGGACCCCACGTTCGCCATCGAGACCTGCATCCCCTTCGGCCTCAATAGCCGCCAGCAGACCGCCTGGATGATGGAGGGCGGCGGCCTCGAGCTGTTCCGCGAGTTCTTCAAGGACTACAACATCCACAACATCCCCTGCGGCAACACCGGCGCCCAGATGGGTGGCTGGTTCCGCAAGGAAATCAAGACCGTTGAAGACCTCAAGGGCCTCAAGTTCCGCGTCGGCGGCTTCACCGGCCAGGCGCTGGCCAAGCTCGGCGTGGTGCCCCAGCAGATCCCTGGCAGCGACATCTACCCGGCCCTCGAAAAAGGCACCATCGACGCCGCCGAGTGGGTTGGCCCCTACGACGACCAGAAGCTCGGCTTCAACAAGGTCGCCAAGTACTACTACTACCCGGGTTTCTGGGAAGGCGGCCCGCAGATCTCGATGTACATCAACATCAAGCAGTGGAACGCCCTGCCCAAGGAATACCAGACCATCCTCGAGGACGCCTGCCTCTACGCCCACGCCGAAATGCAGGCCCGCTACGACGCCAAGAACCCCATCGCCCTCAAGCAGCTTATCGCCGCCGGCGCCCAGCTGCGCCCCTTCCCCAACGAGGTGATGGCGGCGGTGTACAAGGCCTCCCACGAGCTCTACGACGAAACCGCCGCCAAGAACTCCAAGTTCAAGAAAATCTACGAGCAGTGGCGCAAGTTCCGTGACGACCAGATCCAGTGGTTCGCCGTCGCCGAGAACCGTTTCGACAACTTCATGCAGGCCGCCCGGACAGCCGCAGCCCGCAGCAAGAAGTAAGCATTCTGGCTGACGCCCCCAAAGGCCACGCGAACCCCGCGTGGCCTTTTTTCATGGCGCAGCGCAGCATAGGGTTTTCCTTACTATTGAATGCATGGTGACTGATAAATAATCAGTCCACCTTCTATAAAAATGAGTCAGGAGACACTATGGAACGTCGTTCATTTCTGAGAAAAGCCGGCGCAGGCGTTGCTGCGGGCGCCATCGCCGCCCCCGCCCTGGCGGCCGATCTGCCCACCATCAAGTGGCGCTGCGCCTCCAGCTTCCCGAAGAGCCTCGATACCATCTACGGCGGCGCCGACGTGGTGGCCAAGCGCGTTGCGGCAGCTACGGGCGGCAAGTTCCAGATCCAGGTCTTCGCGTCCGGCGAGATCGTCCCGGGCCCCGGCGTGTTCGACGCCGTCAAGGACGGCACCGTCGAGTGCGGCCACACCTGCTCCTACTACTTCATCGGCAAGGACCCCACCTTCGCCTTCGAAACCGCGGTACCCTTCGGCCTCAACAGCCGCCAGCAGACCGCCTGGATGATGGAAGGCGGTGGCCTCGAGCTGTTCCGCGAGTTCTTCAAGGAACACAACATCTACAACATTCCCTGCGGTAACACCGGCGCCCAGATGGGCGGCTGGTTCCGCAAGGAGGTCAAGACCCTCGCCGACCTGCAAGGCCTCAAGTTCCGCTGCGGCGGGCTCGCCGGCCAGGTGCTCGCCAAGCTGGGCGTGGTGCCCCAGCAGATCCCCGGCAGCGACATCTACCCGGCCCTCGAAAAAGGCACCATCGACGCCGCCGAATGGATCGGCCCCTACGACGACCAGAAGCTCGGCTTCAACAAGGTGGCCAAGTACTACTACTACCCGGGTTTCTGGGAGGGCGGCCCGCAGATCGCCCTCTACGTAAACCAGAAACAGTGGGCTGCGCTGCCCAAGGAATACCAGACCATCCTCGAGGACGCCTGCCTCTACGCCCACGCCGAAATGCAGGCCCGCTACGACGCCAAGAACCCCACCGCCCTCAAGCAGCTCATCGGCTCGGGCACCCAGCTGCGGCCCTTCCCCAACGACGTGATGGCCGCCGCCTACAAGGCCGCCCACGAGCTCTACGACGAAACCGCCAAGACCAACCCCAAGTTCAAGAAGATCTACGACAGCTGGAAGAAATTCCGCGACGACCAGATCCAGTGGTTCGCCGTCGCCGAGAACCGCTTCGACAACTTCATGCAAGCCGCCCGCAGCGCCGCGGCCAAGAGCGCCAAACCTTAAGCCGCATCAGCCGCACTTCCCGAAAGCCGCGCATTGCGCGGCTTTTTTTTCTTTGCGAACATCCCGCCATTACCTTTCCAGCGCTGGATCCGTATCCCGCCCAGCTCGTCATGACCGCCGCCCTAGCCCTCCTGCTCGCCTTCCAACTCGCCGGCGAAGCCCTGCGGGTCGCCCTGCATCTGCCCGTCCCCGGCCCTGTCATCGGCATGGCCCTGCTGCTTGTCTATCTGATTCTCCGCCCGGAAGGGCCATCCACCGAACTGCGGAACACCGCCGGCGGCCTGCTCCAGAACCTCTCCCTGCTGTTCGTCCCGGCCGGCACCGGGGTGATGCTGCACGTAGGGCGGCTCGCCGACGAAGCCTGGCCGATCGCCATCGCGCTCGTCGCCAGCACCGTCCTCGGGCTCCTGGCGGCCGGGCTCACGCTGCACTGGCTGGCTCGCCGGCCGCGGGGAGCGGGCCAATGAGCGCCGGCAGCATGACCGAGATCTGGGTCTATCTTTCGGCCCAGCCCCTGGTGTGGCTCACCCTCACCCTGGCCACCTACCTGCTCGCCATCACCCTGCACCGCAAGGCCGGTGGCCACCCGGCTGCCAACCCGGTGCTCATTTCGGTGGGCATCCTGGTGGCGCTGCTGCTCGCCACCGACACACCCTACCAGCGCTATTTCGATGGCGCCCAGTTCGTGCACTTCCTGCTCGGCCCCGCCACCGTGGCCCTCGCCGTGCCGCTCCACGGCCAGTTGAAGCGCCTTGTTGCGATGGGTGGGCCCATCCTGGTGGCTCTGGTGGTCGGCTCCCTGGTGGCCGGCCTGTCGGCCTACACCATCGGCGCGCTGCTCGGCGCGAGCGCCCCGACCCTCGCCTCCCTCGCCCCCAAGTCAGTCACCACGCCGATCGCGATGGGCATCGCCGAGCGCCTGGGCGGGCTGGCCTCGCTCACCGCGGTCTTCGTGATTCTCACCGGCATCTTCGGGGCGATCTTCGCCGACGGCCTGCTCCGCCGCCTCGGCGTGAAGGACGAGGCCAGCATCGGCTTCGCCCTCGGTCTGGCGTCCCACGGCATCGGCACCGCGCGGGCCTTCCAGCTGAGCGAACAAACTGGCGCCTTCGCCGCCCTCGCGATGGGCCTCAACGGCCTCCTGACCGCGCTCACCCTACCCTGGCTGCTGCCCCTGCTGGCACCCCTGATCAGGCCCTAGCCACGGGGTTTACCGCGGCTTGTGGGCTGGCCGGCGGGCCATGATAATCCGCCGCTCGTCTTCTCCGCCCTCCATACCCATGGATCTCCTGATCGACGTCATCCTGCGCGCCGGCCGTTCGGCGGTCGAGCTGTCCTTCTTCATCCTGCTGCCGGTGATGATCGTGATGATCTCGCTGATGCGCCTGCTCGAAGCCCGGGGCGTGCTCGACTGGGTGGTCGCCCGCCTCACCCCCGCCCTGCGCCCGCTGGGCCTGACTGGCCTCGGCGGCTTCGCAGCCCTGCAGATCAACTTCGTGAGCTTCGCCGCTCCGGTGGCCACCCTCGCGATGATGGACCAGCGCGGCGCCTCCAGCCGCCATCTGGCCGCCACCCTGGCGATGGTGCTGGCGATGGCCCAGGCCAACGTGTCGATGCCGATGGCGGCCATGGGCCTGCAGTTCGGCCCGCTGCTGGCCTGGTCGGTGGTGGGTGGGCTGATTGCGGCGGCGGCCACCTATTACGTCTTCGGGCGCGGCCTGTCGAACGCCGAGGAAACCGTCGACGAAACCCTCCACCACCCGGTGGCTGAGAGCGCGAAGGGGGTGCTCGACGTGATCAACCGGGCCGGCGCCGAGGCCTTCAAGATCGCCGTCGGCGCCCTGCCGATGCTGGTGCTGTCCCTCACCGTGGTGCTGGCCCTGCGCCGCCTTGGCGCCCTGGATCTCCTCACCGAGTTGCTCTCTCCGGCACTTCTGGCGATCGGTGCCGACCCGGCCCTGCTGCTGCCCACCCTCACCAAGTTCCTCGCTGGCGGCACCGCGATGATGGGCGTGATGGACGAGATGCTGCGCGCCGGAACGGCCACCACCGCCACCCTCAACGGCCCCAGCGCCGGCCTGCTGGTGCACCCGCTCGACATCCCCGGCGTAGCCGTGCTGCTGTCGGCCGGCCGGCGGGTGGCGGCGGTGTGGAAGCCCGCCGCCCTGGGCGCGCTGGTGGGAATCGCCGTGCGCATGGGCGGCCACATGCTGCTCGCCTGACGGTGCCAGCAATGCGGCGTGGCGACCTTTGCGGCAACGCAGCATTTCACTAGGCGAAATCTGCGAAGCTGCGTTACCATTTGCTGATAAAGATTCCCAGGCAGAGAGATTTGTCCACGCCAGAACCCGCCAAAAATTCGATCCAGGTCATCGACCGCATGATGAAGCTGCTCGACGTGCTCGCCGAGCACGCCGATCCGGTTCCACTGAAACAGCTCGCGATCGAGACCGGGCTCCACCCCTCCACCGCCCACCGCATCCTCGGCGCGATGAGCACCAGCGGCTTCGTCGAGCGCAGCGACGCCGGCGTGTATCGCCTGGGCATCCGCCTGCTCGAGCTGGGCAGCCTCGTCAAGTCGCGCATCTCGCTGCGGGAAACCGCGATGCCCGAGATGCTCAAGCTCCATGCCGCCACGGGTGAGAGCGTCAACCTGGGTGTGCGTGCGGGCGACGAGATCGTCTATGTCGAGCGCACCTCCAGCGGCCGCTCGGCGGTGCGCGTGGTGCACATCGTGGGCGCCCGGGCGCCGCTGCACACCACCGCCACCGGCAAGCTGTTCCTGGTCGAGGATGGCCCCCAGAAAATCAAGGACTACGCCAGGCGCACTGGCCTGCCCGCCTCCACCGCCACCTCGCTCACCACGCTCCAGGCCCTCGAAAAGGAGCTCGACAAGGTTCGCCGCCACGGCGTCGCCTACGACCTCGACGAGGTGGAGAACGGCGTGCGCTGCATTGCGGCGGGCATCCGGGACGACAGCGGCGAGCTGGTGGCAGGCTTGTCCCTGTCCACCCCCTCCGAGCGCTTCAACCCCGACTGGGCACCCTTGATCCGCCAGACCGCCGATGAGATCTCAAAGGCGCTGGGCTACATCCCGCCCCCCGCCCGCTGAACCCGGCCATAAAAAAGGGCGCCCCTCGGCGCCCTTTTTCTTCATGCACGCAAGATCAGGTGGACGGCGTGCGCACCGCCGCGGCGACCTTCTGCTGGACCGCCGCGCTCTCGAGCCAGCGCTTGACCCGCTGGGCATCGGCCACCCGGGTGAAGCGGCCAAAGGAATCGAGCAGCACGATGATCATCGGCTTGTTGAGCAGCCAGGCCTGCATCACCAGACACTTGCCCGACTCGTTGATGAAACCGGTCTTTGAAACGCCGATCTGCCAGTCGGGGCTGCTCACCAAAGCGTTGGTGTTGTTGAACTGCCGGACCCGCCCGTTGAGGGAAACCGGATAGTTGGCGGTGGTCGAGAACTCGCGGATCAGCGGGTAGCGCGACGCCGCCGACACCATGCGCACCAGATCGCGGGCGCTCGAGACGTTGGCCGAGTTGAGGCCGGTGCTGTCGGCAAAGCGGGTGTCCCGCAGGCCGAGGGCGGCTGCCTTGCGGTTCATCGCGGCCACGAAGGCCGGCAGGCCGCCCGGGTAGTTGCGGCCCAGCGCCGATGCGGCCCGGTTTTCAGAGGACATCAGGGCCAGCCGGAGCATGTCTTCCCGCGCGAGCTCGGTGCCCACCGGCACGTGGGAGCTGCTGTTGCGCAGGGTGTCGACGTCTTCGTTGGCCACCAACAGCACCTCAGTGAGGCTCAAGCGGGCATCAAGGACGACCATCGCCGTCATCAGCTTGGTGATGGAGGCGATCGGCAGGACGGCGTCGGAGTTCTTTTCGAGCAGGACGGAGCCGGTAGCCTGGTCTGCAATCATGAAGGCGGCCGAATGGAGCAGCGGATTGCCCTCGTTGTCCATGTCGGGCGCGGCAACCGGAGCGCTGCGCTGAGCCGCGGGCGCTGCGTGGGCGAGGTGCGAGGCCTTCACACGCCTGGACTCTGCACGCGCGAACTTGATGGGCTTGGTCGGACGCACCGCGACGACCTTCGCCGCCTTGGCAAGCTTCGTGGCCCGGGCCGGGCTCTCCTTGGCAACCGAAGCTTTCTTGGACGCCCCACGCTGCGCCGCAGCATGAGCATCGACGGGCGCCAGATGGGTCAGCGCGAAAACGCCCAGCAGGGTCATCAGGGATTTACGGATTTTCATCGTCTTTCAAGTACTTCGTTGCGGGAAGAGGCAGCTCTTCCGGGGTGAAACAGGAAACAATGACCAGCCTTGCCTTCGGATCCACGGCCCACCGAGGGAGCCGTCACGCCGCAGCCCCCCGAAGCGCAGACAACGTGGAAATCGGTAACGGCAGACTTCTCATTCAAAATAAGGGCTTATTTTAAATTTTTGAAGCTCTTTGTGAATGATTTTTTTGCACAGGTGAAATCAGTTGCGCAATCGCGACACCGCCCGGTGGTTCAGGCCTGATCTACCCGGAGGAAGCGGGCCAGATCAGCACGCCGGCTCATCGCGTCGCGATAGCCGAGCTCCATCAGCGACCGGGTATAACCCTTCTCGAAAAGCAGGTAGGAGAGTAACACCGAGCCATTCTTCCGCGTTGCACCAATTCCGCGCAGAACCAGGCTCAGGGCCTTGGGCAGCGCGTTGCGATGGCGGGCCGCAAGATAATCCAGACGCTGGGATGGCGCAATCACCAGGGTCTCGATGGGCTTCAGGGGAATGCCGGCGGTGCGCCTCAGTTCGGGTGGCACGGCAGCGACCGTGGCGTTGATCCGCTCGAGGCGCTCGAGGTCGGACGTTAGCCCGTCCAGGAAGATGCTCGACATGGCATGGCCCGCCACCTGGGCGGGCGACGGGTAGGCGTCGGCGCGCTGGCGCGCCTCTTCGGAGCGGCGCCCGCCAGCGATCACCAGGATGCGCTCGGCCCCCAGATGGATCACCGGGCTGATCGGCGCCAGCTGCCGCATCGACCCGTCGCCGAAGTATTCACGATTGATGCGCACCGCCGGGAACACGAAGGGGATCGCGCTGGAGGCCATCAGGTGCTCGACCTGCAGCTCGCTGCGCAGGCCGACGCGCTGGGCCCGTCGCCAGGGCTGGAGATCGTCCCGCCCTTGAAAGAAGGACAGGCTCTCGCCGGAGGTGTAACCCGAGGCGGTGACCGTCACGGCCTGCAGATGGCCTTCAGCGATGCTCTTGCCGATCTGGGTGAAATCCAGGTGCTCTTCAAGGAGCACGCGGAGAGGGGAATTGTCGAGCAGGGAGCGTGGCGACTGGTGGATCAGCCAGCCAAGGAAGATCGCCGACCCCCAGCGCAGCACCGATTCAGCGATGGCCAGGGTGTCGGAACGATAGATCTGCCCTACGTGAAAGTTGCGCCAGATGTAGGCCAGCTTGCGCACACCGGCGTCGAAATCCGCCGAAAACACTGCCAGGGCGACCGCGTTGATCGCCCCGGCGGAGGTTCCACAGAGGATAGGGAAGGGGTTGTCCGGGCGCTTTCCCCAGACTTCACGAACCGCCATCAGCGCGCCGACCTGATAGGCCGCACGCGCGCCGCCCCCGGTCAGCACCAGGGCCACCCTGCCGTCTGTCATGACGCCTCCCGTCAGCCGCCTGCTAGTAAGGAGTAACGGCGGCTGACGCGGAATATGCAGGGCGGGCTGTCAGCGCCCCGCCTCGACGACCGTCAGCGCTGTCATGTTGACGATACGCCGGACGGTGGCGGTCGGCGTGAGGATGTGCACCGGCTTGCCCGCCCCGAGGAGGATGGGGCCGATCGTCACGCCGTCGCCGGCGGCTGTCTTGAGGAGGTTGAAGGCGATGTTGGCCGCATCGAGGGTCGGGAAGATCAGCAGGTTGGCGTCCTCGCGCATGCGGGCGTTCGGAAAGATCTGCATGCGGATGGCCGAGTCGAGGGCCGCGTCGCCGTGCATCTCGCCTTCCACGTCGAGCTCGGGGTGCTCGGTGTGCAGCATCACCAGCGCCTTGCGCATCTTCTCGGCGGTCGGCGAGCTGTCGGTGCCGAAGCTGGAGTGCGACAGCAACGCAATGCGCGGCTGGATGCCGAAGCGGCGCACTTCGTCGGCGGCCAGACGGGTCATCTCGACGACCTGCTCGGGGGTCGGGTCGTAGTTGACGTAGGTGTCGCACAGGAACACCGTGCGGCCCGGCAGCGTGAGCAGGTTCATGGTGTAGAAGTTGCGCACGCCCTTCTGGCGGCCGAGCACCGTCTCGATGAACTTAAGGTGCAGGCCATGCATGCCGTAGGTGCCGCAGATCATCCCGTCGGCGTAGCCGAACTTGAGCAGCAGCGAACCGAGCAGGGTCGGGCGGCGGCGCACCTCGCGCCTCGCGTAATCCACCGACACGCCCTTGCGCTCCATCAGCGAGTGGTAGTGGCCCCAGAGCTGGTCGTAGCGCGGGTCGGCGTCCGGGTTGACCATCTCGAAATCGAGCTCGGGGCGCAGGCGCAGGCCGAAGCGCTCGATGTTGGCGACGACCACGTCGGGCCGGCCGATCAGGATCGGGCGGCACAGGCCTTCGTCCACCACCGTCTGCACCGCGCGAATCACGCGCTCGGATTCGCCCTCCGAGAAGATGATGCGCTTGGGCGCACGCTTGGCGGCCTGAAACACCGGCTTCATGACGAGGCCGGACTGCCACACGAAGTTGTTGAGCTGCTGGCGGTAGGCGTCGAAATCGGAGATCGGCCGCGTCGCGACGCCGGACTCCATGGCCGCGCGGGCCACCTCGGGCGCGATCTTGACGATCAGACGCGGGTCGAAGGGCTTGGGGATGATGTACTCGGGGCCGAAGCCGGAGACGTTCTCGCCATACGCCGCCACCACGATGTCGGAGGCCTCGGCCCGGGCCAGCTCGGCGATCGCCTTGACGGCGGCCAGCTTCATCTGGTCGGTGATCGTCGTGGCGCCCACGTCGAGGGCGCCGCGGAAGATGAAGGGGAAGCACAGCACGTTGTTCACCTGGTTCGGGTAGTCCGAACGGCCGGTGGCCATCAGGGCGTCGTCGCGCACCTTGTGGACTTCCTCGGGCAGGATCTCGGGGGTCGGGTTGGCCAGCGCCATGATCAGCGGCCGGGCTGCCATCTTCGCCACCATCTCGGGCTTCAGCACGCCGCCCGCGGAGAGGCCGAGGAACACGTCGGCGCCTTCGATCACCTCGCCGAGGGTGCGGGCATCGGTGACCTTGGAGTAACGGGCCTTGATCGGGTCCA
This sequence comes from Zoogloea ramigera, assembly GCF_006539865.1. Lineage (GTDB taxonomy): Bacteria > Pseudomonadota > Gammaproteobacteria > Burkholderiales > Rhodocyclaceae > Zoogloea > Zoogloea ramigera. The sequence continues at coordinate 45,939 of NZ_BJNV01000013.1, forward strand.
TCAGCTTGGTGCGGCCCTCGAAGACGACGCCCTCGATGTCGGTCACCCAGATGTTCTCGACGGGCACGCCGAGCATCACCAGCAGGTCGAGGCAGGCCAGCGCCGCGGCGCCCGCGCCGGAGGTCACCAGCTTGACCTTGGCGAGGTCCTTGCCCAGCAGGTGCAGGCCGTTGAGGATCGCTGCGCCCACCACGATGGCGGTGCCGTGCTGGTCGTCGTGGAAGACCGGGATCTTCATCCGCTCGCGCAGCTTCTTTTCAATGTAGAAGCACTCGGGCGCCTTGATGTCTTCGAGGTTGATGCCGCCGAAGGTAGGCTCCAGCGCGGCGATCATGTCGATCAGCTTGTCGGCGTCGGGCTCCTCGATCTCGAGGTCGAAGACGTCGATGCCGGCGAACTTCTTGAACAGCACGGCCTTGCCTTCCATCACCGGCTTGGCGGCCAGCGGGCCGATGTTGCCGAGGCCCAGCACCGCGGTGCCGTTGGTGACGACGCCGATCAGGTTGCTGCGGGCGGTAAGGGTTGCCGCCTCGGCGGGGTCCTCGACGATGGCGTCGCAGGCCGCCGCCACACCGGGCGAATAGGCCAGGGACAGATCCTGCTGGTTGGTCAGCGCCTTGGTCGGCGCGATCGAGATCTTCCCCGGTTTGGGCAGGCGGTGATACTCGAGTGCCGCCAGGCGGATACGCTCGTCCATTGTTTCTCCCTCTCTGTTGTTTGCTTCAAAAGGATGGGGTACATCCTGAGATCAAGCCGAATCCTGTGCAATTCGTGACATCCACAGCACTCGGGTCGTGACGTATGAATTACTTCCGGACGGGAAGCGTGGCATAATATTAAGCTAAGTTCTTAAGGGTTAATCCCCATTGACGCCAATAATAACGCGCCGTGCGCCCCAGGCCAGAAGACGCGAATACCCAGCCGGAAGTCTCCCCCTCCGGCAAAAGTGCATTCACGGATCCGTAACGTTGGAGAATCGTTAGATGTCCCAAAGCATTGCTCAAGCCGCGATCGCCGCCGCGCCCGCCTACGTCAAGAACGAAAAACTCAAGCAGTGGGTCGGCGAAATCGCCGCGCTCACCGAGCCCGACCAGGTCGTCTGGTGTGACGGTTCCCAAGAAGAGTACGACCGCCTGTGCGCCGAGATGGTCGAAGCCGGGATGCTCATCAAGCTGAACCCGGAAAAGCGCAAGAACTCCTACCTCGCCTGCTCCGACCCCTCCGACGTCGCCCGCGTCGAAGACCGCACCTACATCTGCTCCGCCAACAAGGACGACGCCGGCCCCACCAACAACTGGGAAGACCCGGCCAAGATGCGTGAAACCCTGAACGGTCTGTTCAAGGGCAGCATGCACGGCCGCACGATGTACGTGATCCCGTTCTCGATGGGCCCGCTCGGCTCCCCGATCGCCCATATCGGCGTCGAGATCTCCGACAGCCCCTACGTCGTCACCAACATGCGCGTGATGACCCGCATGGGCGCAGCCGTCTACGAGGTGCTCGGCACCGACGGCGAGTTCGTGCCCTGCGTGCACAGCGTCGGCGCACCGCTCGGCCACGGCGAGAAGGACTCCGCCTGGCCGTGCAACCCCACCACCAAGTACATCGTCCACTACCCCGAGACCCGTGAAATCTGGTCTTACGGCTCCGGCTACGGCGGCAACGCGCTGCTCGGCAAGAAGTGCTTCGCCCTGCGCATCGCCTCCAACATGGCCCGCGACGAAGGCTGGCTGGCCGAACACATGCTGATCCTCGGTGTCGAAAGCCCCACCGGCGAGAAGACCTACGTCGCCGCCGCCTTCCCGTCTGCCTGCGGCAAGACCAACTTCGCGATGCTGATCCCGCCGAAGTCCTTCGACGGCTGGAAGATCTCCACCGTCGGCGACGACATCGCCTGGATCAAGCCGCGCAAGGAAGCCGACGGCACCACCCGCTTCTACGCGATCAACCCGGAAGCGGGCTTCTTCGGCGTCGCCCCCGGCACCTCCGAGAAGACCAACTACAACGCCCTGGCCACCCTCAAGGAAAACATCATCTTCACCAACGTCGCGCTGACCGACGACGGCGACGTGTGGTGGGAAGGCATGACCAAGGAAGCCCCGGCCCACCTGATCGACTGGCAGGGCAAGGACTGGACCCCGGAGATCGCCAAGGAAACCGGCCGCAAGGCTGCCCACCCGAACTCCCGCTTCACCGCACCGGCCAGCCAGTGCCCGTCCATCGACCCGAACTGGGAAGATCCGGCCGGCGTACCGATCTCCGCCTTCATCTTCGGCGGCCGTCGCGCCACCACCGTGCCGCTGGTGTACCAGGCCTTCAACTGGAACTACGGCGTCTATATGGCGGCCACCCTCGGCTCCGAAACCACCGCCGCCGCCTTCGGCGCCCAGGGCGTGGTGCGTCGCGACCCGTTCGCGATGCTCCCCTTCTGCGGCTACCACATGGGTGACTACTTCAACCACTGGCTGAAGATGGGTCACACCGTCGACCAGGCCCCCGGCATCTTCTGCGTCAACTGGTTCCGCATGAACGAGAAGGGTGAGTTCATGTGGCCGGGCTTCGGCGAGAACATGCGCGTCCTCAAGTGGGTCGTTGATCGCGTCCGCGGCCGCGTCCACGCCAACGAGAACGCCCTCGGCTGGATGCCCCTGTACGAGGATATCGACTGGACCGGCTCGGATGTCACCAAGGCCGAGTTTGAAGCCCTCACCCAGGTCGATGCCGAAGCCTGGAAGAGCGAGCTGGCCGGCCACAAGGAGTGGTTCGAAAAGCTGCAGGACCGCCTGCCCAAGCAGTTCATGCTCAAGCGCGAACTGTTCGAACTGGCCATGTCGGTGTAAGTTGCGGGCAGCCGGAAGGCTGCTGCGACTCAAAAAAGCGCCGGGCGACCGGCGCTTTTTGTTTTTCTCGAGGAATCCCAATGAACAAGATCGCCCGCCGGATGGCCGACATCCAACCCTTCCATGTGATGGAAATCCTCAAGCGCGCCCATCAGCTTGAAGCCGCCGGGCGCGACATCATCCACCTGGAGGTCGGCGAACCCGACTTCCCCACTCCGCCCACCATCGTCGAAGCGGCGCGGGACTTCCTGGCTGGCGGCCACGTGCATTACACCCCGGCGCTGGGCCTCACTGCGCTGCGCGAGGCGATCGCACGCTTCTACCACGACCGCTTCGGTGCCGACATCTCCCCCGAACGCATCATCGTGACGCCGGGCGCGTCGGGTGCCCTGATGCTGGCCCTCGCCGTCACCACCGATCCGGGCGACGAATGGCTGCTGCCCGACCCGGGCTACCCCTCCAACCGCCACCTGGTGCGCAGCTTCGAGGGCGTTGCCCGGGCCCTGCCGGTGGACGCCTCGACGCGTTTCCAGCCGACCCCCGCCCAGCTCGCCGACGCCTGGACCGCACGCACCCGTGGGCTGATGGTGGCCTCACCGGCCAACCCGACGGGCACCCTGCTCACCCAGGCCGAAATCATTGCGCTGCACGAAGCCGTGGCGGCCCGTGGCGGCATCCTGATCGTGGACGAGATCTATCAGGGGCTCAATTACGGCGTCGACGCCAGCACGGCCCTGACCAGCCTTGAAGATGTGTTCGTGGTGAACAGCTTCTCGAAATACTTCGGCATGACCGGCTGGCGGCTCGGCTGGGTGGTTGCTCCCCAGGCCTACGTGCGCCAGATCGAAAAGCTCGCCCAGCACTTCTTCATCTCGCCGTCGACGCCGGCCCAGCACGCGGCCCTGGCCGCCTTCACCCCGGCCACCCTGGAAATTCTCGAGGAGCGCCGCCACGCCTTCGCCGCGCGTCGCAACACGCTACTCCCGGCTCTCCGTGAGCTCGGTTTTCGCTTTGCGACCGAACCCCAGGGCGCGTTCTATCTGTACGCCGACATCTCGGATCTCGCCGACAACAGCGAGACCCTCGCACGGCGCCTGATCGAGGACGCGGGCGTCGCCACGACACCCGGGATCGACTTTGGCGACAACGCCCCGGATCGTCACCTGCGCATCGCCTACACGACCGGCGAAGCCCGCCTCGTCGAAGCGGCCGAACGGATCGCCAGAGTCCTGCGCACCGGCTGAAGCTGCGCGCAGCAAGCCGCGACAGAATTGAAAAAGGCCGTCGAGATGACGGCCTTCAGGGCACCCCAAAAACGGGAGCCACCTCGAACGGTGCGGAGCCGGGCTTATTTACCGGTTCCGCAGACCCGGCTCAGGCGCCAACGAACTTGCCACCACTGCGGGCAGCCTGACTCAGCTGAGCCTTGACCGCCATGACCTTGTTGGCATAGGGAGCGGCCGGGTCGCTGGAGCCGTTGTACTGCTGCAGCGCCCTCTCGATGGACCCGGTGGTCTGGATGTACTCCTTGAGGACCAGCGCACCGACACGGATGTTGGTGTGGGGATCGAACATGGCACTCCGGTCAGCCTTGACGTCGATCTTGTCAGGGTGCCACTTGGGGATCACCTGCATCAGGCCCTGAGCGCCCATCGGGCTCTCGGCGAACGGGTTGAAGCGGGACTCGATGGCCATCACCGCCACGATCAGGAGAGGATCAACCCCCACGCTCCGACCAGTCTGCTGGGCCGCCGCCAGAAGCGGCTCGAGGGCCACCGCCGACACCTGATAACGCTTGGCCACGTAGGCCTTGACACGCTGCAGGTCGGGGCTGAGCTTGGCCGGCGTTTCCGCGACCTCGACCACCGGTTCGACCACCGGCTCGTCGACAACCGCCGTACTGACCGACGATTCTCCACCCAGACTACCAAGGGACAAACCCTGAACGCCGTGATTGGCGATACGTGAAGCAATGAACAGGGTAACGATGAGCCCGGCGACGAGAAGCCCGCCGTGGGCAAAGTGAAGCATGAATGAAGCCGCGTGACGTGCGTACTTCGCGATACGAGTTGCGAACATGGGCTCTCCTTTCTGTGGCCACAGCCCACCGAACACACACGCAAACCCGCCCTTGAAAAACAGAGGCAGGACATCCGTGCCGCTTCACCCGATGGCCCCATGAAGCAGGGCCGGGTTCAACTCATCGGCCAGATTGCAGCCGAAAGCATTCGAAAGACTAGGTCGCCAGGGGTTGATCCAAACACGCTGACGCAACCAGACAGCGTGCCAAAAAAAGCGCCGAAACCAGACCTTGAGACGGTCATTAACCGGAAAGGGAAGCCCGGTTATGCGACGATTTCAGCGCCGACATTTAACAAAAAAACTGCGTGCTGCATTGCACACAAAATGCATTGTATTGATTCGATTCACTTTTGTCAATCCCAGGGGGAAGCACCCGGGCGTGGGGCAAATCACACCGCATAAGCCGGAGCTGGCGGGTGAACCTGAAGCTGGCCGCGGCCGGAGAGAAATCCCGGCGCCTGAGCGGGTTTCGGCAAGCCTCAGAGCGGTCGCCCGGCAAGTGGAAAAGGCCAGCGCATCCGATCGGAATCGTCGCTCTCGCCCTCCCCTTCCGGCTCGATCAGGAGGGCCACCTCGCCCTTCCCCGCTTCGATAAGAATGCGCCGCAGGCGCCCCCACGAAAAATACGGGCCCGGGTCGGTCTTGCGGCCCGGAGCGATATCCGAGTGCCCGGTGACGCCCGCCACCGGAAAGCGGCCGCACAGTTCGCTAAGCAGCCCGGCCAGCGCCTCGTACTGGGCCTGCTCGAAGGGCAGGATGTCGCAGCCCTCCAGCTCGACCCCGACGGAGAAATCATTGCAGCGCTCGCGCCCACGCCACGACGAGACACCGGCGTGCCAGGCGCGCTTTTCGGGCGGGACAAAACAGACCAGCTCGCCGCCGCGCCGGATGAAGTAGTGGGCGGAGACACGCAGATGATGGATCGTCGCGTAATAGGGGTGCCCGGAGGGGTCCAGACGATTGGTGAACAACTGCTCCACGGCTGGCCCGCCGAACCGATCAGGAGGCAGGCTGATGGCGTGCACGACGACCAGGGAGGGCAATTCGCCGGCAGGCCGCTCATCGCAGTTCGTCACCGGATCAGGGGGAAAGGAGATTTTCATGGGCCTCGCTCCTGGCGACTCGGCGCGCAGGACAAAACAAAACGGGGAAAACGAATCATCGTTTTCCCCGTTTATCCTGGAGCGGCAGAAGAGTCTCGAACTCTCGACCTCAACCTTGGCAAGGTTGCGCTCTACCAACTGAGCTACTGCCGCATTCAAACTTCAAGTACTGGAGGCGCGAGCCGGAGTCGAACCGACCTACACGGATTTGCAATCCGGTGCATAACCGCTTTGCTATCGCGCCGTGTATTGCACGGAAAAGCTACGCTTTTCACTGAATTCTGGAGCGGCAGAAGAGTCTCGAACTCTCGACCTCAACCTTGGCAAGGTTGCGCTCTACCAACTGAGCTACTGCCGCTGAAAGAGCCGCCATTATAGACAGCCAGAACGGCTTGTCAACAACTGATTTGACCTTATCGACTCCGCTTCATCAGCTCGGGCCAGGCGCAGCGCATGTAGTAACCCATCGACCACAGGGTGAGAACGGCCGCCACGTAGATCAGCAGGGTGCCGAGCTTGAGGCTGTCGAACCCCATTACCGGCGCCTCGATCAGCAACAGCGGGATCGCCGACATCTGCGCCGCTGTCTTCAGCTTGCCCACGAAGGCCACCGCGACGCTGCCGGAAGCACCCACCTTGGCCATCCACTCGCGCAGGGCCGAGATGGTGATCTCGCGGCCGATGATGACCAGCGCGATCAGCGAATCCACCCGCCCGAGGTGCACCAGCACGATCAGCGCCGCCGCCACCATCAGCTTGTCGGCCACCGGGTCGAGGAAGGCGCCGAAGGCCGAGGTCTGCCCGAGGCTGCGGGCCAGGTAGCCGTCGAACCAGTCGGTCACCGCGGCGACGATGAAGGTCACGGTGGCGACGAGGTTCTTGCCCTCGGCCGAGATCACATCGGCCGGCAGGTAGTAGATGCCGACGAAAAAGGGGATCAGCGCGATGCGCGCCCAGGTCAGGGAATTAGGTATGTTGAAAGGCATGGACACATTCACTGCGACTATCGCAGGGCATTGTATATCTGTTCCGCCAGGTGCCGGTTGATACCATCCACCCGACACAGGTCTTCCACCGTGGCATCCCGCACACCATCGAGGCCACCGAAGGCCGCCAGCAGCTTGCGGCGGCGCGTCGGCCCGACCCCGGCGATGTCTTCGAGGCGGGAGGTGTTGCGGGCTTTGGCACGCCGGGCACGGTGGCCGGTGATCGCAAAACGGTGGGCCTCGTCGCGGATCTCCTGGATGAGGTGCAGCGCCGGCGCGTCGGGGCGCATGTGCACCGGCTCGCGACCATCGGGGAAGACCAACTCTTCGAGGCCCGGCTTACGGCTCTCGCCCTTGGCGACGCCGAACATCGTGATGTCGAGGCCGAGTTCGGCGAGCACCTCGCGGGCGACGCCCATCTGCCCCTTGCCGCCGTCGATGAGGATGAGGTCCGGCCGCACGCCCTCGCCGGCCGCCACCTTTTCGTAGCGCCGGGTGAGCGCCTGGCGCATCGCCGCGTAGTCGTCACCCGGGGTGATGCCGGCGATGTTGTAGCGACGGTACTCGGACTTCTTCATCGCCGTGCCGTCCCACACCACGCAGGAGGCCACCGTGGCCTCACCCATGGTGTGGGAGATGTCGAAGCACTCGATGCGCGTCGGGGTCTCGGCCAGCTGGAGGGCATCGCGCAGGGCCTCGAGGCGCTGCTCGCCGCGGGACGACTCCTGCTCGCGCACCAGCAGCGCGAGGCCGGCGTTGTTCTCGGCCATCCCGATCCAGGCCCGCTCATTCTCGTAGCGGGCGGCGACCACCACCACCTTGCCTTCGACGACCGCTTCAAGGGCCTCGCGCACCGGCGCCGGGTCGAGATTGACCAGGACACGCCCGGGCACGGGATGATCCTGGTAATGCTGCTCCACGAAGGCCACCAACGCATCGAGCGGTGCGCAGCCCTGGGCATTGGCGGGGAACAGCGGCCGGTCGCCGAGGTGTCGCCCGCCGCGGATCATCGCGAGGTTGACGCACACCAGCCCGCCCCGCTCGACGGCCGCCAGCACATCCACGTCCTCGTCGCGGGCGCTCTCGACGAACTGCTTGTGGAGCACGGCCTGCAGGTTGCGGATCTGGTCGCGGTAGGCGGCGGCCTGCTCGAAGGCCAGGCGGTCGGAGGCCTCCTGCATGCGCCTCGACAGATCATCCACCACGTCACCGTGCCGCCCGCCAAGGAAGAGGCTGGCCAGGCTCACGTCGGCGGCGTAAGCCTCCTTGTCGATCAACCCCACACAGGGCCCGGTGCAGCGCTGGATCTGGTAAAGCAGGCAGGGCCGCGAGCGGTTGCTGAAGGTGGTGTCCTCGCAGGTGCGCAGGCGGAAGATCTTCTGCATCAGGTGCAGGGTGTCGCGCACCGCCCACGAGTTGGGGAAGGGCCCGAAGTAGCGCACGCCTTTGCGGAAGCCGCCCCGGTGATAGAAGATCTGCGGAAACTCGTCGCCCGAAATGGCGATGTAGGGGTAGGACTTGTCGTCCCGAAACAGGATGTTGTACTTGGGCCCGAGGCTCTTGATGAGGTTGTTCTCGAGGATCAGCGCCTCGGCCTCGGAGCGGGTGGCCGTGGTATCCACCCGCACCACCTGCCCCACCATGATCGCGATGCGCGGCGACAGCTGGGTGCGCTGGAAATACGACGACACCCGCCGCTTGAGGTTCTTGGCCTTGCCCACGTAAAGCACCACCTCGCCCTCGCCTATCATGCGATAGACGCCGGGCTCCTCGGTGAGCGTGCGCAGGAAAGTCTTGGCGTCGAAGCTCATCGTGATGGGCGCAATCAGGCCAGGGCCAGCACGCTGTCGCGGGCCTGGCAGTAAGGCGCCCAACCGGCGAGGGTGGCCGGGTCGGCGGGCATGTTGCCCTGCCGCGGGCGCAGGGCGGCGATGCGCTCGGCGCTGCCGGCGGCCACCGCCGGATGCCAGCGGTCGAGGAGCTGCACGGCCAGGTCGGGCCGGTTGCACACCAGCACCATGTCGCAGCCGGCGGTGTGGGCTGCGCTGGCGCGGTCGACGATGTCGCCGGCGACGCTCGCCCCTTCCATCGTCAGGTCGTCACTGAAGATCACGCCGCCAAAGCCCAGCCGACCGCGCAGCACCTCCTGCAGCCAGAAGGGCGAGAAGCCCGCCGGGCGTGGGTCGATCTTTTCGAAGATCACGTGGGCGGGCATCACGCCGGCCAGTTCGCCGGCCAGCAGGCGGAAGGGCTGCACGTCTTCGGCCCAGACCGCCTCGAAGCCGCGGCCATCCACCGGAATCGCCACGTGGGAGTCGGCCTCCACCGCCCCGTGGCCGGGAAAATGCTTGCCCACCGCGCCCATGCCGGCATCGCCGAGGCCGGCAATTAGGGCGCGGGCGAGCTCGGTGGCGACCAGCGGATCGCGATGAAAGGCCCGGTCGCCGATCACCGAGCTCACCGCATAATCGAGGTCGAGCACCGGCGCGTAGCTGAGGTCGACGCCGTGGGCACGCAGCTCGGCGGCCAGCACGAAGCCCGCGTGGCGGGCGGCCGCCTTGGCCGCGGCCGGATCGGTGTTCCAGGCCTCGCCGAAGCGGCGCATCGCCGGCAGGCGGGTGAAGCCCTCGCGGAAACGCTGGACGCGGCCGCCTTCGTGGTCCACCGAGATCACCAGGCCCGGGCGCACCGCGCGGATCGCCCCGGTGAGGGCCCGCAGCTGGCCGGGCTCGGCGTAGTTGCGGGCAAACAGGATCACGCCGCCGACCAGCGGGTGCTGCAGGATCTCGCGCTCTTCGGCGGTGATTTCATGGGCGGCCACGTCGAGCATAACGGGGCCGGCAGGGCGATGGGATGGCTTCATGGCTTTTCGATGACGGCAAAGGCGACGACGTAGTCGGTTTCGTCGGAGAGGCTCAGGTGGGCGTGCAGCCCACGCTCGCGCATATGCTCGGCCAGGGCCGGGGCAAACTCGAACAAGGGCTTGCCCAGGGCGTCGTGCCCCACGCGCACCGCGTGGAGCGTGGCCGGCGCGGCGACGCCGGTGCCGAGTGCCTTGCCGAAGGCCTCCTTGGCCGCGAAGCGCTTGGCCAGCAGCCGGGCCGGGTCGGGCGCGGCGGCAAAGGCGGCGCGCTCGGAGGCGTCGAGGATGCGCTCAGCAAAGCGCGCGCCGTGACGCTCGAGCGCGTCGGCCAGGCGCGCCACCCGCACGATGTCGGTGCCGACGCCGTGGATCACGGCCGCAGGCCGCGTTCGGCGCCCTCGCGCATCAGGCGCTTCATTTCGCGCACGGCCTCGCGCAGGCCAGTGAACACCGAGCGGCTGATGATGGAGTGGCCGATGTGCAGCTCGCGGATGCCGGTGAGGCGGGCGATGGGCTGAACGTTGTAGTAATTGAGGGCGTGGCCGGCGTTGAAGCGCATGTCGAGGCTACGCACGGCAGCCCCGGCCTCGGCGATCCTGGCGATCTCGGCCAGCACGGCCGGGCTCTCGGCGTCGCGGCCGGCGGCGTGGAAGGCGTGGGCATAGGGCCCGGTGTGGATCTCGCAGACCTTGGCGCCGATGCGCGCGGCGGCCTCCACCTGGGCGACATCGGCGTCGATGAAGACGCTGACGATGATGCCACGGTCGGCAAGACGCGCCACCGCGTCCTTCAGCTGCGCCTCCTGGGCGACGATGTCGAGGCCACCCTCGGTGGTCACCTCGTGGCGGCCTTCGGGCACGAACATCGCCATCTCGGGCTTGATCTCGCAGGCGATGCCGACCATCTCGTCGGTGGCGGCCATCTCGAGGTTGAGCTTGATCTGGGTGAGGTCGCGCAGCTTGCGCACGTCGGCGTCCTGGATGTGGCGGCGGTCTTCGCGCAGGTGCACGGTGATGCCGTCGGCCCCGCCCAGGTGGGCTTCGACAGCCGCCCACACGGGGTCGGGCTCCCAAGTGCGGCGGGCCTGGCGCAGGGTGGCAACGTGGTCGATGTTGACGCCGAGTTCGATCAAGACGGATCTCCGGGAAAGGCAAACAATTCGGTGAAGACGCGGCGGGACTGGAGCACCTGCCCGCCAAGATAGTGCTGGATGAGCCGGCGCATCAGCGCCTTGGCGCCGGCCAGGGTTTCGGGCTCGCGGAAATCGCCGCGGGCCATGTCGAGGAGCACCCGGCCGGCCACGACCGACGGGTCGTCAATGCCGTATTCGTCGAGGGGCACCGCGCCGCGCTCGATTATATAGGCGTAGCGAAGCTCGGGACGGACCGGCGCGCCGTCTGCATCCGAGTCCAGCTGGAGCCCGTAGCCGAGCTCCTGCAGCAGCGCCAGCTCGAAGCGCCGCAGGATAACCTCCTGCCCCTCGCCCGCCGCCAGCGCCCGCAGGGCATCGCCGTAGGCGCGGAACAGAACGGGGTGGGGGTCTTCCCGCGGCAGGAGGCGCATCAGGAGCTCGTTGAGGTAGTAGGCGCACAGCAGCGCCTGCCCGCCCAGCAGCGGTTGGCCACCCTGCCATTCGGCGCGGACGAGGGTCTTCATCTCGCCACCTCCGCTCCAGTCGATCAGGAGCGGCTGAAAGGCCATCAGCACCCCGCGCAGCTGCGACATGGGCCGCCGCGCACCCTTGGCCACCAGGCCGATCCGGCCATGGTCGCGGCTGAAGACCTCGACGATCAGGCTTGTCTCGCGGTACGGGTAGCTGTGCAGCACGAAGCCCGGCTGCTGGTCGATGCGTTGCCTGGCGCTCATGGCCGTGCCACGACGCCGGGCTTATTCGTAGCCGAGGCTCTTGAGCGCGCGCTCGTCGTCGGCCCAGCCGCTCTTGACCTTGACCCAGGTTTCAAGGAACACCTTGGATTCGAAGAGCTTCTCCATCTCGAGGCGGGCCTCGGTGGCGATGCGCTTGAGGCGCTCGCCGCCCTTGCCGATCACCATCGCCTTGTGGGCGTCGCGGTCGACGATGATCGCCGCGTGGATGCGGCGCAGGCCGGGCTCGGCCTCGAACTTCTCGATCTCGACGGTCATGCCGTAGGGGAGCTCCTCGCCGAGCTGGCGGAACAGCTTCTCGCGCAGGAATTCAGCTGCCAGGAAGCGCTCGCTGCGGTCGGTGATGTCGTCGGCGTCGAAGATGGGGTCGCCTTCGGGCAGATAGGGCTCGGCGGCCTTCAGCAGCGTATCGGTGTTGCGGCCCTTCTCGGCGCTTACCGGGACGATCTCGGCGAAGGGATAGACCGCGCTCATCTTCTGCAGGAAAGGCAACATGCGGGCCTTGTCCTCGAGCAGATCGGCCTTGTTGACCACCAGGATCACCTTGGCGCCCTCGGGGAGCAGCTTGACCACCTGCTCGTCCGCCGGGCCATAACGGCCGCTTTCGATGACGAACAGCACGAGGTCGACGTCGGAGAGCACCTGCGTCACCGTGCGGTTCATCGCGCGGTTGAGGGCGTTTTTATGGCGGGTCTGGAAACCCGGCGTATCGACGAAGATGAACTGGGCCTGCCCCTCGGTCAAGACGCCCGTCACCCGGTGGCGGGTGGTCTGGGCCTTGCGCGAGACGATGCTGATCTTCTGGCCGATCAGGCGGTTGAGCAGGGTGGACTTGCCCACGTTGGGGCGGCCGACGATGGCGACGAAACCGGTACGGAAAGACTTGTCGGCGGCAGGTTTGGATTCGGTCATGACTTTGGCAGGAGTTCCAGCGCCCGCTGGGCGGACTGCTGTTCGGCAGCGCGGCGACTCACGCCGATGCCACGGGTCTTGAGGCCGAGGCCGGTGATCTCGCACTCGACCTCGAATTCCTGTTGGTGAGCCTCGCCACGGGCATCGGCGAGGGAATATTTGGGCAGAGGCATGCGCCGCCCCTGAAGCCATTCCTGGAGCGCCGTCTTCGGGTCCTTGAGCGCGCGGGCGGGGTCGAGACTGGCGATGGACGACGCGTAGAGCTGATCGATCACCGCTTTGGCAGCCTCGAAACCGGCGTCGAGGAAAACCGCCGCGAAGATCGCCTCGAGGGCGTCTGCAAGGATGGACGGGCGGCGGTGACCGCCGCTCTTCATTTCGCCCTCCCCCAGCCTCAGGTACTCACCCAGCTTCAGGCCCTCGGCCAGGCGATGCAGGGCTTCCTGGCGCACGAGGTTGGCACGCAGGCGGGACATGTCGCCCTCGCGCAGCTCGCCGAAACGCTCGAACAGGGCGATCGCCGTGACACAGTTGACGATGCTGTCGCCGAGAAACTCCAGCCGCTCATTGTGGGGCGAACCGAAGCTGCGATGGGTGACCGCCTGCTGGAGCAGCTCAAGACGGGAAAAACGGTGGCCGATGGCCTTTTGCAGGGCGTCGAGCTTCATGCGCTTCGCCTAGTGACTGTCGGCGGTGGACGCACTGAAATCGATGAGCAGGCTCACGTTGCCGAACAGCTTGACCTTGCGGGAGTATTCAATGGACATGACGATGCGGCCGTCTTCCTTGGTGATGTCGAGGTCGGAAGCGGTGATGGTGGTGACGTCGTCGACCATGGCGCGTTTGGTGAAGGCACTACGGAGTTCGGAAACGGTCGCCGTCTGGGGGTTCGCTCCACCCACGACGGCCGTCATCGAGCGCTTGACGCCCATGTACTCGGAGACCACCGGGATCAGCTTGAGCCCGACCAGCAGCAGGGCCGCGAGCACGGCACCGCCGATCATCACACCGATCAGGCTGACCCCGGACTGAGATTTATGTTTCATGATCAATGGAAGCTGCCGATGCGCTTCAGGTCACTGAAGTTGAACCAGATGAAGAAAGCCTTGCCCACGATGTTTTCTTCCGGGACGAAACCCCAGCCCCGGCTGTCGTAGCTCCCGTCCCGGTTGTCACCCATCATGAAGTAGTGCCCAGCCGGAACAGTGCAGGAAACACCGCGATTAGTATAGGTGCAGTTCTCGCGGAAGGGATACTGGATGCTCGGCGACACGAAGGGCGGTGCGTCGTTTTCCACGATGATCTTGTGCTCGACCGCGCCGAGCTTCTCGGTGAAGCGCGGCGAATAAAACAGTCGCTCGGCGTGCAGGTAGTCGCCATCCGGCGACTGGGCCATGGCCTGACCGTTGATCGTGAGCTTCTTGTCGATGTATTCAACCTTGTCGCCCGGCAGCCCCACCACCCGCTTGATGTAGTCGAGGGAGGTGTCCTGCGGGAAGCGAAAGACCATCACATCACCCCGCTTGGGCAGATTCACGTCGACGATCTTCTTGTTGATCACCGGCAGGCGGATGCCATACGTCCATTTGTTCACCAGGATGAAGTCGCCCACCAGCAGGGTCGGGATCATCGAGCCCGAGGGGATCTTGAAGGGCTCGACTACAAAGGAGCGCAGGCAGAACACCACCAGGATCACCGGGAAGAAGCTGGCTCCGTACTCGACCCACCAGGGGCTCTTGGCGCCGACGCTCCGGCGCTTGCTCGCGACGAAGTGGTCGAGGGCCCACAGGGCCCCGCTCACGAGGAGCAATATGAAAAGAATCAACGCGAAATTCACGCAAGCACTCCTGCTGCCAACCCGAGGGCCGGCTTATTTACCTTCGTCAACCCGCAGCACGGCCAGGAAGGCCTCCTGCGGAATTTCCACGTTACCGACCTGCTTCATGCGCTTCTTGCCCTCTTTCTGCTTCTCGAGGAGCTTCTTCTTGCGGGTGATGTCGCCGCCGTAGCACTTGGCGAGCACGTTCTTGCGCAGGGCCTTGATGGTCTCGCGGGCGACGATGTTGGACCCAATCGCGGCCTGGATCGCCACGTCGAACATCTGGCGCGGGATCAGCTCACGCAGCTTGGCGACCAGCTCACGGCCACGGTACTGGGAGTTGGCACGGTGGACGATGATCGACAGCGCATCGACCTTCTCGCTGGAAACCAGCACGTCGAGCTTCACCAGGTCGGCGGCGCGGTATTCCTTGAACTCGTAGTCGAGGGAGGCGTAGCCGCGGGAGACGGACTTGAGCTTGTCGAAGAAGTCCATCACGACTTCGTTCATGGGCATGTCGTAGATCAGCTGAACCTGCCGGCCGTGGTAGAGCATGTCGACCTGGGCGCCCCGCTTCTGGTTGCACAGGGTGATCACCGGCCCCACGTACTCCTGGGGCAGGAAGATGACGGCCTTGATGATCGGCTCGCGCACTTCTTCCACCTTCGAGAGGTCGGGCAGCTTGGACGGGTTGGAGACCTGCTCCACGGTTCCGTCCTTCATCAGCACTTCGTACACCACGGTGGGCGCCGTGGTGATCAGGTTCATGTCGAACTCGCGCTCGAGACGCTCCTGGACGATCTCCATGTGCAGCAGACCGAGGAAGCCGCAGCGGAAGCCGAAGCCCAGTGCCTGCGAGACTTCCGGCTCGAACTGCAGCGAGGCGTCGTTGAGGCGCAGCTTCTCGAGGGACTCGCGGAGCTGGTCGTACTCGTTGGATTCGACGGGGTACAGGCCCGCGAACACCTGAGGCTTGATCTCCTTGAAACCGGCCAGCGGCGTGGCAGCCGGCTTGCCCGCGAGGGTGATGGTGTCACCCACCTTGGCGGATTTGAGTTCCTTGATGCCGGCGATGATGAAGCCCACCTGCCCGGCCGAGAGCGTTTCCCGCGGCTGCGACTTGGGCGTGAACACACCCACCTGCTCGCACAGGTGCTGGTTGCCGTTGGACATGAAGAGGATCTTGTCTTTGGGCTTGAGCGTGCCATCGACCACGCGGACGAGCATCACCACGCCCACGTAGTTGTCGAACCACGAGTCGATGATCAGCGCCTTGAGGGGTGCATCCGGGTCGCCCTTGGGGGGCGGAATGCGGGCAATGACGGCTTCGAGGATGTCCTCGACGCCCAGGCCGGTCTTCGCGGAACAAGGGATCGCGTCGCTCGCGTCGATGCCGATCACATCCTCGATCTCCTGCTTCGCGCCATCCGGGTTGGCCTGGGGCAGGTCCATCTTGTTGAGGACCGGCACCACCTCGACGCCCTGCTCCAGCGCCGTGTAGCAGTTGGCCACGGTCTGCGCCTCGACCCCCTGGGACGCATCGACGACCAACAGACCGCCCTCACAGGCCGCCAGCGAGCGGGAGACTTCGTACGAGAAGTCCACGTGCCCCGGGGTGTCGATGAGATTGAGGTTGTACACCTGGCCATCGCGGGCGCGGTAACTCAGCGCCGCCGTCTGGGCCTTGATGGTGATGCCGCGCTCCCGCTCGATGTCCATCGAGTCGAGCACCTGCGCCTCCATCTCGCGGTCGGAGAGGCCGCCGCAAAGGTGGATGATCCGGTCGGCCAGGGTGGATTTACCGTGGTCGATGTGGGCAATGATCGAAAAGTTTCTGATGTGTTGCATGGGCCATGAAAAAGGGTGCCGGTGGGCACCCTTGAAAATTTGTTTGCCTGGCAAAGACTTGCATTCTAACCGATACGCTGGAAATGAGCACGAACCGCAGCTTCGTCGAGAAAGTAATGACACAGCTCAAGATCGCCAGCCAGCACCACCGGAACCTTCTCGCCCCACTCGGCCTCCAGCTCGGGGAAGGCATCCACGTCGAGCACCTCGACCTCGAAGCCGAACTCGCCCTGCAGGGGCTTCAGGGCATCGAGCAGATCGTGGCACAGGTGGCACCACTCACGGCTGAGCACGGTGAGACGGCGTTCAGCGTTCAAGGGTACGCACCGGAACGAAGGTCTGGGTGTCGCCCCGCTGCACGAGCAGGGTCACGGCCTGGCTCGGCTCGAGGGCAGCCACCAGGCGGCCGAACTGATCCGCCGAGCGCAGGTCGGTGCGCACACCCCGGTTGATGATGGCCAGGATCGCGTCGCCGGCCTGGATCTCGGAGGCCCGCGCCGACGCACTGCGCAACGCCTCGACCACCACGCCACCCGAGGCAAGCCGGCCATCCCGCCGCTGCTGTTGGTTGGGGTCTGCCACCACGATACCGAGCTTGTTGGGCGCGACCTCCGGACGCGGCATCGGCAGCACCGGCTTCTTCGCCCTGTCATCGGGCAGTTCGGCCACCACGACCTGCATCTCCCGCTGGCCACCCTTGCGCCACACCTGGACGGGCACCCGGGCACCCGGCCGGGTGCTGCCGACAAAGCGCGGCAGATCACCGGAAATGCCCACCTGGCGGCCGTCGAAGCGCAGCACGATGTCGCCCTGCTCAAGCCCGGCCTTGTCGGCGGGGCCGCCCTTTTCGACGGCACTGACCAGTGCGCCGACCGGCTTGTCGAGCCTGAAGCTATAGGCCAATTCGCGGGACACCTCCTGGATGACCACCCCGATCCGCCCCCGCTGCACCCGGCCATGCGCCTTCAGCTGGCTCTGAACCTCCATCGCCACATCGATCGGAATGGCGAACGAGAGGCCCATGAAACCGCCCGTCTGGCTGTAGATCTGCGAATTGATGCCGATCACCTCGCCCTTCAGGTTGAACAGTGGCCCGCCGGAGTTGCCCGGGTTGATCGCCACGTCGGTCTGGATGAAGGGAACGAAGTTTTCCTGGGGCAGCGAACGCCCCTTGGCGCTCACGATGCCGGCAGTGACGGAGTTCTCGAAGCCGAAGGGCGAACCGATGGCGAGCACCCAGTCACCCACCCGCAACTTCCCCGGGTCGCCCAGGCTGACCTTGGGCAGAGCGGTCGCCTCAATCTTGAGCAAGGCGACATCCGAACGCGGGTCGGCGCCCATCAGGCGGGCACGAAACTCCCGCTTGTCGCTCAGCTTGACGACGATCTCGTCGGCCCCCTCCACCACGTGAGCGTTGGTCAGCACATAACCGTCGGACGACACGATGAAACCGGAACCCAATGAGCGGTTGTCGGGGTCAAGCTTTGGCCCTCCGCCCGGTTGACGAGGCATGAAACGGCGGAAGAAATCGGACATCGGATCGTCTTCGTCAAGACGAGGCATGCCGGGACGCCCCTGGCGCACCGCCTGGGTGGTGCTGATATTCACCACCGCCGCACCTTGACGGTCGGCCAGCTCGGCAAAGTCCGGCAGCTCTCGCGCTGCAGACGCAGGCAACTGGGCTCCAGCCAGGACAAACAAAACCACGACCACAAAACGCGACAATCGACTCACCGCCCGCACTCCCCACCGGACGAGCCACCGCGTTCGAGCCGGACAGGCAGATCCTGGCTTCCCGCAGACCAGGGCAGACCGCTCGAGCGCACCAGCAGCACGGCCAGCCCGCCGCCAAGCAACGCACCGGCTCCGGCAATCAGATCCACACTCTCCGCCGGCGCCAGCGCCGTCCCCAGCGCGGCACCCGCGAGCACACCGAGCACCGGGGCCGCGTAAGCACGGAGGGCCGCCTTGAGGGGCAGGCCGTCTTCGATCACCACGCCGACCTGCTCACCGACCAAGGCACCGGCGTCATTCGCAACCCGCAAGACCTGCCTGGAAGCACCGAAGGGTTTCGCGATATTCACCCCGCCACAACCACCGGGTTCATTGCAGCGGCCACACCCCTGGGCCGCCGACACGTCCACCCAGGCGTACGCCCCCTCGAGCCGCCGCACGACGCCATTGACCTTCATCAGCGCTTCCGCATCTCGACGCCGTCCGCGATCCGCACCAACGCCTGGGGCGGGACCTCGCCGAGCACGGTGACCAGCCTGTCACCGATTGCCCGCCGGAAGATATTGAACGCACCGGAAGCACTCATGCCACTCTGCACATGATTCTTTGCCGCGAGGGGCTCGATGAACACCGAGATCGCCGCCAAGCCGTCGGAGAACACCACGTGATACGACTCGCCGTGCCCGGCACGGGACGGCCGCAGCACCGAAACCACCGGCCGGAACCCTGGAATGGTGTGACGGAAAGCCCAGCCAGTGTCCTCCACCTTGACCTCGTTGCCACGGGCATTCACGACCTTCCAGTCGCTTCCGCGGGAGAAACGCGGCCGCACCTTCTCCTTGTCGAAGGGCGCACCGATGTTGACCTCGGTAAATGCGAACTGCTCGACGGTCTCGCCCTTGTCGCTCACGATGCGGGCGCGCAAAAGCAAGCCTGACGCGACGTCTGCCCAGAAATGGTGGCCGAAGCGCATGTCGTCCTTCGGCTCGAGGATGATCTGCTGGCTCTCCATTCCGGCGATCCTCACGACCTCGCCCTTGCGGATGCGGTAGTGCTCGCCGAGGGCCGCCGGCGACTGGGGCAGGCGCGCCGGAAAACTCCGACGCGCGGAGGATTGGTCGATGATCAGCAGCTTCTGGTCAGGAAGAAAACACTGCACTTCCTCCTGATTGCGGACGACCTCCCGGGGGCTGCCGTCCAGCGCCTCCAGGCGTTCATGTTCGTCACCGTTGGCGTCGACGAAGTGCGCGATGCGCGACGTCTCGATGTTCTTGCCGCTCTGGTAGGTGAAGCTACCCGTATAGTTGAGCTTGTGGGCGGCATTCGAGATCCTGCCCAGCCAACTTATCGGATCCCCCGGCACCTGAGCTGCAACAACGCTGCTCCAGCACAGGGCGGCGGTCAGGACGATCAGGAAACGCTTCATCTTTCAGCGGCCACGCGGGTGTCCGAGACGGTACGCACATAATGGGCCACCCCGGGCATTCCTGCGGCAGGCGCCATAGCCTGATGCGCGAAGAGGTATTCCCGGTCCGACGATTCGACTGACGCCCGCGACACGCGCTCTACTGGCGCCGCACTGGCAACGACAGCCGCCTTGGAGCTGGCCATGCGCTGTACCTCGCCACCCTGACCGTTGAGGGTCATCGCCACCCAACCCACCGCAGCAACCCCCATCACCGACGCGGCGATCGGCATCAGCTTGCGGGCCCAGCCGGCGCTCTCCCGCCTCACCGGTGCCAGCACCGTCACTTCATCCGAGAGGCTCGCCATCACCTTGCTGGTGAAATCCGTAGACAGAGGGGTGTCTTCCCGCAGCACGTCGCCGATCAGGCAATAACTTTCCCAGTCCCGACGCAGGCCTGCATCCCGCTTGATGGACTCGAACAATCGCGAGGAAGCCTCCTCGTCCAGCGCGTCATCCAGCAGGGCAGAGACTCTTTCTTTCATCTTGTTACCACCTCTTGTTCGGAGCCGTATCCAGCAACGGCTTGAGCTTCTCGGAAATGGCCTCGCGCGCACGGAAGATCCGCGAACGCACCGTCCCTATCGGGCAATCCATGATCGTGGCGATCTCCTCGTAACTCAAACCTTCGATTTCCCGCAGCACGATCGCCGTCTTGAGCTCCTCGGGCAAGGCCTCCATCGCCGTGTTCACCGTATCGCCGATCTGCCGCGTCATCATCAGACGCTCAGGCGTGTTGATGTCACGAAGCTGGTCGCCGTCCTCGAAGGTCTCAGCCTCTTCGGAGTCGAAATCGGTGGACGTCGGAGCACGCCGCCCTTGGGAAACCAGAAAATTTTTTGCCGTGTTGATCCCGATCCGGTAGAGCCACGTATAAAAAGCGCTATCACCCCGAAACGACGGCAAGGCACGGTAGGCCTTGATGAAGGTCTCCTGGGCGATATCCTCCACCTCGGCGGGATCCCTGATCAATCTCGACAGCAGGCGAGCAAGCTTGCGCTGGTACTTCGCCACAAGCAGGCCAAAAGCCTGCTTGTCGCCGCGCTGGACACGCTCGACCAGCTGCTGGTCAACTTCGCGATCACTCATGGTCGGGGGGCATCTACCTTCGTTGTCGTGACCTGAACGGTCACCGACCTCGCAGTATACCCGAGAGCCCGCAAATCCCTTCCGAAGTACATCCATTGACCGGCCATCTGGCGCATAGTTCAGTCAGCGGAAGGGTTTTGCCGATTTCGGCACGGTACGGCGCCCATGCTATAGTCGGTGCCCCCATATCGACCCTGCGGAATTCCCGAAGTGATCGCTTACGATGTATTGATCCTGGGCAGTGGTCTTGCAGGCCAATCGCTCGCCCTGCGCCTTGCCGACAAGCTCAAAGTCGCCCTCGTCACCAAGCGCAGCCTTGAAGACAGCGCCAGCGCCTGGGCCCAGGGCGGCATCGCCTCCGTGCTCGACCCGAGCGACAGCGCCGAGGCCCACATAGCAGACACCCACACGGCCGGTGCCGGCCTGTGCTCCGACAAGACCACCCGTTTTGTCGTCGAGAACGGCCCCCGGGCCATCCGCTGGCTCATCGACCACGGCGTCCCCTTCACGCCCGACGCGTCGTCCCCCGTCGGCTACCACCTCACCCGCGAGGGCGGGCACAGCGCCCGGCGCATCATCCACGCCGCCGACGCAACCGGTGCCGCCGTCCAGGCAACGCTCACCGAACAGGTCAGAGCCCATCCAAACATCGCGGTCTACGAGCAGCACATCGCCGTGGACCTCATCATCGGGCGAAAGATCGGCCACGCTGACGAAGGCTGCCTGGGCGCCTACATCCTCGATATCGCCAGCGACGAAGTGCGCACTTTCTCCGCTCGCCACACGGTGCTGGCCACCGGTGGCGCCGGCAAGGTCTATCTGTACACCACCAATCCCGACACCGCCACCGGCGACGGTGTCGCGATGGCCTGGCGGGCGGGCTGCCGGGTGGCGAACATGGAGTTCATCCAGTTCCACCCCACCTGCCTGTACCATCCCCAGGCCAAGTCCTTCCTGATCTCTGAAGCCGTCCGCGGCGAAGGCGGCCTGCTGCGACGCCCCGACGGCAGCCGCTTCATGCCCGAGCATGACGCCCGTGAGGAACTCGCTCCCCGCGACATCGTGGCCCGCGCCATCGACTTCGAGATGAAGAAGCACGGCCTCGACTGTGTCTTTCTCGACATCAGCCACAAACCGGCCGAGCTGCTGGAGTCGCACTTTCCAAACATCCTGGCCCGCTGCCTCGAGCTCGGCATCGACATCACGCAGCAGCCGATTCCGGTTGTTCCGGCGGTGCATTTTTCCTGCGGCGGGATCGTCACCGACCTGAGAGCGCGGACAGACGTCGCCGGCCTCCATGCAATCGGCGAGACCGCCTGCACGGGCCTCCATGGCGCCAACCGTCTGGCCAGCAATTCGCTCCTCGAATGCCTGGTGTTCGGCGAGGCCGCCGCGGCCGACATCCTCGCCAACCCGCGGGAACTGGCGGCATCTCTGCCCCAATGGGACGAAAGCCGCGTGACCGACGCCGACGAATCGATTGTGATCTCCCACAACTGGGAAGAGCTGCGCCGCTTCATGTGGGATTACGTGGGCATCGTCCGCACCAACAAACGCCTGCAGCGGGCGCAGCACCGGATCCGCCTGCTGGCTCGTGAAATCAACGAGTTCTACAGCAATTTCCGTGTCAGCAACGACCTGATCGAGCTGCGCAACCTCGTCGTGACAGCCGACCTGATAGTCCGCAGCGCCCTTCAGCGCAAGGAAAGCCGCGGCCTCCACTTCAGCCGGGACTACCCCCAGACCCTGCCCAAGGCCCGCGACACCGTCCTGCGCCCACGCCGCTGAGCTGACAGCCGCTCAGCGGTCGACACCCCCTCCACCCGCCTCCACCGGAGCGGGCCGGAAACGCAGACGCGCCCAGACCTGCAGGCGCCGCCAATCCGGTGGCGCAAGCTGGTCGCTCACGACGAGCAGCACGCCCCTGCGTGGGCCTTGATGCTCGCGCCAAACCAGCCACAACACCCGTCCCAGCACCACCGACGCCGCGTCTGGCACGGCATCGACCTCAACGTCGCCGTCAGGCTGGAGCAGCATTCCGCCGTCGTCCTTCAAGCACAGCGCCATCGGCAAGCCACCACGGCCCGTGACGATGCTGCGAACCAGCGACCACGCCAGCACCGCAAGGACGACAGACCCCGCCAGGCCGAGCTCCAGGCCGAATACAAACGAAGAAGCCGCCGCAAGATGCAAGGCCATCAGAACAATGACCCGCAGCCGCGACGGCTTTATTTCAACAACGATCATTGCACGGGCTCCCGTGCCCCGAACGCGTCAGAACTTCTTGAACACCAGCGTGCCGTTGGTACCGCCAAACCCGAAGTTGTTCTTCATGGCAAAGTCGATCTTCATCGGACGAGCGACGTTGGCGCAGTAATCCAGATCACACTCGGGATCCTGCTCGAAAATGTTGATGGTCGGCGGCGACACCTGATGATGGACTGCCAGCACCGTAAACACCGACTCCAAACCGCCAGCACCACCGAGCAGATGACCGGTCATCGACTTGGTGGAGTTCACCACCAGCGACTTCGCGACATCGACGCCGAATGCAAGCTTGATCGCCTCGGTCTCGTTCTTGTCCCCTAGCGGGGTCGAGGTGCCGTGGGCATTGAGGTAATGCACCTGGTCCGGATTGATGCCGGCGCTCTGCATGGCCGCAACCATGCTGCGACGCGGCCCGTCGGTGTCCGGGGCGGTCATGTGGTACGCGTCACCACTCATGCCAAAACCGGAAAGCTCGGCGTATATCCGGGCCCCCCGCTTGACCGCGTGTTCGTACTCTTCGAGGACCAGCACGCCAGCCCCCTCACCGAGGACGAAACCGTCACGCCCCTTGTCCCACGGCCGGCTGGCCGTTGCCGGGTCGTCGTTGCGGGTGGACAGGGCCTTGGCCGAAGCAAAGCCGCCCACCGCCAACGGCGTAACCGAAGATTCACTCCCACCGCAAACCATAACGTCCGCATCGCCGTATTCGATCATGCGGGCGCTCATGCCGATCGCGTGAAGACCCGTGGTACAGGCCGTCACCACCGCGATGTTCGGCCCCTTGAGGCCGAGCATGATCGACAGGTTTCCGGAGATCATGTTGATGATCGTGCCGGGAATGAAGAACGGGGAAATCTTGCGGGCACCACCGGCGAGGAAATCGTCGTGGGTGTCCTCGATCATCGGCAGGCCGCCGATGCCCGAACCGATATTGACACCGATCCGGTGGGCATTGGCCTCATTGACTTCGAGGCCGGAATCACGGAACGCCTGAACACCCGCAGCAAGGCCGTAATGGATGAACTTATCCATACGACGCGCCTCTTTCGGGGAAAGATAGGCCCCGACATCGAAATTCCTCACTTCGCCGGCGATCTTCACCGGAAAGGACGACGTATCGAAGCGGGTTATCTCGCCGATCCCGGAACGGCCATTGGTAATGGCATCCCAGGCTTCGGCCACGGTATTGCCGACCGGCGAAATAGCGCCAAGGCCGGTTACGACGACTCTGCGACGGGTCAAGGCAGGGCTCCGGGAGTCTTACTTCTTGAGGTGAGCGGTGACGTAGTCGATCGCTTGCTGAACGCTGGTGATCTTCTCGGCCTCTTCATCGGGGATTTCGCACTCGAACTCTTCTTCGAGGGCCATCACCAGTTCGACGGTGTCGAGGGAGTCGGCGCCCAGGTCATCCACGAAGGACGACTCGTTCTTGATTTCGGCTTCGTTGACACCGAGTTGTTCGGCAACGATTTTCTTGACGCGCTGTTCGATATTTTCCATGTAGCAACTCCTTCGCTGATTGAGCGGGGTGAATTCAAAACCCCCGCATTCTACCAAAAACGCGCACCCTCGCCAGTAGGACGAGATTTACGCCATGTACATGCCGCCATTGACATGCAGGGTCGCACCTGTCACGTAGGCGGCCGCGGGGGTGGCGAGGAAGCCCACTACCGCTGCGATCTCTTCCGGCTTGCCGAGACGGCCGAGCGCGATCTTGCCCTGCAGCGCCTCACGCTGCGCATCAGGCAGTTCCTTGGTCATGTCCGTGTCGATGAAACCCGGCGCAACGCAATTGACCGTGATGTTACGGCTGCCGAGCTCCTGGGCCAGCGCCCGGCTCATGCCGGCCACACCGGCCTTGGCCGCCGCATAGTTGGCCTGCCCGGGGTTGCCGGAGCTCCCCACCACGGAGGTGATGTTGATGATGCGACCGGTACGCGCCTTCATCATGCCGCGCATCACCAGCTTCGACATGCGGAACACTGACTTGAGGTTGGTATCCAGGACGGCATCCCACTCGGCGTCCTTCATCCGCATCGCGAGATTATCGCGGGTGATGCCTGCATTATTGACGAGGATCGTTACAACACCGAGACTTTTCTCGATATCGCAGAGAGCCGCCTCGCAGGCCACCGCATTGGTGACGTCGAGAGCCAGACCCCGCCCCGCAATGCCCGCCGCCTCGAGGCCGGCCTGGATGTCGGCAGCACCGCCCTCAGATGTTGCGGTACCCACCACGGTGGCACCGAGGCGCCCCAACTCGAGGGCGATGGCCCGCCCGATACCCCGGGACGCACCGGTGACCAGCGCCACTTGCCCCTGCAGAACCTGGCTCATGCCGCCCCCGTCGTCTTCAGAACTTCATCGAGGCTCGCCGCGTCGGCGATCGCCGCCCCCTGCAGGCTGCCTTCGATACGCTTGGTCATGCCAGCCAGCACCTTGCCCGGGCCACACTCGAACACGTGAGTCGCACCACCGCGGGCGATTTCCTGCACCGTCTCGATCCAGCGGACCGGCGAATAAGCCTGGCGCACGAGGGCATCCTTGATGCGCACCGGGTCGGTCTCGACCGCCACGTCCACATTGTTGAGCACCGGTATCGCCGGCACACGCACTTCGATGTCGGCCAGACGCTGCTGCAGACGCTCGGCAGCCGGCTTCATCAGCGCGCAATGGAAGGGAGCGCTCACTGGCAGCAGCACCGCACGCTTTGCGCCACGCGCCTTGGCCGCAGCCATCGCGCGCTCGACCGCAGCGCGGGCACCGGCGATGACGATCTGGCCGGGAGAGTTCAGGTTGGCCGCCGAGACGACCTCGCCCTGGGCGGCTTCGGCGCAGGCGTCGACGGCAGCCGCCTCGTCGAGGCCGAGCAGCGCCGCCATCGCCCCTTCACCCTGGGGCACGGCCTCCTGCATGGCCTGGGCGCGCAGGCGAACCAGCTTGACGGCCTCCTGAAAGTCCAGCGCACCGGCAACCACCAGCGCCGAATACTCGCCGAGGCTGTGGCCTGCGACGAGGGACGGCAGCGCACCACCGCGGGCGATCCACTCGCGATAGATGGCAACCCCGGCGGTCAGCATCAGCGGCTGGGTATTCACCGTCTGGGCCAGCACTTCGGCAGGGCCGTCGGCAACCATCTGCCAGAGATCCTCACCGAGGGCCTCGGAGGCCTCGGCAAAGGCCTGGCGGATCACCATCGACTCACCATAAGCAGCCATCATGCCGACGGACTGGGAGCCCTGCCCCGGAAACACAAAAGCGAAATTCATCGTCACCTACCCTTAAATGGCCATGACTGGATTGATCAGAACTCGAGCAGCGCTGCGCCCCAGGTGAAGCCGCCGCCGACACCTTCGAGGAGAATCCTGTGCCCCCGCTGAATCCGTCCGTCGCGGACGGCCAGATCGAGAGCCAGCGGAATCGAGGCCGCCGAAGTGTTGCCATGCTGTCCCACCGTGGCGATCACCTTCTCGACCGGCACGCCGAGGCGTTTGCCGGTGGCCTGGATGATGCGGATGTTGGCCTGATGGGGAATCAACCAGTCAACATCGCCGATGCCGACACCGGCCTCAGCCATCACCTCGCGGGCCACGTCGACGAGCACCTTGACCGCAAACTTGAAGACCGCCTGGCCGTCCATTCGCAAGAAGGGGTCACCGACCACCTCGCCACGATTGATCTGGCCCGGCACCGACAAAATGGGGTTGTGACTGCCATCCGCATGCAGCGCCGTGGCGAGGATGCCCGGCTTGTCACTGGCCTCGAGCACCACCGCGCCAGCACCATCGCCGAAGAGCACGCAGGTGCCACGATCGTTCCAGTCGAGGATGCGCGAGAAGACCTCGGCCCCGACCACCAGCGCACGCTTGTGACTGCCGGAGCGGATGAACTTTTCGGCCGTGGCCAGCGCATAGGCGAAGCCCGTGCACACGGCCTGCAGGTCGAAGGCGGCGCCACCGTTGGTGATGCCCAGGCGCGCCTGGAGCAGCGCCGCGGTGCTCGGAAAGATGTAGTCGGGGGTCGACGTGGCGACGATGATCAGGTCGATGTCGGAGGGCTCGATGCCCGCCGCAGCGATGGCCCGCAGGCTCGCCTCATAGGCCAGCTCACTGGAGGTGACCTCCGGCGCCGCCAGGTGGCGCTGGTGGATGCCGGTACGCTCGACGACCCATTCGTCCGAGGTGTCGATGCCCCGCGCCACCAGATCATTGTTGGTCACCGGATTGCCGGGCAGAAAGCTCCCCGTCCCGGCCACACGAGCGTGAATCATGCCTCGGACCTCTCACGTTCCATCATGCGTTCGCTGATACGATCGATCAGGCGGTTGCGTGCCGCTTCGGCCGCACGCCAGATCGCCTGTTCAAATGCAAAGACATCTGCCGAGCCGTGGCTCTTGACGACGACTCCGCGCAACCCCAGCAGGGCCGCGCCATTGTAGCGCCGGGAATCCACGCGCCGCTTGAAGCCCTTGAGGGCCGACATCGCGAAGAGCGCCGCAAGTTTGGTGAACAGGTTGCGCGAAAACTGCTCGCGCAGGAAGGTCGCCACCATCTGGGCCAGGCCTTCGGAGGTCTTCAGCGCCACGTTGCCGACGAAGCCGTCGCAGACGACCACATCCACCGTACCCTTGTAGATGTCATCACCCTCGACGTTGCCGTAGAAATTGAGGCCGCTTTTGCGGAGCAGTTCGCCGGCCTGCTTGACGATCTCATTGCCCTTGATGTCCTCTTCGCCGATATTGAGCAGGCCGACACTGGGCCGCTCGTTGTGCTCGACCGCCGCCACCAGCATCGCGCCCATGATGCCGAACTGCAGCAGATGCTCGGGAGAGCAATCCACGTTGGCACCGAGATCGAGCATGTGGGTCTGGCCGCGCATCGACGGCAGGGTGCTGCAGATGGCCGGGCGGTCGATGCCGGGGAGAGTCTTCAGGACGAAGCGGGAGATCGCCATCAATGCGCCGGTGTTGCCGGCGGACACGGCGGCCTGGGCCTCCCCCTCCTTGACGAGGTTGACCGCCACGCGCATCGACGAGTCCTTCTTGTTACGCATGGCGAGCGCAGGCGGCTCGTCCATCGCAACGACTTCGGAGGCTCGCTGGATGCGCAGACGCTCGCCGAATGTGGCGAGCGCAGTCCCCAGGTGCGGTTCGATGGCTTCCGGGCGACCGACCAGCACGATGCGGGCATCGCGATCGGCGCGCAGAAAATCGAGGGCGGCCGGAACGGTCACCGAAGGGCCGTGATCGCCCCCCATGCAATCAATGGCGAGCGTGACAGTCATTCGGCGAGAACATAGGAGATATTAGTAAAAACGGCGCGATCACCCCGGGGGTGTCGCGCCGCTTCCCGGCCGGGAGGATTACTCGCCCTTGGCCTTGGCAACCTTCTTGCCACGGTAGACGCCGGAGGGCGACACGTGGTGACGCAGGTGCACTTCGCCGGTGGTCGGCTCGACGGCCAGCGGGGGGGCAACCAGGAAATCGTGCGAACGGTGCATACCGCGCTTGGAGGGGGACTTCTTGTTCTGTTGGACAGCCATGAAAAACTCCTTGAGGAATACTTAAACCTTGCCGCGCAACTGGCGCAGTACGGCGAAGGGCGATGTCTCTTCATCTACGCCGGTCTTGACCGGCGGCTCGCAATCATCGTGACGCGGCACCAGCGGCAAGGCAAGCAGCACCTCATCTTCCACCAGCGCGAGCAGATCGGTCAGCGGCTCCACCTCGAGGGCATCGACCGCATCGTTCTCCAGTTCATCCTCCGGCAACGGGTCGCCGGAACGAAGAAGCAGCAGACGATTCTGCACATCGCAAGGCCACTCCAGGGCCCCGAGACAGCGCTGACATTCCAGCGCCAGACCCACCTGGATGTGCACATCGACGTAGAGCTTGCCCTCGTCGTCACGCTCACCCTGAAACGAAAACACCACCGTTCCGGACGGTTCCAGCACCGACCCGGCCAGACGGCCGAGCCTTGTCACCGGCACTTCGCCTTGTACGAGACGTCCGTCTCTGGCCAGCGCCCGCAGGTCGATCACGAAGCTTTCTTGCGACATAAGCGCGGCATGATATTATTTTCGGCTCCCCCTGTCAAAACCCTTCGACGCTACTTTTGCTGCTTTTCGGCAGGCTGCGTCCGCTCCCGATGAAACTCGTCCTCGCCTCCACCTCGGCCTACCGCCGTGAGCTCCTGCAGCGCTTTGGCCTGCCCTTCGAAGTCGCCCGCCCGGACATCGACGAATCCCCGCTGCCCGGCGAGACGCCCCAGGCCACCGCCGAGCGCCTGGCCGTCGAAAAGGCCCGCGCCGTGGCGGGGCAGTTCGAGGACGCACTGATCATCGGCAGCGACCAGGTGGCCCACATGGGCGACACCCGCTTCGGCAAGCCCGGCACCGTCGAGCGCGCCGTCGCGCAGCTCCAGTCGATGAGCGGCCGCACGGTGGTCTTCCACACGGCGCTGGCCGTGCTCAGCACCCGCAGCGGCCGAGTGCAGCTCGACGCGGTGCCCACCGAGGTGCGCTTTCGCAGCCTCACCGACGACGAGATCGTGCGCTATGTAAACAGGGAGCTTCCCCTCGACTGCGCCGGCAGCGCCAAATCCGAAGGGCTCGGAATCACCCTGCTCGACGCCCTTGCCGGTGACGACCCCAACGCCCTGGTCGGCCTCCCGTTGATCGCGCTGGCCCGCATGCTGCGCAACGAAGGCATCGCGCTGCCCTGATGAGCACCGGCAGCCTCTACCTCATCCCCGTCAGCCTGGGCCCCGCCAGCACCGGCCTGACAACCCCCGCCGACGTCGCCGCGCGGGCGTGCGGCCTTACTTATTTTGTCGTCGAGAACGCAAAAACCGCCCGAGCCGAGCTGAAGCGCCTCGAACACCCGGCGCAGCTGCGCGACCTGGACATCCGCGAACTCCCCGAAAAGCCTGGCAGCGCCGACCTCGACGCCCTGCTCGCGCCGCTCCTCGCCGGCCAGGATGCCGGGCTGATGTCCGAGGCTGGCTGCCCGGCGGTGGCCGATCCGGGCGCCCTGCTCGTCCGCCACGCCCACGAAAAGGGCGTGAAGGTGGTTCCGCTGGTCGGCCCGTCGTCCCTGCTGCTGGGCCTGATGGCCTCCGGGCTCAACGGCCAGAGCTTCGCCTTCCACGGCTACCTGCCGGTCGACGAAGAAGCCCGCAAGCGCCGCATCCGCGAACTCGAAGCCGAATCGGCCCGCCATTCTCGGACCCAGCTGTTCATCGAGACGCCCTACCGCAACGACCGCATGTTCGATGCCCTCAAGAGCACCTGCGGCCCCGAGACCCGGCTGTGCGTGGCCCGCGACCTGACCACAGCGGACGAATGGATCGCCACCCGGCGGATCGCCGACTGGAAGAAAACCGCCGCCCCCGAGCTGTCGAAACGGCCAACGGTGTTCCTGCTGCTGGCGGGCTGACGACCCGCCCGGCGAACCGGCTCAGCGCAGCGTGCTGCGCGTGAGCGCACTCACCGCGCGCTCCGCCATGTCGGCCCCAAAACGCTGGGCGAAACGCTCAGCCAGGTTCCGCTTCTGGGTGTAATCGCGGATGTTCTCGGCCTTGATCACGTCCCGGGCCACCGAGTCCACCGTCCCGAAACCATCGGCCAGGCCCATCTCGACGCTCTTCGCGCCCGACCACATCAGCCCCGAGAACATCTCCGGCGTCTCCTTCAGCCGCTCGCCGCGCCCCTTACGTACGGTGTCGACGAACTGGGTGTGGATCTCCTGGAGCATCAGCTTCGCGTGCGCCAGCTGCTTGGGCTGCTGGGGCGAGAATGGGTCGAGGAAGCCCTTGTTGTCGCCGGCGGTAAGAAGACGGCGCTCGATGCCCAGCCGCTCCATCAGCCCGGCAAAGCCGAAGCCGTCCATCAGCACCCCGATGGAGCCCACGATGCTGGCCTTGTCCACGAAAATGCGGTCGGCCACCGCCGCCACGTAATACCCGCCCGATGCGCAGATATCCTCCACCACCGCGAACACCGGCACGTCGGGGTGCAGCGCCCGGAGGCGCAGGATCTCGTCGCTGATGATGCCCGCCTGCACCGGGCTGCCACCCGGGCTGTTGATGCGCAGCACCACGCCCTGGGTGCCCGAATCGGCAAAAGCCGCCTGCAAGGACGCCACCACGTGATCGGCGCTGACCTCGCCCTTCGCGGCGATCTCGCCCTCCAGGCTCACCAGCGCCGTATGCCGCGCGCCGTCAAGCGGCTCGACCTCGCCGAAGCCACCCAAGACCCACAGCGCCGCCGCTACAAAGGCCAGCGTCACCAACCTGAAGAAC
The DNA here is from genome assembly GCF_006539865.1 of Zoogloea ramigera. Taxonomy (GTDB): domain Bacteria; phylum Pseudomonadota; class Gammaproteobacteria; order Burkholderiales; family Rhodocyclaceae; genus Zoogloea; species Zoogloea ramigera. Next base: position 77,132 of record NZ_BJNV01000013.1, read on the forward strand.
ACGCTCCAGCGGCGGCGGCGCCGCTGCTCGGCGAGCATTTCCAGCGCCAGCCTCTCGAGCACCCGACGCTCCCAGCCCTCTTCCCTGCCGTCAGTCATTGTCGTCCTTCAAGAAAACGCCGCCATCCCGTTCGATGACCGCTACCGGCTCCAGCCGGGCGCCCCGGCACGGCCCCTGCACACAATAGCCGCTATCTGGCGCATACATCGCGCCATGGGTGGCGCAGATCAAAAAATGGCGGGAAGAGTCGAAAAATCGCCCGGGCAGCCAGTCCAGCTCGATGGGAACATGGGCGCAGCGGTTGATGTATGCGTGCACCGCGCCCCCGTGGCGCACCACAAAGGCCGGGAGATCGACCTCCCCACGGCGCACGGTGAAGCGCACTCCGTCGCCGCCGTCCTGCAAAGCGCCGGAAGCGCAGATCATGCGTTGGCCTCAAGCCAGCCCCGCAGCTCGGCCGGCGTATGCACACAGGCCAGCGGCGCCTCGGCCAGCAACTGCTCGACCGGATGGGCACCAAAGCTCACCGCGAGCCCCGCCACGCCGGCGTTGCGGGCCATCAGGAGGTCGTGGGTGGTGTCGCCGATCATCAGGCAATCATCGGCCGCCACGCCCAACTCGTCCATCAGCTCGTGGAGCATCGCCGGATGAGGCTTCGAGAAGCACTCGTCGGCGCAGCGGGTGGCATGAAAATACGGCCCCAACCCGGAGAATCCCAGCGCCCGATCCAGACCCTGGCGGCTCTTGCCCGTCGCCACCGCCAGCAGGTGGCCGGCGGCGTGGAGCGAGGCGATCAGGTCGACTGTGCCCTCAAAAAGCGTCAGCTCATGGTCGGTGGCCAGGAAGTGGTGACGATAGCGCTCGACCATCTTCGGATAATCCACCGCCGCGAGTTCGGGCACGGCGTGGCTCAGTGCATCGTGAAGCCCCAGGCCAATCACGTGCCGGGCCCGCGCATCCGGCGGCACCGGCAAGCCCAGGTCGGCGCTCGCAGCCTGGATCGCCCGCACGATAGCCGCGGCGGAATCCAGCAGGGTGCCGTCCCAATCGAAAACGATCAGCTCGAAACGCTTAGCCATATTCCCTCTCCTCGTTCTGTTCGACGCTCACCACAAAAGCCTCCAGCTCCGCCGGCAGCGGCGAGGCGAGCTCGATCTCCTGGTCGGTCAGCGGATGCCGGAAGCCGAGCTTCGCCGCGTGCAGGAACATGCGCTTCAGCCCGGCCTTTTCGAGCTGCTTGTTGAGGGCGAAGTCGCCGTATTTGTCGTCGCCGAAAAGCGGGAAACCCGAGTGGCTGAGGTGCACGCGAATCTGATGGGTGCGCCCGGTCTTGAGTTCCACCTCGACCAGGCTGCAGCTCTGCCAGCGCTTCACCAGCCGCACGATGCTGTGGGCCGGCTTGCCTTCCGGGCTCACACTCACGCGGCGCTCGCCGCCTTCGGTGAGATATTTGTGCAGGGCCAGCTTGATGTGCTGCTGCAGGTTGAGCCAGCGCCCCGCCACCAGGGTCAGGTAGCGCTTGTGTACCCGGCCTTCGCGCATCATGTCGTGGAGCACCGTGAGCGCGCTGCGCTTCTTGGCCACGATGAGCAGGCCCGACGTCTCCCGGTCGAGGCGATGGACCAGCTCGAGAAACTTGGCCTCCGGGCGCTGCCGGCGCAACTGCTCGATCACCCCGAAGCTCACCCCGCTGCCGCCATGCACGGCCAGCCCGGCCGGCTTGTCGAGCACCAGCAGCGCGTCGTCCTCGAAGACGATGTCGAAGGGCTTGCCCACCGGCACCGGCGGCACGTCGGCCTTCTCGGCCAGGCGGATCGGCGGAATGCGCAGCTCGTCGCCCTCCTGGAGGCGGTAGGTCTGGGCCACGCGCTTGCTGTTCACGCGCACCTCGCCGCTACGCAGGATGCGGTAGATGTGGCTCTTCGGCACGCCCTTGCAGACGCGCACCAGGAAATTGTCGATCCGCTGACCGGCACTTCCTTCATCCACGCGAACATGGGCAACGGAGGGAGCTTTACTCAAGGCCATCTTTTTGAAATATACTGTTTAGCGGTTTTTCGGTTTTGCTGCGTCGCGCACGCCTCATCCGGTGTTGTTCTGAGATTCAACACCCGGCAGCGCCGCGCCAGAGCGACTCAACGCTGAGGCCCCAAAGTCTGGGCCGCACCCGGCGCCACATCCAGCCCATCCAGCGTGTAACCCGCTCCCGAAGAACCACAGGAAGGTCCGTCGCCAGACAAAAAGAGGGCGATGGTACTGTATTCGACACTAAACTTGTACCAATTGCGCACTAGCGCACACGCAGATTGACGGCCCTGAAACCGGGGGCCGCGAAGACTCCAGGCAAGCAGGCCCGAGGTCGCGAGGGGATCGTTCCGTACCAGATGTGCGGCCATCCCTGCCCCGCGAGACCAGGCGACGCAGCCAGCCCTTCGCAGCCCCTCAGCGACCATCGCGGTTCAGGGTGCCATAGACGAAACCCGCCACCCGTTTTAGTTTGATTCCCCCGATGAAGGACAGTCGCGACAACGCCAAACTAAGTCACCGCAGTTAAGCGGGTGGCGCGCTTCGTCCTGCCCGTGTGCCGCGCGGGAGAAAAAGACGAATGAAGCGCATGCTCTTCAATGCGACGCAGGCCGAGGAACTCCGCGTTGCCATTGTCGACGGTCAGAAACTGATCGATCTCGACATTGAGTCGGCCGCCAAGGAACAACGTAAGAGCAACATCTACAAAGCCGTCATCACGCGCATCGAGCCCAGCCTCGAGGCTGCGTTCGTTGACTACGGCGCCGAGCGCCACGGCTTCCTGCCCTTCAAGGAAATCTCCCGCGCGTACTTCCAGCCCGGTGTCGAGGCCAGCCGCGCCACCATCAAGGAAGCCCTGCGCGAAGGCCAGGAGCTGATCGTCCAGGTCGAGAAGGACGAGCGCGGCAACAAGGGCGCCGCCCTCACCACCTTCGTCTCCCTGGCCGGCCGCTATCTGGTGCTGATGCCCAACAACCCCCGTGGCGGCGGTGTGTCCCGCCGTGTCGAGGGCGACGAGCGCGCCGAACTCCGCGACGTCATGGACCAGCTCGAAGTGCCGGGCGGCATGAGCCTGATCGCCCGCACCGCCGCCATCGGCCGCAACGCCGAAGAGCTGCAATGGGACCTCAACTACCTCCTGCAACTGTGGCGCGCGATCGACGGTGCCGCCCAGTCCCAGGAAGGCGCCTTCCTGATCTATCAAGAGGGCAGCCTGGTCATCCGCGCCATCCGCGACTACTTCCAGCCCGACATCGGCGAGATCCTCATCGACACCGACGACGTCTATGAGCAGGCGCGCCAGTTCATGGCCCACGTGATGCCGCAGAACGTGAACCGCGTTAAGCGCTACCACGACGACGTGCCGCTGTTCTCCCGCTTCCAGATCGAGCACCAGATCGAATCGGCCTACTCGCGCCAGGTCAACCTGCCTTCCGGCGGCGCCATCGTGATCGACCACACCGAGGCCCTCGTCTCCGTCGACGTCAACTCCGGCCGCGCCACCCGCGGTGCCGACATCGAGGAAACCGCCTTCAAGACCAACTGCGAAGCCGCCGACGAAGTGGCCCGCCAGCTGCGCCTGCGCGACCTCGGTGGCCTCATCGTCATCGACTTCATCGACATGGAGTCGCAGAAGAACCAGCGCGAAGTCGAGAACCGCCTGCGCGACGCCCTGCGCTACGACCGCGCCCGCGTGCAAACCGGCAAGATCAGCCGCTTCGGCCTGCTCGAACTCTCCCGCCAGCGCCTGCGCCCGGCCCTCGCCGAGACCAGCTACATCCCCTGCCCGCGCTGCAACGGCACCGGCCACATCCGCAGCACCGAGTCGTCCGCGCTGCACATCCTGCGCATCCTCGAAGAAGAGGCCATGAAGGACAACACCGGCGCCCTGCACTGCCAGGTCCCGGTGGATGTCGCCACCTTCCTCCTCAACGAGAAGCGCGACGACATCGCCAAGATCGAACAGCGCCACAAGGTCGGCCTGGTGCTGATCCCCAACCGGCACCTCGAGACGCCCCAGCACGAGATCATCCGTCTGCGTCACGACCAGCTCAACCTGGACGAGAGCAACATCCCGAGCTACCGGATGGCCATCAAGCCCGCCACCGAAGACTACACCCCGCCGTCGGCCAACACCGACCGCCCGGCCCGCCAGGAAGCCGCCGTCAAGGGCATCACCCCCGACCAGCCGGCCCCGATCGTCGAGCCCAAGGCCACCCCGGCGCCGGCGCCCGTGCCCGAGAGCCAGCCTGGCCTGCTGGCCCGCATCTTCGCCTTCTTCCGTGGCGAGAAGCAGCCCGAGCCGGCACCGGTCGTCGCCCAGCCCGAGGCGCCGCGCCGCGAGTCCCGTCCGCGCAGCGACCGCAGCAACAACCGCCGTGACGGTGGCCGCGGCCGCCGCGACGGCCAGCGTGAAGAACGTGGCGAGCGCACCGAACGCGCCGATCGTCCGGAGCGCAGCGAGGGCCGTGACAACCGCGAACCTCGTGAGCCCCGCGAACCCCGCAACACCGAAGCCACCGGCGAGCAGCGCGAAAAGCGCCAGCGCGGCGAGCGCCAGGAACGCGGTGAGCGCCAGGAGCGTGGCGAGCGCGAAGGCCGCAGCGGCGAACAGCGCGGTCGTAACCGCAACAACGCCGCCAAGCCCGCCGACGCAGAAGGCGTTGCCACCAGCGCCGAACAGCTGACGGCGATCGCCGCCACCACGGCCGTCGTCACCGCCGTGGCTGCCGATGAAGCCCCGGCAGGCCCGGCCGCCGAAGGCGAAGCCGGCGAGCGCAGCCGCCGCAGCCGCCGCGGCCGTCGCGGTGGTCGCCGCAACGAGGAAGGCAACACCGGCGAAACCGGCGCTCAGGCTGAACTCGAGATGGGCGAACAGGCCAGCCAGGCCGCCGAAGTCGCTCCGGCTGAAGCACCCGCACCGGTCGAAGCCGCCCCGGCTGCCGAAGTTGTGGCAGCGAGCCCGGCCCCCGAAGCCCCGGCCGTCGAGCAAGTCGCCGCCGCCGAGCCCCTCGCGACCGAGCCTGAAGCCGCAGCTCCCGCTGCAGCGCCGATCGCCGAAGCCGTCGAAACGGCGGTCAAGCCCGACCTCATCGAGCAGGCCGTGGAAGCCGCCCGTAACAGCGCCGTCGAAACCAGCGCCGCCCCGGCGGAACAGGTCGTGGCAGACGAGGCACCCGCTCAGGCTGAGCCCGTGGCTGTCGAAACGGCCCCGCTGCTGCTTGCTGCCGAAGCAGTCGAGACGGTCGCCGCCGAACCCGCCCCGGTGGTGGTCGAAGCCGCCCCGGCTGCAGCCGAAGCCCCGACCCCCGTGGCGGAAGCCGCTCCGGTCGACCTGTCGGCTACCCTGGGTGAAAGCGGCCTCGTGCTGATCGAGACCCGCCCCGGCGCGATCCAGGCTGTCCAGCCCGCCGCACCGGCCGAGCCCGTCCAGCCCCGCCGCCGCCGTGCCGCGGTAACGGTCGTGGATGAGCCGCTGGTCCAGGTGGAAACCGGCCAGAAGTAAACCTGCTACCCAGCAGCAAAAAGGCCAGCCCGTGAGGGCTGGCCTTTTTTTGATTCTGTCACCGCCATGTGCTGGATCGTCGCAAGCGGCTCGTTACGACTCGAGACACCTCCAGCGCACACATGCGGCGTCCGCCGCCGGCCAAGCCCGGAGTACGAAGATATCGACCGGCGGCGCATACAGCGCCAAGGCAGACAGGCGTCTACGCCACGAGGGCCGAGATCCCCGCGCGGTGACGCCAGCGCGGGTCAGACCGCCGATCTTTTGCGCCGCTCGACCTCCGGCCGGATCTCCTCGATCATGCCCTGCACCGCGTCCTCGCACAAATCGAGCACCACGTCGAAACCCTTGCCCCCGCCGTAGTAGGGGTCGGGCACGTCGTCACGGGTCGCCCGGGCGGCAAAGCTCAGGAACATGCGTACCTTGTGCCGGCAGCCCTCCGGCGCCCTGTCGCGCAGGTAGTGGAAATGATCCCGGTCCATCGCCAGCAGCAGGTCGAAGTCGGCAAAATCCTTCGGCTGCACCTTGCGCGCCCGAAGCCTTGAAATGTCGTAGCCGCGCCGCAACGCCGCCGTCTGGCTGCGCGGGTCGGGCGCTTCGCCCACGTGATGGCCTTGAATACCCGCCGAATCGACGGCAACCTGCCCATCCAGGCCCTCCATGGCGAGCCAGCGGCGCGCCACGCCCTCTGCGGTCGGCGACCGGCAGATGTTACCGGTGCACACAAACAGTATTTTCATTATCGGTGTCCCTCCTGCCTTCAATTTAAGCAGGCGACGGGCCGAACGTACAAGGGTTAGCACCAATTTGGACAGCTTTCTTCAATCTCGTGCATCGGGTTGGGTGGGCACGTCGTGGGCGTCGGCTCCGAAGGCCTGCTGGCGCAGGCGGAACAGCTTGTCCCGCGCGGCGGCGGCTTTCTCGAACTCCAGATTGCGGGCGTGCTCCTGCATTTCCTTTTCGAGCTGGCGGATGGTCTTCGCCAGGGCCTTCTCGTCGAGCGAGGCATAATTGGCGCCGGGCTCGGCGGCCGCCCCTTCGGCATTCTCCACCGAAGCATCATAGACACCGTCGATGATGTCCTTGATGCGTTTTGTCACGGACTTCGGCGTAATGCCGTTGGCCGCATTGAAGGCCAGCTGCCGGGCTCGGCGCCTCTCGGTTTCGCCGATGGCGGCCTTCATCGAATCAGTGATCCGGTCGGCGTACAGGATGGCGGTGCCGTGGAGGTGGCGGGCCGCCCGGCCGATGGTCTGGATCAGCGAGCGCTCGGAGCGCAGGAAGCCCTCCTTGTCCGCATCGAGGATCGCCACCAGCGACACCTCGGGGATGTCGAGGCCCTCCCGCAGCAGGTTGATGCCCACCAGCACGTCGAACTCGCCGAGGCGCAGGTCGCGGATGATCTCGACCCGCTCCACGGTGTCGATGTCGGAGTGCAGGTAGCGCACCCGGATGCCGTTCTCGGCCAGGTACTCGGTGAGATCCTCGGCCATCCGCTTGGTGAGCACCGTGACGAGGATGCGCTCGTGGGCGTCGAGGCGCTGCTTGATCTCGCCCAGCAGGTCGTCCACCTGGGTGGACGCGGGCTTGACCACGATGATCGGGTCGACCAGCCCGGTGGGCCGCACCACCTGCTCCACCACCTGGCCCTGGTGCTCCTTCTCGTAGGCCGCCGGCGTGGCCGACACGAACACCGTCTGGGGCAGCAGGCGCTCGAACTCCTCGAACTTGAGCGGCCGGTTATCCATCGCCGAGGGCAGGCGGAAGCCGTACTCGACCAGGTTCTCCTTGCGCGCCCGGTCGCCCTTGTACATCGCCCCCACCTGGCCGATCGACACGTGGGACTCGTCGATGAACATCAGGCCGTCCTTGGGGAGGTAATCGATCAGGGTCGGCGGCGCATCGCCCGGGTTGCGCCCCGACATGTGGCGCGAGTAGTTCTCGATGCCCTTGCAGAAGCCCAGCTCGCCCAGCATCTCGAGGTCGAAGCGGGTGCGCTGCTCGATGCGCTGGGCCTCGACGAGCTTGCCGGCCTTCTGGAAGACCTCGATGCGATCCCGGAGCTCTTCCTTGATCCCCTCGATCGCCTTCAGCACCGTCGCCCGCGGCGTCACGTAATGGCTCGACGGGAACACCGTGAAGCGCACAATCTTCTGCTTGAGGTGGCCGGTGAGCGGGTCGAACAGCGTGAGGTGCTCGATCTCGTCGTCGAACATCTCGATGCGCAGCGCGTGCTCGGCGCTCTCGGCCGGGAAGACGTCGATCACGTCACCCCGCACCCGGAAGGTGCCGCGCCGGAAGTCGATGTCGGCCCGGTCGTACTGCATCGCCACCAGGCGCTGCACCAGGTCGCGGTGGGCGACACGCTCGCCCTCGCGCAGATGCAGCACCATCGCGTGGTAATCGGCCGGATCACCGATACCGTAGATGCACGACACCGAGGCCACGATCACCACATCGCGCCGCTCCATCAGGCTTTTGGTGGCCGACAGGCGCATCTGCTCGATGTGCTCGTTGATCGCCGAATCCTTCTCGATGAAGAGATCGCGCGACGGCACGTAGGCCTCGGGCTGGTAGTAGTCGTAGTAACTCACGAAATACTCCACCGCGTTCTCGGGGAAGAACTCGCGGAACTCGGAATACAGCTGGGCCGCCAGCGTCTTGTTGTGGGCCAGCACCAGGGCCGGACGGCCGCAGCGGGCGATGACATTGGCCATCGTGTAGGTCTTGCCCGAGCCGGTGACGCCCAGCAGGGTCTGGAACATCAAGCCGTCGTCGATGCCCTCGACGAGCTGGCGGATCGCCTCCGGCTGGTCGCCGCCGGGCGGAAAAGGCTGATGGAGCCGGAACGGGCTCCCCTCGAAAACCGCCACGCGCCCGCTACCTGATTGATCGGCCATGATAATATTTTCGTCTTGAGTCAATCGGCGCTGCCCGCCTCGGTTCCCGGGGCAGGCAACTCCGCATTATCACCCAGCGGCCGCACTCCTGCGCACCGCACCCTTCGCCCCCTATGGAGAATCCATGAGCTCTTCGATCTTTGCTGCGGTGGAAATGGCCCCCCGCGATCCGATTCTTGGCCTGAATGAAGCCTTCAACGCGGATAGCCGCAGCACCAAGGTCAACCTCGGCGTTGGCGTGTACTTCGACGACAACGGCAAGATCCCCCTTCTCGGCGCTGTCCGCAGCGCCGAAAAAACCCGCCTCGAAGCCGCCCCGCCGCGTGGCTACCAACCCATCGAAGGCCCGGTCGCCTACAACAGCGCCGTGCAGAACCTGCTTTTCGGCGCCGACAGCGCCATCATCCGTGACGGCCGCGTCGTCACCGCCCAGGCCCTCGGCGGCACCGGCGCCCTCCGCATCGGCGGCGACCTGATCAAGCGCATCGTCCCGGGCGCCACCGTTTACATCTCCGACCCGAGCTGGGAGAACCACCGCGCCCTGTTCGAAGCCGCCGGCTTCCCGGTCGACACCTACCCCTACTACGACCCGGCCACCCGCGGCGCCAACGCCGAGGCCATGATCGCCAAGCTCAACACTCTGCCGGCCGGCTCGGTGATCGTGCTGCACGCCTGCTGCCACAACCCCACCGGTGCCGACCTCACCGAAGCCCAGTGGGCCGAAGTGGTCAAGGCCTGCGCCAGCCGCGGCCTGATCCCCTTCCTCGACATGGCCTACCAGGGCTTCGCCGACGGCATCGAGCCCGACGCCGTGGCGGTCAACCTGTTCGCCGCCTCCGGCCTGTCGTTCTTCGTGTCGAGCTCCTTCTCCAAGAGCTTCTCGCTGTACGGCGAGCGCGTCGGCGCGCTGTCCATCGTCACCCAGACCAAGGACGAATCCGCCCGCGTGCTGTCGCAACTGAAGCGCGTGATCCGCACCAACTACTCCAACCCGCCGATCCACGGCGGCGCCATCGTGTCGGCGGTGCTGTCCACCCCGACCCTGCGCGCCGAATGGGAAGCCGAACTCGCCGGCATGCGTGACCGCATCCGCGCCATGCGCACCGGCCTCGTCGACAAGCTGGCCTCGCGCAACATCGACCAGGACTTCTCCTTCGTCATCAAGCAGCGCGGCATGTTCTCGTACACCGGCCTCACCGCCGCCCAGGTCGAGCGCATGAAAGACGAGTTCGGCATCTACGCCGTCGGCACCGGCCGCATCTGCCTGGCCGCGCTGAACACCAAGAACCTCGACTACGTCGCCGACGCCATCGCTGCCGTCGTCAAGGGCTAAGCCGCTTCACCCACCCCCGGTAATTCGGGGGCAAACGCGCGCAGATAGCAAAAAGGGGTTGACGCCCTCAATCTCACTAACTATACTGCGCGCCTCTGTTCCTCGATAGCTCAGTCGGTAGAGCGCCGGACTGTTAATCCGTAGGTCCCTGGTTCGAGCCCAGGCCGAGGAGCCAGAACAATTTGCGGTGATGTGTTTTCAAACGACAACACATGACCAACCCGTCAGATCCTCGATAGCTCAGTCGGTAGAGCGCCGGACTGTTAATCCGTAGGTCCCTGGTTCGAGCCCAGGTCGAGGAGCCAAGACAAGCAAGCAAAAAAGCCAATCCGAGAGGGTTGGCTTTTTTGTTGTCTGGTCGATCTCTGGTCCGTGCCCAACGATGCAGGGGGCGGGATCGCCCATCAAGGCGCGGTGGCTCGGCCGTCCCTGTCCGATGCGTCGAGAGGACGCCACCCGCCGCCCGTCACGCCACCCGCCTGGCTCCGCAGCCCTTGCTGCACAACTGTCATACGTCCGGCCACATGCCCCCGCCCACTGCCACGGTCTCGCCGTCACACGGCACCGGGAAACACAGCCTCTTCAACGCAGTCCCCACCTCGAGACCGGCAAGGACCGGCCCTCCGGTGGATTCCTAGCGGCGGATCGCCCTTGGTGTCAATTTCGACAAGGGGGTCTATGTAGTACGTCAATTGACACCACCCTCCGCTCAACACTCGACATCCAAATCACCTTGGCAGACCCAAGCCCTCGTGAGCCCGGAGCTGGATCAAGGCCCCAGCTCCGGGCGGACTGTTCTCAAGCCGCGGCAAGCGCGGCTTGCCGGAGCGAACGTCCACGTTCCAACAGGGTGGCCGAAGGGCGTGGGCTCAATACTCCCAGGCCTCGTACCGCACAGGCAGGCTGTTGAGCTGTTTCCGCAAGTGCTGCCAATGCGGTGGGTACAAGTCCATCAGTGCTGCAAACCGCTCGTTGTGGGTTGGCTCGATCAGGTGCACCCGCTCATGCACCAGGATGTACTCGAGGCACTCGGGCGGCTTCTTGGCCAAGTCGGTGTTGAGTCGGATGTAGCCAGACCCAGGCGTACTTCGGCAAGCGGGCGAGCCAACGCAGTGAGGTCGTAACGCCACTGCGGCCAATCATCGGCCTGCCGCATACAAAGACAATCACCGTAATTCATGCGGTGATCATGATCTGCTTTCACCGCACCGCCAAGCCAATCGCCGTACAAAACGCGGTGATTGATATCCTCCGCGTCGCCATGTTCTGCCTTTCACTCCCGACGCCGCTGCGTAACTTTGGTGATGCCAAACCGAAGTTCTCGACGATCCTGAAACTCATCCAGGCGCTGAAGATCGAGCTCCACGCATTGGCCGACGGAAAGCCACGAGCGGCTGAAGTGTGAGCACCACAAGATCCGATGCAACTATCGCGACCTGCCGAGGACAAAGTACAATGTAGCAACATACCTACACGGAGGAGATGAGCGTGCCGAACACAATCCTTTCGAGCCGGGAGTTCAACCACGATGTCGGGCGCGCCAAAAGGGCAGCGCTCGAAGGCGCCGTCTTCATCACCGATCGCGGGCGCCCCTCCCACGTACTGCTATCCGTCGAGGCCTACCGCAAGCTGCTGGCCAAGGAACCCAGCATTGTCGATCTGCTGGCTCAGCCCGACGCGGGGGATATCGACTTTGAGCCGGCACGTGTCGGCGCTTCCATCTTCCGTCCGGCAGATCTCGCCTGATGTATCTGCTCGATACAAACGTCGTCTCCGAGCTTCGGAAGGCGAAGTCGGGCAAAGCAGATGCAAGGGTTACTGCCTGGGCGGCAGGATTACCGGCCTCTGAACTCTTTCTCTCCGCCATCTCCGTGCTGGAGCTTGAGATGGGAGTCCTGCTCGTCGAACGCCGCGATGCCGCCCAAGGCGTCGTTCTCCGTAGTTGGCTCGACAAGCACGTCCTTCCCGCCTTCGCGGATCGCATCCTGCCGGTGGATGCTGCCGTGGCCCGACGCTGTGCCCGGCTGCACGTACCTGATCCGCGGGCGGAGCGGGATGCGCTCATCGCGGCGACCGCTTTGGTGCGTGATCTGACTGTGGTCACGCGAAACGTCGGTGATTTCGAAGCAACGGGCGTCAGATTGCTGAACCCGTGGGGGTGATACCAGCCCCGGATCAATGAGCTCCCCGGCGGGCCATGCAGGAGGAGGTTAAACGCTGGCGCATCCCCATCCGCATGCAGGATCAGGAGCGGCCGTTTCCGGTCCCCTTTCACTGATCGGCACCGCATCTGGTTCATCTCTGGTTGCCAACGGTGTCACAAGGTCGTCGGCACAGGCCGGCAGACATGCTTGGGCGCGCGTCGCCGCACCGACACCGGCCCGCCGCACACGTCGGGCAAATTCCCCGGCGGTTTTGCGGCATCCTGTGGGTTGATCGACGCCCATCGCCATCGCCATGCCTCCCGCCCCCCTTCTGCGCCCCCTCGACCTCAAGCGCCAGCTCCTCGTGCGGGTCAGCCTGTTTGCGCTGATCGTGCTGCTGCTGGGGGCGGTGGTGACGCTGCTGGAGGCGCGCTACCGAGTGCGCAGCGACATCCAGCGCACGGGGGTGGCGATCCGGCAGCTCATCACCGAAGAGATCAACCGCAACTACTCCGCCTACGACGCGACGCTCGCCGAACTCAACCTCGACCTCACGGCCCTCAAGGCGATGGGTCAGGTGATCGATTTCTGCATGGAGATGAGCGATTTCCACACCCACGCCACCCACCGCCAGTGCTTTGCCGAGGCCGTCGAGCTGCCGGCGCCGGTGGAGGCCTTCATGCGCCGGGTCGTCGGCGGCGATGCGGAGTTTCGCGGCAGCATCGGGCAATACCCCGGCATCACCGGCGGGCAGCTGGTGGTCACCCCCAACTACGGGCGCGAGCTGCTGGAGCTGGCCCTTAAGCTGGGCAACCTGGTGGCGGTGAGCGTGATGATCCTGTTCCTCAGCTTCTTCGTGTATCGGCCGGTGCGCAACGCCCTGGCGCCGTCGGAGGCGATCCTGGGCACCCTCAGCCGGATGGAGCAGGGAGACCTGGAAGCCCGCATGCCCAGCTTTGCGCTCATCGAGCTCAACCGCATCGCCGAAGGCTTCAACCACCTGGCCGACCGCCTGGCCCGCACCATCCACAGCCAGCAGCGCCTCGCCCACCGGCTGCTGTCGGTGCGCGAGGAGGAGCGCCAGCACCTGGCCCGGGAGCTGCACGACGAGTTCGGCCAGTATCTGGCCTCCCTCAACGCCGAGGCGGCCTTCGCGCGAGAGCTGGCCGACGAGGGCGTGCCGACCCTGCGGCCCTGTGCGGACTCCATCGTCCGGACCATCGAGCACATGATGGAAACCCTGCAGCAGATCCTCCACCGGCTGCGCCCCATCGGGCTCGAGGAGTTCGGGCTGCTGCCGAGCCTCCGGCAGCTGATCGTCGGCTGGAACCAGCGCAGCCGCGAGACCCGCTTCACCCTCGCGGCCGACGAGGGGCTCGACGCGCTGCCGGACAACATCAATGTGAGCCTTTATCGGATCATCCAGGAGAGCCTCACCAACGCCGTCCGCCATGGGCAGCCCAACCAGGTGGAGGTGAGCCTGCGGCGAGCGCCCGCCGGGCTGATCCTCGAGATCCGCGACGATGGCCAGGGCGTCCGCAGCGGGCAGGACGCCGACAAGCCCGGCGGCTTCGGACGGCTGGGGATGGAGGAGCGGGTGCTCGCACTGGGCGGCACCCTGCACATCGCCCCGGCGCCTGGCCGCGGCACGCTGGTGAGCGTGCAGCTACCCCTCGCCGACGCCGAAGACGCCACCACCAAGGAGGCCCCGTGATCCGCATCCTGCTCGTCGATGACCACGCGGTGGTCCGCGAAGGCTACCGCCGCCTGCTCGAGCGCCGCGCCGACCTGCGCGTCGAGGCCGAGGCCGGCTCCGCCGAGGAGGCGCTGCAAATCCTGCGCGCAGGCCAGCCCGACCTCACCATCCTCGACCTCTCGCTGCCCGGCATGGGGGGCATCGAGCTCACCCGACGCATCCTCCAGCGCCAGCCCGAGGCCTGCATCCTGGCCTTCAGCATGCACCGCGACCCGCTCTTCGCGGCCCAGGCGGTGCGCGCCGGGGCGCTGGGTTACGTGACCAAGAGCAGCAGCCCGGACGTGCTGATCCAGGCCGTGTACAAGGTGGCCCGCCGCGAAAAGGTGCTAAGCCCCGACATCGCCCCCGAGATGGCGCTGACCCTGCTCGAAGGCAGCAGCAATCCGGCCGATGAGCTGAACCCCAGGGAGTTCGAGATCCTGCGCCTGCTCCTCGACGGGCTGGGCGCCGAGGAGATCGGCAAGCTCCTCAACCTCAGCCCGAAGACGGTGCAGAACGCGCATTACCAGATCAAGGCCAAGCTGGGGGTGCGCAGCGACATGGAACTTGCCCGGCTGGCCATGAAGCTCAAGCTGATCGGCTGAAGCCCGCGACCGGGCCTCACCAGGTCAGTTGCCCAGCCGATAGACCTGGAAAGTGTCGCCGGCCTTGTAGCCGAAGATCTGGTTGCCGCCGGCGGCCACGCCCACGTACTGCACGCCGTCGATCTGCCAGGTGACGGGCGGCGCATTGACGCCCGCCTCCAGCTGGTCGCTCCACAGAGTCTGGCCGGTGGCGGCGTCGTAGGCGTTGAAGCGGCCGCTGCCCTCGCCCATGAAGACGAGATTGCCCGCGGTGGCGAGCACCGCCGGCTTGGCGCTGGTCGCGGGGATCACTTTCTTGGTGTACTTCACCGGCCAGTGGATCGCCGGCACGTAGGCCACCAGCTTTTTCGCATCCACCGAGGTGGGCGACCAGTTGATGCCGCCCAGCACGCCGGGCAGAATCACCTGGCCTTCCGGCGTGGGCTTGGTGAAGGTGTTGTGGTGCTCCACGAACTCGTCGGATTTCTTCAGCAGCTCGCCGGTGAGGCGGTTGTGGATGTAGTACCAGCCGATCTTGGCCGCCTGGCCCACCGCCGGCACCAGCTTGCCCTGGTGGGGGTAGTCGAACAGCACCGCTGGGCTCGCCACGTCGTAGCCCCATTGGTCATGGGGCACCTGCTGGTAGTGCCAGCGGATCTTGCCGGTCGCCACATCCAGGCACACCAGCGACACCGTGTACAGGTTGTCGCCCGGCCGCGAGGTGCCGTCCATCTGGGGCGACGGGTTGCCGGTGCCGAAGTAGAGCAGGCCGTTTTCGGTATCGATGGCCGGTGTGGACCACGCCGAGCCGCCGCCGTAGCGGGCAGCATCGGGATACTTGGGCAGGTCGGCGCGCTCCTTCTCGATGTCCCGATTGAGCGGCACGCCGTCGGGCGTGCTGCGGCGGAACTCGCCTTCCCAGTGGCTTGGGGCAATGGTGTCGAACTGCCACACGCGCTTGCCGGTGGCCACGTCGAAGGCCGCCAGAAAACCCGGCCGGCCGTAGTTGCCGGCAAAGCCCACCACCGCGCCCAGCGGCGCGCCGTCCCGGTCGGAGTCCAGATGCAGGCCATAGCCCACACCGGTCACCCCGATCAGCACCTTGCCCTTGTGCACCACCGGCGCCATCGCGATGCCGACGCCAGATTGCCCGGCGATGGTGGCCTTGCGCAGGGGGTCGGACTCGGTGAGGGTGGAAACGGATTCCTGCCGGGCGCTGTCGGCGTCGGCCACCTCCACGTCCCACAGCACCTTGCCGGTCTTTGCGTCGAGCGTCACCAGCCGAGCATCCACGGTGCCGATGAAGACCTTGCCGTCGGCCACCGCCACACCCCGGTTGGCCGGCCCGCAGCACAGGGGGTAGTCCTTCTTGCGCGGATGTTCGTAGCGCCACAGCTGCTTGCCGGTGACGGCATCGAGCGCCACCACGCCGTTGAAGGGCAGCGACAGGTACACGGTGCGATCGACCATGATCGGCGTGCTCTGGAAGGTGGCCTTCACGCCGCTCTGGTAGGCCCACGCGCGGGTGAGTTTGCCCACGTTGCCGGTGTTGATCTGGCTGGGCGTGGCGTAACGTTGGTTGCTGAGGTCCAGCCCGTAGGTCGGCCAGTCGATGTCGGCGGCGAACGCCGGCGCGAGCGCCAAGCTAAGGAGGGCGGGAAGCAGTCGGATGGGGGTGCGCATAGGTCGGTCCGGGTATCGAAGGGCAGGTTCAGTTGCTGCGGAGGGTCACGCCGTGGCGCTTGAAGATCGCAGCCACGGTGCCATCCTTCTGCAGCGCGGCCAAGGCGTCGGTGAGGGCTGTGGCGAGGTCACCGGAATCGGCCTTCACGGCCATGCCGATGGCCCAGCGCCTGGGGTTGAGTTCGCCGAGCCGGGCCTCCTCCACCGCAAAGCGTGTCTCGCCCGCCAGGGCGCCCTCGAGCTCGGAGAGGGGCGCCATCACGGCGGCCACGCGTTCATCCTTCAGCGCCGCCACCGCCTCGCCGATCGAGCGGAAGTGGCTGACGTTGGAGCGCAGCCGGCCCTGCAGCACGCTGCCCAGGAAGGCGTCCGCCAGGGTGTCGCCCTCGACACCGATCTTCTCGCGGGTGAACACCTCCAGCGCCACCGCGGCCGAGCCATTGGGCGACGGAATGCGGCTGGCGACCCGCGCCATGCCCATCACCTCCTGCTGGTAGGCGCCGAAGATGCGGGCCTGGGCGTGCTCCTTGGCAAAAAGCGGGTCCACCGGCACCCGGAGCATCACGTCGGCCGGATCGCCACGCAGGTAGTGGCCCTTCCAGACCATGTTGCGCAGGTCGTCGCCCATGTCCTCACCGGCCATGAAGCCGATGATCTCGGCCTGCAGCCCCAGCCGGGCGGCCAGGGCCCGGCCGAGCTCCACGTCGATCCCCTTGCCGGCGTCGGAATACGGCGGGAAGTCGTTGTAAACGGCCACCTTCAGCCGGCCACGCTTGTGGATGGCGTCCATCTGCTCGTCGGCGTGGGCCGGCAGATGACTGGTGAGCAACAGGGCGGCAAGCCCCAGCAGAAGCTGGCGGCGGGGGAAGCGTTTCATGGGCGGTCTCCGAAGGCGCGCACGGGTTGGCGGTCGTGTCTGTCGTACGCCTGGATTCTAGGCGCCGGCTGCGACGCGCAGCATGCCCGGACAGGGCTCGGGCAATTTCGCCGGGCACGGCGGGCAAATTGCCCGAGGACGGAAAGCCGCCGATTGTGGGCGCTGCCTGCAGTCCCCATCCCGACGGCAGGCAGCGGCTAATCCTTTGTCGTGTCCAGGGTGGCTGGATAGAATCGGAGGGCGCGGCAGGCCATCCGATGGGGAAGGCCCTGCCTGCGCGCAAGACCATCGATGCCCCCCATGCGCAGGCTATTAACACGGCCCTTAAATAGCCTGTCTATGCAGCATAGGCGGCCAGAGGGTGCCGGAGCCCAGGGATCTGAGCGATGCGTTTCATGATCCGCATCGCCTTCTGCATCAGGTCGCTGTCGTTGTCGCTGGCAGGCTCCAGGCGCAGGGACGTCTTGAAGTCGTGGTTCAGGTACTCGTCAGGGTTGGATTCAGGGGCGTAGGGCGGCAGGTAGAACAGTCCGATCTTGTCCTTGAGGGGCTCCGCCCACTCGCGGACAATTTTGGCGTGATGAACCCGCAGGTTGTCGACGATCAGGAAGATCTTGGTCATTGCATCCTGAAGAAGGTGCGCCAGAAATTCGATGAAGCGCTCGGCATTGATCGTGCCTTCGACGATCTGGAAGCTGATCTCACCGCGGTTGGTGATGGCCGAGATCATCGACAGCTTGCCCCAGCGAGCCGGCATCTCCAGCACCGGGGTGCGCCCGGCGGGTGCAAAGCCGCGGATCCAGTGGGCATCTTCCTTGACCGCCGTCTCGTCGGCCCAGTAGATCGCGGCCCCCTCGGCCTTGGCGCGAGCGGCAATCGCGGGATCGGTCTCCCGCAGCCAGGTCTGGATCAGTTCGGGGCGCTGCTCGAGCGCGCGCTTGACCGGGCGCTGCGCGGTGTAGCCCCAGCGGGCGAGGTATTTCCCCACCAGCCGGTCGGACAGCTCGACGCGGAACTAGGCCTTGATCAACGCCTGAATCACCCGCCGCGTCCACAGGGCAAAGGGCAGCGACATCTGCGTCGGCAGCGCACTGACGATGCGTTGGCGAATCCATACCTCCTGCGCCATCGTCATCTTCCGGCACATGCCGGGCTGGCGCCCGCGGGTCTTCTCCACCAAAGCGCCGGCGCCTGCCGCACGGGCTTTTCTCAGCCAGCCCTTCACCGTCCGGACGTGCACGCCGGCAACCGCAGCCAACTCAGCCGCCTTCATGCCGGACTGCGTGCGCAGGCGAATCACCCTCTTCCGGAGTGTCTCCCGGCCCTCGGCACCAAGTTTGCGCGCGTCGATCTTGTTCATGCGTTGATCATAGCATTGGGGGCGTATTTAAGGGCCGGGTTAATAATCATGACGATCAAGTCACTCGCGTTCGACGCACAGCAGTATCTCGAATCCCAAACTGGCACCACCTTCAAGCGCGGCCACATCTACGAACTACTAACCGCCTCCCTCGG
>NZ_BJNV01000014.1 GCF_006539865.1 Zoogloea ramigera
CCCCGCGCCGGGCCGGCGCGCTTGGCTGGCGGCCCCCGCCGCGAACCCACCGGGCTGGCGAACTTGCCGCCCGACTTGCGCGGCGCGCCCGGGCTCGCCTTGCCGCTGGCCTGCCCGCGGTCGAGGACCACCGGCTGGTCCCGCGGCACCAGGTGGCGCGGCGAGGCACCGATCAGGTCGGCGCGGCCCATGGCCCGCAGGGCCTCGCGGATCAGCGGCCAGCCCTCGGGGTCGTGGTAGCGCAGGAGCGCCTTGTGGAGGCGGCGCTGGCGGCCGGACTTGGGGGTGTCCACCGCCTCGGAATCTGCCGACACCTTGCGCAGGGGGTTCTTGCCCGAGTGGTACATGGTGGTGGCCATCGCCATCGGGGTCGGCATGAAGGTCTGCACCTGGTCGAGCTTGAAGCCGCTGGCCTTCAGCCACAGGGCTAGGTTGACCATGTCCTCGTCGGTGGTGCCCGGGTGGGCGGCGATGAAGTAGGGGATCAGGTGCTGCTTCTTGCCGGCTTCTTTGGAGAATTGCTCGAACATCTCCTTGAAGCGCTCGTAGGTGCCGATGCCCGGCTTCATCATCTTGTCGAGGGGGCCATCCTCGGTGTGCTCGGGAGCGATCTTGAGGAGGCCGCCAACGTGGTGGGTGACGAGCTCCTTGACGTATTCGGGGGAGCGCACCGCCAGGTCGTAGCGCAGCCCGGAGCCGATCAGCACCTTCTTGACGCCCGGGATCGCCCGCGCCTTGCGGTACAGGCGGATCAGCGGGCCGTGGTCGGTGCCGAGGTTCTCGCAGATGCCGGGGAACACGCAGGACAGGCGGCGGCACGACGATTCGATCTTAGGGTCCTTGCAGGCCATCCGGTACATGTTGGCGGTGGGGCCGCCGAGGTCCGAGATGGTGCCGGTGAAGCCGGGCGTCTTGTCGCGGATCTCCTCGATCTCCTTGAGGATGGAGGCCTCCGAGCGGCTCTGGATGATGCGCCCCTCGTGCTCGGTGATCGAGCAGAAGGTGCACCCGCCAAAGCAGCCGCGCATGATGTTGATCGAGAAGCGGATCATGTCCCAGGCCGGGATGCGCGCCTCGCCGTAGCTGGGGTGCGGGCGGCGGGCGTAGGGCTGGCCAAAGACCCAGTCCATCTCCTCAGTCGTCAGCGGGATCGGGGGCGGGTTGAGCCACACGTCGCGGCAGCCGGGGCCGACGCCGTGGGCCTGCACCATCGCGCGGGCGTTGCCGGGGTTGGATTCGAGGTGGAAGGTGCGCGAAGCGTGGGCGTACATCACCTTGTTGTCCTTCACCACCTCGTAGGCCGGCAGGCGGATCACCTGGCGGGCTCGGTCGGCCTTGCGGGCGGCGACGCGTTCGGCGGCGGGAACGATGCGCACCGGCTGGGCGCCGGCCGGCAGCGCCGGGGTGGGCGGCGAGGGCTCCATCGCGTAGGGGTCGGGGTGGGGCTCGACGGGGCCGGGGCGGTCGATCAGTGTGGAGTCGATCTCGACCCAGCCCTCCGGGTGCCAGCCCGGCTTGACCATGAAGGCGGTGCCGCGCAGGTCGCGGATGGCTTCGATCGGCTCGCCGGCGGCGAGGCGGTGGGCCAGCGCGATGACGGCCCGCTCGCCGGAGCCGAAGATCAGCAGGTCGGCCTTGGAGTCGGGCAGCACCGAGCGGCGCACCTTCTCGGACCAGTGGTCGTAGTGGGCGATGCGGCGCAGGCTGGCCTCGATGCTGCCGATCACGATGTTGGCGTCGGGGTAGGCCTCGCGGGCACGCTGGGCATACACCACCACGGCACGGTCGGGGCGCTTGTCGGGCAGCGCGTCGGCGGTGTAGGCGTCGTCGGAGCGTGGTTTGCGGTCGGCCGTGTAGCGGTTGATCATCGAGTCCATGTTGCCGGCGGTGATGCCGTAGAACAGGCGCGGCTTGCCCAGCGCCCGGAAGGCGTCGGCCGAGTGCCAGTCGGGCTGGCTGATGATGCCGACC
Source organism: Zoogloea ramigera (assembly GCF_006539865.1). GTDB lineage: Bacteria > Pseudomonadota > Gammaproteobacteria > Burkholderiales > Rhodocyclaceae > Zoogloea > Zoogloea ramigera. Next base: position 1,972 of record NZ_BJNV01000014.1, read on the forward strand.
CGGAAGCCCTGGGCCTCGAGGGTGCGGCCGATCAGCGCCATGCCGAAGCTGGGGTGGTCGATGTAGGCGTCGCCGGTGACGACGATGATGTCGCACTCGTCCCAGCCGAGGGCGTCCATCTCGGCCCGGGACATGGGCAGGAAGGGCGCCGGCTTGAGGCCGGGGCGATGGCGGGGATAGCTGAGGAGCGAGGGGGCGGTGCCGGGTTTTTCCATGGGCGCGATTGTACGGGAGGTGGGAAATGGGGAGTAGGAAGTAGGTAGTAGGGAGTGGGAACCCCCCAAAAACCCACTACCCACTCCCCACTACCCACTACCCATCAGACCCCCAGCGCCTCCTTGACCGCCGGCCACTGGCGGCGGCTCACCGGCAGCTGCTCGGGCACCCCGTCGAGCATCACCACCCAGTGGGCCTCGCCGTCCTCGCCGGTGGTGGCGCGGGCGACGCCCTTCACGGCGTGGCGGGCGATCAGGCAGTTGCGGTGGATGCGCAGGAAGCGCTCGGGGAACTCGTCCTCGAGCTGCACCAGGGATTCGTCGAGCAGGTATTCGCGCTCGGCGCTGCGCGCCACCACGTATTTCTGCTCGGCCTTCAGGTAGAGCACCTCGGCCACCGGCACCAGCAGGATGCGGCCGCGCTCGCAGATGCTGAAGTGGCTGCGGATGGCCGGCGCCATCTGGCGCAGGATCTCGTCGGCAGGCGGGCGCAGGCGCCGGGCCTTGGCAATGGCCTCCGCCAGCCGCGCCGCGCGCACCGGCTTGAGCAGGTAATCCACCGCCGCCAGCTCGAAGGCGCGCACCGCGTATTCGTCGTAGGCGGTGGTGAAGATCACCGCCGGCGACTGGGGCAGCCGCCCCAGGTGGCGGGCCAGCTCGATGCCGTCCATGGCCGGCATCCGGATGTCGGTGAGCACCAGGTCGACGGGCTCGCGCTCCAGCACCGCCAGGGCCTCGACGCCGCTGGCCGCCATGCCGGCGATGCGGGTCGGCTGGGTATCGGCGATGTCGCCCAGAAGATCGCGCAGGCGGTCGCGGGCCGGCGCCTCGTCATCGACGATCAGCACCGACAGGGGGGCGAAGTCGGTGCTCATGGGCGAGGCCGCGGCGCCGCGGCGCGGAAGGGCAGCACGATGCGGACGCGGTAGGCGTCGGGCTCCTGCTGGGTGTCGAGGGTGGCTTCAAGGTCGTAGAACAGCATCAGTCGCTCACGGATATTGTCGAGGGCCATGCGGTTGCCCGGCTGCTGGCTGGTCGGGTCGGGCAGCGGGTTGGCAATCTCGATGTGCACCACCGGCCCGCGCCGCGCGATGGTAATCGAAACCGTGCCCGGCCCGACACCCGGCTCGATGCCGTGGAAGACGGCGTTCTCGACCAGCGGCTGGAGCAGGAAGGGCGGCACCAGCGCCGTGTCGGCCGCGGCATCGCGCTGCCAGGCCACCTGCAGGCGCTCGCCCAGGCGCAGGCTCTCGAGGCTCAGGTAGCGCTCGCACAGGGCGAGCTCGTCGGCGAGCGGGATCAGCTCGCGGTTGTCCTGCATCAGCGCGCGGAACAGGTCAGCCAGCTCTTCGAGCGCCTCCTCGGCCCGCCGCGGGTTGGCCCGCAGCACGCCGAGCACGCCGTTGAGGCTGTTGAACAGGAAGTGCGGGCGGATCCGCGCCGTCAGCGCCAGCAGGCGCGCCTCGGCCAGCGCCGGCTCGTGGGCGGCCACGTGGCGGCGAAAGTAAACCAGCACGCACAGCGCCGCCGCCAGCGCCCAGCCCACCACCCGCACCAGGCCGCCATCGGCCGAGGCCAGCAGGCCATGGCTGAAGACGGCGCCCCCGGCCACCACGCCCGCCACCGCCAGCCAGCCCACCACCGCTGCGCAGCGGGCCAGCCACGGCTGGAGCAGGAAAAGGAGCGCCACCGCGAGGATCAGCGGGAATTCCACCCGCATCGCCATGTCCAACAACTCATCAGGCAGCAGCGAGACATCGGCATTGCGCAGCAGCACTGCCACCACCGCCAGCCCGTTCACAAGCAGCAGGATGCGCAGCACGACGCCCAGGTTGCGGAAGTCCGGCAGCGCCCGGGGCGCCTCCGCAGCCCCGGCGAGATGCGGGTTTTGCTTTATAATCATGGGTCAACACATGGGCTGAAAGCGAGTCTCCACGCGATTCTCCGGCCCGCTCCCTCATCGCACAAGGCATTAATTGACATCGACTATGGCAGATCAATCCGCGCCCCAGGACAACCCCGCCAAGGCCTGGTCCGGCCGCTTCTCCGAACCCGTCTCCGATCTGGTCAAGCGCTACACCGCCAGCGTGTTCTTCGACAAGCGCATGGCCGCCCAGGATATCCGCGGCTCGCTGGCCCACGCCAGGATGCTGGCCCGCCAGGGCATCATCGGCGCCACTGATCTCGCCGACATCGAGCGTGGCATGGCGCAGATCATCGCCGAGATCGAGCGCGGCGAGTTTGCCTGGAACCTCGACGACGAGGACGTCCACCTCAACATCGAAAAACGCCTCACCGCGCTGGTCGGCGACGCCGGCAAGCGCCTGCACACCGGCCGCAGCCGCAATGACCAGGTCGCCACCGACATCCGCCTGTGGCTGCGCGACGCCATCGACACCATCCTCGGCCTGATCCGCGAGTTCCAGCTGGCCGTGCTCGAGCTGGCCGAACACCACGCCGACACCCCGCTGCCCGGCTTCACCCACCTGCAGGTCGCCCAGCCGGTCACCTTCGGCCACCACCTGATGGCCTACTTCGAGATGACCCGCCGCGACGCCGAGCGCTTTGCCGACTGCCGCAAGCGGGTCAACCGCCTGCCGCTGGGCGCCGCCGCGCTGGCCGGCACCACCTTCCCGATCGACCGCGAGTTCGTCGCCGCCGAGCTGGGCTTCGACGAGGTGTGCTTCAACTCCCTCGACGCGGTCTCCGATCGCGACTTCGCCATCGAGTTCTGCGCCGCCTCGTCGCTGCTCATGACCCACCTGTCGCGCCTCTCCGAAGAGCTCATCCTGTGGATGAGCCCGCGGGTCGGCTTCATCGACCTGGCCGACCGCTTCTGCACCGGCAGCTCGATCATGCCGCAAAAGAAGAACCCCGACGTGCCCGAGCTGGTGCGTGGCAAGACCGGCCGCGTCAATGGCAGCCTGATCGCCCTGCTGACCCTCATGAAGGGCCAGCCCCTGGCCTACAACAAGGACAACCAGGAAGACAAGGAACCCCTCTTCGACACCGCCGACACCGTCATCGACACCCTGCGCATCTACGCCGACATGATGGGCAGCCGCACCGATGCCGACGGCACGCGTGTGTTCAACGTGCGCGTCAAGCGTGAGGCCATGCGCGCCGCGCTGCGCCAGGGCTACGCCACCGCCACCGACCTCGCCGACTACCTGGTCAAGAAGGGCCTGCCCTTCCGCGACGCCCACGAGGCCGTCGCGCTGGCCGTGCGCGGCGCCGAGAAGCGCGGCATCGACCTGCCCGAGTTCACCCTCGACGAGCTCAAGGCCGAGATGGCCGAGGTGCCCCGCGCCGTGCCGCTGCTCGAGGCCGACGTGGCCCATGTGCTCACCGTCGAAGGCTCCCTCGCCGCCCGCCAGCACATCGGCGGCACCGCCCCCACCCAGGTCCGCGCCGCGATCGCCCGGGCACGGGCAGCCCTGGCCTGAGGCACGCACCATGGAAAGGATCGGCAAGTACGAAATCAGGCGGGTGCTGGGTGAAGGCGCGACCAGCACCGTCTACCTCGGCTACGATCCTTTCGCCCAGAGCGAGGTGGCGATCAAGCGGCTCCACCCGGAGCTGCTGCGCATCACCGACCACACCACCCTCTATCACCACCTGCTGCTCAACGAGGCCGCCCTCGCCGGCAAGCTCCAGCACCCGCACATCGTCCAGATCCACGACGCCGTGATCGAGGACAACGACGCCTACGTGGTGATGGAATACGTCCCCGGTGGCACCCTCGAAGCCTTCACCAGGCCCGGGCACCTGCTGCCCTTCGAGCGCCTCGTCGAGATCGTCTTCAAGTGCACGCGGGCGCTCGACTACGCCTACCTGCAGGGCGTCACCCACCGCGACATCAAGCCGGCCAACATCCTGCTCGTCTCCCCCACCGGCCAGGACATCAAGATCTCCGACTTCGGCGCGGCCATCTTCACCGCCAGCGAAACCACCCAGACCCCCAACCTGGGCTCGCCGGCCTACATGTCGCCCGAACAGGTGCGCGAGCAGCCCATCGACCACCACACCGACATCTACTCGCTGGGCGTCGTGATGTACCAGCTGCTCACCGGGCAGCGCCCCTTCGAAGGCAGCAACAACGCCAGCCTCGCCTACCAGATCGTCCACCACGTTCCGCCGCCGCCCTCCAGCCTGCGCCCCGAGGTCCCACCCGAGCTCGACGCCATCGTGTGCAAGGCAATGCAGCGGGATGTCGACCAGCGCTACGCCACCTGGATGGAGTTCTCCCACGACCTCGCCCAGGCCTACCGCAACCGCAAGCTCGCCCCCGACCGCGTCGAGCTGCCCGAGAGCGAGAAGTTCGAGCGCCTGCGCGCCTTCCACTTCTTCCGCGAATTCAGCGACGTGGAGATCTGGGAGATCGTCCGCCTGTCCGAATGGCGCAGCCTCGAAGTCGGCACCGTCGTCATGAAAGAGGGCGAGCCGGGCAACTATTTCTGTGTGCTCGTCGACGGCCGGCTGCGGGTGCTCAAGCAGGGGCACCTGCTCAACACCCTCTCGCCCGGCGACTGCTTCGGCGAGATGGCGTTGTTCACCGCTGGCCGCGGCGCCCGCACCTCGTCCGTCGAGGCCACCAGCGAAGCCTGCATCCTCACCATCCGGGCGCCCTCGCTGCTGCGCGCCTCGGCGGTGTGCCAGATGCACTTCTACAAGGGCTTCCTGGAAGTCCTTGCCACCCGGCTGTCGGTGGCCAACAGCCGCATCGCCAACGACTGAGCGCGCCGCCCCCCGGCGCCGTCGACGGCCATCGCCGCCCCCCGTTTTACCCGCCGCCTGACCATCCGCCCCATGCGCCACGATGGCGCAGCACGCACCAACCCGGTGCCCGCCACCGGCAGCCGGCCACCCCAGCCTGGCCAGAAACCCCGCCAGATCAAGGCTGCGGTCCTTGGCATGGAACCTGCTAAAGATCATCCAAGCCCGACGGCAGCGCCGCCGCGGGCCCTTTGCCTCCGCCAACGACGGCGGGACCGGAGCGAGCCTGACGCGCCAACGCGCGGCGCTCGCCAGTTCCAACCCGACCTTGATCCGCGTTCCGCGGGGGCCCAGTCAGCCGCGTCACTCACCCCGGTGAGCCAGACGCCCTGATCCTGCATGGCCTCTCCGGGCCCGGACGTGCAGGATTCCCCATGAAAATCATCGTTGTCGGTCACGGCATGGTGGGCCACAAGTTCCTCGAGGAACTCCACCAGCTGAACCTCCCCCACGCCGAAGTCAGCGTGCTGTGCGAAGAACCGCGCCCCGCCTACGACCGGGTGCATCTGTCCGAATTCTTCGCCGGAAAGAGCGCCGAAGACCTGTCCCTGGTGGCACCGGGCTTCTTCGGGCAGACCGGCTTCTCGCTCCGCCTCAAGGCCCGCGCCAGCGCCATCGACCGCCGCAAGAAGACCGTCACCACCGCCGACGGCGAAGTGCTGGCCTACGACAAGCTGGTGCTGGCCACCGGCTCGGTGCCTTTCGTGCCGCCGGTGAGCGGCAACGACCGCGCCGACTGCTTCGTCTATCGCACCATCGAAGACCTCGAAGGCATGACCGAATGCGGCGCCCGCTCGCAAAGCGGCGTGGTGGTGGGCGGCGGCCTGCTCGGCCTCGAATGCGCCAAGGCCCTGCGTGACCTCGGCCTCGAGACCCACGTGGTGGAGTTCGCCCCGCGCCTGATGGCGGTGCAGGTGGATGACGACGGCGGCCGCGTGCTGCGCAGCAAGATCGAAGCCCTCGGCGTGCAGGTGCACACCAACCGCAACACCGTCGAGATCACCGACGGCGCCCGCGCCCGCCACCGCATGGTGTTCGCCGACGGCAGCCACCTCGAGGCCGACATGATCGTGTTCTCCGCCGGCATCCGCCCACGGGACGAGCTGGCCCGCCAGCACGCCCTGGCGGTGGGCGCCCGCGGCGGCATCGCGGTGGACGACCACTGCCGCACCAGCGATCGCGACATCTACGCCATCGGCGAATGCGCGGCCTGGAAGGACCAGACCTTCGGCCTGGTCGCCCCGGGCTACGAAATGGCCCGCGTCGCCGCCCGCCACCTGGCCGGCCAGAGCGACGCCGCCTTCGCCGGCGCCGACATGAGCACCAAGCTCAAGCTGATGGGCGTGGACGTGGCCAGCATCGGCGACGCCCAGGGCAAGACGCCCGGCTGCCGCAGTTTCCGCTACGCCGACGAGCTGAAGCAGATCTACAAGAAGATCGTGACGAGCGCTGACGGCAAGCGGCTGATCGGCGCGGTGCTGGTGGGCAACGCCGACGAATACGGCACCCTCCTGCAGATGGCCCAGAACGGCATCGCGCTGCCGGCTGCGCCGGAGTTCCTGATCCTGCCGGCCAGCGACGGCCAGGCCAAGCCCGGCCTGGGCGTGGATGCCCTGCCCGACAGCGCCCAGATCTGCTCGTGCAACAACGTGAGCAAGGGCCAGATCTGCGCGGCGGTCGAAGGCGGCGCCACCACCATCGGCGAACTCAAGGCCTGCACCAAGGCCGGCGCCACCTGCGGCGGCTGCGTACCGCTGGTCACCCAGGTGATGAAGGCAGAGATGGCCCGCCGCGGGATGGCGGTGAACAACCACCTGTGCGAACACTTCGCCCACTCCCGCCAGGCGCTGTACCACCTCGTCCGCGTGGGCCAGATCAAGACCTTCGACGAACTCCTCGCCCGCCACGGCCAGGGCCTCGGCTGCGACATCTGCAAGCCCACCGCGGCCAGCATCCTCGCCTCGTGCTGGAACGACTTCGTGTTGAAGGACGACCTGGCCAGCCTGCAGGACAGCAACGACTACTTCCTGGGGAACATCCAGAAGGACGGCAGCTACTCGGTGGTGCCGCGCATGGCGGGCGGCGAAGTGACGCCGGACGGCCTGATCGCCGTCGGCCAGGTGGCCAAGAAATACGGCCTCTACACCAAGGTCACCGGCGGCCAGCGGATCGACCTGTTCGGCGCCCGCGTCGAGCAGCTGCCCTTCATCTGGGAAGAGCTGATCGCCGCCGGCTTCGAATCGGGCCACGCCTACGGCAAGAGCCTGCGCACCGTCAAAAGCTGCGTCGGCTCCACCTGGTGCCGCTACGGCGTGGGCGACAGCGTCGGCCTGGCGGTGGAACTCGAGAACCGCTACAAGGGCCTCCGCGCGCCGCACAAGATCAAGTTCGGTGTGTCCGGCTGCACCCGCGAGTGCGCCGAAGCCCAGGGCAAGGACGTGGGCATCATCGCCACCGACAAGGGCTGGAACCTGTATGTGTGCGGCAACGGCGGCATGAAGCCGCGCCACGCCGAGCTGCTGGCCTCCGACCTCAGCAAGGAGGCGCTGGTCCAGCTGATCGACCGCTTCCTGATGTTCTACGTGCGCACCGCCGACCGCCTGCAGCGCACCAGCACCTGGCGCGACAACCTGGAAGGTGGCCTCGACTACCTGAAGGACGTGGTGCTGAACGACAGCCTCGGCCTCGCCGCAGAGCTAGAGGCGCAGATGCAGCACGTGGTGGACAGCTACCAGTGCGAATGGAAGACCGCCGTCACCACCCCCGATGTGCGCAAGCGCTTCCGCTCCTTTGTAAACAGCGACAAGGCCGACGAGCACATCGTCTTCGTCGAGGAGCGCGGCCAGATTCGCCCCGCCCGCCCCGACGAATGCCCCGCCACCCCGGCCACCGGCGACGCCGCCGAGCTCGCCACCACCGCCTGAGGAGCCCCGCCATGAGCATCGAACCCCTCGTCTGGACCACCGTCTGCGCGGTGGACGACATTCTGCCCGACACCGGCGTGTGCGCCCTGGCCGAGGGCCGCCCCGTGGCGGTCTTCCGGGTCGGCCACACCCAGTTCTACGCCATCGACAACGTCGACCCGAAATCCGGCGCCAGCGTGCTGTCGCGGGGCCTGGTCGGCAACCTGGGCAAGCACGTCGTCGTCGCCTCGCCGCTCTACAAGAACCACTTCGACCTCAGCGACGGCGTCTGCCTGGAAGCCCCCGAGCACTCCGTGCGCGCCCACTCGGTGCGGGTCGAGGACGGCCGCGTGCTGGTCGCCCTGGGCTGACGCCTGCCCGAACAACAAGATCGCCTGAACTAAAAAGGAAACAACATGGCCTACCTCGCCCCCGCCGAGTTCGTCACCAAAATGGTGGACGCCGGCGAATCCAAGCTGCTGATGTCCACCCGCGACACCCTGATCCGCGCCTACATGGCCGGCGCCATCCTCGCGCTGGCCGCCGCCTTCGCGGTGACGGTGTCGGTGAACTCCGCCAACCCGCTGATCGGCGCCCTGCTCTTCCCGGTCGGCTTCTGCATGCTCTACCTGCTCGGCTTCGACCTCCTCACCGGCGTGTTCACCCTCGCCCCGCTGGCGGTGTTCGACAAGCGCCCCGGCGCCACCTGGAACGGCGTGCTGCGCAACTGGGGGCTGGTGTTCACCGGCAACTTCGCCGGCGCGCTGACCGTCGCGGTGTTCATGGCCATCATCTTCACCAACGGCTTCACCGAGGCCCCCAACGCCGTCGGCCAGAAGATCGGCCACATCGGCGAGGGGCGTACCGTCGGCTACGCCGCCCACGGCGCCGCCGGCATGCTCACGCTGTTCGTGCGCGCGGTGATGTGCAACTGGATGGTGTCCACCGGCGTGGTCGCCGCGATGATGTCCACCAGCGTGTCGGGCAAGGTCATCGCCATGTGGATGCCGATCCTGGTGTTCTTCTACATGGGCTTCGAGCACAGCATCGTCAACATGTACCTGTTCCCGTCGGGCCTGATGCTGGGCGGCAACTTCACCTTCATGGACTACATGATCTGGAACGAGATCCCCACCGTGCTGGGCAACCTGGTGGGCGGCCTGACCTTCGTCGGCGCCACGCTGTACTCCACCCACTACAAGACCGCGCCCAAGCGCCGCGCCGCCTGAGCGCCCGCGCCGGCCGAGGGGCACATCCCATGACTGCACGCTTGCGGGTGACCCTCGGCCAGGCGTCCCTGGTCGGCGCCCACGACACCAACCAGGACTTCCACGGCGCCCTCCTGCCCGAAGGGCACCTGCTCGCCAGCAAAGGCATCGCCCTGGCCATCGCCGACGGCATCAGCTCCAGCGCGGTGAGCCAGCTGGCCAGCCAGACCGCAGTGCGCAGCTTTCTCGACGACTACTACGCCACCTCCGAAGCCTGGTCGGTACGCCGGGCCGTCGAGCGGGTGCTGGGCGCGCTGAATTCATGGCTGCACGCCCAGACCCAGGCCAGCGACGCCCGCTTCGAAAAAGACCGCGGCCACGTGTGCACCTTCAGCGCGCTGATCCTCAAGGGGCGCGAACTGCACCTCGTGCATGTGGGCGACTCGCGGATCTACCGCCTCCACGCCCAGGCCCTCGAACAGCTCACCGACGACCACCGGGTGCGCCTGTCGTCCACCGAGTCCTACCTCGGCCGCGCCCTCGGCACCGGCCCCCACGTGGAGATCGACTACCGCAGCTGGGAGGCCGAGCCCGGCGAGATCTACCTGCTGGCCACCGACGGCGCCTACACCCACCTCGACGCAGCGGCAGTGCACGACGCCGTGGCCCGCCACCCGGGCGACTTCGACGCCGCCGCCGTGTGGCTCACCCAGCAGGCCCGGGCCTGCGGCAGCAGCGACGACGCGACCCTGCAGCTCCTGCGCATCGACGCCCTCCCCGAGCCCGGCGCCTCTCACCCGCAGCTGCGCCGGGACGGCCTCGCCCTGCCGCCGCCGCTGGCCCCGCGGGCGGAGTTCGAGGGTTTCACCATCGTGCGCGAGCTGCAGCAGAGCGCCCGCAGCCACGTCTATCTGGCCACCGACACGGCAAGCCAGCGGCCGGTGGTGCTGAAGACCCCGTCGGTCGAACGGCGCGAGGACAGCGCCTACCTGGACGGATTCGTGCTGGAGGAGTGGGTCGCCCGCCGGGTGGACAGCCCCCACGTCATCAAAGCCTGGCCCGACGATCGCCGGCGGGCCCACCTCTATGTGGCGATGGAATACATCGACGGCCAGACCCTCGCCCAGTGGATGGCCGACAACCCGGAGCCCTCGCTGGCCAGCGTGCGCACCATCGTCGAGCAGCTCGCCCAGGGCCTGCAGGCCCTGCACCGGCGCGAGATGCTGCACCAGGACCTGCGCCCCGAGAACGTGATGATCGACGGGCAGGGCACCGTCAAGCTCATCGACCTCGCCACCGTCCACGTCGCGGGGCTGGACGAGATGCACGGCTACGCCGCTGCCGACCCGGTGCCCGGCGCGCTGCAGTACGCGGCCCCCGAATACCTGCTCGGCCAGGGCGGCAGCCCGCAGTCCGACCTGTTCTCGCTGGCCGTCGTCACCTACCGGATGCTCGGCGGGCAGCTCCCCTACGGGCTGGACCTCGCCAGGGCCCGCGCCCCGGCCGATGTGCGCAGGCTGCGCTACATCCCCCTGCGCCACCACCGACCCGACCTGCCGGCCTGGCTGGACGCGGTGCTAGGCAAGGCCCTGCAGGCCGACGCGGCCCGGCGCCAGGCGGTGATCTCGGAGTTCATCCACGACCTGCGCGCGCCGGGGCAGCAGTTTCGCAGCCAGCGCCCGCCCCCGCTGATCGAGCGCAACCCGGTGCTGTTCTGGCAAGCCTCGACCCTGGTGCTGGCCCTCGTCGCGCTGGCGCTGGCCTTCCGGCAGGCGTAAAAAAAAGCAGCCGAAGCTGCTTTTTTTACGGGTAGCACAGGACGCTCAGGCCATCTCGGCCAGCATCTGGCGCAGCTCGCCGGACTCGTACATCTCGCGCATGATGTCGGAGCCGCCGATGAACTCGCCCTTGATGTAGAGCTGGGGGATCGTCGGCCAGTTGGCGTATTGCTTGATGCCCTGGCGGATGTTCTCGTCGGCGAGCACATCCACGGCCAGCACTTCACGGGCGCCGCAGGCCTGCAGGATCTGAACGGCGGTGGAGGAGAAGCCGCAGCGCGGCATCTGGGGAGTGCCCTTCATGTACAGCACCACCGGGTTGGAGGTGACTTGTTCGTGAATGATCTTTTGAACGTCCATCGTGATCTCGCTAATAGTTGAGCAATTCAGTCGGGAAAGTCTAGGCTTGCCGGGCGCCCGCGTCAACACCACGGAGGGGGTAGCGGCCCAGGGTGACCCGCTCGATGCCGGCCAGGTCGCGGGCCGAGGCCACCGCAACGAAGCCTTCGGCCTGCAGCAGCACGCGCACCGCGGCAGCCTGGTCGTAGCCGTGCTCCATCAGCAGCCAGCCGCCCGGCGCCAGGAAGGCCGGCGCGGCGGCGGCGATCCGCGTGAGGTCGTCCAGCCCGCTGCGGCCCGAGGCGAGGGCCGTGCGCGGCTCGAAGCGCACGTCGCCCTCGGCCAGGTGGGGGTCGTCGTCGACGATGTAGGGCGGGTTGCTGACGATGAAATCAAAACGCGCTGCACCCACCGCGGCGAACCAGTCGCTCTCGACAAAACTCACCTGCGCGCCGAGGGCCGCCGCGTTGCCCCGGGCGACCGCCAGCGCGGTGGGCGACAGATCGACCGCGGTGACCCACGCCGCCGGGATCTCGAGGGCCAGCGTGACGGCCAGCGCGCCGCTGCCCGTGCCGAGGTCGAGGATGGCCGGCGCCGCCTCCGGGGCGATGCGGGCCTTGACGAGGTCGACGATCAGCTCGGTCTCGGGCCGCGGGATCAGCACCGCCGGCGAAACGCCGAAGCGGCGGCCGTAGAACTCCCGCTCGCCGAGCAGGTAGGCCACCGGCTCGCCGGCCGCGCGGCGGTCGAGGAGTTCGACGTAACGGGCGGCCTGTTCGGCGGCGAGCCCACGCTCGGGGTAGGCCGCCACCTGGGCCGCCGTGCAGCCGGTGACTTCGCGGAGGAACATCCGCGCCTCGCCGGCCGGGATGCGCCCCCGCGCGGCGGCCAGCGCCTCGCCAAGGGTGGCCGGCAGCTCAGCCATTCTCGTCGGCAAGCTGGGCGAGCAGCTCGGCCTGGTGTTCGGCGGTGAGGGCGGCGGTGACCTCATCGAGCTCGCCCTGCATCACCGCGTCGAGCTTGTAGAGGGTGAGGTTGATGCGGTGGTCGGTGAGCCGGCCCTGGGGGAAGTTGTAGGTGCGGATGCGCTCGGAGCGGTCGCCGCTGCCCACCAGGCTCTTGCGGGTGGCGGCCTCTTTGGCCTGCTGCTCGCGCACCTGGATGTCCTTGATGCGGGCCGCCAGCACGCGCAGGGCCGAGGCCTTGTTCTGGTGCTGGGAGCGCCCGTCCTGGCATTCGGCGACGATGCCGGTGGGGAGGTGGGTGATGCGCACCGCCGAGTCGGTCTTGTTGATGTGCTGGCCGCCAGCCCCGGAGGCGCGGAAGGTGTCGATGCGCAGGTCGGCCGGGTTGAGCTCGACTTCGCCCACCTCGTCAGCCTCGGGCATCACCGCCACGGTGCACGCCGAGGTGTGGATGCGGCCCTGGGTTTCGGTGGCCGGCACGCGCTGCACCCGGTGGCCACCGGACTCGAACTTGAGCTTGCTGTAAGCGCCATTGCCCGCCACGCGGACAATGGCCTCTTTATAGCCGCCCAGCTCGGAGTCGCTGGCCGAGATGATCTCGACGCGCCAGCCCTGGCGCTCGGCGTAGCGGGTGTACATGCGCAGCAGGTCGCCGGCAAACAAGGCCGCCTCGTCGCCGCCGGTGCCGGCGCGGATCTCGAGGAAGATGTTGCGCTCGTCGTTGGGGTCGCGGGGCAGCAGGGCGGCCTGAAGCTCGGCGTCGATGCGCGCCTGGGCTTCCAGCGCCGATTCGAGTTCGGCGGCGGCGAGCTCCTTCATCTCGGGGTCGGAGAGGAGCTCGCGGGCGGTGGCCTCGTCTTCCAGGGCCCGGCAGTAATCGCGGTAGAGGCCCACCACCGGCGTGATCTCGGCGTGCTCGCGGGTGAGCTTGCGGTAGTTGTCCATGTCGCTGGCCGCCTCGCTGGTGGCGAGCAGGCGGTCGAGCTCCTGCAGACGGTCGGCGAGGTTGTCCAGCTTGTCGCGGATGCGCTGTTTCATGGGATGAGGGCCCGCGGTGGCGGGCATGGCAGACCCCGACCCGGCAGGCTAGTGGTCGCGGTGGAGGTTGAAGAGGCGCTGCACCAGCTCGGCGCAGTCGCCGTGCAGTTCGCCCTCGGCGTCGTTGAGGAAGCGCGTCGGGGCGTGGATGAGCTTGTTGGTGAGGCCCTGGCTGAGGGCTTCGAGCACCTTGTGGGGGTCTTCGCCCCTGGCCAGCAGGCGGGTGGCGCGCTCGAGCTCGGCTCGGCGCAGGGCGTCGGCGTGCTGGCGCAGGGCGCGGATGGTGGGCACCGTGCCACGGCTGTCGAGCCAGTGCAGGAAGCCGTCGACCCGCTCGTCGATGATGCCCTCGGCCTCGATCACCGCCGCCTGGCGGGATTCGAGGCCCGAATCGACAACCTTGGCGAGATCGTCGACGGTGTACAGGAACACGTCGCCCGAGGCGGCCACCTCGGCTTCGATGTCCCGGGGCACGGCGAGGTCGACCATCACCATCGGGCGGTGGCGACGGGCCTTGAGGGCGCGCTCGACCATGCCGAGGCCGATGATGGGCAGCGGGCTGCCGGTGCACGAGACGACGATGTCGTAGCCAGCCAGCACCTCGGCCACCTGGTCGAGGCGGATCACGTCGGCGCCGAAGCGGGCGGCCAGCGCCTCGGCACGGGCCGCGGTGCGGTTGGCGATGGTCACCTTGCGCGGCTGCTCGCCGCAAAAGTGGGCAGCGCACAGCTCGATCATCTCGCCGGCGCCGATGAAGAGCACGCGCTGGTCGCGCACGCTCTCGAAGATGCGCTCGGACAGATGCACCGCAGCGGCGGCCATCGACACGATGTTGGCGCCGATGGCGGTGGTGGAGCGCACCTCTTTGGCCACCGAGAAGCTGCGCTGGAAGAGCTTGTGCAGCGTGGAGCCGAGGGTGCCGGCCTGCTCGGCGTGGCGCACGGCGTCCTTCACCTGGCCGAGGATCTGCGGCTCGCCGATGACCATCGAGTCGAGCCCGCTGGCCACCCGGAAGACGTGCCGGATGGCGTCGCGCTGGGGGAAGGTGTACAGGTAGGGCGACAGATCCTGCAGCGCCACCCGGTGATATTCGGCGAACCAGTCGGCGGCGTGCTGGGGGTGCTCGGTGGCGAAGTAGAGCTCGGTGCGGTTGCAGGTGGAGAGGATCGCCGCCTCCTTCACCGGTTTGGCCCGCACCAGGTCGGCCAGCGCCTCGGTGAGCAGCTCTGGCCGAAAGGCCACCTGCTCGCGGATGGCGACGGGCGCAGTATGATGGTTGAGTCCGAGGGCGAAGAGTTGCATGCGCGACACCGGGTCGAGCCGAAATTTTCAACCCGCGAGTATATCACCCCGACTTTTTCGGGTAACGACGGGCTTCCCTGATGGCGGAGCCCGGGCAGGTCTGCTGCCCGGGCTCCGCCCGCCGCTCAGCCCGGCCCCAGGCCGACCGGCGCCGGGGCGATGTTGACGATCTTCGAGAAGAGCTGCTCGTACTCCCCGGCCGGGCCGCTCCAGGGGTTGTCGTTGGCGAGGAAGGCGGCGTCGATGGCAGCCCAGTCGTCGGCCTGCAGGTCGCGCTCGGCGAGGGGGAAGATCTCGTGCTCCTCGGCGTTCATGTGCCGCCACTCGGCGTCGATGTATTCGACGACCGCCGCCTGGAAGCCCGCAAAGCCGGCCGGGCCGCGCTGCTCGTAGGCCTCCAGCGCCGCCTCGAGGGCGCGGATGCGCGCGTCGCCGATGCGGTGCTCGGCCTCCAGCCGCTCAATCACCGGCACGGCCTCGGGGCAGCGCAGGCGCAGGCGGGCAAAGAGGTATTGGTCTTCCTTCGGGTGGTGGACCTTCTCGGGCACCTTGTCGATGTACGCGATCATCTTCCGGAACAGCCCGAAGTCGGGCTTGATGCGGCCCTTGGCGATGCCGTCGACGAGCTGCCGCAGGCCGTTGAGCATGGCCGCCAGGGCGCGGTGCTCGGCGTGGATGATGCTCAGGGATTTCTTCATGATGGGCTCCTTTCCTTAGACGCCGAGGTGCTTCTGGATCAGGCCGGGGTCTTCGCGCACCTGCTCGCTGCTGCCGTCGAAGACGACCTCGCCCTTCACCAGGATCATCGCCCGGTCGCAGATCGAGGTGACCGCCGAGTGGTTCTTGTCGACGATCATGGTGGCGATGCCAGTCTTGCGGATCTCCTTGACGATGCGCCAGATCTCGAGGGCGATCAGCGGCGCGAGGCCCTCGGTGGCTTCGTCGAGGATCAGCAGGTCGGGGTTGGTCATCAGCGCGCGGCCGATGGTGAGCATCTGCTGCTCGCCGCCCGACAGCTGCCAGCCGCCGTTGTTGATACGCTCGCCGAGGCGCGGGAAGGTCGCCATCACCCGGTCGAAGGTCCATTCCCGCTGGCCGTCGACGCCGGCGCGGGCGGCCATCTGCAGGTTTTCGCGCACCGACAGGTTGGGGAAGATGCCGCGCCCCTCCGGCACGTAGGCGATGCCGCGCTGCACGGTGCGGTAGGTGGGCGCGCGGGTGAAGTCGTCGCCGCGCACCAGGATGCGGCCGTGGCGCGGGCGCACGATGCCCAGCATGCTCTTGATGAGCGTGGTCTTGCCCATGCCGTTGCGGCCCATCAGCGCGATGCCCTCGCCCTGGCGGATGTGGAAGTCGATGCCGTGCAGGATGTGGCTGGCACCATAGTAGGTGTGCAGCTCCTTGGCCTCGAGCAGCATGTTAGACATGGAAGCTATCCTCCTGGCCCAGGTAGGCCTCCTGAACGGCGATGCTGGCGCGGATCTGCGCCGGGGGCCCGGACTCGAGCACCTGGCCGTTGACCATCACGGTAATGGTGTCGGCGACGGCAAAGACGGCGTCCATGTCGTGCTCGACGAGCAGGATCGCCCGCGTCTCGCGCAGGCGCTTGAGCACATCGACCATCTTGGCCGATTCCTCCGAGCCCATGCCGGCCAGCGGCTCGTCGAGGAGCAGCACCTGGGCGTCGGTGGCCAGCACCATCGCAATCTCGAGCTGGCGCTGCGCGCCGTGGCTCATCACCCCGGCCAGGCGCCCTTCGTTGCCGGCCAGGCCGGCCTCGGCGATGCAGGCCATGGCCTTGTCGATGGACCACTGCTGCTTCATCGCCTGGCTGAAGATCCGCCAGGGTTGCTGGCGGCGCGATTGCGCGGCCAGACGCACGTTCTCGAGCACCGTGAACTTGGGGAAGATGTTGGTGCGCTGGTAGCTGCGCCCGATGCCCACCAGCGAGCGCTGGGCGGCAGTGAGGCCGCTGATGTCGCGCCCCTGGAACAGGATGCGCCCCGAGCTCGGCGGCAGGTCGCCCGACAGCATGTTGATGCAGGTGGACTTGCCGGCGCCGTTGGGGCCGAGCAGCGCGTGCAGCTGGCCCCGCGCCAGGGTCAGGCAGACGTCCTGGTTGGCCAGCAGGCCACCGAAGCGCCGGGTGATCTTGTCGGCCACCAGCAGGGCTTCCGGGTTGCGTGAATCAGTCATTGGCGGAACCTCCCTGAAGCGCCCGCTTGATGCGCCCAGGCACCGCAGACAAGCCGCCCGGCATGAACAGCACGGCGGCAACGATCAACAAGCCCATGGCGAGCTGCCAGTGCTTGGTCCACATCGAGAACACCTCCTGCATCGCGACGAAGGCGAAGGCCCCGGCCACCGCCCCCACCAGGTTGCCCATGCCGCCGAGGATCACCATCAGCAGCACGTTGCCCGACTGGTGCCAGGACATCAGCTCCGGCGTGACGAAGCCGAACACCACCGAGTACAGGAAACCCGCCACGCCGCCCAGCCCGCCGGCCAGCGCGAAGGCCGCCAGCTTGTAGCGGAAGGTCACGTAGCCCAGCGACTGCATGCGGTGCTCGTTGCTCTTGATGCCCACCAGCACGCGGCCGAAGGGTGACTGGAGGACACGGGCCAGGAACAGGTAGACCAGCACCAGCATCGCCAGGATGAAGTAGTACAGGTGGGTGGGGTTGTCGAGGTCGAAGGGCATGAAGCCCGCGATCTCGGCCGTCGGCTTGACGTTGAGGTAGAGGCCGTCGGAGCCACCGCCCAGCGGCGTGTCGTGGAACACATAAAAGAACATCTGGGCGAAGGCCAGCGTCACCATGATGAAGTAGATGCCCTTGGTGCGCAGCACGAAGATGCCCACCACCAGCGCCGCCAGCGCCGCCAGCCCCACCGAGGCGGGCAGCACGTACCACAGGCTGGCCGCCTCGTATTTGGGCGACAGCAGCGCCACCGCATAGGCAGCGACGCCGAAATAGGCCGCGTGGCCGAAGCTCACCAGCCCGGTGAAGCCCACCAGCAGGTCGAGGCTCATCGCGAAGATGGCCATCACCAGGGTCTTGGCAATCAGCTCGGTGTAGAAGTCGGCGCCAGCCAGCGGGACGCAGGCGAGCCCCACCAGCGCCAGCAGCTTGAAGGCCATGGAAGTGTCGAATTTCATTGCATCAACCTTTCTTGAAGATGCCTTCGGGCCGCCACAGCAGCACCGCCGCCATGACCAGATAGACGACCATTCCCGACAGCTCCGGCACCAGCACCTTGCCGAAGGTGTCGGCAAAGCCGATGACCAGCGCCGCCACGAGGGCGCCCCACACCGAGCCGATGCCGCCGATCACGACGATCACGAAGGAGATGATCAGCACATGGCTGCCCATGTTGGGGAACACCGACGAGATCGGCGCCGCCAACATGCCGGCCAGCGCCGCCAGCGCCACGCCGAGGGCGAAGACGACCCGGTAGATCATGTTGATGTTGATGCCCAGCGCCTCGACCATCACCCGGTCGTGGTTGCCGGCGCGGATCATCATGCCCAGGCGGGTGCGCTGGATCACGAAGTACAGCGCCACCGCCAGCACGATGCACACCGCCGAGATCACCAGCCGGTACACCGGATAGCTCAGCACTTCGCTGAGCTGGATCGAGGCGCTGAACACCGCCGGGATATCCACCCCGTGCACTTCGTCGCCCACCAGCAGGCTGCGCACCTCCTCGAAGATCAGGATCAGGCCGTAGGTGAGCAGCACCTGCTCCAGGTGGTCGCGCTTGTAGAGGTGGGAAAACAGCGCCCATTCGAGGAAGGCCCCGAACAGCAGCGCCAGCGGAATGCCCAGCGCGATCGCCGCAAAAAGGTTGCCCGTGAGGCTCGCCAGCACGAAGGCCAGGTAGGCCCCGATCATGTAGAAACTGCCGTGGGCGAGGTTGATGATCCCCATGATGCCGAACACCAGCGTCAGCCCGCTTGCCACCAGAAAAAGTAGCAAGCCGTACTGCAGCGAGTTCAGCGTCTGGATCAGGAATGATGCGAAATCCATGACGTGCTCCTGCCCGGCCATCGCGGAGGGGTGGCCGGTGAAAGAGTGTTGAAGGTGGAGAGCCGAGCCCCGCAGGGCTCAGGGCATGCCCGCCGAAGCGCCCCGCGCAGGAGAGGCGGATCGTCGCCGGAGCCGGACGCAGCTCCGCCGCCCCGGCTCAACCCGGGCAGGGAGGCGCATCGACGCGGCGGCGATCCGGCCCGCTGGCGGGCCGGCAACGGACAGGCCCTTACATCTTGCAGCCGCGGGCCGGGTCGGCGAGACCCTTGATGAGGGTGCTGACGACCTTGTTCTGGCCGCCCTGGACTTCACGCAGGTAGATGTCCTGCACCGGGTTGTGGGCCTTTGAGAGGGTGAAGGTGCCACGCGGGCTGTCAACCTTGGCGCCCTCCATGGCCTTGATGATCTCGGCCTGCTTGGCGGGGTCGCCACCGGCGGCGCTCAGGCCGGCGTGATAAAGCTGGGCCGCGTCGTAGCCCTGCATCGCGTACACGTCGGGCTGCAGCTTGTAGGTCTTGGCGTAGTTGAGGCGGAAGGCCGCATCCTTCTTGTTGGGGAGGCCGTCGGCGTAGTGCAGGGTGGTCTGCAGGCCCTTGCCCGCCTCGCCCATCGCGTCGAGGGTGCCGTCGGTCAGGAAGCCCGAGGCGTACAGCGGGATGGTGTTCTTGAGGCCGGCCGCGTGGTAGTCGCGGACGAACTTGGCAGCCCCGGCGCCGGCAAAGAAGACATACACCGCGTCAGGCTTGAGCGCTGCGATCTCGGTCAGGAAGGGCTGGAACTCGACGTTCGGGAAGGGCAGCGTCATCTCCTTGACGATCTTGCCGCCGCCCTTCTCGAAGCTCTCCTTGAAGCCCTCGATGGACTGCTGGCCGAAGGAATACTTCCAGGTGAGGGTGACCACCCGCTTGTGGCCCTTGTCGGCCACCACCTTGCCCATCGCGTAGGCCGGCTGCCAGGCCGAGAACGAGGTGCGGAACAGGGTCGGCGCGCACAGCGGGCCGGTCAGCTCGTCGGCGCCGGCGTTGGCCACCAGGAAGAGCGTCTTGTTCTCGCGGGCGACCTTGGCCATTGCCAGCGCGACCCCCGAATGCACGGTGCCGACCAGCACGTCCACCTTGTCGCGCTTGATAAGCTTGTTGGCGTTCTCGGTGGCCTTGGAGGGGTCGGACTCATCGTCGACGGAGAAGTACTCCACCTCACGCCCACCCAGCTTGCCGCCCTGCTCCGTCACGAACAGCTTGAAGCCGTTGCCGATCGCCGTGCCTGGCGAGGCGTAGGTGCCGGTGGACGGCAGCATCAGGCCAACCTTGACCTTGGGCTGCGCCTGGGCATGAAGGGCACCGCAGGTGGCGGCGAGGGCAAGAGCGAGGGCTGCCTTGCCGAAGAATTGCTGAGTGGTTTTCATGAAAATGTCTCCTCGTCTCTTTGTACGATGGTGTGTTTATTCGGGTGTGGCGCTGAGTCGCGCAGGCTTGGAGTAGCAGGCACGCAGCCCAGTTGCCACTTCTTGAGATTACCTCAATTTATCGAGAAATCAATAGAATCTATCGAAAAATCGTGTATTTCTCATCGGCCCCAGCGCGCACAAGGCAGACAAGGCGCGGCGCAGGCACACCCGGACAGTGAATCGACGCGCCCCACCCCGAGCGTGCCAGTTCAAAGCAAGGTTAGCCCGCCGGTTTTG
This sequence comes from Zoogloea ramigera, assembly GCF_006539865.1. Taxonomy (GTDB): domain Bacteria; phylum Pseudomonadota; class Gammaproteobacteria; order Burkholderiales; family Rhodocyclaceae; genus Zoogloea; species Zoogloea ramigera. The sequence goes on from NZ_BJNV01000014.1 coordinate 22,208, forward strand.
AAGAGTCGGAATGAGAGTACGGCTGGACGAGGACCGATTTTGTCGATTTTGCCGGCCCATGCATGCTTCATCGGCCGCCAGAGCGGCGAAACACGGGCCAGCCGGGCAGCCTAGCGGCCGATCACCTTCAAGTCCGACCGGCGCTAGGCCGCGCCCCGGTCGATGAGTGCGATCAGCACGTCTTCGGGGAGCTCGTCGCCCACCTGCACATGCACCGACACCACCCGCCCGGCCACGCTGGTGGGCACGTCGGTGCTGACCTTGCTGGTCTCGGTGCGGACGATGACCTGGTTGAAGCTGACCTCGTCGCCGGGGGCGATCAGCACCTCGGTGACGAAGGCGCCCTCGCCGGCGCAGTTGCCGCAGCTTTTCCAGCACACGGGCCACAGGGGCGAACGGACCTCGACGGGTGCGGACATGGCTCTCTTTCGCAGCGGGGCACCCGCCCTCAGCGGGTGCAGGCCTCGGCGGCCTTGGGTTCGAGGTGGGGCAGGATGACCGGACCCATCGACTTCAGGATCTGCACCGGCAGCGCCGAGGTGAAGTTGTACTTGCCGGCCTCGGGGCCCATGACGTAGGCGGTAAGCGTACCGAAGTGGCGCGGCCCGAGGTAGAACACGAAGGTGGCGGTGCGGTTGAGGGCCACGCCGCGGGCACTGCCGCGGCCGATCACGATGCGGTTGTCACCGGTGCCGGTCTTGCCGCCCAGGGCCAGCGGCGTGCCGTCGGCGAGCTTGAAGGCCCCCGCCAGGCGCCGCGCCGTGCCGCCCTCGACCACCTCCGACAGCGCCGTGCGCAGCGCCGTGGCCACCTCGGCCGGCAGCACCCGCTCGCCCTCGCCGGTCTTCGGCGCAAAGCGCGTCTCGTAGGGCGTGCCGACCGCAAAGTTGAGGCGGTCGACGCGCAGCGTGGGCTGGCGCACGCCGTCGTTGGCGATGATGCCCATCAGCTCGGCCAGCGCCGCCGGGCGGTCACCGGAGCTGCCCAGCGCGGTGGCGAACGAGGGCACCAGGTGGCCGAAGGGGTAACCCACCCGCGCCCAGCGCCGGTGGATGTCCACAAAGGCCTCGAGCTCCAGCATGGTGTAGATGCGGGAATCCTTGGCGCCCTTGTGGCGAGTGCGGAACAGCCAGCGGTACACCGCCTGGCGCTCTTCGGCGCTGTCCTTCACCACGTCGGCCCAGGTGGCGTCGGGCTTGTTCTGCAGATAGGCGGCGAGCCACAGCTGCAGCGGATGGATCCGCGCCACGTAGCCCCGGTCGGCCAGGTCGTAGGCCTCGAGGCCGTTGCGGGCGTAGAGCTTGTCGATGTTCTGCTCTGAGAACACCTTGCCGTCGAGCCGCTCTTTGAGGAACTCGCCCAGCGCCTGGGGCGTAGCCTTCGGCGACAGATAAAGGAACACCGCCGACAGGCGATCGACGCCAGGGCGCAGGTCGTCGAGCAGGTCTTCGCGGATCTCGTCCGGCTTCTTGCCGCGGTACTTGTTCCAGAAGCGGCGCAGGAAAACCTGCCCCTCCCGGTCGGCGAAGCGGGCGAGGTATTCCTGCCGCCGCGGGTCGTCTTCGTCCTCGAGGAGCCTGGAGAGGTTATCCGGGCCCTGGTAGATGGTGTGGCGCACCACGTCGCGCATGATGCGCACGAAGGGCAGGTTGATCGAGCCCTGCAGGGCCTCGCGCACGGTGGGCTGGCGGCCGTCGTCCTGGTGGCGGAAGTTGTTGAAGGTGTGCACGCCGCCGCCGGTGAAGAAACCCTCGCCGGGGCTGGCGGAGTAGCGCCGCTCGAGGGCGGCCTGGAGCATCGCCGGCAGGCCGCGGTCCTTGGCGGCGGCGAGGTATTCCACCGCCCACAGGCTCAGCCGGTCGCGGGAATCGGGCTTGACGGCGCGCAGCTCGGCGAGCGTCTTGCCGGCGTATTTTTCGTGCAGCTCGGCGACGATCTCGAGGTAGGTGGTGAGCACCCGCAGCTTGGCGGTGGAGCCGAGCTCGAGCTTGCTGCCTTCGTTGATGTCGAGGGCCTGGTCGCTGGTGTCGGTCTGCACCCGCACGCGGTTGCCGCCGGGGGTGCTCTCGACCAGGTTGAAGCTGTAGCGCACCGCCTTCAGGCTGGCCGGGCTGAGCATGCGCTCGCCGGCGAGGCCCTGCTTGCGGGCGAACTCGGGCTCGGCGAGGCGCTCGAGAAACTCGCTGACCTCTTTCTGCAGGGCGCCGTCGAGGGTGGTGGACACGTCGGCGTCGAAGCGGTCGAGCTCGTAGAGCGAGGCGTCGAGCATGCCCGCCAGGCGGTTGCGGAGGGTGATCGTGCCCTTGCCCAGGTCGGCGGGCAGGAGGGCCGGGTTGGCCTGCATGTCGCGAAACTTGAGGGGTTCGGCGAGGGCCGCGTCGCGCAGGGCGGGGCTGATCACGCCGTTTTCGGCAAACAGGCGCAGATAGCTCGCCGACAACTGCCCCAGCCGCTCGCGCCCGCCACCGGCAAGGTAAAACGACGGCCGGCGGTGGGCGATCATCAGCGCCACCACCTGGTGCAGCGCGCGGCCCTGGGCGGCCAGGTCCGCGCCGCTGGCTTCGGGCGCGGCGAGCAGCTTGTTGGCGGCGTCGAAATCGGCAGCGAACCACACCCACAGGCCGTCGCCGAGGCCATTGACCTCACCATGCCCGGGCGCCGCCGACAGCGGCACGGTGTTGAGGTAGTCGAGCAGCAGGCGCCGGCGGGCCGGCAGGGTTTCCTCGCCGTCCTGGTAGGCGCGCACGCTGGCCGAGGCCATCTGGCGCAGCTTCTCGCTGCCGCTGTAGGTGACGCCGTCGCGGGAGTGGCGGAACTTTTCGATCTGGGTGGCCAGGGTGCTGCCGCCGGGGGCGTCGAAATCGCTGCTCACCAGGTGCCCGACCCGGCCGAGCACGGCGCGGGCGAAGCGCACCCAGTCGACGGCCGGGTTCATCTGCGGGCGGGACTCGTCGAGGAGGTCGCGGTTCTCGATGAACATCAGCGCCTGGGCCACCCGCGGCGGCACCGCGGCGAAGTCGGCGTAGCCCCGGTAGGGGTAGCGGAAGCCATGCAGCGGCTTGCCGCGGCAGTCGGCCATGTCGAGGCCGGCGCGGGTCTTCTCGCGATAGGGGGCGAACAGGCCGTGGCCGGTGTATTCGAGTAGGTCCTTCGAGAAGCGGGCCTGCTCGGTGAGCGCGTAGCCGCGATCAGTAAGGCGCTGGGCAAAGCGCGGCAGCTCGGTGTAGCCCATGCGCTGGTCGAAGGGGCCGTGGAGCGGAAAGCGGATCGCCTCGCTGGGGCCCTTCAGCACCTGGAAGCTCAGGCTGCGGGCATAGGCCGCCAGCTGCGTGGCCTGGAAACGGGAGGTCTCGATCTCTTCGGCCACCCAGTAGCCGCCGGCCGCGAGCAGCACCGCCAGCAGCCCGACCGCCTTGGCGTGGCGACGCAGGAAACCGCGGGTGGGCGGGGGCGGAGCGGGAGGCTCGGCGGGCGGAGGCGTGTCATCGGAAAGCGACGCTGCAGGGGGCGCCTCGGCAGGAGGCATCCCTGCGGAGGGCGTATCGGCGGCAGGCGTTGCGACGGGATCGTTGGGGCTCACAGGGGGAATCTTCGATGTTGCACCGCCGCAAGTATCGCCCATCCGGCATGACGGAATCGAGATAAATACGGCGTGCCGCCGGGCGGCAGCGGGGTGGATGTGGTCAGGTGACTTTCTTGAACAGCGCGGCCGTCTCGAGGGACTCGATGGGCTTGTAGAAGAGCTCGCCGAAGATGCGGTCGACCATCGTGTAGCGGCCGTCGCTGAGCAGCACGGAATGGCAGATGTTGTCGGCGGTGCTCTCGAAATGGCGGATGCCGTACTCGGCGAGGTCCATGTCGAGCACGTACTCGCAGTCGCGCCCGATGCCGGGGGAGACGTCGAAGTAGGTTTTGGCGGCGGCGTCCACGTTCCACCAGTGCTGCACGATCTCGGTCTTGTTGAGCGCCTTGTCGTGGGGCCGCACCAGCCAGCCGCTGACGATCTTGATGTTGCGCTCGCGGTCGATGCGGCGGTGGGCGTTCATGTAGCCATTGCCGTCCTCACCGCCGCCGATCTGCTGGACGCTGACCTGCTTCACCGCGTACTTGGCAAACGGCTGCCGGTCTCGGATGAAATCCCTGGTGGCTTTGTACATGGGCGTGGAACCTGGAGAGTGAGCCTGGAGTCGGTGCCGCCGCAGCCGGGCGGGAACACGGCGAAAGCCCCGGATTATGGCCCAAAATGGCCTTCTGCCAAGGGCCAGCCACGCAGCCGGCACGCTCCTACCGGCGCACCCGCCCCGAGGAGCCCGCCGACGCCCGCGGGGCCGGCCGGGTGATCAGCGCCGGCGCCCCGGGCCGTTGCCCCCGGCCGGCGCATAGGCGCAGTAGCCCGGCCGCGGCCCGACCTGGGGGTGCTTGCGGCAGGTGTCGGGGCGCTGTTCGTACACCGTGCAGCGGCGCGTCGATGCGTCGAGGTACAGGCAATCGCCGCTGGCCCGGCGGGCCAGGGTGAAGATGCTGCGCTTGAAGTTGAAATGCTCGACCACGCCGGCCTTGGCGAGGCGCCGGGCGATCTGCTTGGGCGCCTCATGCTCGGCCTCGAAGGCGTCCACCAGCTGCAGCCGCACCAGGTCGGGCAGCCGCACCTCCACCGGCATGGTGCAGCAGTTGGCCACGCAGCCGGTGCACAGGCCATTGCGGTAGCGGGTCCAGGTGTCCAGACGATCGACGTCCACCTGGGAAGAGCCGGTTGATGCCATCGAAACTCCCTCGGGTTGCAGACAAACCCGGCCGGGGCAGGCCAGGCCGGGGGCGCATGTATCGGCCCCGGGGCCCGCTTCTGTCAAGGGCAAGCTGACGGGCCGCTTGGGCGGCGCACCACACCGGGGCATAATTGACATAAATTCACCCAAAGAGACCCCCGATGTCCCTGCGCCATTTTCTCACCGCCGCCCTGCTCGCCGTGGCCCTGCCGTCCGCCTCGGCCCAGGAGCCCTCCTACCGCTTCTCGCCGGTCAATCAGTGGGACATCAACAAAACCGCCGCCTACTGGAACCCGATCATCCAGTACGTCTCCGAGAAGAGCGGCGTGAAACTCCAGCTCAAGATCGGGCGCACCTCGGCCGACACTACCAGCTATGTGCTGGCCCAGGAGGTCGAATTCGTGTTCAGCAACCATCTGTTCAGCCCGGAGCGCGAGGCGCTCGGCTGGAAGGTCTTCGGGCGCCGCAACGCGCCGGCGCTCCATGGCCAGATCGCCGTACCCGCCGATTCGCCGATCACCCGGCTCGAGGAGCTCCAGGGCCAGGAGGTGGCCTTTGCCGGGCCGGAAGCCTTCATCGGCTACAAGGTGCCCTACGCGCACCTGGCCTCGAAGGGCGTCGACGTGAAGGTGGTCTTCGGCGGCAACCAGAACGCGGCGATCGCCCAGATGTTCGCCGGCAAGGCCAAGGCCACCGGCAGCAACTCGATGCTGATCGAGGGCTACGCCAGGCGCGAAAACAAGAAGTTCCGCATCCTGTGGACCTCCGAGCCCTACCACGACCTCGCCCTGATGGCCTCGGGCAAGGTGCCCGACAAGGACCTCAAGGCGGTGGCGGGTGCCTTCCTCGGCATGCATAAGGACGCCCGCGGCCGCGAGGTGCTGCACAAGGCCTCCCAGGAGGTCGGGCTCGATGCCGACGCCTACTTCATCCCGGCCAGCGGCAGCGACTACGCCGCCTATCGCAAGTTTTACCAGAGCGCCCCCGCCGGCGTGCGCTGAGCCTTCACAGTGGCCAAGCTCGCTGCCCTGCTGCCCAAGTCCCTGGTGGCGCGCATCTACGCGCTCTACTCGGCGGCCCTGCTGTTTTTCGTCGGCGGCGGCCTCGGCCTCTTCTACCAATATCAGTTCGCCCAGCAGCTCGAAACGGCCCAGCAGTCGGCCACCATGCTGATCGAGGTCACTGCCCAGACGATAGCCGACAGCGCCGTGATCGGCGACTACGACACCATCCGGCGCACCCTCGAGAGATCCACCCTGCGCTCCCAGTTCGCCGCGGCCACCTTCATCGACATGGGCGGCGGCCGGCTCCACAGCGAGAGCCGCACGCCCCCCGCCGCCCCGGCGCCGGCCTGGCTGCAGGCGCGCATCGCGGAGCATCTCTACGAGGTCAACCGGGTGATCAGCGCCGGCGGGCGCGACTACGGCGTGCTGCGCCTGGCCTTCGACGTGGACATGATCGCCGGCAGCCTGTGGGTGCTGTTCCGCAACGCCCTGCTACTCACCGTGCTGGGCTTGTCGGGCGGGCTGCTGATGATCTGGTTTCCCCTCAAGCGCTGGCTCGGGCCCCTCGGCCGGGTGCGCAGCCTCGAGGACGGCGAGGCCCCCGGCGCCCTGGCCGAGCACACCGCGGCGCTGGCCGAGCTGCCCCTCGAGTTCCGGCCGATGTTCGACGTGCTGCACCAGACCGCCAGCCGCCTGCAGCACGAGCTGGCCACCCGCGAGAAGGCCCTGGTCTCGCTGCGGCAGGTGCTCGCCGACCTGCAGGCCCTGCCGGCCAGCCCCGGCAGCCCCAGCGGCAACGACATCGAGGGCATGACCGCGGCGATCAGCCGCCTGGTGGCCGAACGGGAAGCCGGCCGCCTCGCCCTCGAACAGGCCCGCGACGCCGCAGAGGCCGCCAACCGCGCCAAGAGCGACTTCCTGGCCAACATGAGCCACGAGATCCGCACCCCCATGAACGGCATCCTGGGCATGACCGAGCTGGCGCTGCAGACCCCGCTCAGCGATGAGCAGCGGGACTACCTGCAGATCGTCAGCAGCTCGGCCGACGCGCTGCTCACCATCATCAACGACATCCTCGACTTCTCGAAGATCGAGGCCGGCAAGCTGCGCATCGAGAACATCCCCTTCGACCTGCCCGGCCTGCTCGAGGAAACCCTGCCGGCGATCACCGTCAAGGCGCGGGAGAAGCGGCTCACGCTCAAGTGGGGCATCGGCGCGGGCGTGCCCAGTTTCATCGCGGGCGACCCGGTGCGGGTGCGCCAGGTGCTGCTCAACCTGCTCAGCAACGCCGTCAAGTTCACCGAACAAGGCGAGGTGGAGCTCACGGTGCGGCGCGAGCCCGGCGCCCCGGGAATGCCCGACATCCTCTGCTTCTCGGTGCGCGACACCGGCATCGGGATCACCCCCGAGGCCCAGCGCCACATCTTCGAAGCCTTCTCCCAGGCCGACAACTCGGTCACCCGCAAATTCGGCGGCACCGGCCTGGGGCTGTCGATCTCCAGCCACCTGGTCACCCTGATGGGCGGCGAGATCCGCCTCGACAGCGCGCCCGGCCGCGGCTCCACCTTCTGCTTCACCCTGCCCTGCCGGCCGGCCGAGGCGCCGGCCCCGGCGCGGCAGGCCCCGCAGGCAGCAGCCGCCCTTGCCAGCGGCCTGCCGGTGCTGCTGGTCGAGGACAACCGGATCAACCAGCGGCTGGCCAGCAAGCTGCTGGAAGACCGCGGCTACCGGGTCACCCTCGCCGAGAACGGGCAGCTCGCGCTCGACGCCCTGGTCCAGGCCCGCTTCGCCGCGGTGCTGATGGACATGCAGATGCCGGTCATGGACGGCCTCGAAGCCACCCGCCGCATCCGCGCCCGCGAGGCCGCCGAGGCCCGGGCCCGCACCCCGATCATCGCGATGACCGCCAACGCCATGCAGGGCGACCGGGAGCGCTGCCTGGCCGCCGGCATGGACGACTACATCAGCAAGCCGATCAACGCCGACGAACTCTTCCGCCAGCTCGAAGGCTGGGCGCAGGCCCGGCCGGCGGCCTGAACGACAAGCCCGGCAGCGGGCCGCCCGCAATCCGTCGACGCCCCTTCCCTGCACGCGGCAGACCATCGCCGCCCCGCCCTCGAACGCAAAACCGCCAAACTTTCCGGTATCGTGGCCGTTGACCACGGGGTGCCCGTTTCGGCTTTGTCCGGGCGGGCCGGAGCTCATCGAAAACCCACACCGCCATCCAGCACGGCGGCACGCACCAGACTCCTGCGGGGAACACCATGATTCGCACCCTGATCGCCACCACCCGCCCGGCCTTGCCCGGGCCCCGGGAAGGCTGACCCGATGCCCGACCAAGACGCCGGCAGCCTGAGCTTCAAGCTGGTTTATTACGGCCCGGCCCAGAGCGGCAAGACCACCAACCTGCTGCGCCTCCACGACCTCCTGTCGCCCGAGCTCAAGGGCGAGGTAATGACCATGGAGACCAAGGACGACCGCACTCTCTTCTTCGATCTGCTCCCGCTCGGCTTTCGCGCCCCCTCGGGGCTGCTGATCAAGCTGCGCCTGTTCACGGTGCCCGGCCAGGTGGCCCACGACGGCACCCGCAAGGCCGTGCTGTCACGGGCCGACGGGATCGTCTTCGTGGCCGACTCCGACCGCACCCAAGAGACCAACAACGGCGAGGCCTTCCAGAGCATGGCCGACAACTGCCACCGGGTCGGGCTGGATTTCGAGCACATCCCCCTCGTCGTCCAGTTCAACAAGCGCGACCTGCCCGGCGCGGTGCCCGAGGCCGAGATCCGCGAGCGCTGGGAGGCCGCGCCGTGGCCGCTGCACTTCGCGGTGGCCCTCACCGGCGACGGCGTCGAGGCCACCTTCGAATCCCTGCTGCGGGCGCTCTACCGGCGCCACGACGCCGAGCTCGGGCTGGCCCGCGATCACGGCGTCAGCGAACAAGCCTTCGTTGCCGGCATCCTGGGGCGGCCATGAACAGCTCCGACTTCGATCGCGAATGGCGGCTCGGCGAACTCTTCGACGCGCGGATGCTGGAGCGCGTCGCGCCCCCGCTGGCCGAGCTGCTCGGCGCCGACCTGGCCATCCTCGACCGTGACGGCGCCCCGCTGTGGGGGCGGCCCGCCGCCGAGGCCCGGCGCGAGGCGCTGGTGCTCGAGATCGAGCCCGCCGGCTACCTCGCCAGCAGCACCGCCGACCCGGCCCGCCTGCACAGCGCCGGCCGGATGTTCACCGCCCTGCTGCGCGCCGAGGCCCGCTACCGCATGGCCTCGGCCCTGCACATCGAGGCGATCACCCAGGACTTCGAGACCCTCAAGCTCGAACACTCCCGGCTGCTCGCCTCCGAGGCCCGCTACCGCAAGCTGTCCGAAGAGCTCGAAGCCCGCGTGGAGGCCCAGGTGGCCGACCTCGAGGCCCGCCAGCAGCAGCTCTACCAGGCCGAAAAGCTCGCCTCGATCGGCCAGCTCGCTGCCGGCACGGCCCACGAGATCAACAACCCGCTGGGCTTCGTCAGCAGCAACCTGGGCAGCTTCAAACTCTACCTCGACAAGTTTGCCGCTCTCCACGGGCGGCTGGCCGAGGGCGAGGCGGCGTGGCAGAGCCTCGACCTCGACTTCGTCCTCGAGGACGGCGCCGAGCTGCTCGCCGACTGCACCACCGGGCTCGAGCGGATCGCCCGCATCGTGGCCGACCTCAAGAGCTTCTCGAACGAGGGCCGGCCGCCCACCGAGCTGGCCGACCTCAACGGCTGCCTGCAGCACGCGGTGAGCGTGGTCGGCACGCCGCCGGCCGGCATCCAGCTGCACACCTCGCTCGCTCCGCTGCCGCAGCTCGCCTGCAACCCGGGGCACCTCAACCAGGTCTTCTTCAGCCTGATCCGCAACGCCATGCAGGCCATCCAGGACGCCGGCCGGCCGGGCACCGTGGGCATCGCCAGCGAGGCCAGCCCCGCCGGCATCCACATCCGCATCGCCGACGACGGCGTCGGCATGAGCCCGGCCCAACTGGCGAAGGCCTTCGAGCCCTTCTACACCACCCGCGCCATTGGCACCGGCACCGGGCTCGGCCTGTCCACCGCCCGCAACATCGTGCTCGCCCACCACGGAAGCATCGAGCTGGCCAGCACCCCGGGCGCGGGCACCACGGCAACGCTCTTCTTTCCGACCGCGCCATGACCGACTACAAGAGCCTGTTCACCGGCAGGAGCGATGCGCCGCAAGCGCCGGCGAGCCACCTCACGCCGCCCAAATATCGCCTGCTGCTGGTGGATGACGAGCCAGGCATCGTCAATGCGCTGCGCCGGGTGTTCCGCCAGGAAAACTACGAGATCGTCACCGCCAACAGCGGCCAGGACGGGCTGGCCCGGCTCGCCGAGGGGCCGGTGCAGCTGGTCATCAGCGACTTCATGATGCCGGGCATGAACGGCGCCCAGTTCCTCCGCGAGGTCAAGCAACGCTCCCCCGACACGATCCGCATCATGCTCACCGGCCACGCCAACACCGACGCGGTGATGGGCGCGATCAACGAAGGCGCGGTGTACAAGTTCATCCTCAAGCCCTGGAACGACGACGACCTGCGCGTTACCGTGGCGCTGGCGCTGGAGCAGTTCGACCTGATCACCCGCAACCGGGCGCTCAAGACCGAGAACGCCCAGAAGGCCAAGGAGATCTCCGCCCTCTCCAAGCTGGCCGCCACCCACCGCAGCCGGCTGGGGATCATGCTGCACAAGAAAAACCTGCTGTCGTCGGCCCAGCTGCAGGAGCTCACGCTGCTGCAGGAGCGCCGCTCGGAGCCGATGATCGCGTTGCTGCTCGAGAAGGACTGGGTGGAGGAGCGCAAGATCCGCAAGCTGCTCACCAGCGATCTGCTGATCGAGGAAGTCCAGCTGCCCGAATTTGCGATCGACCCGGTGCTCACCGAGATCATCCCGCGCAGCTTCTGCTCGCGCCAGCTGGTGGTGCCCCTCAAGCTGCAAGGCAAGCACCTGATGATCGCGATGGCCGACCCCCTCGACGAGGGGCTGGTGGACGAGGTGCGCTTCACCGCCGGGCTCGACCTGCAGATCGTCACCGCCGACGTGGCGGCGATCCGCAAGAAGATCGAGGAGGTCTACGGCAGCGGCAGCGACGTGGACTTCAAGGAGCTCGAAACCCTCATCGCCTCACCCGACCCCTACGAGGGCATCGAGATCGTCATCGAGGACGACGACGGGGCGCGTCTCGAAGACCTGCTCCGCGAGACCGAGGCGCCGCCGGCGATTCGCCTGGCCAACGCCATCATCATCGAGGCGATCCGCCTCGGCGCCTCCGATATCCACATCCAGCCGCGCACCAAGAGCGTGGTGGTGCGCTACCGCATAGACGGGGTGCTGATCGACAAGATCCAGATCCCCCACCAGCAGCACCAGTCGCTGGTGTCGCGGCTCAAGATCATGTCGGAACTCGACATCTCGGAGCGCCGCCACCCGCAGGACGGCCGCATCACCGTCAAGACCCCGATGCGGATGGTCGACCTGCGCATCTCCACCCTGCCCACGATCAACGGCGAGAAGGTGGTGATGCGCATCCTCGACCGCAACTCGGCGGTGCATAGCCTCGCCAATCTGGGCTTCTCGCCCGTCGACCTGCCCCGCGTCACCGACACGGTGGCGCGACCCCAGGGCATCATCCTGGCCACCGGCCCCACCGGCAGCGGCAAGACCACCACGCTGTATTCGCTGCTCCAGCACGACGCCACGCCCGACAAGAACTACGTCACCATCGAAGACCCGGTCGAGTACTACCTCGACATGGCCGGCCAGGTGCTGGTGCGCGAGAAGATCGGGCTGACCTTCCCGAGCGTGCTGCGCGCCCTGCTGCGCCAGGACCCGGACGTGATCCTGCTCGGCGAGATCCGCGACTTCGAGACCGCCGAGGTGGCCTTCCACGCCGCCCTCACCGGCCACCTGGTGTATTCGACGCTGCACACCAACTCCGCCGTCGCCACCATCGCCCGGCTGTTCGACCTGGGCCTCAAGCCCTACGTGGTGGCCAGCGCGCTGGAGGGCATCATCGCCCAGCGCCTGGTGCGCCAGGTGTGCCCCAAGTGCCGCGAGGCGGTGGCCGCCGACCCCGCCCTGCGCCGCCGCCTGGGCGGTGACTATGCCGGCATCCAGCAGACCTTCCGCGGCAGGGGCTGCACCGACTGCCACGGCACCGGCTACAAGGGGCGGGTGGCACTTTATGAGGTGCTGGCGATGGACGACGAGCTGCGCGACTGCATCGGCAGCGGCGCGAGCGTGCTGGAGATCCGCCGCAAGGTGCGCGGCAAGGGCCAGCGCGGCATCGGCCAGCACGGCCTGGAGAAAGTCCAGGCCGGCGTCACCACCCTCGACGAGATCCTGCGCGTGCTCGGCCCGCAGGCCGGGGAATCCAGCTGAGCCTGCCCGGCGACACCGGGCCAAAAGCCCTCAGCGGCCTGCCGGATGCCCCATCTCGACGGCCTCGGACATGCGCTGGATCACATCGACAACGCGCCGGGCGTCCTCGCGGATGCGCTTGATCGCGCTCCCCGCGGTATTGGCCAGCGCCACCCCTTCGGCAACCTGGGTCAGGCCGGCGCTCATGTTGGCGGTCACGGCCCGGTTCTCGACCTCGATGGCGGCGACCATGCGGGTGATTTCCTGGGTGGACTTGGCGGTGCGCTCGGCCAGCTTGCGCACCTCGTCCGCCACCACCGCGAAGCCCCGCCCCGACTCGCCGGCCCGCGCCGCCTCGATGGCCGCGTTGAGCGCCAGCAGGTTGGTCTGGTCGGCGATCTCCTTGATGGTGTTGGTGATCGAGGAGATCTCGGCGGTGCGCTGCCCGAAGCTCGCCACCTGGGCCGCGGCATCGTCCACCGCCTGGGCGATGGTCTGGATCTTGGCCACGGTTTCGAGAATGATGGCCTCGCCCTCGGACGAGATCTTCTCGGTCTCGACCGCCGCCTCCGAAGCCATCGCTGCGCTCTCCTGCTCGGCCCGGTAACGCAGCACCTGCCCGGTCACATCGGAGGCGGTCTTGACGATCCGCTCGATCTTGCCATCGAGATCGAAGACCGGGTTGTAGCTCGCCTCCAGCCAGATCGGTTCACCCCGCCGGGTGACCCGGCCAAACTGGCCGCTGATGAAGCGCCCGGACCGCAGGCTGGCCCAGAACGCCGTATATTCGGGGCTCGCCGCGTGGCCGGCCTCGCAGAACATCCGGTGATGCTGGCCCACCACCTCGCCGGCTCCGTAGCCCATCAGGTCGAGGAAGTTGTCGTTGGCCCGCAAAACGGTGCCATCCGGCGTGAACTCGACGACAGCCATCGAGCGCTCGATCGCCTTGACCAGGGCGGTCGTGCGGATCGCCTCCTCGACCTGCTCGGTCACATCGATGGCGAACTTGATGATCCGCGTCACCTTGCCACTGCCCTCATCCAGCACCGGGTTGTAGGTTGCCTCCAGCCAGACCACCCGGCCCGACTGGTGACGGCGCTTGAAGCGCCCGCGAAAATACTGGCCGGCCCGCAGGTCGGCCCAGAACTGCTGGTAAACCGGGGAGCTCACGTAGTCGGGCTCGCACAGGGCCGCGTGCTTCTGGCCCACCAGCGCCCCGGGCGCAAAGCCCATGACGGCGCTGAAGTTGTCGTTGGCGGCCAGCACGACGCCCTCCGGGCTCAGTTCAACCACCGCCGTCGAGCGGTCCAAGGCACGCCGGACGGCAAGCTGCTCTGCGCGCTCCGTCTCAAGTTGCGCCACCCGCTGCTTCCACTCTCCACAAAACATCTTTACTCCCTCGCTCAACGCCGGACCCCGTCGGGGCCGGGCCGGATTTGACTCTCACCTTGAGTGGTTACGGTAAATCCACGGCTTCCTTGACCCTGGACAGGGTGAGGTCGGGCGTTTTCTCGCCGCGCCCCACCCTGGCGTGCCTGGCAACCGGCCCCATGGGGCTAGAATCGTGGCCTTGGGCTGGCAGGCTGCCCCCGCAGGCGCGGCCTTCCGGCAAACCCCTGGCCCCTGGCCCGACACACCATGCCCCCTTGCTTCCGCCCGGCCTGTTTCAAACGCGCGCTGCTCGCCCTGCTCGCGAGCCTCGCGCCCCTGGCCTGGGCCGAACCCTTCAGCGCCTCCGCGCAGATCGTCGCGGGCGACGTGGGCACGGCGCGCTCCGAGGCGGTGCGGGAGATTTTGTGGGAGGCCGGGATGCGCGGGGGCGCCGTGGTGCACAGCCAGTCGGCGCTGATCGGCGGCAGCCTCCACGAAACCACGCTGGTCCGCTCGGCCTTCCGCATCAAGAGGTTTCAGATCCTCCACGAGGAGATCGCCGACGATCGCCTGCGGCTCACCGCCGACATCGAGCAGGAGGAAGCCGCTGCCGCCGGCTGCGCCGCCGCCCTGCCGCTCCAGAATATCGCCTACGCCTGGGAAGGCATCGTCGGCGGGCGGACATCCGACGCCGACGACCAGGCCGGCATGGTTCTCGGCGCCGCGATCGGGCGCGAACTGCGGGCCAGCGCCGCGTCTTATCTGCAAACCCCCGGCGCTCCGCAAGCCGACGCCATCTACCGGATCGGCGCCGCCCTCGAGCTTCCCGGCCATGCTGCGGCCGGCGGGGTGCTGCGGCTGCAGCTGCGGGGCGCCACGGTGGACCGCCTGATAAAGGAAATCCGCCTCCCGGCCGGGCCCTCGCCGCTGGCCCGTCAGGAGGAATCCAACCTCGGCTACGCGCTGCTGCGCCAGTGGGTGCCCACCGCCGCCACCCGGCAGCTGGCCGGCGAAGCGGCAAGGCAGCTCGCCGAGACGGTCCGCTGCCTCCCCGCCTTGCTGCGGATACCGCGCCTGGAGCCGGACGGCGGTTTCAGCCTGACGACGCGCGCCCCGCTGGACCTGGGCCAGCGCGGGCTGGTGCTGTTCTTTGCCGCCTGGCCCGTGGCCGAGGGCGGCACGGTGGATCTGCTGCAGGCCGACGGCTACCTCAAGCCGCAGCAGGTCGATGACCACAGCCTGCGCTTCCCCGGCGGACCACGGCAGCCCGGCAAAAAGTACCCGCTCGGCGGCGGCTACTTGCTCGTCCTGTAGCCCCCGCCCCGCAGCCCGGGCGGCGCCGTCAGCGGATGAAGACGGTGTTGGGCTTGAGCGGCGGCACCACATTGCGCTCGACCACCACCTTCTCGACCGCGCCGCGGTTGGCGTCGCTCAGGATGTAGTTGAGGTCGCGGTTGTTGAGAAAGGCCTGGCCCGACGAGACGATGACCCCGCTGTCGGCCTGGATCAGGCGCGCGTTGATGACGACCCCGTCGCCGTTGCGGGCAACCGTGCCGGCCAGAAAGTAATGGATGTTGTGGTTGCGGCGCAGCTCGGCCACGTCGCGGCTGAACACGAAATCACCATTGCTGCGCACCTTGACGTGGTCCCGGGCCTTGAAGTCGACCACCCCGAAGCCGCGCACGTACATCTCGTGCATCAGGTTCTCGGCCAGCGTCATGCCCAGCCTGTCGGTCTCGTCGAGGGACGTCATGTTGACGAAGGACGCCACCGCGATGCGGCTGTCGGAGACGTTCTTGATGTCCCGGTTGCGCGCCAGCTGGGTGGCCAGGAAGCTGCTGACCTGGTTGAGGGTGTTCGACGCCGAACCCCCGCCGATCTGCACCGTGGCCGGAAACACCGGGAAGTCGGCCAGCGCGTTGGAACACAGCAGGGCGGCGCCCAGCGCCAGAATGATCTTTCTCATGCTCGTTCTCCTTGTTTATCGCGCGCAGGCGCTGTCGGCACGAACCGAAACCTGGAAGCGGGAGCACACCTGGCACGGCGACACCTGGGTGACGTCCTGGACGTTGCGGGTGCACTCGGCGACGGGCCGGTCTACATAGACGACCTCTTTCGGGGCGCCGCAGCAGTCTTGCTGCGTGGCAACCGTGCTGCAGCCGGACAACAGCGCGGAGAGCAAGAGGGCGGTGGTCAGGATTTTCATGTTGTTTTTTCCTTTACGATGGATTCGAGGCCCCGGACTGCACCAGCTCGCCCGGGGCAGGTCAGTCAATACCGGACGTCGAGCTCGGCGACGGCCTGGTAGATCCCGGGTTCCACGGGCTCGACCCGGATGAAGCGGACGCCCTTCAGCGTCGCGCCCGACTCCACCACGATGCTGTCCGTGCCCATCTCGGATTTCTCCGACTGGCTGCGCGACTGCAGCGTGACACCGTGGGCCTGCTCGGCCAACGAGCGGATGGCCTCGAGTTTGGCGGCACGGATGGCGGCGAGCTGCTTCAGGTTGTGCGGGCGTTCGTCATCCGGCCGCACGGCGGCAAGGCCCACGCCGGTGATCCGGACACAGCGCTCGTCCGCCCAGCACGGCCCATCGGCCACCGCATTACCCACCAACAGCGCCGCCGACAAACCCAGCATCAAAAGTCGAAAGTTCATATGCGTACAGCAGAACCCAGATGCATGGGTTTCGGCATATATCCGTCGATCTTGAGGTTTTTAATGTATTTAATGTTTTTTGTGGGCCATCGCAGCCTTTGATGGCTGGCGCGATGCAAGGGATGCCCTGGCGATCACCGGAATCCTCCAGACATGCCAGGACACAGGCCTGCGCCGCAGCAGGCCCGGGGCTCAATCAAGGGCAAGCGCTCGAAAGCGCGCAAGGGGTAGCGATCGCTTCGATGGGGCCAGGCCGGTGGCACCAGGTGCAGATCAGCGCGGGAGGTGACGCTTCAACCAGCCGACAACCTCATGCAGCTCGTCGTCCTCCTGGACCTGCGCAGCAAAAGCCTTGCAGATCGCCTCATCCACCAGCACACGCTCCGCCAGCACCAGAAAATCCGCCAGCCTCGAAGGGTCGTGGAGCAGCCTGACGGCAAGCCGGAAAGCCAGCCGGCTCGGCACGCAGTACCAGATGTCGTAGTACAGATCGACGAGCCCCGCACACGGAACAACCGGCAGCAAGGCGGCAAGCTGCGGCAGGAACTCGGGGTCCGGCCCGTAGCTGAGGAGGTTGTCCAGCTCGGCGCGGACAGCGGGCGGCTGATCGTCCAGCCAGGCGGTAGTGGAAGCGGTCATGATGGGTGGAGTGAAGGTGGCCGGGCGCAAGGATACCGGGGCTTGCGGGCGGGATCTCGATTGCGGCCGTTGGCGCAGCAGCCTGACGACCAGTTAGGGGAACTCGCCAAGCCGCTGGAAGTTTTTGGCGCTGCGCTTATCTACACGATCCGCCCCCAGGGCATGCGCACCTATCTGGACCTGCACGGCCAGACCGCCAAGGTTCGCGCCAACCGGGAGTGCGCCCTGCTGTCCCATATCTTCAACCAGGCGCGGGCATGGGGTTACACCGACGCCCCGAACCCCTGCGCGGGCATCAAGGGTCACAAGGAAACCGGGCGTGACCGCTACGTGGAAGACGACGAATTCAGGGCAGTTTGGGAGAAAGGGCATTACACCCTGCAGGATGCGATGGATCTGGCCCTACTGACGGGCCAGCGCCCCGCCGACGTGCTCAAGCTGACCCGCGCCGACATCCGGGACGGCGCGCTGCACCTCAAGCAGAACAAGACAGGGCAGAAACTCGCCATCGAGATCACAGGGGAGCTTGCCCAAGTGATCGAGCGGACACCAGCCGGCCGGCGAAGATCAAGGGCGCCTGGCTGATTCAGGACGAGAGCGGTCAGCCTCTCACCTACTGGATGCTGCGGAATCGGTTTGACGAGGCCAGGGAAGCCGCTGGGGCAACTTTTCAGTTTCGGGATATTCGGGCCAAGGCGGCAACGGATACAGGCGACCTTGGACACGCTCAGAAACTACTAGGGCACAAAACGCGGGACATGACAGAGCACTACACACGCAGTCGACGGGGTGAAAAAGTTAAACCGTTGAGATGAAGGGCGCTATACGCCCTTCTCCGACATCTATGATCGATAGCCCAATAACCGGAGTTCGTTTGAACTCGGCTAGTTAGCTGGTGCTCAGGCACCATTCGCGTCTTGTTACCCGGTAGAGGGCTGACCAACATAGCCCAACCCCAAAAGCTCGCCAAATCGAAAACCACGTTCAACTATTCGATGTTACGAACCAACCTCTGTATGTTCGGAACTTGCTTATCAAGTTGACTTTGGTTCACGACAATCGACTTTCCAGCCACGTTGGCACGGCCCGATGGGAGAACAGAGATTGGAACGCCTCGTGCTCCGGATACGACCGATGCCGTATTCGCGTCATTAACCTCGTACTGAAACATTGCTTTAAAGGTCCGTTTGTTCGTCGGAGCCGGGGCGCCATTTGGATGAAGGCAGAATACATTTGGTTTGGTCTGCCAGACACCCCAGACCTCATCGCCAATTTCATCCACAACAGTCTTGAATGCCGATGCTGAAGAATTATTCATTTGCGTCAACCTATTCCCGATATACATATATATCTCTGGAACTCGCATCCGAAACTGGTTGTTGTTAATCACAAACTCTGAGAGCGGGTCGGTTGGCAAGCGACGCACGCCGTAAACAAGCGACAGGACCGCTTTTACAGCACGCTTTGACGAACCATCTGCTGAGAACGGGATAAGCAATCGCTCTGCCGCGCTTAACGCCAATTCCGTGTAAATCGAGAAACTCGGATTGCAGTCAATGAACACACACGAATCTTCATGATTCCAGTGCGTCAAAATGTCCTCAATCAAGTCTGCAACCCACAAGTGCACAATTCGCCACGCCTCTTGAGGACCAGGTCTCGTCGCATTCGCAACGCGCGATGCTTGAGTTTCGAGTTGCTCGTCCCCAACAACCAAAAATAGGTTATCTGGCACTGCAGGATTGTAGTTATTTACTTGCGTAAGATAGGTAGAGCCCGTGCCCGGCGACTGATAGGGACTTGCAATCCGATCTTCAAGGTAGCCAGAAATCGTGACTCTACGTGTCTGCGAATGGATGGCATTCAATCGAGTTTCGCCCTCAACCATGCCGCCGAGCAGCATAGATGAGGAGTTCGCCTGAGGACACATGTCTACAACGAGAACCTTCTTCCCTGGGTTCTGCCGCGCATATTCGCAGGCAACTTGAAAGGTTAGGTAACTCTTACCCACCCCGCCTTTATTGTTCCAAATTGCGTAAATAGCCATGTCTATCAAGCCTCCTTTTGTTAGTCCAGATGCTACAGGAACCCAGACGCCTACTGTTAAGCAGTTGACGCTCAGGACACTTCAGAGCTCAACGTGTAGTGATTGGGCAACAACCTTTAGCGCGCGTAGGCACCTTCGGATAGTTTCTAGGCTAGCCGCCTTTACCTTGGCCCGTCCAAGCAATAGCAGCCAGCAAACGCGCAAAGACGAAGACCGCCATGGCTGATTACGACGCATAGACGGGGGTTGATGCAAGCACCACCGGCAGCCCTGATCATGAAAAAGACCTCAGCCATGGGAGGCAGCTTTTGTAGAAAACAAGCCAAAAATGTAGAAAAGCCGCTTCGCGCACAAAGTGCGGGAAGCGGCTTAGAATCTGGTGGCCAGTCGCGGAATCGAACCACGGACACGCGGATTTTCAATCCGCTGCTCTACCAACTGAGCTAACTGGCCTTCGAGAGCACGCATAATAGACAATCCTGAGGCGCGTGTCAAACAAAATCGTAATCTTTTTGCCTTTTTTCCCGCAGCAAGTGGCTCAGGTGGGCGGGAACTGCCGGGACGAGGGGCGGGATAGGGCGATCTGGAGGCGTGAGGCCTCTTCTTCCTGGGCGACGCGGCTGCGGGGGAAGACGACCTGGGCGATGGTGCCCTTGCCGCTGGGGTTGGGGTTGAGGCTGACCTTGGCGCGGTGGAGTTCGGCGATCTCGCGGACGATCGGCAGGCCGAGGCCGGAGCCGCTCTCGGCGCTGCCCAGCACGCGGTAGAAGCGCTCGAAGACGCGCTCGCGGTCGGCTTCGGGCACGCCGATGCCGGTATCCTCGACTTCGACGATGGCGTGGTCGGTGGCGATGGTGCGCACGGTGACGCAACCGCCTTCGGGTGTGTATTTGATGGCGTTGTCGATGAGGTTCTTGAGGAGCTCGGCGAGGAGCACCGGGTTGCCGTCGATGATCAGGGCCTCTTCGGCGGTTTCGAGGCCGAAGTCGATGTGCTTCTGGCGAGCGCGGGGCACGAAGTCGCTGAGCATGGTGCGCAGCAGGTTTTCCAGGTCAACCCGCTCGACGGCGTAGATCTTTTCGTAGCTGGCCTCGGCGCGGGCCAGGGACAGCAGCTGGTTGATCAGGTGGCTGGCGCGCTCGGCGCTTTCGGAGATCTGCTTGAGGGAGCGGTGAACCTGCTCGGGGTCGGCCTCCATCAGCGCCAGGTCGGTCTGCATTCGCAGGCCGGTGAGCGGGGTGCGCATCTGGTGGGCGGCGTCGGCGATGAAGCGTTGCTGGGCCTGCAGGTTTTCTTCGAGGCGGGCCATCATGTCGTTGAAGGCGATGATGAGCGGCCGCACTTCTTCGGGCACCCCCGAGACCGAGATGGGCGACAGGTCGGACGGGCGGCGGCGGCGGATGTAGCTCTGCAGGTGGTTGAGGGGCGCGATGCCGCGGGTGAGGCCGAGCCAGACGAGGATCACCGCAATCGGGATGATCGCAAACTGCGGCAGCAGCACGCCGGTGACGACCCGGGAGGCCAGGGTGCTGCGCTTGTTGCGGGTTTCGGCGACCTGCAGCAGCACGAAGCGGCCGCGGGCGCCATCGGGCGGCTGCAGAAACTGGTAGGCGACGCGGACGTCTTCACCAGCGATCTGTTCGTCGCGGAACATCACCAGGTCGGGCTCGACGCTGTCGGGCGGGGTGACGGGCGGAATGTCCTTGTCGCCGACGAGGAGCTCACCCTTCAGGCCGATCACCTGGTAGTACACGGTGTCGTCTTCGTCGGCGCGCAGGATGAGGCGGGCCGGCGCCGGGAAATTGAGTTTGGCCTGGTTGGCCTCGACCTTCACGAGCCGGGCGATGGCCCGCACATTCACTGCCAGCGCCTGATCGTAGGGCTGGTTGGCGATGCTGTTGGCGACGTTGTGGGTGACGATGATGGAGATCGGCCACAAAAACAGCAGTGGCGCGAGCATCCAGTCGAGGATCTCGCCGAAGAGCGAGTTGAAGGCCTTGCCATCGGCGCCGGGCGCGTCGGTCGCCTTGCGCCGCCTAGGCGACCACATCCGGTTTTTCCAGGCAATACCCGAGGCCACGCACGGTGACGATCTGTACGCCGCTGTGCTCGAGCTTCTTGCGCAGGCGGTGGACGTAGACTTCGATGGCGTTGTTGGAGACTTCCTCGCCCCAGCCGCACAGGTGGTCGACGAGCTGCTCCTTGCTCACCAGACGCCCGGCGCGCAGCAGCAGGACTTCGAGCAGGCCGACCTCCCGCGCCGAGAGGTCCACCACCTGGCCGTCGATCTTGACGACGCGGTCGGCCTGGTCGTAGGACAGCCGGGCGAACTCGATGCAGCGGGCCTGGCCGGTGCCACGGCGGGTGAGCGCCCGCACGCGGGCTTCGAGCTCGGGCAGCGCAAAGGGCTTGGTGAGATAGTCGTCGGCACCGGCGTCGAGGCCGCGGACACGATCCTCGATGCCGTCCTGGGCGGTAAGGATGAGCACCGGCATCGCGCACTTGCGGGCCCGCAGGCGGCGCAGCACCTCGATGCCCGACAGCCTGGGCAAGCCGAGGTCGAGGATCAGCAGATCGAAGCTCTGGCCCAGCAGCGCGGCATCGGCGTCGGCACCGTTGGGGACGTGATCGACGGCGTAGCCGGCCTTCTTGAGCGCCCGGCCCAGGCCATCGGCGATGATCAGATCATCTTCGGCCAGCAGTATCCGCATGGCGTACCACCCAAAGCAGAAGTGTAAGTTTTAAGTAAGCGGAGCGCAGCACACTGGAATGGCTGTTCTCCTTTACTCGGTCTTGGAGGCGCTCGCGCCTCGGGGGATTGGACCGCCCGACGGGCCTCTCCCCCGCCGTTTTTTTGGGCCACGGGCAGCCTCGCCCGGCTGGCAATCTGCCGGCGAACCCCGCACAACAAGCACCGGCACCGACAGGCTTGCCGGCACGCTCCAGCGGTTTCAACCGCCACTCTCAAGCCAGTAACCCGCACACCCGGCCAATTGCGCCGGGCGCAGGTCGTTGACGCTCCCAATCAATCGCGGCCGAGTCTAGCACAGGGCCGGCCGCCCCACGCCGGGGCGATGGACAAACAAAACCCCGGTCAGCCAGAGGCTGCCGGGGTTTTTGCCATGCGGCCGGGTCGCAAGACCCGGCCGCAGCGGATGGTGCTTAGTGGCCGGACGCGCCAGCCGCGCCGATACCGGTTTCGGAGCGGATCAGCTGGGCGGCGAAGTCGGCACGTTCCTGCTGGGCGTTCGGGCTGCGGTCGAGCAGCGAGAAGATCCAGATACCCACGAAGCCGATGGTCATGGAAAACAGGGCCGGCGAGGTGTAGGGGAACGGAGCGCTGCCCTTCGGGTTGCCAAGGGTGGCGACCCACACCGAGTCGGACAGGACGGTCATCACCACGGCGCTGATCAGGCCGAGGAAGCCACCGATAACGGCACCCTTGGTGGTGCAGTCCTTCCACAGCACGCTCATGAAGAGCACCGGGAAGTTGGCGGAAGCGGCGATGGCGAAGGCCAGGGACACCATGAAGGCGATGTTCTGCTTTTCGAAGGCGATACCCAGGACAACCGCGATCACGCCCAGCACGATGGTGGTGATACGGGAGACGCGCAGCTCGGCGGCGGAGTCGGCATTACCCTTCTTGAACACCGTGGCGTACAAGTCGTGGGACACGGCAGACGCGCCGGACAGGGTCAGACCAGCAACCACGGCCAGGATGGTGGCGAAGGCAACCGCGGAGATGAAGCCGAGGAAGACGTTGCCGCCAACAGCGTTGGCCAGGTGGATAGCCGCCATGTTGCCGCCGCCCTTCAGAACGCCCTTGGCATCCAGGAAGGTCGGATCGGTCAGCACGAAGGTGATGGCGCCGAAGCCGATGATGAAGGTCAGGATGTAGAAGTAGCCGATCCAGACGGTGGCCCAGCCCACGGACTTGCGAGCTTCCTTGGCATCCGGCACGGTGAAGAAGCGCATCAGGATGTGCGGGAGGCCGGCGGTACCGAACATCAGCGCCATGCCGAAGGAGATCGCGGAGATCGGATCCTTCACGAAGTTGCCCGGGCCCATGATGGAGTCGCCCTTGGCGGCAGCCATCGCGGCGGTCACTTCAGCCACGTCCTTGCCGGAAGCAGCGGCCGCGGCGGCGGCATCGGCGATCAGCTTGGCATCCTTGGCGGCGAGGGCAGACTTGATCTCGACGGCCTTGGCGAACATCGCCTCGGGGCTGAAACCAAACTTGACCAGCACCATGAAGGCCATGAAGGAGGCACCGCACAGCAGCAGCACGGCCTTGATGATCTGCACCCAGGTGGTGGCGGTCATGCCACCGAAGAGCACGTAAACCATCATCAGCGCGCCGACGATCACGACGGCCATCCAGTACTCGAGGCCGAACAGCAGCTTGATCAGCTGACCGGCACCGACCATCTGGGCGATGAGGTAGAAGGCCACCACGACCAGCGTGCCGGAGGCAGCGAAGGCGCGGATCGGGGTCTGCTGGAAGCGGTAACCGGCCACGTCGGCAAAGGTGAACTTGCCGAGGTTGCGCAGGCGCTCTGCCATCAGGAAGGTGATGATCGGCCAGCCGACGAGGAAGCCGATCGCATAGATCAGGCCGTCGTAGCCGTTGGCCATAACAGCAGCCGAAATACCCAGGAAGGACGCGGCGGACATGTAGTCACCGGCGATCGCCAGGCCGTTCTGGAAGCCGGTGATGCCACCGCCGGCGGTGTAGAAGTCGGCAGCCGACTTGGTCTTGGAGGCGGCCCACTTGGTGATGTACATCGTGCCGGCAACGAAAATGCCGAACATGGCGATGGCGGTCCAGTTGGTGGCCTGCTTTTCGGCCTGGCCGAGGTCGGCGCCGGCGGCCAGGGCAACGCCGGAGGCCAGCAAGGCCAGCAGGCCGAGGAAGAGCTTGGAAGTGCGCATCACTTGGTGGCCTCCTTGATGACTTGTTCCTTCAGCGCGTCGAACTCGGTGTTGGCCCGACGGATGTAGATGCCGGTGATGATGATGGTGAACACGATCACACCAACGCCGATGGGGATACCGTAGGAGGTGACACCTGCACCCGTCTTCTGGGCCAGGAACTCTTTATTGAAGGCCACCAGCACGATGTAGCCGTAGTACACGAGCAGCATGAGGATGGTCATCACCCAGCTGTACGAATTGCGCTTTGAGACCAGCTCCTGGTACTTCGGATTTGCCCGGATGCGGTCGCCGAGTTCGTCTCTCATATCTCTCCTCCTCTTCGAATGAACCTCGCAAGGGGCCGGCAGGCTCCTCTGAGGGTGAGTGCAAGTTACCGGGGCAGTCTTACGGTGAACTTACGTTTGATTACAGCTCAGGTTGGACTTCGAAAAACCAGGCTAAGTGTGCAGCGCACAAAAAGAAAAACCCCGCGCGAGGGGAGTCGCGCGGGGTTTTCGGTGAAGCGGGAAAGCCTCCCGAGGGAGGCTCCGGGCAGCGGATTACATCCCCATGCCCATGCCGCCCATACCACCCATGCCGCCCATGTCGGGCATGCCGCCGGCCGGCTTGTCTTCAGCCAGTTCGGCAACCATGCAGTCGGTGGTCAGCATCAGGCCGGCCACGGAGGCGGCGTTCTGCAGCGCGGTGCGGGTCACCTTGGTGGGGTCGAGGACGCCCATTTCGACCATGTCGCCGTACACATCGGTGGCGGCGTTGTAGCCGAAGTTGCCGGAGCCTTCGGTGACCTTGTTGACCACCACGGAAGCTTCGGCGCCGGCGTTGGCGACGATTTCGCGCAGGGGCTGCTCCATCGCGCGCAGCACGATCTTGATGCCGGCGTCCTGGTCGTGGTTGTCGCCGGTCAGGCCGGTCAGGTTGGCGCGGGCACGCAGCAGGGCCACGCCGCCGCCGGGGACGATGCCTTCTTCAACGGCGGCACGGGTGGCGTGCAGCGCGTCTTCGACGCGGGCCTTCTTTTCCTTCATCTCGACTTCGGTGGCAGCGCCAACCTTGATCACGGCAACACCGCCGGCCAGCTTGGCCACGCGCTCCTGCAGCTTTTCACGGTCGTAGTCGGAGGTGGCTTCCTCGATCTGCACGCGGATCTGCTTGACGCGGGCTTCGATGCGCTCGGCAATGCCGGCGCCGTCGATGAGGGTGGTGTTTTCCTTGCCCACTTCGATGCGCTTGGCCTGGCCCAGATCTTCCAGGGTGGCCTTCTCGAGGGTCAGGCCGACTTCTTCGGCGATCACCTGGCCGCCGGTCAGCACGGCGATGTCTTCGAGCATGGCCTTGCGACGGTCGCCGAAGCCCGGGGCCTTGACGGCGCAGGTCTTGAGGATGCCGCGGATGTTGTTGACCACCAGGGTGGCCAGGGCTTCGCCATCGACGTCTTCGGCGATGATCAGCAGCGGACGGCCGGCCTTGGCGACTTGCTCGAGCACCGGCAGCAGGTCACGGATGTTGGAGATCTTCTTGTCGAAGAGCAGCACGAACGGGTTGTCGAGGATGGCAACCTGCTTGTCCGGGTTGTTGATGAAGTACGGGGACAGGTAGCCGCGGTCGAACTGCATGCCTTCGACGACGTCGAGCTCGTTGGCCAGGGACTTGCCGTCCTCAACGGTGATCACGCCTTCCTTGCCGACCTTTTCCATCGCGTTGGCGATGATGTCGCCGATGGAGGAATCGGAGTTGGCGGAGATGGAGCCGACCTGGGCGATTTCCTTGTTGGTCGAGCAGGGCTTGGAGAGCTTCTTCAGCTCTTCGATGGTGGCCACGACAGCCTTGTCGATGCCGCGCTTCAGGTCCATCGGGTTCATGCCGGCGGCGACGAACTTCATGCCTTCGCGGACGATGGACTGGGCCAGCACGGTGGCGGTGGTGGTGCCGTCGCCAGCGATGTCGGAGGTCTTGGAAGCGACTTCCTTGACCATCTGGGCGCCCATGTTGGCGAACTTGTCCTTCAGCTCGATTTCCTTGGCCACGGACACACCGTCCTTGGTCACGGTCGGGGCGCCGAAGGAGCGCTCGAGCACAACGTTGCGGCCCTTCGGGCCCAGGGTCACCTTGACCGCATCGGCCAGGACGTTGATGCCTTCAACCATGCGGGAACGAGCGGAATCGCCGAACTTGACTTCTTTAGCAGCCATTTATCAATCCTCAGTAGTGTCTTTTACGTGGGTCGGGCCGGGGCCCGACGGGCGCTGCAGGGGGCTGTGCCCGCGCTGCAGCCTGGGGTGCGAGGCTCAGGCCTCGAGCACGCCCATGATGTCTTCTTCACGCATGACCAGGACTTCCTGGCCATCGACCTTGACGGTCTGGCCGGCGTACTTGCCGAACAGCACGCGATCGCCGACCTTCACATCCATCTTGCGGACGTCGCCGTTCTCAAGAACCTTGCCGTTGCCGACGGCCAGCACTTCGCCCTGATCGGGCTTCTCGCCGGCGGAGTCGGGGATGACGATACCGCTGGAGGTGGTGCGCTCGGCTTCAACGCGCTTGACGATCACGCGATCATGCAAGGGACGGATTTTCATGTAGCAATCTCCTACTGGTTTCGTTCCGGGCCTCAGGCCCGCTGAAAAAACATTTGGACAACAAGTGTTTAGCGATTTGCACGGGGAGGCTGTTAGCACTCCCCTGCGTCGAGTGCTAATAATAGGGGCGGGGTCGGCGCATTTCAAGTGCGCCCACCGGGATTTTTTTCAGAAGGTTTCGCAAGCCTGCCGGCGCGGCAGGCAGCCGCCCAAGGAAACGCGAGGCCGCTCCAGGTTTCCTTGACCCCACCGGGGCTGGACTCTGCCCCGTCAGGCCTCAGCACTCGACCACATTCACCGCGAGGCCGCCGCGGGCGGTCTCCTTGTACTTCAGTTTCATGTCGGCGCCGGTGTCGCGCATCGTCTTGATGACCTTGTCGAGGGACACGAAGTGCCGGCCATCACCGCGCAAGGCCATGCGCGCCGCGTTGATGGCCTTGATCGCGCCCATCGCGTTGCGCTCGATGCACGGCACCTGCACCAGCCCGCCGACCGGGTCGCAGGTGAGCCCGAGGTTGTGCTCCATGCCGATCTCGGCGGCGTTCTCGACCTGCTCGGGCGTGCCGCCCAGCACCTCGGCCAGCGCCCCGGCCGCCATCGAGCAGGCGACGCCCACCTCGCCCTGGCAGCCGACCTCGGCACCCGAGATCGACGCGTTCTCCTTGTAAAGAATGCCGATCGCGCCGGCTATGAGCAGGAAACGCACCACGCCCTCCTCGCTCGCCCCGGCACAGAAGCGGGTGTAGTAATGCAGCACCGCCGGCACGATGCCGGCCGCGCCGTTGGTCGGCGCGGTGACGACCCGGCCGCCGCTGGCGTTCTCTTCGTTGACCGCCAGCGCGTAGAGGTTCACCCAGTCGAGCACCGTCAGCGGGTCGCGCAGGGCCGCCTCGGGCGTGCTGGAGAGCTGGCGGTACAGCGCGGCAGCGCGGCGGCGCACGTGCAGGCCGCCGGGCATCACGCCTTCCTGCTCGCAGCCGCGGCGCACGCAGGCCTGCATTACACCCCAGATGTCGAGCAGGCCCGCGCGGGTGTCGGCGTCGCTGCGCCAGGCCCGCTCGTTCTCCAGCATCAACTGGCTGATGGCAAGGCCCGTCCGGCGGCAGTTTGCGAGGAGCTCCGCCCCGCTCCTGAACGGGTGGGCCAGCGGCCGCGTGTCGGCGACGATGCGATCCGCCCCCGCCGCGCGCTCATCGACAACGAAACCGCCCCCGACCGAGTAATACAGCTTCTCGCACAGCAGCGCCCCGGCGGCGTCGAAGGCCGCCAGACGCATCCCGTTGGGGTGGTAGGGCAGCGACTGGCGGCGGTGCAGCACCAGGTGCTCGCGCTCGACGAAGCGCACCGGCTGCACGCCGGCGAGGCGGATGCAGTGCTCGCCACGGATGCGCGCGAGCCGGGCGTCGATCTGCTCGGGGTCGACCCGCTCCGGCGCCTCGCCTTCAAGGCCCAGCAGCACCGCCTTGTCGCTGCCGTGCCCCTTGCCGGTGGCGCCGAGGGAGCCGAACAGCTCGGCCTTCACCCCGGCCACCTGGCCGAGCAGGCCCTCGTCGCGGAGCCCGGACACGAAAAGCAGGGCCGCCCGCATCGGCCCCACAGTGTGGGACGACGAGGGGCCGATACCGACCTTGAACAGATCGAGAACGCTGATTGCCATGATTATCTGACCGGAGGGTTCGATGGGTTCGCTAAGCCGTCGCCGCGGGCTGCGCAGGAAGGCCGGCCGGGGCGGGGGCGGTTGGCGCGGAGGCCGGCGTGCCGCAGGCGTGGCAGAAACGCGAGAAGGCGCTCTTGCGCGCGGCGCACTGGCCGCAGTGCTCAAACAGACAGATGCCGCAGTGGGGGCAGTAGTCGATGGCGGCGTTGTTGAGATCCACCACCCGCTCGCAGCCCGGGCAGACGCCCTTGGCGAGCCGCGCCAGCGCCACATCGTAGGCCAGCTCCTGGCGACGCTCGGCGTCGGGGCGCGCCTCGGCGAGCTTCTGCCTTTCGAGGTAGCGATTGAGGGCCAGGATGGCCTGGCGGCCGACCACCACGGTCACCACAACCCCCACTGCGTGGCGCACGTAGCCGCCATAATCAGGCAGATAAGGTACCAATTCGACGAAGAAGGCGAACAGCGCGAAGAACACGAAACCCCACACGAAGGGCCACCAGGTGCTCTTGCGCTGCCTGGCAAACAGCCAGCCCGCCGCAACAAGGAGCGGCAGGGTCAACGCCAGCCGGTAGAGAAAGACCCGCAGCTCCTGCCGGCGCAGCCCCTCGTCCAGTTCATCGGCGGCATCGCGCTCGAGCGCCTGCAGCTCACGCAGCGCGCGCGCCTCGACCTGCTTCGCATCGAGCGCGGACTGCTGATGGGTTTCGACCGCGGCCAGGGCCCGACGCTCGGCGGCCTTGAGGGCGTCGAGCGCGGCGGTGCGGCGGATCAGCTCGGCGTCCTGTGCCGGCAATTGGGTCGCCCGCCGGGTCGCCAGCCAGTTGTCGAAGGTCTCGCGGGCGCTGGCGGCATCGGCGCGCTGGGCGTTCAGCTTGAGCCGGGTCTGGTCCAGCGCCTCGTCGGCCGCAAGGCGGGCCTTGCGGGCTGTGTCGATGGTCGCGCGGGCCTTGGCGGCCGCCGGTTTGTCGATGAAATCCTCGAGTTCAAGGGTCTGCTCGACCTGGGGCAGGTTGCGCACGACGGTGCCGCCCAGCCCGATCAGGAAGCTGGCGAACACGAAGGCCACCAGCCACAGGCCGAAGCGGAACCATTTTTCGGAAAGTCGCAAAGCCTTGCTCACGGAGCCTCCTCAAACACAAAACGATGCAGATTATCGCGCACTCCCTGCGAAAGGCCGCCTCAGCGGCCCCGCCACGCCGCCAACCCGGTGAGCCCCAGCGCCGCCGCCAGCAGCGCGAGCGCCACCAGCGGGTCGCCCAGGGCCTGCGGCGCCAGCACCAGGCACAGGCCGAGCCCCAGCATCATCAGCCCCGACAGCAGCTTGAGCAGCCGCCCCTCCCGCTCGCCGAGCCGGCGGGCGCCCATCGTGCGGACGAACACCAGCACGATCGCCGCGAGCGGCAGCACGTAGATCAGGTTGTAGAGCGCCAGCCAGCCGTACTGCATGGCCCGATCGGGCACCTGCAGGCTGAGCAGGCGCGTATAGACCATCGGGAAGCCCGCCGTACACAGCAGTTCGTAGAAGTTGGCGGCAACGCCCAGAAACACCGTCGCCGCCAGCATGGCCGGCAGGCGGTCGGCCTTCAGGATGGCCCGCGCCCGCTGGAAGATGTCGGCCTTGCCAGCCTCGGGGATGGACAGCGACAGCCCTTTGCGGAAGGCCACGAAATCCTTCACGTTGATCACGCCGATGACGAGGGCGACGCCGCCGGCCGCCGCCGTCACCCACGGCAGCCCGCCGACCACCAGAAACAGCCCCAGCCAGGCCGCCATGAAGGCGAAGTACATCAGCCCCGAGATGGCCACGAAGAGCATCCCGATCAGCAGCATGCGCCGCCGGTCACGCTGATGCACCAGCAGCGACAGCAAGAACAGCAGTACGAAGAACGCACACGGGTTGAAGGCGTCCATGCCCGCCACCAGCAGGGTCAGCACCGGCAGCGAGAGGCGGGCGGCGTCCACCTCGCCGAGCAGGGGCAGGCGCAGCGCCGGGGCGGCCACCGGCGGGCGCTGTCCGCCGCGACACGCCTCCAGGGCCTCCAGCAGCCGCGCGGCGCTGCCGCCCCCGGCATCCCAGCCGACCTCCATGCGGCCGCAGTAGAACAGGGCCGGCACGGCCAGCGCCTCCTCGCCCAGCTCGGCCGCCATCGCCTCGTAGCGCTCGCCGTGGGCCGGGTCGGCGCCGAGCTCGAGGTCGTGGAGCACGATCCACGGGTGGGCCGCCGCCAGCGCCTGGATCTGCGGCCTGGCCGCCAGACAGTGGGGGCAGCTGGCCGACCAGAACAGGTACACCGGCACCTCCGGCCCCTGCGCCTCCTCCCCGCCCTGCCCCGCTCCGGCCGCTGGCAGCACCAGCCCGAGCAGGGCCAGCAGCAGCCCCAGGAAACGCCCTATCGCAGACATCCGTGCCTCCCTTCGGCAACTCGAAACCCAGCTTCAATATAGGCGGCTCCGCGCCCATCGCCGCTGCGCTGCATCAAACAAAACCGGGTGCCGCGCACAAGCACCCCGCGGCGATTCCATAGGCATTCACCGAAACCCTCCGGAATTGACACAAATCACCAATCTCCCCCTTCTTACAAAGGCTTATGGGCCTCTAGAATCGCACCTGTGATTTGGCCGTGAGTCATCGCGCGAAGAAAACGTCGAGCATGGAGAGACCCGAACCCGCCTTCCGGGCACCCGCAAGGCTTGGCCGATCCGGTGCAATCGAAGCCGACCTGGCCTGGCTGGAGATGCACCTCGCCCGCCAGCCCCAGGATCTCCGCAGCCACTCCCGGCGCGTGCTGCTGGCGCGCCGCAGCGGCAACCGGGAGGCGATCTACGGGGCCCTGGTCGATCTGTTCATCGCCCTTGCCGGGCGCGGCGTCGGGCTCAAGTCGGCCCTGCTGTCGCAAACCGCAATGCAGCTCGGCCCGCCCGAGCGACTCTGTCTGGCTCGCCATCTGGCCAGCGGCCTGCGTGCCGACCAGAGCATCGAGCCCCACCCGCGCCGCTCGGTTCTCAGCCACGGCCTGATAGGCAAGCCCAGCCCCGAGCTTTCGGGAGAAAGTCCATGATGACCGCCCACAACACGCTGCGCCTTTGCCACTCGGGCATGGACAAGCGCTCGCTGTACGCCTTCGAGCTGTTCCTGTCGCGGGTCGGCCCCAACGCCTGCCAGATCAGCGACGAAGAATCCGCCGACGTGGCCTTCATCGACCTCGACAACGAACTCGGCCCCTACCTGCTTGAAGGCCACCGCCTGCTCTACCCCGCGCGGCCCTTGATCGTCAGCACCCGCCGGCCGCCGACGGGCGCCGACCCGCTGACCCTCGAAGTCGCCAAGCCGGTCGGGCTGTCGGCCTTCTCGGCCGCGCTCGAGCAGGTCCGCCAGCTGCTGCCCGCCGGCGAGGCTGCCGCCCCCGCCGAGCCCTCCCTCCCCGCCGAGCCCGCCCTCCCCGCAGCGCCGCCGGCCCTCGACAGCCGCCAGCCCAGCGCCGACCCGATCAGCCTGCTGCGCCAGATCGAAGAGCGCCTGTCCACCTTCTATGTGGGCTCGATGCCCGACGTGGACCTCGACGACCTGGCCGCCCGCGGCGCCATCTACTACACGCCGGAGCACTTCCTGCAGGGCGTCATCGCCCGGGCCATCGCCCACGCCCGGGAGATCCAGCGCCCGGTGCGCATCGACGACCCCAACGGCGCCGCGCTCTACCTCGACCCGCGCAGCGGCCTGGCCTACCAGGCCCGCAGCGCCAACGCCCTGCGCGCCCTCGCCCAGCTGCCCACCCGCGGCACGGTCAGCCTGCACCGCGTCGAGACCCACGACGCGCCGGCCCTCGAAAACCTGGCCGGGCGGCCCTTCGAGGCCCTCGAATGGGACATCGCCCTGTGGGCCTCCCGCGGCCGCGTGCCCGTCGGCACCCACCTGGACCACCCGGTGCGCCTGCTGGCCTGGCCCAACCTCACGCGCCTGGCGGTGCCCCCCGAAGCGATGCGCATCGCCGGCCTGTGGTCGAAGGGCGGCATCAGCCTGCGCGACACCGTGCGCCTGCTCGGCGTGCCCCAGCGCTACGTGTTCGCCTTCTACAGCGCCTGCCTGGCACTGGGGCACGTGGAACAGCTCAGCACGCCCGGGGCCGTGGCGGTGGCCCGCCACAACGCCCTCGCCGTCGGCACCGCCGAGGCCGCGGCGCCCCCGACGCGCGGCCTCTTCAAGCGCCTCCTCGGCAAGCTGCTGGGCGCCCGGGTCGGCGAGGCCGCGGCCGGCTGACAGGCCTGCGATGAGCCACTACAAGATCATCTTTGCCGGCCCGGTCGGCGCCGGCAAGACCACCGCCGTCACCGCCGCCAGCGACATTCCGCCGGTGCGCACCGACACTGCCGCCTCCGACGACGTCCGCGACATCAAGCCCCAGACCACCGTCGCCCTCGACTACGGCGCGATGAAGCTGGGCGACGGCAGCACCATCCACCTCTACGGCACCCCTGGCCAGGAGCGCTTCGACTTCATGTGGGAGATCCTCACCGAGGGCGGCATCGCGCTGGTGCTGCTGATCGACAACTCCCGCGGCGACCCGCTCAAGCAGCTGCGCTTCTACCTCGGCGCCTTCAGCGGCTTCATCCGCAAGACCGCCGTCGCGGTCGGCGTCACCCACATGGACCTCCAGGCCAGCCCCAGCCTCGCCGACTACCAGGCCGAGCTCGACCGGGCCGGCCAGCCCGGCGTGCCGGTCTTCGAGGTCGACGCCCGCAGCCGGCGCGACGTGTGCCTGCTGATCGAGGCCGTCCTCAGCGTCATCGACCCCGTCGCGCGGGCCTGACCCCACGCCCCATGGCCGCGCCCGACCCGCTTTACCTGCTGCCGACCCCGGCCGGCGCCTGGATCGCCAGCGCCGAAGCCGCCGCCGACCGGCTGCGCGCCTTCATCCGGCTGCTCCTCGCCCAGCCCGTCAGCCCGCCCTGGCGCGACCCCGACGACCTCTTCGTGCGCCGCCTCGGCCAGCTCGGCTGGGTGCAGTTTCTGGCGGCGCCCCGGCGCGTCAGCCAGGCCCCCTTCGACGACGCCCTGCGCAGCTACCTGCCGGCCCTGTCGGCCAAGGGCTGCGCCCTGCTCGCCGACGCCCACGGCTTTCACCTCGCCAGCAGCGGCTTCAGCGACAGCGCCGCCGAAGCCCTGGCCGCCCTGTCGGCCGACCTCGCCAGCCTCCACGAACGCCACCGGCGCAGCCTCAACCACAACCTCGGCCTGACCGGCAGCGCCTGGGCCATGCCCGACGCCGCCGGCCACAGCCAGCTCGCCTTCTGGCCGCTCCACGTGGGCGAGCACCGCTTCGCCCTGGTCACCGCCGGCGTCCCCCACCTCAACCAGCCCGAACTGGTCGACCTCGTCTGGCTGCTCCACCAGCGCTACGGCCCCCTCGCCAGCCGCACGCAACTCAGCGTCAGCACCACCATCAGCTGACAACACGCCACACCACTGCAAGCTTCGTGCAAGGAAGCCGACAGAGAAGCGCAAGCCAGCCGGCCTAGACTGGGCGAGCCCTGTCCCTTGAGCCCTCCGGCATGCCGCTCCAGCTCCGTTCCCTGCCCGCATTACTGCTCGCGGCCCTCCTGCCGCTCACCGGACTCGCCCAGAGCCCTGCCCCCGAGCCCCTCGAGCTCGCCGCCGCCGAGCGCATCCTGCTCGACGCCAACCCGGCCATCCTGCAGGCCCGCGCCGCCCAGGCCGCCGCCCGGGCCGGCATCGACATGGCCGGTGCCCGGCCCAACCCCCAGCTCACCCTCGGCTCCACCAGCACCGACCCCGGCCGGGCCGGCACCCGTGGCTTCTGGAACAGCTGGACCGACAACACCGTGCGCGTCGACCAGCTCTTCGAACGCGGCAACAAGCGCGACCTGCGCCTCGCCGCCGCCGACCTCAACCTGTCGGCCAGCGGCGCCGACCTCACCAACACCATCCGCCTCGCCCGCATCGACCTCGCCAACGCCTGGCTCGACCTGCGCGTGGCCCGCGAGATCCGCCGCATCGCCAACGAAAACGCCGCCCTCGCCCAGCGCGCCGCCGACGCCGCCGAGGTGCGCGGCAAGGCTGGCGACCTGGCCGGTGTTGACGTAGCCCGCTTCCGGGCCGACGCCGCCCGCGTCGCCAACGACGCCCTGCAGGCCGAGCTGGCCCACACCCGCGCGCGCATCGCGCTGGCCCAGCTGCTCGGCAACCGCCTCCCCAGCGCCCAGCTCGACACCAGCGACGACTGGCCCGCCGCCGCCCCAGCCCCCGCCGGCGACACCGGCGAGCGGCCCGACCTGCTCGCCGCCCGCCAGCGCACCCAGCAGGCCAGCGCCCTGCGCGAGCTCGCCCGCGCCCAGCGCACCCGCGACGTCTCGGTGGGCATCCAGTACGAGCACGCCGCGGCCAACGCCAACAACAACTACTCCACCACGTCCTACGGCCTCAGCGTCTCGGTGCCGCTGTTCATCAATTACGACTACCGCGGCGAGATCGCCCGGAGCGAGGCCGACTACACCGCGGCCGAGCAGCAGCTCCTCGCCACCCGCGCCGCCGTCGGCAACGAGCAGGCCCGCCTGCAGGCCGAGGTCGACGCCAGCCGCGCCCGCCACGAGCGCCTGCGTGACGTGGTGCTGCCGGCTGCCGAAAAAGCCGCCCGCGGCGCCGACGTGGCGATCCAGAAGGGCGCCATGAGCCTCACCGACTACCTGGACACCCAGCGCAGCCTGCGCAGCGCCCGCATCGAAGCCACCCTGGCCCGCGCCGAACTGGCCCGCGCCGGCCTGCTCCTGCGCCTGGCCGGAGACACCCCATGAAACGCACCCCCATCGCCCTCGCCCTCATCACCGTCGCCGCCCTCGCCGGCGCCACCTGGTACCTGCAGCGCCCCGCGCCCGAGGTGGCCACCGAAGCGGTGGTCCAGAAGCCCTCCGCCGAACCCGGCGTGCTGCGCTTCCCCACCGCCGCGCCGCAGCTCGCCCAGCTCAAGGTCGAGCGCGCCGAGCTGGCCCCGGTGCCGATGGACGAACCCCTCGCCGCCCGCGTCAGCTACGACGAGAACGCCACCGCCCGGCTGTTTGCGCCGGTGGCCGGCCGGGCCGTCGAGATCCGCGCCAACCTGGGCGACAGCGTCAAGGCCGGCGACGTGCTGGCCGTCCTCGACGCCCCCGAGCTCGGCACCGCCGCCGCCGACCTGGCCAAGGCCCGCGCCGACGCGCAGCTCAAGAAAGCCGCCCTCGAGCGCATGAAGAGCCTGTTCGCCGCCGAAGTCGTGCCCCGCCGCGAGCTCGAAGCCGCCCAGGCCGACTGGCAACAAGCCCAGGCCGAAGCCGAGCGCGCCCGCCTGCGCCTCGCCAACCTCGCCCCTGGCGGCGCCAGCGAAGCCGGCAGCCAGCGCTACCTGCTGCGCGCGCCGCTCGCCGGTGTGGTCGCCGCGCGCAACATCAACCCGGCCATGGAAGTCCGCCCCGACGCCACCGAGCCGCTCTTCGTGGTCACCGACATGCGCCGCCTGTCGGTGCTGGTGGACGTGCCCGAGCGCGACCTCCCGGTAGTCACCGTCGGCAAGGCCACCCGGGTCGAAGTGTCGGCCTACCCCGAGCGCAGCTTCGAGGGCCAGGTCATCCGCGTCGCCCCGACCCTCGACCCGCAGACCCGCCGCGTGCAGGCCCGGGTGGCCGTGGACAACCGCGAGAACCTGCTCAAGCCCGAGATGTACGCCCGCGTCGCCATCCTGGCCGACGCCAAGGAAGAGCTGCCCCGCGTCCCCATCGGCGCGCTGCTGGTCGATGGCGTCAAGAACTACGTCTTCGTCGAACGCGACCCCGGCGTGTTCGAGAAGCGCGAGGTCACACTGGCGGTGCAGACCCGCAACCACGCCTACGTGTGGGCCGGCCTCAAGGCCGGCGAGAAGGTGGTCAGCGTCGGCGCCCTGCTGCTGTCCGCCGAGCTGGCGAGCAGTTCGCGCTAAGGGCCGGCCACCATGTTCGACACCCTCATCACCCTCGCCCTGCGCCAGCGGGTCTTCATCATCCTCAGCGCGCTGCTGGTGCTCGGCTACGGCATCTACGCGGTCAACCAGATCTCCATCGAGGCCTTCCCCGACGTCCAGGACGTGCAGGTGCAGGTGGTCACCCAGGCCCCCGGCCAGGCGCCCGAGGAGGTCGAGCGCACCATCTCGCTGCCCATCGAGCGCGAGATGAGCGGCGTGCCGGGCATGACCCAGCTGCGCTCGGTGTCGATCACCGGCCTGTCGGTGGTCACCCTCACCTTCAACGAGAAGACCGCCGACTACTTCGCCCGCCAGCAGGTGCTCGAACGCCTCCAGCAGGTGAGCCTGCCGCCCGGCTCGCAGCCCGCCCTGGCGCCGCTCACCACCGCCGTCGGCGAGATCTACCGCTACGTGCTCGAGGCCCCGCCCACCGCCAACCGCGAGGACATCCGCGCCGTGCAGGACTGGACGATCCGCCCGGCCCTGCGCATGGTGCCGGGCATCGCCGAGGTGGTCAGCTTCGGCGGCGCGATCCGCGAGGTGCAGGTGCGCATCGACCCCGACCGGCTGCGCCGCTACTCCGTCAGCCTCGCCGAGGTCGGCCAGGCCCTCGCCACAGCCAGCGGCAACGGCAGCGGCGGCCTGATGCGCCGGGGCGACGAAGCCCTGGTGGTGCGCACCCTCGGCCTCTTCCAGAGCCTCGACGACGTGCGCGACGTGGTGGTGGTGGCCCGCGACGGCAAGCCGGTGCGCGTCTCCGACGTGGCGGAGGTGGAGAACGGCTTCCGCCCACGCAGCGGCATCGTGGCCTTCGACCAGCACGACGACGTGGTCGAGGGCATCGTGCAGATGACCAAGGGCGGCAACGCGGCCAAGATCGTCGAGGCGCTCCGCCTCAAGGTGGACGACGTCAACGCCCACCTGCCCGAGGGCTACCGCATCCGCCCGATCTACCAGCGCACCGAGCTCATCGGCCACACCGTGGCCACCGTCGGCGAGAACCTGCTGGTGGGCGCCGGCCTGGTCACCGCGATCCTGCTGATCTTCCTGCGCAACCTGCGGGCGGCGGTCATCGTGGCGGCGATCATCCCGCTGTCCCTGTTGTTCGCCTTCATCCTGATGCACGCGATGGGCGTGTCGGCCAACCTGATCTCGCTGGGGGCGGTGGACTTCGGCGTGATCATCGACAGCGCGGTGGTGATGGTGGAGGCGCTGATGGTGCGTCTGGCCGCCGACGCCCACGCCGAACACCACGGCATCGCCTCGCCGGTGGGGCGGCGCCTGCACGCCCTCAAGCAGACCTGCGTCGAGCTCGGCTCGCCGATCATGTTCTCGAAGGCCATCATCATCGTCGCCTTCCTGCCCATCTTCACCTTCCAGCGGGTCGAGGGGCGCATCTTCACGCCGGTGGCGCTGACCCTCTCCTTCGCGCTGCTGGGCGGGCTGATCCTCACCCTCACCCTGGTGCCGACGCTGCTCTCGTACGCCCTCAACAAGCAGGACATGGCCGAGAAGGAAAGCCCCTGGCTGCACCGCCTGCAGCTGCGCTACCGGGCCCTGCTGGTCCGCCTGCAGGCGCGCCGGCGCGCCACCGTGATCGGCTCCGGCGCCTGCCTGGTGGTGGCCCTGGCGCTGGCGCCGCTGCTGGGCTCGGAGTTCCTGCCCAAGCTCGACGAGGGCAACATCTGGCTCACCATCGGCCTGCCCCAGTCGTCCGGCCTCAGCAACACCAAGAGCATCGAGCAGAAGGTGCGCGCCACCCTGCTCGAATACCCCGAGGTGAAGGCCGTGATCACCCACGTCGGCCGCCCCGACGACGGCACCGACCCGAAGGGCCCCAACAACATCGAGGTGCTGGTCGATCTGAAGCCCCACGACGAATGGCGCTTTGCCACCAAGGACGCGCTGGTCGACAGCATGTCCGGCAAGCTGGCCGCCATCCCCGGCCTGCCCACCAACTTCTCGCAGGTGATCCAGGACAGCGTCGAGGAATCCCTCTCCGGCGCCAAGGGCGAGATCGCCGTGAAGGTGTTCGGGCCCAGCCTCGACGTGCTCGAAGCCAAGGGGCGCCAGATCGCCACCGTGCTCAACCGCATCCAGGGCGCCGCCGACGTGGCCGCGCTGCCGGTGGGCGGGCAGAGCGAGGTGGACATCCGCCTGCGCCGCGACGTGCTGGCCCGTTACGACATCAACGTGACCGACGTGAACGCGATGATCCAGACCGCCCTGGGCGGCAGCGCGGTTAACGTGTTCTACGACGCCGACCGCCGCTACGACGTGACCCTGCGCTTCGACGCCCGCTTCCGCGATCAGGTGGACGACATCGCCCACCTGCCGGTAGCCCTGCCCGACGGCCGCGGCAGCATCCCGCTGGGCGACATGGCCGACGTGGAGCTGCGCCAGGGCGCCTCGCGCATCCAGCGCGAAGCCGGCAGCCGCAACGTCATCGTCAAGGCCAACCTGCGCGGCCGCGACCAGGGCAGCTTCGTCGCCGAAGCCCAGCAGAAGGTGGCCGCCGAAGTCACGCTGCCGGCCGGCTACAGCATCGCCTGGGGCGGCCAGTTCGAGAACCAGCAGCGCGCCATGGCCCGCCTCAAGCTGATCGTGCCGATCACCGCCGCGCTGATCTTCTCGCTGCTGTTCTGGGCCTTCCGCGACATCCGCCCGGCCGTGCTGGTGCTGGCGATGGTGCCCTTCACGCTGATCGGCGGCTTCGCCGGGCTGGCCCTGGCCGGCCTGCACCTGTCGGTGTCGTCGGCGGTGGGTTTCATCGCGGTGGCCGGCATCTCGGTGCAGAACGGCGTGATCATGGTCGAGCAGGTCATCGAGATCGCCCGCCGCGGCGCCACCCGCTCCGAGGCCATCCTCGACGGCGCCATGCTGCGCCTGCGCCCCATCGTGATGACCGCCCTGATGGCCGGCCTCGGCCTGCTGCCGGCGGCCCTGTCCCACGGCATCGGCTCCGAGACCCAGCGCCCCTTCGCCGTCGTCATCGTCGGCGGCATCGTCAGCGCCACCCTGTTCACCCTGCTGCTGCTGCCCGTGCTGCTATCCTACGGCGGCGCCAGGGACCCGGTAAAAGGCGAAGCCTGACCCCCTCATTTCCCACTCCCCATTACCCACTCCCCACACCCCACGCCCCCATGCGCATCCTCATCGTCGAAGACGACCCGCTCCTCGCCGACGGCGTCGCCCAGCTGCTGCGGGGCGCCGGCTACACGGCCGACTACGTCGGCAGCGCCGAGCAGGCCGAGAGCGCCCTGGCGGCCGAAAGCTTCGACCTGCTGGTGCTCGACATCGGCCTGCCGGGCATGGACGGCCTCGAGCTGCTGTCCCGCCTGCGGGCCCGCCACAAGGCCATCGGGGTGCTCATGCTCACAGCCCGCGACGCCCTCAACGAGCGCGTGCGCGGCCTCAACCTGGGCGCCGACGACTACCTCACCAAGCCCTTCGCCGCCGTCGAGCTGCTCGCCCGGGTGGGCGCCCTGGCCCGTCGCAGCCGCGGCCAGAGCAGCCTGCGCCGCGAGTTCGGCCCGCTCTCCATCGACGACGAGGCCCACCGCGCCTGGCTGCACGGCCAGCCCCTCGACCTGCCCCAGCGCGAATGGGCGATCCTCGGCTTCTTCCTCGACCACCCCGAAAAGGTGCTCAGCAAGGAGCGCATCGTCGCCGCCGTGTGCCGTTGGGACCAGGACATGAGCGTCAACGCCGTCGAAGTCTATGTGTCGCGCCTGCGCACCAAACTCGAGCCGGCGGGCATCCGCATCCGTACCATACGCGGTCTCGGCTACATGCTCGAAGACCTGCCCCATGACGCGAAGCCTGCGTAAGTCCCTCATCCTCTGGCTGCTGCTGCCCACAGCACTGGCCCTCATCACCTTCCTGCCGCTGGCCTACCACCTGGTGCACCGGCCCGCCATGGAAGCCCTCGACCAGGCCCTGGCCGACGCCAGCCTGGCCCTCGTGCCGCACCTGGAGGTGGTGGACGGCGAGCCGCGCTTCGTCTTTCCGGCCGCCGCCGAGCAGGTGCTGCGCACCGACCGGGTGGACGACATCTACTACCTCGTCCTCGGCCCCGCCGGGCGCTTCATCGCCGGCGACATCGGCCTGCCCCACGAGCCCCCGGAAGAGCAGGAGCTGCACGGTGACCGGGCCAGCTTCGACGCCCACTTCCGCAACCGCCGGGTGCGCGTCATCGCGATCCACCGCAAGATCGACGGCTCGCCCTTCATCTTCGTCACCGCCGAGACCACCCGCAAGCGCGACCAGCTGGCCGTCGACCTGGCCGTGGCGCTGATCCTGCCGCTGATCTTCTTCGCAGCCGCCACCGGCCTCACCATCTGGTATGGCATCCGCCACGCGCTGCTGCCGGTCGAGGACATCCGCCGCGCGCTGCACGGCATGGAGCACCGCGCCATGCTGCCCCTCGACACCCTCGCCGCGCCGGCCGAGATCCGCCCGCTGGTGAGCGAGTTCAACGCCGTACTCGACCGTCTGGAGCAAGCCGCCGAAGCCCAGCAGCGCTTCGTCGCCAACGCCGCCCACCAGCTGCGCACGCCGCTGGCCGGCATCCGCACCCAGCTCGAGCTGCTGCTGCGCAGCCCCGACGCCACCGACCGCGAGGCCCGCACCCGCCACTGCGTGGGCGCCCTCGAGCGCCTCGGCCACCTCATCAACCAGATGCTGGTGCTGCTGTCGGCCGAGCCCGGCGGCCGCCACGCCGGCCTCGCCGAAAGCGTCGACGTGCCCGAGCTGATCCGCGAACGCAGCCCCGAATGGATCCGCCTCGCCGAGACCCGCGGGCTCGACCTCGGCTTCGAGCTCGACCCCGCCCAGGTCATCGGCGACCGCCTGCTGCTGGGCGAGTTGATGGCCAACCTCGTCGTCAATGCCCTCAGCTACACCCCGGCCCCCGGCGAAGTCACGGTGCGCTGCCGCAGCGTCGAAGGCCGCAGCCTGATCGAGGTGGAGGACACCGGCCCCGGCATCCCGCCCGAGGCTCGCCAGCAGGTCTTCGAGCGCTTCTTCCGCCTCCCCGGCGCCAGCCAGCCGGGCAGCGGCCTCGGCCTCGCCATCGTCCGCGAGATCGCCCATGGGCTTCAGGGTGAAGTCGAGATCCTCGACCCGCCCGGCGGCCACGGCAGCCTGCTGCGGGTCACGCTGCCGGGCGGCACCGGCTGAGGCCGGCCTGCCACGGCTCGCGGCGGGGCCGTGGCCCCCGGAGATGGCGCGCGAGCATGGCAGGCCCAGACAAACTCGCGCGGCACGGCGGCCGCCTCTTCAGGGGCGCGGCATCCGGCTTATGATCTCCCCGTCGAACACCTGGAGCCCGCCATGAAAGGCCACTTCGCAGCCATCGCCCTGATCCTCTTCGGCAGCACCGCGCTGGCCGTCAACCTCGACCTCGTCGAGATCGACTTCGCCCGCCTCGCCCGCACCTGGTGGCCGCTGCTGCCGATCGCCCTCGGCGTCGCCCTGTTCTTCACGCCCGGCGACCGCCAGCCATGAAGCCCGCCATGAAACCACTGCTAGCTCCCCTGTGCGCCCTGGCCCTGGCGGCCTGCGCGTCCGCCCCGCCGTCCCTGCCGGAGGCCGGCTCCGCCCCGCGGGGCATCGATAGCCAGCTCGCGGAAGCCACGGTGGCGCCCCTCACCGACCTGAACATCGTCCGCGCCGAGATTCCGAAGGCCCTCGCGGCCGCCCGGGCGGCGCCCTACGCGATGCCGGCAGACATGTCCTGCCCCGGCCTCGCGGCCGACATCCAGGCCCTCGATGCCGTGCTCGGCGCCGACCTGGACACCGCCGAGACCCGCGACAACCCGAGCCTCATCGAACGGGGCGGCGACGCCGCCAGCAACGCCCTGGTCGGCGCGGTGCGTGACACGACGGAGGGCGTCGTGCCCTTCCGCGGCTGGGTGCGCAAGCTCAGCGGCGCCGAGCGCTACGCCCGCAAGGTCTCGGCCTCGATTGCTGCGGGCACCATCCGCCGCGCCTACCTCAAGGGCCTGGGGCAGGCTGCCGGCTGCGCAGCCCCCGCCGCACCACGCACAGCCCCGGCCCAGCCCGCGGAGCCGCCTGAAACCAGGCCCGCCCCGGGCGAATCCAAGCCTTGAAGCCCCGCCCCGCGCCCCCATCTGTACGCAGCGCGGGCGATACACCCCACTTCCCACTTCCCACTACTCACCCCCCCTTCCAGGAGCACCCACCATGGCCATGGACGTCGTCGACTACGAAATCTTCGGATCTGAAATGCAGTACGTGGAGGTCGAGCTCGACCCCGGCGAGGCCGCCATCGGCGAGGCCGGCGTGATGATGTACATGCAGGACGGCATCCAGATGGACACCATCTTCGGTGACGGCGCCCAGCCGCAGGGCGGCTTCTTCGGCAAGCTGATGGGCGCCGGCAAGCGCCTGCTCACCGGCGAAAGCCTGTTCACCACCGTCTATCACAACGAAGGCAGCGGCAAGCGGCGGGTGGCCTTTGCGGCGCCCTACCCGGGCAAGATCGTACCGGTGGATCTGTCACAGATCGGCGGCACCCTGATCTGTCAGAAAGACTCCTTCCTGGCCGCCGCCAAGGGCGTCTCGCTGGGCATCGCCTTCCAGAAGAAGATCGGGGTCGGCCTGTTCGGCGGCGAGGGCTTCATCATGCAGAAGCTCGACGGCGACGGGATGGCCTTCATCCACGCCGGCGGCACCCTGCTCGAGAAAACCCTCGCCCCCGGCGAGACCCTGCGCGTCGACACCGGCTGCGTGGTGGCCTTCCAGCCCAGCGTCGACTTCGACATCCAGTACGCCGGCAAGGTGAAGACCGCGCTGTTCGGCGGCGAGGGCCTGTTCTTCGCCACCCTCAGCGGCCCGGGCAAGGTGTGGCTGCAGTCGCTGCCCCTGTCGCGGATGGCCGACCGCATCGTGATGGCCTCCCGCGCCGCCGGCGGTGGCGGCAAGGAAGGCGGCTCGGCGCTGGCCGGCTTCGGCCTGGGCTCGCTGCTCGGCAACGACGAGTGAGCCAGGCCGCCCCCATCCCGGCCCGCTTCTACCCGGCTGGCGGCGACGCCCACGGCCACCCAGCCCTCGTCGAGCTGGCGGGCGATGCGCTGCAGGTGCTGCCCGAAGACAGCCCGCCCCGGCAGGTGCCGCTCACCGGCCTGCAGGCGGCGACGCGGGGCTTCAACCACAGCCAGTGGGCCATCGCCTGGCCCGCCGAAAGCGGTGGCCAGCACATGCTGCTGATCGACGAGGCCGCCGTCGGCCCGCTGCGGGCGGTGGCCCCGGCCCTGTTTGCCGGCG
Organism: Zoogloea ramigera; assembly: GCF_006539865.1. GTDB lineage: Bacteria > Pseudomonadota > Gammaproteobacteria > Burkholderiales > Rhodocyclaceae > Zoogloea > Zoogloea ramigera. The sequence continues at coordinate 65,527 of NZ_BJNV01000014.1, forward strand.
GAGAGGGCGCCCGGCGCCGCAGCAGCCGGCGTTTTCTGGTCGGCATCACGCTGCTGGCGCTCGTCCCGCTGCTGGTGGTGGTGGCGCTGCTGGCCTCCCTCGACCACCTCACCGACCGGGTCGTCGCGCGCATCCCGCCCAGCGTCGAGCGGCAGATCGGCGCCGCGGTGCTGGCGCGCACCCGGCTGGAGGGCCGGCTGATCGACCAGGGGCCGGCCTTCGAGGCCGTGCAGGCCATCGGCCGGCGCCTCGCCCGGCCGGGCGAGACGCTCGAATTCCACCTCACCGAGCGCCCCGAGATCAATGCCTTCGCGGCGCCCGGCGGCGTGGTGGTGGTGAACAGCGGGCTGCTGAAGCGGGCCGCCTCGGCCGAGGAGGTGGCCGGCGTGCTGGCCCACGAGATCGCCCACGTCGAGCTGCGCCACAGCCTGCGCCAGATCGTCCGCTCGGCCGGGCTGCGGGTGATCTTCGGCGCGCTGGCCGGCGACTACGACGCCCTCGGCGGCTGGGCCGCCCAGCTGGGCGAGCTCAAGTTCTCGCGGGACGCCGAGCGCGAGGCCGACCGGCGCGGCCTGGAGCGCCTGGCCGAGGCCCGCGTCGACCCGGCCGGCATGCTGCGCTTCTTCGAGACCCTGGAAAAAGCCGAAGCCGCTGGCAAGGCCGGGCAGCTGCCGGCGCTGCTGTCGACGCACCCGGCAACCCAGGAGCGGATCATCTGGCTGCGCGAGGCCACCACCACGGCCGGCGGCGGCCCGGTCGAGCCGCTCGCCATCGACTGGCGGGCCGTGGCCGGCAGCCTGCGTTAGCTCCCCGGCTGCACGCTGCGCCCCACAGCGGGGAGCATCCTGGGCCGCCCGCGGCCGGGCCCTCAGGGCGTCTCGACGTAGCTCTGGGTGCTACGCGCGGCCACCGCCGGCTTGGCCAGCGGCGAGCGGCTGCGCACGTACTGCAGGAAGGAATCGGCGTAGTCGAGGAAGGTGTCCTCGCGCTGGGCCGCCGGGATGGCCTTCAGGGTGTCGTACCGGTCGCCGCCATCGGCAGTGAAGTTGTTGGTGATCAGCCGGTAATTGGCCGCCGGGTCGAGGGGCTGCCAGTTGCCGCTGGCGTCGCGCACCTCGGGGTTGCCGATGCGGCTGCCGCGGGCCTGGTTCATGTCCACACTGAAACGCAGGCCGCCGGTGTAGGGGTAGGCGCCACTGCCGGTGCCGTTGAGCACCGAGTCGATGCCGTCCTCCAGCGCGGCCCGAACCTGGGCACCGGTGAGCTGCAGGCGGTACAGGGTGTTCTTGAAGGGCAGCAGGGTGTAGACCTTGCCCACCGTGATGTCGCCGGCCGGGATGTCGATGCGCACGCCGCCGGCGTTCTGCAGGCTGATGTCGGCCCCGCCGAAACGCTGGCCCTGCTCGAGGAAGGCGTCGGCCACCAGCTGCTGGATGTCGCCGCCGTGGGCGATCACGGTGGCGTCTTTATTGCAGACGTCGCCGAGGCTGGAGCGGGTGGTGTCGCGCCTGGCGCCGGGCACGCGGCGCAGGCACAGGTTGTCGGTGGCGACGCCGGCCACCTGGGTGCCGAGGGCGTCCTTGGCGGCCTTGAAGGGAGCCAGCGCCGCGGTCGCCGCCGCCGACGGGGTGGTGACGCGGAACACGCCGGAGGCGTCGAGCTGGCTGCGGTAAGCGTCGGCGTCCGCCACCGAGGCCGCCACGTTGCCCACCTTGAAGCTGTCGCCCACCAGCACCTGGGGCTTGCCGCTGCATTGGGCCACCTGGCCGGCCGCGTCGAAGCTCACGTCGAGCGCGCCAACGGCGTAGGCGTACTGCCAGGCCTGGGCGATGCACACCGGACGGCCGGCCTTGTCGACGGCGGCGGTGGGGTAGGCGCCGGCCGGGCTGAGGCCGAAGCCCTTCATGCTGTCGGGGCCGAGCAGGGTGTGGGAGTCGCCGCCGATGATCACGTCGACGCCGTCGAGCTGCGGCGCGAGGGCCTGGTCGGCGGCGTAGCCGAGGTGGGACATCAGCACGATCTTGTTCACCCCGCGGGCGCGCAAGGCGTCGATGGCGGCCTGCGCGGCGGTGGCTTCGTCGAGGAAGCTGGTGCCGGCGTCGGGGCGGGACGCAAAGCGGGTCTTGTCCTTGACCGTCAGACCGTCAGACCGACCACGCCGACCTGCTGACCGCTGCGCTCGATGATGCTGTAGTCGGCAACCCGCGCCGCCAGCGGCGTGCCGGCGGCCGGCTTCACATTGGCCGACAGCACCGGCGTCTTGCAGGCGCCGGCGTGCAGATAGTCGATGAACTTGACGAGGCCCGCGTCGGCGCCGTCGAACTCGTGGTTGCCCAGCGTGAAGGCATCGAAGCAGACGGTGTTCATCAGCGCCGCGTCGGCCTGGCCCTCGCTCTGGGTGAAGTACAGGTCGCCGGTGAGGGCGTCGCCCGCATGCAGCTTGAGCACGTTGGGCTTGCCCGCCGCCAGGGCCTCGATGGCCGCGCTGACCCGCGCGAAGCCGCCCAGCTCGACCGTCACCGACTTGCTGGCGCCGGCGGCGTCCTTGAGCGTGAGGGCGGTGCTCTCGGCATCGAGGTGCGAGTGGTGGTCGTTGATGTGCAGGATCGTCAGGTCCAGCGGCTGGCCCTTGTCGCCGCTACCGCCGCAGGCGGCCAGGCTCAGGGCACACAGGGAGACAGCCAGGAAAGGCACGGTCCGTCGGGTCTTGAAGGAGAGCATCGCAGTTGCCGGAGGGTTTCGATGCCCGGCAGTCTGGCGAGCCTGGGTTAAGGCCTCATGAAGGCTGGCTCACAGCAGCAGATCCACCCCGTTCAGCAGCACGCGGCACAGCAGCGCGATGCCCAGCGCCACCGCCACCGACAGGCCGATCGAGAACAGCGCGTCGCGCCGGCCGATGGTCTTGAGCATCACCGCGAAGGTGGACACGCAGGGCACGTAGAAGGTGAGGAAGACCAGGAAGGTGGCGATCTGCACCCAGTCGAGGAGCGGCGCGATGTCCTGGCTGCCGAGGGCCTGGTACACCATCAGCAGCGAGAGCTCCTTGCGCAGCACGCCGAACAGGATAGGCACCCCGAGCGCCACCGGCAGCCCCAGCCACCAGTGGGTGACGGGCAGCAGCAGGGTGTTGATGAACGCGTCGGCGCCAAAGTGGGCGAGCAGCGCCAGCACCACGCTGCCCAGCACCAGCAGGGGCGTGACGATCGTCAGGATGTCGCTGGTGCGCTCCCAGGTGATCGCCAGCAGGCGGCGCCATTGGGGCAGCGCGTAGGGCGGGATGGCCTGGATCATGCCGGGGCTGGCCTGCACGTAACGGCGGGTGAGCAGCCGGCCGGCCACCGCGATGATCAGCATGGTCAGCAAAAAGATGCCCAGCACGCCCTCCCAGCCCAGGTATTTGCCACCGATCGCCAGTACGATGGCCGACCGCGCCGAGCACGGCACGAAGGTGATCAGCAGCGACGCCACGATGCGCTCGCGCCCGGCCGAGCTGGCCGCCACCGCCGACAGGGCCGGCACGTTGCAGCCCAGCCCGAGCAGGAAGGGCACCGCCACGCCGCCGTGCAGGCCGATACGGTGGAAGCCCCGGTCAACAACGAAAGCGACCCGGTGCATGACCCCGGACTCCTCCAGGCTCACCAGCAGCAGCACCAGCGGCAGCATGTAGGGCACCACGATGCCCACCAGCCCCACCAGCCCGTCCGCCACCGCGCGGCCGATGACGCCGGCCGTGCTGTCCGGCTCCCATTGGCCGACCCACGCCGCGAGCGGCGCCGAGGTGATGGAGTCGAGCGTGGTGCTGACCTCGAACACCATGAACAGCACCAGCGCGAACACCGCCAGCGTGCCGATCAGGCCCCAGCGCGGGTGCAGGAAGATGCGGTCGAGGGCGCGCTTCCAGCCAGCCCGCTCGGCCGCGTGGCCGAGCCGCGTGACCTGCTCGTGGAGCGCCGCGGCGCGGTAATGGCGGTCGGCGAAGAGCTCTTCGGCGAGGGGCCGCGGCAGCTGGCGCGAGGCGTCGGCGCGGGCCTCCTCGATGGCCGGCACCAGCGTGGGAAAGCGTTCCGCCATCTCGGCGCCGAACCAGGTGTCGCCCTTGGCCAGCTGGGTCAGGAGCAGGGTGCGGGGCACCGGGAAGGCGGCCGCCAGGGCCGGCAGCCCGAGGATCTCGTCGAGAGGCGCCAGGGCCTTGCGCAGGTGGGCGCCGGGCGACTGGGGCAAGGGGCAGGTGCCCGAGCGCAGGGTTGCGAGGGCGGTCTCGAAGAGGCCAGCGATGCCCTTGCCCATGTGGGCGACGGTGGGCACCACCGGCACGCCGAGGGCCTCCGAGAGCGCCGCAACGTTGATGTAGATGCCCTTCTCGCGGGCCTCGTCGAGGCGGTTGAGGGCGATCACCAGGGGCTTGCCGAGCTCGCAGAGCTCCTGGCTCAGAGCCAGGCCGGGCTCCAGGGCCGTGGCGTCGACAACCTGGATCAGCAGGTCCGGCGCCTTGAAGCCGCCCTTGCCGGGCTGCCCGCCGACGAGGGCCAGCAGCACCCGCCGGTCGGCTTCGGCCAGATCGTGGAAGGTGCGCACCGAGGGCAGGTCGACGAGATCAGCCTGCTCGAGGCCGACGTTGATCCGGCTGGTGGCATAGGGCAGCGCGCTGCCTTCGAGGCAGCCCGCCTCCACCGCCGTGCTCGAGGCCGCCTGGAAGAGGGTGCTCTTGCCCCCGCGGGGCAGGCCCACCAGCGCGATGTGCGGGCGCCGCTCGCCGCGCAACAGCTGGCGGGGCACCGGGATGTTCGTGACCACCGGCCGGGCCTGGGTCATGGGCGGCTCGCACCCTGGCGGATCGTCACGCATACGCCGGCCACCCGGGCCATCGGGCGCTCAAGACTGGGCTTCATGGAAAGTACCGCAGATCGTATTCTCTGCCGCCCATTCTACGACAATGAGAACCATTCGCAAAACCGGCCAGCGTGCGTGGCCAGCTGTAGCGGCAATGCCGGGTCAGACCCGCAAGCCGGCGCGGGTCATCATCAGCAGGGCCTGGGCCCGGCTGGTCACCCCCAGCGCCCGCAGGATCGCCGACACATGAACCTTGACGGTGCCTTCGGAGAGGCCGAGAAATTCGGCGATATCCCGGTTCGACTTGCCCTGGGCCACCAGCTCGAGCACCCGCCCCTGGGCGGCGGTCAGCTGGAAACGCTCGGCAAAGGCCTGGCTGGCCCGGCGATTGCGGTTGCCGTTGTCGCCGGCGGTCGCGGCCTCGGGGGTGAACACGCCACCGGCGAGCACCGTTCGCACGGCTTCGATAAGGGTGTTGCTCGGGCTGGCCTTGGACACGAAGCCCGACGCACCGGCCTTCATCGCCCGCTGCACCGACTCCCGGTCGTCGAGGGCCGAGACCACCAGCGCCGGCACGTCGGGGAAACGCTTGGCGATCACGCCGAGCAGCGAGAAGCCGTTGATCTCGGGCAGCATGAGGTCGACCACCAGGAGGTCGCAGTCCGGGTCGGCCTCGAGCATCGCAATCGCCTCGGTGGCGTTGCTGGCCTGCTGGCAGGACACACCCTCGCCCACCTGGGCCAGCGTGAGGGCCATGGCCTCCCGCACCAGCACGTGGTCCTCGATAATCAGAATACGTGTCTGCATCGCGACGAATTGATCTGGGTAAGCTCCATCCGCCCGAGAATACCACCTTAGCCTATCCAACCCTGTGCAAAACAGCGAAAATCGCGCCTCAAATGCCGCCACGGCGCCTCTCATGCCGATCATCCGACGAAGTTCATCCACCCCTGCCCTGGCCTGCATTCCCCTGCTGCTGACCGCCGTCGGGCTGCCCTTGCCTGCCCGGGCCGACGCCTCCAGTGAAGCCGATCACCTGGGCGACCTGCCGGTGGTGCTGTCGGCCACCCGGCTCGCCCAGGTGCAGTCCGACGCCCCGGGCGCGGTCAGCATCATCGACCGTGCAATGATCAGCGCCTCCGGCGCGCGCAACATCCACGAGCTGTTCCGCCTCGTGCCGGGCTTTCAGGTCGGCATGCACACCGGCAACAAGCCCCTGGTCGGCTACCACGGCCTCTCCGACGAAGCCCCGCGGCGGATGCTGCTGCAGGTGGATGGCCGCTCGGTGTATTCGCCCTACTTCACGGCCGGCGTCGAGTGGAACCAGATCGGCGTCGACATCGACGACATCGAGCGCATCGAGGTCTTTCGCGGCTCCAACTCGGCCACCTACGGCAGCAATGCGTTTCTGGGGGTCGCCAACATCATCACCCGCGCCCCCGCCGAGACCCTCGGCACGCGGGTGCGCTACCGGGCCGGCGACGGCGGGGTCAATGACATCGGCCTCCGCGTGGGGCGGCAGCTGGGCGACGTGGCGATGCGCCTCAGCGTCGCGCGCAACTTCGATCATGGCTTTGCGGGCCTCAACGACTGGCGCAAGACCGAGCTCGCCACCCTCCACAGCCGCTGGACGGCCGACAGCGACAACAGCGTCGAATTCCAGGCCGGCTGGACGCGCTCCGAGCTCGGCACCGGCAAGGAGGGCAACCTCACCGACCCCGAACGCAGCAGCCAGGTGTCCACCAGCTTCGGCCTGATCCACTGGCACCACGCCTCCGCCCCGGGCGAGGAGCTCAGCGTCAGCTATTACCATCAAGAGGAAAGCGGCCGCGACAACTACAACCTGCTGATCCCGGTCACGTCCCGCCAGTCCGGCCTGCCCTTCGCGCTGCAGCTGCCGCTGCGCTTCGACTATGACTTCCACGTCATCCGGGACGACCTGGAGATCCAGCGCATCACCACCCTCGCCCCCAGCCTGCGCGCCGTCGTCGGCGCCGGCATGCGGGTGGACCGCATCACCGCACCCCAGCGCTTCAACACCACCGACAGCGTCCGCAACGCGGTCAATCACGCCTTCGGCACCCTCGAGTGGCACGCCAACCCGCGCTGGCTCTTCAACGTGGGCGCGATGATCGAGAACAACTCGCTCACCGGGCGCACCCTGGCGCCGCGGGCCTCAGCCAACTATCATATTACCGACAGCCAGACCTGGCGTGTCTCGGTCAACCGCTCCCACCGTAACCCGGTCGCCTTCGAACAGAAGTCCAGCATGATCTTCTCGACCGCCGCACCGGTCAGGACGCCCGTGGGCACCTTCCCGGCCGGCACCCCCATCTCGCAGACCTTCCGCCCCTCGCCGCAGGTGCAGGCGGAGCGGATCACCACCTACGAGCTCGGCTATCGGGCCGAGCTGCGGCCGCTCCACGCCAGCCTCGACGCGCGGATCTTCCTCGAGCAGGCCCGCGAGCTCATCGAGATGAACCTCGAAGACTCCACCATCGGCCTGCTGCGGCGCAGCAACAACCGCTACTTCGCCAACAGCGGCGAGGCCGACATCCGCGGCCTCGAGATCGCCGCCACCTGGCGCCCCGGCACCGACACCTGGCTGCAGCTCAACCACACCGAGTTGCGCATCGACGGCCCCAGCCTCAGCGCCACGGCCGCCGCCAGCCGGCCCAGCGGCTGGGTCGAGTACACCGCGCCACGCCACAGCACCACCGTCTTCGGCGCCTGGCAGTTTGCGCCGCGCTGGCAGCTCAGCATCGCCAGGCACTGGATCGGCTCCATGAGCTGGTACCAGGACGCCGACCACAAGGTGCCGATGTACCGCCAGCTCGACGTCCGCCTCGCCCACCGCCTGCCGCCCGCCCTGGCCCGCGGTGAGCTGGCGATCACCGCCAGCAACATCGACGGCCCGGAAGAAACCTACTCCCCCGGCACCTCCGTCTGGGGCAGCCGCATCTTCGGCTCGCTGTCCCTCGAGCTCTGACACCGGATGCTGCGGGCGCGCCGACTCCTCTTCTGCCTACTTCTCGCCCTGGCCGGCGGGCTGCCCGTCGACGCCCTTGCGGCGCAGGTCCTGCTGCTGCTCTCCGAAGAAAGCAGCGCCTTCAGCGAAGCCACCGAGGCCATCGTCAGCGAGCTGCGCAGCGCCGGCCACCGCACCCAGAGCCTCAGCCTGCCGCTCCGCACCGATGAGAGTGCCGCCCTCACCGGCAACGCGCTGATCATCACCCTCGGCACCCGCGCCGCCCAGACCGTCTCCAGCCTGGCCCCCCGCAGCCTGGTGCTGCATACCCTGCTGCCCCGCAGCGCCTTCGAAAAATTCACCACCCGTGGTGACGACCTCCGCCGCGTGTCGGCGGTCTTCATCGACCAGCCCGCCAGCCGGCAGATCGAACTCCTGCGCATCGCCCTGCCCGACTGGACGCGGGCAGCCTTCGTCACCAGCCGCGAGAGCAGCGAGCTTGGCCAGCGCCTGGTGGCCAGCGCCCGCGACAAACGCCTGCGCCCGGTGCTCGAACAGCTCAACGACGAGAGCGAGCTCTACCCCACCCTGCAACGGGTCCTGGCCGACCCGGCGGTGCTCGTCGCCGTCCCCGACGCGACCCTCTTCAACAACCGCACGATCTCCAACATCCTGCTCACCGCCTACCACCAGCGCTCGCCCGTGGTCGGCTTCTCGCCCGCCTACGTCAAGGCCGGCGCGCTCATCGCGCTCTACAGCACGCCGGCCCAGATCGGCCAGCAGGCCGGCGAAGCCGCCCGCGCCGGCCTCGCCAGCGGCAGCCTGCCGCCCCCCGCGGCGCCGCGCCATTTCCGCGTCGGCACCAACCGCTACGTGGCCCGCTCCCTGGGCATCAACCTCGACGACGCAGCGGTGCTCCAGGAACGCCTAGAGCGCAGCGAGGGCCTGCCGTGACGCGCTTTCCACGCCTCGACATCCACGCCCGAATTGCCCTGATCGCCGTGCTGCCCAGCCTCGTGCTGGGCCTCGTGCTGATCGCCTATTTCACCTCCAGCCGCCTCGCCGACCTCGAAAGCGCCCACACCCAGCGCGGCAAGGCCCTCGTCCGCCAGCTCGCCGCCGCCAGCGAATACGGCGTCTTCTCGGGCAACCGCGAGAGCCTGCGCAAGCTCACCAACGCCATGCTGCTCGAGAAGGACGTGATCCGGGTGGCCGTCACCAGCCCGCTGCACGAACTCCTCGCCGACAGCACCGCGCCCGACTACCGGCAGAACACCGGCAACACCCCGCCGCTGCATTTCCGCGAACCCATCATCGGAGCCGGCGTCAATGTCGAGGACACCTTCCTCGGTGGCGCCGGCGAGCTGGCCACCGACACCACCAGCGAACGCGGCGAGGCCCTCGTCGAGATGAGCCGCGACTCCCTGCACCTCGAAGAACAACGCCTGCTGCAAAACGCCTTCCTGATGGTCGGCGCCGTGCTGATCGGCAGCGTCGGGCTGGCCCTGCGCATGAGCGGCGGCATCTCCGGCCCCATCCTGCGGATTGCCGACATCGTGCACAGCTTCGGCCAGGGCAACTTCACCGCCCGGGTGCCCGTCGAGGGCGGCAAGACCCTGCGCACCCTCGCCGAGGGCGTCAACGAGATGGCCGACAAGCTCGGCGCCTCGCGGGACGACCTGCAGCGCCAGGTCGACGCCGCCACCCGCGAACTCCTCGAGAAGAAAGACGAAGCCGAGCGCGGCAACCGCGCCAAGACCCGCTTCCTGGCCGCCGCCAGCCACGACCTGCGCCAGCCCATGCACGCCCTCGGCCTGTTCGTCGCCGAGCTCGGCCAGAAACCCCACGCCCCCGACACCCGCCGGCTCGTCGAGCAGATCGCCATCTCCGCCGAAACCATGGAGAACCTCCTCGACAGCCTGCTCGACATCTCGCGCCTCGACGTGGGCGCCCTCGACCGGCAGATCAAACCCTTCCCGCTGCAACCGCTGCTCGAACGGATCGAGGTGGACTACCGCCGCGAGGCCGGCCTGCGCGGCCAGCGCCTGCGCCTGCGCCCCACCAGCCTGTGGGTCGAGAGCGATCCGCTGCTGCTCGAGCGCATCCTGCACAACCTCATCAGCAACGCCCTGCGCTACACCCCCGGCGGCACCATCCTGGTGGCCTGCCGCAAACGCGGCCGCAAGGTGCGCATCGAAGTCCGCGACAACGGCCCCGGCATCGCGCCGGAAGCCCAGGAGGCCATCTTCCAGGAGTTCGTCCAGCTCGATAACCCCGAACGCAACCGCGCCAAGGGCCTCGGGCTCGGGCTCGCGATCGTGCGCCGCCTCACCGACCTGCTCGAGCACCCGCTTCAGCTCAAGTCCAGCCCCGGCCGGGGCTCCCTGTTCGCCATCGAGCTCCCCAGCGCCGCCCCCGGCATCCTCACCGACCACCACCAGCCGGCGCCCGCCCAGGCCCTGGCCCGGCTGCGCGTGGTGCTGGTGGATGACGACGAACTAGCCCTGGCCAGCACCACCGGGCTGCTCGAATCCTGGGGCTGCCAGGTCAACGCCGCCGACACCGGGGCCGCCCTGCTCGCCACCCTGCGGCCGGGTGACGAGGCGCCCGACATCATCGTCTGCGACTACCAAATCGCCGGCATCGGCGACGGGCTGCAGCTCATCGAGCAGCTGCGCGGGCATTTCGCCAGGCAGATCCCGGCCGTCATCCTCAGCGGCGACACCTCGCCGGCCACCGCCACCGCCATCCAGCAGGCCGACATCCCGCTCCTTCACAAACCCGTCCGGCCCGCCAAGCTGCGCGCTCTGCTGCAACGCAAAACCCAAGTCTGATGCAGGCGGGCTGTGCATCGGTTAAGATCAATCGCTTGATGACTCGAACAGCCGGGAGACAACGATGAGCACCGAAAACAAAGCGCAGGACCCCCTGGAATTCATGCGCAACATGTGGGGCAAGATGGGTTTCAGCCTGCCTGGCATGGTCACCCCGACCCTCGACGTCGACGAACTCGACAAGCGCATCGCCGACATGAAGGCGGTCGAAAACTGGCTCAAGATGAACCTCAACTCCCTGCAGATGGCCACCCAAGCCCTCGAAATGCAGCGGGCCACCATCGCCACCATGCAGGCCATGAGCAAGATCGCCTCCGAGGGCGGTGCGCCGGCCGAAGGCCAGGCCGCCCAGCCCAACCCCTTCGCCAGCGGCATGTGGCCGTGGAACCTGATGCAGCAGGCCGCCGAAGCCAAGGCCGCCCCGGCCCCGGCCCCCAGCGCCCCGGCCGCGTCGGCCAAGGGCAAACCGAAAGACAGCAAGTAACACACCACCGCCGGGGCTGCGCCGGCCTCCCGATGGCGGGCGGCCGTGCAGCACCCGACACGCCCTCCTCCGTCTGCAGTCCGCCATCGGTGTAGACCGCAGGCGGGCTCGCCCCCGCGGCCCGGGCTGGAGGCACCGTGAAGAATCACCAGCTGAAAGCCCTCGTCCAGGTCGCCGAGAGCGGCTCCATCCGCGCCGCCGCACGCGTCATGAACCTGTGCCAGAGCGCCCTCACCAAGTCCCTGCGCGAGCTCGAGGAAGAGGTCGGTGTCGAGCTGCTGCTGCGCAGCTACAAGGGCATCGAATTCACCGATGCCGGCCATATCCTGCTGACCCGCGCCCGGCTGGCGCTGTCACTCCTCGACAAGGCCCAGGAGGAAATCGCGCTGCAGCAGGGCGGCGCAGGCGTGCGCGTCAGCATCGCGGTGACGCCCCTGGTCGGGATCCGGGTGTTGCCCCAGGTGCTGCTCGAGTTCGAGCGCATTCACACCGCCCCCCGGATCAACCTGAGCGAGGGTTTCCTGACGACCCTGATCCCCCAGCTGATCGATGGCCGGCTCGATTTTGCCGTCGCGCTGGCAGATTCGGCCAGCCTGCCCTTCGAGCTTGCCTTCGAGGCCATCGGCCCGGTGGCCTCGGCCGTGGCCGGCCGCCGCGATCACCCCCTGGCGGGCGCACGGACATGGGCCGAGCTCAGTGACGCCAAGTGGGTCCTCAACCTGACCGCGGGCAGCCAGGGCAACAACCTGCTGAACTGGCTGAACGCCCAGGGGATCGGTGAGCCCCGCGACACGATACGCTGCGACTCCCCGTTGCTGATGCTCGAGCTGATGCAGCGCACCGACCGGCTGAGCATCGGCCCGGCCCTGCTGTTCTCCGACCCGCTGATCGGCCAGGGGATTCAGCGGATCGACGTCCAGCCCCTGCCGCGGCCGATGGAGCTGGGGCTCATCACCCTGCGCGGAATCCCGCTGTCCCGCGCCGCCCGGCAGCTGGCGAGCATGATCGTCCGCCACCTCCGCCACAGCCCGCCGATTGCCTAGCTACCTAGCTGTTGCGCGGCCAGGACGGGATCTGCCACTGGTAGGTGACGGCCAGGAGGCGCAGCCCCGAGATGCTACAGATGCCGACCAGCGACGACAGATGCGGTGAGACCGACAGCTGGTGCAGCCCCAGAAAGATCACGCCGCCGATGAGGGTGCACAGGGTGTAGGGCTGGTGGTCGCGATAGACCTTGGGAATCTCGTTGCACAGCACGTCCCGTGTGACACCGCCGAAAACCGCGGTGATCGAGCCCAGCAGCACGGCGACAATGGGCGGCATCCCGGCCACCAGGGCCAGCGAAACCCCCGAGATGGTGAACAGGCCCAGCCCGAGCGCGTCGGCCACCTCCATCACCTTGTCCGTCACCCGGAGCTCGCGGCTGCGCAGCAACAGTGGCGCCGCCAGCACCAGGGCGATGACCAGCCAGATGTATTCGGTGTTCTCGACCCAGAAGAAGGGGCGCCGCTCGATCAGGATGTCGCGCACGGTACCGCCGGCAAAGGCACTGACGAAGGTCACCGAAAACACGCCGACGATGTCCATCTTCCTGCGGGTCGCCTCGATCAGGCCCGACATGGCAAACGCGATGGTGGCGGCGATTTCTATGGTGGTGAGCAGCGTGGTGAGTTGCAGGGTGGCGAGTTGCATGAAGAGGCAGAAGGCGAGGCGTTGAACAAACGACTTCAGGCCAATTATGGCCTGAAGTCATGGCGAGGGCTGGCCAGGCTTGACCGCTGCCGGCCCGGAGGGTTCCTCAGGCCAGGAAATGCTCGGCCACGGCCACCCAGTAGGCGGCGCCGACCGGCAGGTTGCGGTCGTCGAAGTCATACATCGGGTGATGCACCATCGGCGTGTTGCCGTTGCCGATGAAGCAGTAAGTGCCCGGCTTGTGCTGCGCGTAGTAGGCGAAATCCTCGCTGCCCATGAAGGTGGGGCCGGGCATGACGACCTGCTCCTCGCCCAGCACCGCGCGGGCGATGGCGGCACACGCCTCGGTTTGTGCCGGGTTGTTCACCAGCACTGCGCCCGGCGCGCCCTCGCGGATCTCGAAGCTGACGCCGAAGGCGGCGGCCTGGGCGGCGGTGATGGCGCGCACCTTGTCGAGCACCAGCTTGCGGGTCTCGGGCTTGCTGCTGCGGATGCTCAGGCGCAGGGTGGCAGTCTGGGGGATGACGTTGCCGGCGTCGCCGGCCAGGAAGGCGCCGACACTGACCACCGCCGAATCCAGCGGCGCGACGTTGCGCGAGACGATGGTCTGCAGCGCCATCACCAGCGCAGCCCCCGCCACCACCGGGTCGACGCTGCGCTCGGGCATCGAGCCGTGGCTGCCGACCCCGGTCAGCACGATCTCCCAGTTATCCACCGCCGCCATGATCGGGCCCGTCGTGAAATACAGCTTGCCGCGCTCCAGCGTGGGCATGTTGTGCATGCCGAACACGGCTTCCATCGGGAAACGCTCGAACAGACCGTCGGCGATCATCGCCGGCGCGCCGCCCATGACCTCCTCGGCTGGCTGGAAGATCAGGTGCACGGTTCCGTTGAAGGATTTCTTCTCCGCCAGGTAGCGGGCGGCACCGAGCAGCATCGCGCTGTGCCCGTCGTGACCACAGGTGTGCGACTTGCCGGGGATGGTGCTCTTGTGATCGCTGTCGCTCATCTCCTGCACCGCCAGGGCGTCGGTATCGGCGCGCAGGCCGATCGCCTTCGGGCTGTCACCAACGGTCAGCGAAGCGACCACGCCGGTCTTGCCAACCCCTTCGGTCACGACGTAACCCCAGCTGCGCAGCAGCTCGGCGATGTAGCGGGCGGTGTTGTGTTCGTCGAAGGCCACTTCCGGGTGGCGGTGGAGATGATGCCGCCACGCTTGCATTTGTTCCTGGTCGGCATTCAAGGCATTCAGCAGGGAATTCATGATGGTATCCAGTCCGGAATTGTTTGAATCGTTCGGAAAAAAGGCGGTCCGGGCGAGGAGGCCGGGGGGAGGCTGCCCGGACCACAAGGGAGGTGACTCAGTTTTTCCTGGCGCTGACCTTGGGCACCGTCAGCATGATCGAGAGGATCGCGACGAGGACCATGAAGACGTTGAACATCAGCGCGATGACGGCCGCCTCGCGCACCGCCAGGTTGTCCTGGCGACCGACGAAGGTGATCACCCCTTCGAGCCAGGTGACGCTTTCCGGGTTGGCGCTCAGCGCGGTGAAGATCGCCGCGGAAATCGCCACACCGAAGGCCGCACCGAGGGACGAGGCCATCTTGTAGATGCCGGCACCGGAACCGGCCTGCGCAGCCGGCAGGCTCGACAGGGCGGCGTCGGTGGAGGGCGTGGCGTAGAAGGCCAGGCCGACCCCGAACAGGGTGTAGCCGATCATCGCCAGCACCTTGTAGTCGGCCAGCATCAGGTTGGCCGGGGACAGCAGGACGATGGCGAGGCCGGTGATCAGGCAGCCCCAGATCATCGGCTTGCGGGCACCGAAGCGCTGCAGCAGCTTCTCGCCGACACGGATGAAGGCGATGATCGCCACCGCGTAGCCAAGGGTCAGCGCACCGGCCTGCTGGGCGCTCATGCTGCCGCCGAGCTGCACCAGCTGCAGGGACACCAGCAGGGTGCCGGCGACGCCGTTGAGCAGGAAGTTGGAGATGGTTGCGCCGGTGTAGGTGGGGTTGCGGAACAGCTTGAAATCGACAAAACCCTGGGCGGCGCGTGACTCGATCGTGAAGAACAGGATGCCGAAGACCGCGGTGATGCCCGCCAGGCTGAGGATGAACGGGCTGGTCCAGCCGAGCTTGTTACCCTGGGTGACGAGGATCTGCAGCGCGACCATGGCGATCATGAAGGTCACAACGCCGGCGAAGTCGAACTTGTAGTCACCCTTGGTTTCAGCCTTGCTGTCCGGGGTGCCCTTGATCATCAGCAGGCCGATCACGGAAACGATGATCGACGAGAAGAAGATGTAACGCCATCCGAAGTTCTGCGCCATGAAGCCGCCGAACAGCGAACACACGCCGGAACCACCCCACGAGCCGATGGACCACAGGCTCACCGCGCGCTGACGCGCCGGGCCATCCCAGTAGGTCTTAACCAGCGCCAGGCTGGCCGGCATGATGCAGGCCGCCGACAAGCCCTGCAGGGCACGGCCAGTGAGCAGGAAGGCGGTGGCCAGATCGCCGGCCGGCGCCAGGCCGATCAGCAGCGAGCCCAGCATGTTGAGGAAGAAGCCGATCTTCACGACCTTCAGGCGGCCGACGCGGTCGGCGAGCCCGCCGATCACCACGATGAAGATGCCGGAGAACAGCGCCGTGATCGCCACCGCGATGTTCATCATGCTGGCGTCCAGCCCGAGATCCTTCTGCATGTCGGGCGCCACGTTCAAGGTCGTCTGGGCAAACAACCAGAACGCGATCACACCCATGATGATGCCGAATAAAAGCTTGTCGTTACCCTGGTAAGGGGTGGGCCCGCCCACCGCAGTTGCACTCATCGCCGTCTCCTGAAGAAAAGCTCACTGGAAGAACTACAACCGCAGTCTAGTTCTTTGGGGGTATGAGCAAAGACGACATATTCCTGCTTATGATGAGCAATATAGATCACCCCAGACACCCCGCAGCAGCAGCCCGGAGGCGCACGATGGAACACGGCGCCCCGGTCTTCCGGGCGCCGGGATGGGTGGGGCGAGCGCTCCCGTGGAACGGAGCGCGGCTGCGAGTGGGGATGATGCCGGTCACGCCGCCGGTGACAACCGCTGGCGGGCAGGTGGCGTCGAGGAGGCCGGAGTGCTTACCAAAGAGGTAGGTGAGCGCCGGCCACGGGGCCTCGGTGAAGCCCCCGGGATGTCAGGGGCGGCGCTCCGCCTTGCGCGTGATGGGCCGCCCGGCCCGGGCTAGCCCGGCCCCCAGCGGGTCAGCACCGCCAGCCAGCCGGTCAGCGTGAGCGCCGCAGCCACCGTGGTGGCCGAGATCAGCCAGGCCACGCCGGGGCCGTCGCCGCCCATCCGCATTGCCAGGATGTAGGCCGACGAGGCCGTCGGCAGCGCGGCAAAGATCACCGCCGTCGCAAACGCCACCCCGCCCAGCCCGAAGGCGGTCGCCAGCCACCAGGCCAGCGCCGGCAAGGCCAGCAGCTTCACCAGGCATAGATAAACCGCGCCGATGCGGCGGCCCGCCTGGCCACCGCCGCGCAGCGCCGCCCCCACCGCCAGCAGGCCGAGGGTCACCGCCGCGTCGGCGAGGCGCTGCATGAAGGGCAGCACCGGCTCCGGCAGCCGCGCCCCCGACAGGTTGAAGGCCAGCCCGGCCACGGTGGCGATGATCAGCGGGTTGCGCAGCAGCTCCCGCAGCAGGCGGCCCTGCCCGTGGCGCGCCAGCATGCCCACCGCAGCCATGTTGGCGAAGGGCACCATCGCGCCGCACAGGGCGCCCATCATCGCCAGGCCCGGCGCGCCGGCAAACTTGCCCGCCACCGCGATACCGATGTAGGTGTTGAAGCGGTAGGCGCACTGGGCCCGCGACGCAAAGCCCATCGCGTCCAGCCCCAGCAGCGGCCGCCCGGCAAGCGCCAGCAGCAGCCCGGCCGCCATGCACAGCAGCCCCACCGCCAGCAGCGGCGCCATCGCGACGAGGTCGATGCTGGCCCGCGCCAGGGCGTTGAAGAGCAGCGCCGGGAAGAACACGAAATACACCAGCCGCTCGACCCCCGGCCAGAACCCGTCCCCCAGCCCGAAGAAGCGGCGCAGCAGCACGCCAAGGGCGATCAGCGCGAAATCCGGCAGGAGGAGCAGGAAACTCTGCATGGCAGCGGCACGACAGGAAGGGGAAGCCGAGTGTGCCAGAAGCCCGGCGCCGCTTCGATCCGGGCTCTCCACATGCGCGCCGGCTACATCACCTTCACGGCGCGGCCGATGTAGCGGACGGGGCCGGTGGGGCGGCCGGTGGGCGAGCCGCTGCGTGGCTCGAGGGTCAGCTCGAAGAGCTGGTCGGGCTGCACCGCCGGAAGGCTGCCCGCCGGCACCCGCAGGGTCTGGCCCGGCGTGACGAGGCCCAGCGACACCGGCGCGCTCCAGCCCTCGGCCTTGGTCCAGAACTGCAGCGCCTTGTCGCGGGGCACCTCGACGGCACCGAGGGGGATCAGCTCCACCTGCCGGGCGCCGGACGCGCCGGCCTGCACCACCCAGCCCGGCGCCTTGTCGTCGGGGGCCACCAGCACCACCATGAAGCGCGCCTCGGCCGGCGGCTCGGCCAGGCGGCCGACCAGCACCGCCGCCAGCAGCGTAGCGATCGCGAAGCCCCCAGCCGTGAGGCCACGCCACAGGGCCAAGCTGTCCCAGCGCCACCACGCCCGGCGCGGGGCCGGCCGCGGCGCCGGCACGGCCAGCGCGTCGAGGCTACGCTCGATGCGCGCCCACAGCCGCGGCGACGACGCCACCGGCTCGACCAGGCCGGTGAGCGGCAGCAGCCGGTCTTCCCAGGCATGGACGGCAGCCTGCAGCTGCAGATCATCGGCAAGCCGCGCCTCGACCTCCCGGCGGCGGGCCGCGGACAAGGTGCCCAGCACATACTCGCCGGCGAGTTCGTGGAGTGCGTGGCGTTCGGGGGGAATGTTGCCGGTCTTCGTCGTGCTCATCCCATGCACTCCCGCAGGGCGGCCAGGCTGCGTTTGATCCAGGCCTTCACGGTGCCGAGCGGCGCTTCCAGCCGCCGGGCGATCTCATTGTGGGACAAGCCATCCACGTAGGCGTGGAGGATGCAGTTGCGCCGCACCGGCTCGAGTTGTTCGAGACAGGGCCCGAGGCGGCCCGCGCTGTCCTGCCACGCGAAGGCGTCGGCCATGTCGTGCCAGGCCTCCAGCGAGGCGCGGGCGTCGAGGGCCGCGGCGGTGTCGTCATCCACCGCCAGCTCCCGCGCGCCGTCGCGCACCGCGTTGAGCGCGAGGTTGCGGGCCACGCTGTAGATCCAGCCGCGGGCCGAACCGCGCGCCGGGTCGAAGCGGGCGGCGCGGGTCCAGATGTTCACGCAGGCGTCATGGACGATGTCCTCGGCGAGGGCGGCATCGCGCACGATGCGCTGCACCACGCCGAGCAGACGCCCGCCCTCCTGGGCGTACAGGCGCTGCATGGCCGCCCGCTCGCCGGCGGCGCAAGCAGCCAGGGTGGCTTCGTAATCGAACTCGGGCAGGGCTGGCACGTTGGGCGGGGCTCGGGTTTGGCCACCACAGGCGAGGTGCCCGCGGCGGCCAGACCGATCTTACCCGAAGCGTCTTGAATGCTCAGAGCGCTTTCCAGAACAGGTAGTCAGCCTGATAGGCCACCGTCTCGCGCTGGCCGCGCTTGCCGGTGTTGCACTCGGCAGCCGGCGCCACGCCGCCCTTCAGCGCGACGCGCTGGATGTAGGTCACGCCGACCAGCGCCCCGCTGCCGCTGGCCGGGTTGGCCTTGACCAGCTGGTAAGGCAGATTGCCGGCGCCAGACGGCGCGACGGCCAGCTGGGTGGCGGTGAGCTTGGAGCCATCGAGCGCCTCCCAGGTCGCCGGCGGGCCGTAGTAGCTGCCGACCGCCTTGCCGGCGCGATCCGTGAGCACCGCCTTCGGGCCGACGAAAACCCACTCGGTCTGCCCCGGCGCATTGGCCTTGTCGCGGCATTCGTAGGTGATCTCGCCGGTGCCGGTGGTCTCCCAGGCCAGGTGGTTGCCGGCCGGCACCTTGATGGTGTCGGGCAGGCCGCTCTGGCTGGAGGCCATCGGCGCGGAGCCCATCGACGAGCAGGCGCCGAGCAGGCCGGCGGCGGCGATGAGGGACAGGCGGGCAGTGATGGAAGCGGGGGTGGTTTTCATGGTTTTTCTCCAGTCGGGGTTGGGGGTAGAGACCGGCGTTTGATGCGCCGTCATGTCCACTACCCGCCAGCCCCGCGACTGGATGCACCCGCCCGAAAATATTTTTTCGGCACCCGCCGGGTGCCCTGCGTGGCGGCCCGGCGCTACTCGTAGCGACGGATGTCGTCGATCACCTTGCCGTCGTTGGCCAGGCTGCCCGGGGCGCAGAAGCTCACCTCGCCGCGCAGCTTGGTGAGCTCGCGGATCGAGCCGGCCAGCGCCTCGGCGAGTCCCGCCGGCGGGCTGACCACCTCGCAGTGCAGGGTCATGCGGTCGTTGTGATCGGGGTTGTCCACCACCAGGCGGCCGCGGCCGAGCTCCGGGTGGCGCTTGAGCACCGCCGCCACCTGCCCCGGGTGCACGAACATGCCGCGCACCTTGGTGGTCTGGTCGGCCCGCCCGAGCCAGCCGCGGATGCGCGTGTTGGTGCGCCCGCAGGGCGAGACGCCCGGCAGCACCGCCGACAGGTCGCCGGTGCCGAAGCGGATCAGCGGATAGTCGGGGTTGAAGCTGGTCACCACCACCTCGCCCACCTCGCCGGGGGCCACCGGGTCGCCGGTGCCGGGGCGGACGATCTCGAGGAGCACGTCCTCGTCGAGCACCATGCCCTCCAGCGCCGGCGTCTCGAAGGCAATCAGGCCGATGTCGGCGGTGGCATAGGCCTGGTAGGCCTGGATGCCGGCCGCGGCAAGCGCCTGCCGCTGGCTGGGCGGAAAGGCCTCGCCGGAGACGAAGGCCTTTTTCAGGCTGTCGAGGCGCAGGCCCGCCTCGGCCGCCTTGTCGAGCAGGATGCGCAGGAAGGACGGCGTGCCGGCGTAGGCGTCGGGGCGCAGGTCGAGCATCGCTGCGAGCTGCTGCTCGGTCTGCCCCACCCCGGCCGGAAACACCGTGCAGCCCAGCGCCTGGGCCGCGGTTTCCATCATCGAACCGGCGGGCGTGAAGTGGTACGAGAAGGTGTTGTGCACCAGGTCGCCGGCCCGGAAACCCGCCGCATGGAAGGCCCGCGCCAGCCGCCAGTAATCCTTGCGCGCGCCCTCCGGCTCGTAGATCGGCCCCGGCGAGGCGAACACCCGCGCGCACCCCGGCCCCCAGCCGGTGGCCGCAAAACCACCGAAGGGCCGCGCGAGCTTCTGCCGTTCGAGGAGCTCGGACTTGCGGATCACCGGCAGGCTTGCCAGCGCTTCGCGGGTGGTGATGGCGGCCGGGTCCACGTCCTGCAGCAGGGCCGCGAAGGCCGGCGCCCGGGCCTTGGCGTGGGCGATCTGCGCCGGCAGACGGGCCAGCAGCTCCTGCTCGCGGGCTGCGGGGTCGCGGGTTTCACGGGCATCGTAGTATTTCATGGTGTCTCCGCAGTACGTGGGGGCGCTTTGCGCGGGGTTGCTTTGTGCCGGAGAGCGGCGGGGTTTCGTTGGCTCGGCCTTGCGTTGGCTGAGGGTTCGGCTTGGTTGCTGGTCGCTGATGGGGACCAGCAACCAGCAACCAAGCGGATACGCAACCGCAGCCAACGCCCGCCCCCCTACGACAACCACCTCTTCCGTCGCCGGTAATGCTTCACCTCCCTGAAGCTCTTCCGTCCTTCCGACGAAAGCCCCAGGTAGAACTCCTTCACGTCCTCGTTGGTGCGCAGGTCGGCGGCTTCGCCTTCCATCACCACGCGGCCGTTCTCGAGGATGTAGCCGAAGTCGGCGTAGCGCAGCGCCACCATGGTGTTCTGTTCGGCCAGCAGGAAGCTCACGTTCTCCTTGCTGTTGAGATCCTTCACGATCTCGAAGATCTCCTCGACGATCTGCGGGGCGAGGCCCATCGACGGTTCGTCGAGCAGGATCATCTCGGGCTTGGCCATCAGCGCGCGGCCGATGGCGCACATCTGCTGCTCGCCGCCCGACGTGTAGCCCGCCTGGGACGTGCGCCGCGTCTTGAGGCGCGGGAAGTAGGCATACACCTTCTCGAGGCTTTCCTTCAGCTCGGCGCGGCTCTGGCTGCGGGTGTAGGCGCCGGTGAGGAGGTTCTCCTCGATCGACAGGTGGCCGAAGCAGTGGCGCCCTTCCATCACCTGGATCACCCCGCGCCGCACCAGGTCGGCCGGCGTGAGCTGGTCGATGCGGTTGCCCTTGAACTCCACCGAGCCCTTGGTCACGTCGCCCCGCTCGGCCCGCAGCAGGTTGGAGATGGACTTGAGGGTGGTGCTCTTGCCCGCCCCGTTGGCGCCGAGCAGGGCGACGATCTTGCCCTGGGGCACCTGGAGGGAGACGCCCTTGAGCACGAGGATCACGTGGTCGTAGATGACCTCGATGTTGTTGATGCTGAGGTAAGACATGGCGTCGGCCATCCTCCTGTGCGGGGCGGCGCGGGCCGCCCTCGATCATTCTTGTTCGCTGTAGGTCGGGTTGGCTCCGTAGGTCGGGTTGGCCCAAGGGGCGTAACCCGACACCCGGCCCCGGCGCTCTCCGTCGCGGGAGAGGCGTCGGGTTACGCTGCGCTAACCCGACCTACGAAGCTTTCCCGCTCATCGGCCCCGTAGGTCGGGTTAGCCCGAAGGGCGTAACCCGACGCACGGCTCCCACTGCTCACCGTGGAGAGAGGCGTCGGGTTACGCTGCGCTAACCCGACCTACAAGCGGCCTAATCGAGCTCAGCTCTCCTTCGAGCAGTCGCGCGGCTTGATACCCTTTTCCTTGGCGTAGGCGGCGGCGGACTCCTCGATCATGCCGCGCACCAGCGGGCGGTCGGACTCGACCCAGTCGGTGATGACCTTCCACTGGCTGCCGTCCCACTGCTGGAACTTCACCTTGCCCGGGCCTTCGTGGTCGGCGCAGGTGATCTTGAGGGGCGGCATGAAGCCGGTGGCGCCGAGGGCCTTCAGGCGGGCGTCGTCGAGGTTGAGGTTCTCGAAGCCCCAGCGCATCTGCTCGCCGGTGAGGGCCTTGCCCTTGCCGTATTTCTCCTGGGCCTTGCGGATCGCCTCGACGGTGATGATGCCGTGCACCACGCCGCGGTTGTAATACACCGAGCCGACGCGGGCCTTGTCTTCCATGTTGCCCTTGTTCTTGCCGTACACATGCTTCTTGATGTCGGCGACCACCGGGTAGTTGGCGCCGGCCACGTTGAAGCCGGCGGCCACGAAGCCCTTGGCGGCAGGGCCGGCGGGGATGGTGTCCTCCTCGGCGCCGGACCACCACACGCCGATCAGCTTCTCGCGCGGGAAGCCGGTCTTGGCGGCGGCCTTGATGGCGGTCGGGTTCATCACGCCCCAGCCCCACAGCACCACGTAGTCGGGCTTGGCCTGGCGGATCTGCAGCCATTGCGACTGCTGCTCGTTGCCCGGGTGGGCCACGGCGATCTTGATCACCTCGAAGCCGTGCTTGGCCGCCAGCTTGTCCATGATGGCGTGGGATTCCTTGCCGTAGGCCGAGTCGTGGTAAAGCAGGCCGATCTTCTTGCCCTTCAGCTTGTCCATGCCACCTTCCTTCTGGCCCATGTAGTTCACGATGGCCGAAGCCTGGGACCAGTAGGTGGTGATCATCGGGAAGACCCACGGGAAGACCCGGCCGTCGGCGGCGTCGGTGCGGCCGTAGCCGATAGTGACCATCGGGATCTTGTCCTGGGCGACCTTGTCGAGCACCGAGTAGGTGATGCCGGTGGACACCGGCTGGAACACGCTGTTGCCGGTGCTGCCCTTCTTCTTGAGGCGCTCGTAGCACTCCACGCCGCGGGCGTTGTTGTACTCGGTCTCGCACTCTTCCCAGGTCAGCTTGACGCCATTGACGCCGCCGTCGCGCTCGTTGACGAGCTGCATGTAGTCGATCCAGCCGCCGAACAGCCCGGAGCCGCCGGAGGCGTAGGGGCCGACCCGGTAGCTCGGCAGGCCGATGAACTGTTCGTCGGCGCTCGCCACGGCGCTGCCCAGCAGGCCGGCGATGGCAGCACCCAGCAGGACGGTGTGCTTCAGTTTCATGGTGTGTCTCCTCTTTTTGGTTTGGGTGCTACGACGAAAACGGGTTCAGTTCAGACTTGGGACGCGCAACAGCTTCATTCATGAACATCAGTGCGGGAAGGGCCACAGGCGCAGCTTCTCTTTGGCGATCTGCCACAATCGGGCCAGCCCGTGGGGCTCGACGATCAGGAAGAAGATGATCAGGCCGCCGAAGATGATGAGCTGGAAGTTGGACACGAAGCCGGCCCCCAGCGCGTCACCGAACAGCGCCGGCACGACGTTGTCCAGCAGGATCGGCAGCAGCACGATGAAGGCCGCGCCGAGGAAGGAGCCCATGATGGAGCCGACCCCGCCGATGATGATCATGAACAAAATCTTGAACGACAGATCGAGGTTGAAGCCCTCGGGCTCGACGGTGCCGATGTAGGTGTAGGCATACAGCGCACCCGCCACGCCGCAGTAGAAGCTGCTCACCGCGAAGGCCAGCAGCTTGGTGCGCATCAGCCGGAAGCCGATCACCTGGGCCGCCACGTCCATGTCACGCACCGCCATCCAGGCGCGGCCGGTGGAGGAGCGCACCATGTTCTTGGCCAGCAGGGCCATGAAGGCGACGATCAGAAAGGTGAGCACGTACTTGGCCTCGGGCGACTCGAAGGTGTAGCCGAGGATGGTCACGGCCTGGGCCGTCACCACGCCCGACGACGAGTTGTTGGAGAACCACGGAAACTTCACCAGCGCCCACACAATGAAGAACTGCGCCGCCAGCGTGGCCACCGCCAGGTAAAAGCCCTTGATGCGCAGGCTGGGCAGCCCGAACAAGATGCCCACCCCCGCCGAGGTGAGCCCGGCCAGCACCAGCGCCAGCAGAAAGGGCATGCCGTCGATGCGCAGCATGAAGTTATAGGCCGCAAAGGCCCCAACCGCCATGAAGGCCGCCGAGCCGAGCGACAGCTGCCCGGCGTAGCCGGTGAGGATGTTGAGGCCCAGCGCCGCCAGCGAGAAGATCAGCACCGGGATGAGGATCGCCTTCAGCCAGTATTCATTGGAGAACAGCGGCACCGCCACGCCCAGCACCAGCATCAGCACCCAGAACCCGATGCGGTCCTGGCGGATCGGGAAGATGCGGGCGTCTTCGGCATAACTGGCCTTGAACTGGCCGGCTTCACGGTAAAACATGGTGGTTAACTCCTTCGCCGCGCGGGCGGATGCCGGGGATGGGCGGGTTGTTCCGGTGTTGAATTCACAGCTGTCGGGTTACGCCCTGCGGGCTCACCCGACCTACGGGCTTGGCAAAGTGCGGGCTGCCATTGGCAATGTGGCCGGCACCCTCCGTAGGTCGGGTTAGCGCAGCGTAACCCGACGCCATTCCAGCGACGGAGAGCACCGGGGCCATGTGTCGGGTTACGCCCTGCGGGCTAACCCGACCTACAGAGTTGGCAAAGTGCGGGCTGCCATTGGCAAAGTGCCGGGTCAACTTGGCAAAGTGCGAGCTCACTTTGGCAAAGTGAAGCGTCCACTTGGCAAAGTGCGGGCTTACTTTGGCAAAGTGCGCCGTCAACTTGGCAAAGTGCAGCGTCAACTTGCCAATGTGAGGCGTCCACTTGCCAATGTGAGGCGTCCACTTGCCAAAGTGCAGCGTCCACTTGGCAAAGTGCTGGCTCACTTTGGCAATGTGCACCGTCAACTTGCCAATGTGCGGGCTCACTTTGCCAATGTGACGGCCTCCAACCGTAGGTTGGGTTGGCGCAGCGTAACCCGACCCCCGCGCCATCCAGTTCATTGCGGTGCTCATCACGCTTTGCACGATCACACCCGGTCGATGTGCTTCTCGCCGAACAGCCCCTCGGGCCGCACCAGCAGGAAGGCCAGCGCCAGCATGTAGGGGAACCACCCCTCGATGCCGCCGCCCACGTAGGGGCCCACATACACCTCGGCCAGCTTCTCGGAGGCGCCGATGATGAGGCCGCCGATGATCGCCCCGGGCACCGAGGTGAAGCCGCCCAGAATCAGCACCGGCAGCGCCTTGAGTGCGGTGAAGGTGAGGGCGAACTGCACGCCGTTGCGGGCGCCCCAGATCATCCCGGCCACCAGCGCCACGAAACCCGCCACCGCCCACACCACGCGCCAGATCGTCTGCAGCGGGATGCCGATCGACAGCGCCGCCTGGTGGTCGTCCGCCACCGCCCGCAGGGCCCGGCCGACCTTGGTGTATTGGAACAGCAGGGCCAGCAGGGCCACCAGCGAGGCCGCCACCCCGGCCGCGAAGAGGTCGAACTTGGAGACACCGATCTCGTAGTTGTCCATCAGCCAGGCGATCGGCTCGTCGACGATGCCCAGATCAAGCCCGCGCACGTTGGCCCCCCACACCATCTGGGCGACGCCCTCGACGAGGTAGGTGAGGCCGATGGTGGCCATGAACAGCGTGATGTGAGGCTGGTTCACCAGCGGCCGCAGCACGATGCGTTCGGTGGCGACGCCCAGCACGATCATCGCGATGAAGGCCAGTAAAAACGCCAGCCAGAACACCGTGTTGCTGCCGGCCTCCAGCCCCAGCCAGCCGGGCAGCACCTCCTGAAAGCCGACGAAGGTAAGCGCGGCGAAGAACACCATGGCCCCCTGGGCGAAGTTGAACACCCCGGATGCCTTGTAGATCAGCACGAAACCCAGCGCCACCAGCGCATACATCACGCCGGACAGCAGGCCGCCGATCAGAACCTCGATGAAGAATTGCATGGTTCGCCCCCGCCCTTAATGGGATGTCCCGAGATAGGCCTTGATGACCTCCGGGTTGTTCTTCACTTCGTCCGGCTCGCCGTCGCCGATCTTCTTGCCGTAGTCGAGCACCACCACGCGGTCGGAGATGTCCATCACCACGCCCATGTCGTGCTCGATGAGCACGATGGTGGTGCCGTAGTGGTCATTCACGTCGAGGATGAAGCGGCACATGTCCTGTTTCTCTTCGACGTTCATGCCGGCCATCGGCTCGTCCAGCAGAAGGATGTGGGGCTCGGCGGCCAGCGCCCGGGCCAGCTCGACGCGCTTCTGCAGGCCATAGGGCAGGCGCCCCACCGGGGTCTTGCGGATGTCCTGGATCTCGAGGAACTCGATGACCTCTTCAACCTTGATGCGGTGGGCAATCTCCTCGCGCTGCGCGGCGCCCCAGTACAGGGCGTGCTGCAGGAAGTTGCACTTCATCTTGAGGTTGCGCCCGGTCATGATGTTGTCGAGCACCGTCATGCCCTTGAACAGCGCGATGTTCTGGAAGGTGCGGGCGATGCCCTGCTCGGCCGCCTCGTGGGGCTCCATCTTCTTGCGCAGCGCCCCCTTGAAGAAGATCTGCCCTTCCTGGGGGTGATACACGCCGTTGATCACGTTGAGCATCGAGCTCTTGCCGGCGCCGTTGGGGCCGATGATGGAGCGCACTTCGTGCTCCCTCACGTTGAAGCTGATGTCGGTGAGCGCCTTCACGCCACCGAAGCGCAGCGAGATGTTCTGCAGGTCGACGATCACGTCGCCAATCTTTCTGGCCATGGGTCGTTCTCCTCAGGCAGCCTTCCGCGGCTGGGGCGGAAAGGTCTTGGCGTCGGCGATGACGAGTTCGGCGGACACCTTGTTGCTGCGGCCGTCCTCGTAGGTCACCTGGGTCTCGATGTACTGGCTGGTCTTGCCGGCATACAGGGCGTCGATGAGCACCGCGTACTTCTCGGCGACGAAGTTGCGGCGCACCTTGCGGGTGCGGGTGAGCTCGCCGTCGTCGGCGTCGAGCTCTTTATGCAGCACCAGGAAGCGCTTGATCTGCGATTCGCTCATGTTGGGGTCGCTGGCGAGGTCGGCATTGACCTGCTCGATGCACTCGCGGATCAGCTCATACACCTGGGGCTGGCTGGCCAGGTCGGTGTAGCCCGCGTAGGCCATGCCCTTGCGCTCGGCCCAGTTGCCGACGGCCTCGAGGTCGATGTTCACGAACGCGGTGACGAAGTCGCGCTGGTTGCCGAAGCACACCACCTCCTTGATGTGCTGGAAGAACTTGAGCTTGTTCTCGATGTAGTTGGGGGCGAACATGCCGCCGCCGGTGAGCTTGCCCACGTCCTTGGCCCGGTCGATGATCTTGAGGTGGCCGTCCTCGTCGAAGAAGCCCGCGTCGCCGGTCATGAAGTAGCCCTCGGCGTTGATCGACTCGGCGGTGGCGTCGGGGCGCTTGTAATAGGCCTTGAGCAGCATCGGGCCGCGCACCAGGATCTCGCCGTTGTCGGCCAGCTTCACCTCGACATTCGGCGCCGGGGTGCCCACCGAGTCGAGCTTGATCTGCCCATCGGGCTGCAGGCACACGTAGGCGCAGGTCTCGGTCTGGCCGTAGAGCTGCTTGAGGTTGATGCCGATCGAGCGGTAGAGGCGGAACAGGTCGGGCCCGATCGCCGCGCCGGCGGTGTAGGCCACCCGCACGCGGCTCATGCCGAGCACGTTCTTGAGCGGGCCGTAGATGAACAGCTTGCCCAGCCAGTACTGCAGGCGGTCGCCACCCGAGACGCTCTTGCCGTCCAGGATGTCGGCGCCGCAACGCTTGGCCACGTCCATGAAGTGATGGAAGAGCTTGCGCTTGATCGGGCTGGCGTCCTCCATGCGGATCATCACCTGGGTGAGCAGGTTCTCGAACACCCGCGGCGGCGCGAAGTAGTAGGTGGGGCCGATCTCGCGGAGGTCGTTCATCACCGTCTCGCCGGACTCCGGGCAGTTGATGGTGAAGCCCGCCACCAGCGCCTGGGCGTAGGAGAACAGGTGGTCGCCGACCCAGGCCATCGGCAGGTAGGACAGGATGTCGTCCTGGTCGGAGAGCTTGTCGAAGCTGCAGCCGCCGCGGGCCGCGGCGATGAAGGCCGAGTGGCTCTGGCACACGCCCTTAGGCTTGCCGGTGGTGCCGGAGGTGTACAGCATCACCGAGACGTCGTCGGGGCTGCCCTTGTCGATTTCGCGGTCGATGAAGTCGGGGTGGGCGCCGGCATGCGCCGTGCCGAGCTCGACCACCTCGTCGAGACCGTGCAGGAAGGGCTGGTCGTAGTGGCGCAGGCCGCGGGCGTCGTCGTAGATGACGTGCTCGAGGAGCGGCAGGCCGCCCTGGATCTCGAGCATCTTGTCGACCTGCTCCTGGTCTTCGACGCAGGCGAAGCGGATCTCCGCGTCCTGCATCACGTAGGCCATCTCCTGGGCCACCGCATCCTGGTACATCATCACCGGGATGCCGCCAAGGCACTGGCAGGCCGCTACCGACCAGTACAGGCGCGGCCGGTTGTCACCCACCACCGCCAGGCGGTCGCCGCGGCGAAAACCCAGCGCGGCCAGGCCGCCGGCAATTGCGCGCACCTTGTCGGCCACTTCGGCCCAGGTGTACGTCTGCCAGATGCCGTACTCCTTCTCGCGCATTGCCGGCCTGCTGGGCCGCTGCCGCGCATGCTGCATCAGCAGCCGCGGAAAGGTATCCAGGCTCGCGGCATCCGCGGCTGTCCCTCGGGCGTCGGACATACCCACTCCTCCTCCGGTTTTGTCTCGGTAGCGCCTCCGCGGCTTCTGCCGGCCGGCCCCGGAAGGGGCGCTGCGGTGTCCGCGAATGGTCGCTTGTCAGGAGGCCAGTCTCGCAAACCATGTTTGCTCAACTGTTTTTCAAATGTACGGAATTGTGAGGAGTGGGAAACGGGCGGGGCGGAGCCCGGTGGGTGCGTTCAGTGATCCTTGCGCCACATGTAGCGGTAGATGAAGCCGGGAAAGGCCGCGACGAGGAACAGGCAGACGCCGATCACGTAGAACTCCCAGCTCTGGGGATAGGGCGCGCCGTGCAGCCGGCTCTCGGCCAGACGGCCGAGCAGCAGGCAGGCGCCGTACAGCAGGGCGAGTTCGACGAAGCGCAGGAAGAGGCTCTTGGGGCCCTTCAGCGGCAATACGAACAAAAAGCGCTCGCTGAAGAACAGCGCGTTGGCACAGACCAGCAAGACGACGAGGACGACGACGAAACCAAGACTCACGGTGACCCACCCCGAAACCCCGCGCCAGGCCGGGCGACGCGGGAAATGTACATGTAAGCGAAAATCGACGGCCGGGCCGCGAGGCCTGGGCAAACGCACAGCTTGCCCCCAATCGGCAGGCCCGTCACGATACGCCACTCGCGCAGGCTCGCCAACTCGTCACCCGCTGCGCCGCCCCGGCCAGCCCCCCGCCATGTCCTTCGATCGCACCCTCCCCCCGACCACCACCGAGCGCGGCATCCGCGTGGCGCTGATCTTCGCCCTCGCCGCCGAGCGGCTGACCCTTTATTACGAGCACGGCAAGTGGCTCACCGACGCCCAGGCCACGAGCCTGGCCGCCGACTGGCTGGGCCGCTCGAAGCGCCAGCTGGCGGTGGAAGAGCGGCGCCGGCTGGCGGCCCTCAGCGACAAGCTGGCGCGCCAGATCGAAGGCTCGGTGTCGCGGGAGGCGGGGCTCTTCATCAGCCACGAGATGAACGAAGCCCTCGACCCCAACCACCAGTCGGAGCTCGCCCTGTCGCTGATGGCCGAGTGCGAACGCCTGCTCGACGAGCCGGGCGAGGCCTGAAAGGCTCTCAAGAAAACGTAAGGCCGCCCCAGGTTTCCTTGAA
>NZ_BJNV01000015.1 GCF_006539865.1 Zoogloea ramigera
CGGGCTGGGCGGAGCCCGGCCCTGGGGGCGCTCAGGCGGCGCTGGACGCAGCCCGGGAGGTCGTCGAGACGTGCTCGTAGGTGGCCTGGTCGAAGTTGGTGCCACGGGCCACCAGGCTGGTCAGGCGAATCTGGCGCGGCTCGCCGTCGTGGAGCTCGACCACCCGGTCGGCATGAAACCAGCCACCAGGCAGCACGATGGTGGCAGGCGCCCGCATCGCGGCGATCTCCGGTAACAGAAAGCCTTGAGCGTAGGGGTCCTGGGAGCTGACGTTGACGCCCGTGGTGCGCACCGCCACCGCCGTCGGCAGGCCTGCCAGCAGGTGGATGCCAGCCATCAGGGTGCCGTCGGGCTCGTACATCAGCCAGCTGACCTGGCCCAGCAGGTACTGGCTGCCGTCGCTCGGCTTGATGCCGACCATCTGGTGGTGCTCGATGCGCTGCCCCGGGTGCTTGCGTTGCACACGGAAGCCCGACACGGAGTGATCCACCGTCTGCCATTCATCGAGGGCGAAGCCGCGCTTCTGCACCTCGACCTCGGGATCGATGAAGTCCGGGATGTCGTCATCGGCGCGGGCACCGAAGGTGATCATGTTGATGTCGTAGCGGCTGCCCAATGCCTGGCGGCGGTTGGGCGGCACGAAATCCCGGCCGGAGACGAGCAGGCTGATGGCCTCCCAGTCGGTGCAGATCTTGTTGCTCCCCTTCTTGCTGCGCCGCGGGAAACGCCGCCCCGCCGCCGACATGCCCCAGGGGCGATACAGCGAGACCAGCAGGCGTGCGCAGGCGGGCTGGGAGCAGTCGTCGCCCAGGCCCAGGGAGGCCGGAGTGGTGCCTTGCTTGAACTCGGCCAGCATGGCCTTGATCTGGGCGGCCAGGCGGTGGCCGTCGAAACGCCGCATGCCCGGGCGCGAGCCGATCAACGCTACCGGGCGCAGGCCGTGGTCTTCGGTGAGGTCGAGCCCGTAGGCGCGGGCGTCGTCCTTCTCCCAGTTGGTCTGCATGATGCAGTAGGGCGCAAAACGCTGGGCCCAGCGGCAGATCCAGTTGAGCTCGCGCTGGTTGCGGCCGTAGGGGTTGGTGAGGTCGACCAGCAGCAGGGCAATGTAGGCCTCGTCCGGGCTCTGGGCCTTCCAGGTGTTGTTGAGGGGGTCGATGACCCGGCTGTGGGTGACCCCGGCCCGCTCCGCCTCGAGGAAAGCCGCATGGACGGCCTTCCAGGCGCCCGGCGGCTCGGCCCGGTGGGCACGGAAATATTCGATGATGACCTGACCGAGGTACTGGATGCGGCGCTGGGCGAGCAGCGGCCACTGGGCGCGGAACTCGTCGCTGCCGCTGCCCCCCTCGGCAAGACGCGCGTAGGCGGTGCTGAGGGCTGTCCACAGGCGCACCACCTGGCGCAGGGTGGCGTCTTCCTGGCTGTCCGGCGGGAGCGGGTGGGCCGCGTAGCGGGACGACATCTCGTGCTGGACGAAAGTGATCGTCTGACGGGCCGACTCCAGCACTTCGAGCTGCTCCTCGGGCCCCAGGGGGCTGGCGAGGAGGCCTTCGAGCATCCGCACGAGGGTCGCATGGCTCTCGGAAGCGTTGAGCGTGTGCAGATTGCGCAGGAGCTTGCGGTACTGCTCCACGCTGCGCAGATCGGTATAGGTTTGAGCGCTGTCCGGCATCGATGAATCCTCAGGTTTCAACCGGCAAGATGCTCGGCAATCGCGTTGCGGATCGCCAGCGCGAGACGTGCGTCGTCCACCTCCGGCGCCGGCGAACCACCGCCCTTGCGCTGCGCCTGGCCCCAGACCGGCTGGGGAAAGTGGCGGTCATCGAGGTAACGGGGGATGAGATGCCAGTGCAGGTGCGGGACCACGTTGCCGAAGCTGGCCAGGTTGATCTTCTCGGGGCGGTAGCATTCGCGCAGCGCAACCTCGATCGCCATCAGGATGTTGAAGCAGTGGCGTTGTTCGGTCGGCGTCAGGTCACTCATCTCGGCGACGTGCTCGTTCCAGATCAGGCGGCAGTAGCCGGGGTAATCCGCATCGTCGACACGAATCACCCGGCAGCTTGCGTCGTGCCAGAGCACCGTCTCGCCAACAGGAAAACACAGGGGGCAATCTTTGGGAGCGCTCGTCGGCATGGGGGTCTCGCCCTGGATCTCGGTATAACCGGGGATTCTAGCCCGGTTGGATCACAAATTCTCGTTGGTGACTTGGTGTGACGTAATTCATAAAAATTCAGCACCCGGAAGCTGCCGCCACATCGCCGCAGCGGGGTGCGTCGGCTTGCCGGATGAAGGCGCAGGTGGCGGCCGGCCCCATGTCGACGGGCGCGCCATCCACAAACATCTTCAGGCTGCCCGGCTCCATCACCGTCCAGCTCTCGTCGTCCGTCAACGGGGTGGTCGCCACGACGGCCACCCGGTCGTCGGGTGAAGTGAGTTCGCTGAAATCCACTGAAACATCCTGATCCTTCAAATGTGCCCGCGCAAAAGGTGCCTGCCGCACGATGTACACGAGCCGCGAAGCACAATGGGCGAACAGGAAACTGCCGTTCGAGAGCAGGAAATTGAACTCTCCGTGGGCACCGATCTCGGCCGCCAGATCGCGAACGGCGGCGAAGAGTTCCGGCCGCCCCGGCTCACCGGCAGGGAAGCGGCGGCGCAGGGCCTCCAGGATGTAACAGAACGCGCGCTCGGAGTCGGTCTGGCCAACCGGCGTAAACTGACCGAAAAGTTCCGGGCTGAAACCATGCAAGTTCCCATTGTGGGCAAATACCCAGTAACGGCCCCACAGCTCGCGCTGGAAGGGGTGAGTATTCTCGAGGCTCACCAGGCCCTGGGTCGCTTTGCGGATATGTGAAATGACATTGAGGGAATGGATCGGGTAATGGCGGACCAGATCAGCCACCCGGGAGGTGCTGCTGGCCTGCGGATCAAGAAACACACGCACGCCCCGACCTTCGAAAAAGGCGATCCCCCAGCCATCCCCATGGATATCGGTCAACCCGCCCCGCGCCTGGAAACAGGCAAAGGAAAAGCAGATGTCGGTGGGGGTGTTGCAATTCATTCCCAAAAGCTGGCACATGATCCTGATTCTCATCTTCCGTATGGCTGCAGGCGCTTGCGGCCACGTGGCTAAAACCCTCGCATCGACGGTCGTTAGACCGCACAATCTCGGCTTGAGGTGCGTGTTCTGACCGAATGCGCCCAGCGGGGCTATCGAACGATGAACACTACCCTAAACCATCCCACAGGGCCCATCGAAGCCGCGGGTCGTCTCCTATCGACCGCACGGCGCATCCTCGTCATCACCGGTGCCGGGCTGTCGGCCGACTCGGGGCTTCCGACCTACCGGGGGGTTGGTGGATTGTACGAGGGCGCCCTCACCGATATCGGCCTGCCGATCGAGCAGGCACTCTCCGGCGCCATGTTCGAGAAACGACCCGACATCGCCTGGCACTATCTGTCCCAGATCGAAGCGAGCTGCCGCGGCGCGCACCCCAACGCCGGCCACTACGCCATCGCCCGCCTCGAGGCCATGCACGGGCAGGTCACGGTGGTCACGCAGAACGTCGACGGCTTTCATCTGCTCGCCGGGTCCCGGGACGTCATCGAGATGCATGGCACCCTGCGACGCCTGCTGTGCGTCGACTGCGGCCGCGTGCGACGGGTGGAAAGTTACGCCGGCTTGTCGATCCCGCCCGCCTGCCCGCACTGCGGAGGCATCCTGCGGCCCGACGTGGTGCTGTTCGGCGAGCATCTGCCCAGCCAGGCCCTGCATCGCTTCGAGGCTGTTCTCGCCAGCGAGCCCGATCTCGTCCTCTCGGTCGGCACCGGCAGCGCTTTCCCTTATATTGCCGGGCCGGTGTTTGCCGCCGCCGCGCGGGGTGCCGGGACGATCGAGATCAACCCGGGTGGAACCCATCTGAGCGACATCGTGACCGTCCGTCTGCGCATGCGCGCTGCCGAAGCCCTGCCGGCCATCCTCGACGCTGCCGGCTATTCCCTGGACAGCGGACGGGACGCCCGGGGCTGAGCGGGAAGAGTGCATGATTTGCCCCGCCTGCAGCGGTTCGCCGTCTCGGACGCTGTCACCGTGCCAAGCCACAACCAGAATCCTACCCGCAGCGGTTCGCCCATGCTGGCCGTACTCAAAACAAAAAGGGCAGCCCTTTCGGACCGCCCTTTTCGCTTTACGACGACTTGTCGAACTCAGTGGCCGCGCTTCTTCAGCTTGCTGATCGCAGCGATCTGCGCCAGAGCAGACGCCAGCTCGGACTGAGCCTTGGCGTACTCCAGGGCAGAGCCTTGGTTCTGCAGCGCTTCTTCGGCACGACGCTTGGCTTCGAGGGCCTTCGCTTCGTCCAGATCATGACCGCGGATCGCGGTGTCGGCGAGAACCGTGACGAGGCTCGGCTGAACTTCCAGCAAGCCACCCGCCACGAAGACCAGCTCTTCCTCGGCCTGGTTCTGAACCTTGACGCGCACGGCACCCGGCTTGATACGGGTCATCAGCGGCATGTGGCCGGGCAGAATCCCCAGCTCGCCGGACTCACCGGGCAGCGCCACGAACTCGGCCAGACCCGAGAAGATCTTTTCTTCCGCGCTGACGATATCGACGTGAATGGTCATTGCCATAGCTAATTCCTCCTCAAACCGGCGGGCTCATGGAGCACCGCCGGGCGATGGTCGGATTGATCAGAGGGTCTTCGCTTTTTCGAAGACTTCTTCGATCGGGCCGACCATGTAGAAGGCCTGCTCGGGCAGGTGATCCACTTCACCGCTGAGAATCGTCTTGAAGCCCTTGATCGTCTCCTTCAGGGGGACGTATTTGCCGGGCGAGCCGGTAAACACTTCCGCCACGAAGAACGGCTGGGACAGGAAACGCTGGATCTTACGGGCGCGGGCGACAAGCAGCTTGTCTTCCGGAGCCAGTTCGTCCATACCCAGAATCGCGATGATGTCGCGCAGTTCCTTGTAACGCTGAAGGGTCTGCTGAACGCCGCGAGCGGTGTTGTAGTGCTCTTCGCC
The DNA here is from genome assembly GCF_006539865.1 of Zoogloea ramigera. Taxonomy (GTDB): domain Bacteria; phylum Pseudomonadota; class Gammaproteobacteria; order Burkholderiales; family Rhodocyclaceae; genus Zoogloea; species Zoogloea ramigera. Next base: position 5,023 of record NZ_BJNV01000015.1, read on the forward strand.
AACAACCAGCGGATCGAGCTGACGGGAGGTGGAGTCCAGCGGATCGACGGCCGGGTAGATACCCAGGGCAGCAATGTCACGGGACAGCACGACGGTCGAGTCGAGGTGCAGGAAGGTGGTGGCAGGCGACGGGTCGGTCAAGTCATCCGCAGGCACATACACGGCCTGGATGGAGGTGATCGAGCCCACCTTGGTGGAGGTGATACGCTCCTGCAGACGGCCCATTTCTTCGGCCAGCGTCGGCTGGTAACCCACCGCGGACGGCATACGACCCAGCAGCGCGGACACTTCGGTACCGGCCAGGGTGTAGCGGTAGATGTTATCCACGAAGAACAGGATGTCACGACCTTCGTCGCGGAAACGCTCGGCCATGGTCAGGCCGGTCAGCGCCACACGCAGACGGTTGCCGGGGGGCTCGTTCATCTGACCGAACACCATCGCAACCTTGTCGAGAACGTTGGAGTCCTTCATTTCGTGGTAGAAGTCGTTCCCTTCACGGGTACGCTCGCCCACGCCGGCGAACACCGACAGACCGCTGTGCTGCTTGGCGATGTTGTTGATGAGCTCCATCATGTTGACGGTCTTGCCCACACCGGCGCCACCGAACAGACCGACCTTGCCGCCCTTTGCGAACGGGCAGATCAGATCGATAACCTTGATGCCGGTCTCGAGCAGATCTACAGACGGGGAGAGCTCGTCGAACTTCGGGGCCTTCTGGTGAATGACCCGACGCTCGTCGCACTGGATCGGGCCGGCTTCGTCGATCGGACGACCCAGCACATCCATGATCCGGCCCAGCGTGCCGTGACCGACCGGCACAGCAATGCCCTTGCCGGTATTCGAAACTTGCATGCCACGACGCAGGCCGTCCGAAGACCCCAGCGCAATGGTACGCACAACACCGTCACCGAGTTGTTGCTGAACTTCAAGAACCAGTTCAGAACCAGCCAACTCGAGGGCGTCGTAAATCTTGGGCATCGCGTCGCGCGGGAACTGCACATCCACCACGGCGCCGATGCATTGAACGATCGTTCCTTGACTCATCGTCGTTTCCCCAAACTTGTTAAACCGTTACACCGCGGCTGCGCCGCCGACAATTTCGGACAGTTCTTTCGTGATCGCTGCCTGACGGGTCTTGTTGTAGACCAGTTGCAGTTCGCCAATCACGTTCCCTGCGTTGTCGGAGGCTGCCTTCATCGCCACCATCCGGGCACTCTGTTCGGACGCCATGTTCTCGGCGACACCCTGATACACCAGCGCTTCGACATAGCGCACCAGGAGTTCGTCGATCACCACCTGCGCGTCCGGCTCGTAGAGGTAGTCCCAGTTCCCTTCCGGGGTTCCGAGACGCTCGCCGGTCAGCGGGAGAAGCTGCTCAAGCTGGGGTTCCTGCTTCATCGTGTTGATGAAGCGGGAATAGACAAGATACACCTCGTCCAGCTCACCATTCTGGAACGCATCGATCATGACCTTGACAGGCCCGATGAGCTTCTCCAGATGGGGGGTATCCCCGAGCTGGGTGACGTGCGAAACGACCTTGGCACCAAGGCGCTGCATGAAACCCAGCCCCTTGTTGCCGATCGCGGTCACACGAATTTCGGTGACGCCCTTGCTTTCCCAATCCTTGAGCGAGTTCAACGCGACACGCAAGGTGTTGGTGTTGAGGCCGCCGCAAAGACCCTTGTCGGTCGTTACGACGATCAGCCCCACACGCTTGACATCGTCCTTCTTGATGAGGAACGGATGCTTGTAGTCGGTGATGTTGGCAGCAGACAGATTCGCGGCGAGACGGCGGATCTTCTCGGCATAGGGACGGGCAGCGCGCATGCGTTCCTGAGCCTTACGCATCTTGGACGCTGCGACCATCTCCATGGCCTTGGTGATCTTTTTAGTGTTCTGGACACTCTTGATCTTGGTACGGATCTCTTTGCCGCTAGCCATATTGCTCTCCGTATGCCCGCGTTAAGCCCAGCTCTTCTTGAACTCTTCGATGACGGCGGCGAGCTGCTTGTTGCCTTCGGCGTCGAGGTCCTTGGAGGATTCGATCTTGGCGACAAGATCGGCCGCCTTGGTCTTCACGAACTGGTGCAGCGCGGTTTCGCAGGCCAGGGCACGCTTGACTTCGACATCGTCGAAAGCGCCCTTTTCGACCGCGAAGAGAGTGATCGCCATTTCCGAAACCGACAGCGGAGCGTACTGCTGCTGCTTCATCAGTTCGGTAACAAGACGACCGCGCTCGAGCTGCTTGCGGGTGGCTTCGTCCAGGTCGGAAGCGAACTGCGCGAAGGCAGCCAGCTCACGGTACTGGGCGAGTGCCAGACGGACACCGCCGCCGAGCTTCTTGATGACTTTGGTCTGGGCTGCGCCACCGACGCGGGACACCGAGATACCCGCGTTGATGGCGGGACGGATACCAGCGTTGAAGAGGTCGGTTTCCAGGAAGATCTGGCCGTCGGTAATCGAGATCACGTTGGTCGGAACGAACGCGGAAACGTCGCCGGCCTGGGTTTCGATCACGGGGAGAGCGGTCAGCGAACCGGTCTTGCCCTTGACTTCGCCCTTCGTGTATTGCTCGACGTAGTCTTCGGAGACGCGGGCTGCACGCTCAAGCAGACGGGAGTGCAGGTAGAACACGTCGCCCGGGTAGGCTTCACGGCCGGGGGGACGACGCAGCAGCAGGGAAACCTGACGGTAGGCCCAGGCTTGCTTGGTCAGATCGTCATAGACGATCAGGGCGTCTTGACCACGATCGCGGAAGTACTCGCCCATCGTGCAACCGGAGTACGGCGCGATGTACTGCATCGCGGCGGATTCGGAAGCGGTGGCTGCGACGACGATGGTGTATTCCATCGCGCCGTGCTCTTCGAGTTTGCGCACCACGTTGGCAATGGTCGAAGCCTTCTGACCAACCGCAACGTAGATGCAGAACATGTTCTGACCCTTTTGGTTGATGATCGCATCAACCGCAACGGCAGTCTTACCGGTCTGGCGGTCGCCGATGATCAGCTCACGCTGGCCACGACCGACAGGAACCATCGCATCAACCGACTTCAGGCCGGTCTGCACCGGCTGGGAAACCGACTTACGCCAGATGACGCCCGGAGCGACCTTTTCGATCGGCTCGGACAGCTTGGCGTTGATCGGACCCTTGCCGTCGATCGGCTGGCCCAGCGAATTGACGACGCGACCGATCAGCTCGGGGCCGACCGGAACTTCCAGAATGCGACCGGTGCACTTGACGGTGTCGCCTTCGGAAATGCCTTCGTACTCACCCAGCACCACGGCGCCGACGGAGTCGCGCTCGAGGTTCATGGCGAGGCCGAACACGTTGCCGGGGAATTCCAGCATTTCGCCCTGCATGGCATCGGAGAGGCCGTGAATACGGCAGATACCGTCGGTCACTGACACCACGGTACCCTCGGTGCGGGCATTCGCGGACAGCTGCAGGTTCTGAATCCGACTCTTGATCAGGTCACTGATTTCAGAGGGGTTAAGTTGCATTGCTTATGCTCCTAGTTCTTTAGCGCGGCGGCCATGTTCGCGAGCTTGCCGCGGACCGAGGCATCGATGACTTCATCCCCGACGGCGATCTTGACCCCACCGATCAATTCGGGGTCGACGCTGACGGTCACGTTGAGCTTGGCCTTGAAACGGGTTTCCAAGTCAGCGACCAGGGCTTTCAGCGTGACATCGTCCATGGGGAAGGCGGAGGTGATGTTCGCCTCCTTGACACCTTCGTGTTCGTTCTTAAGGGCAACGAACAGGTCACGGATCTCGGGAAGCACCTGCAGACGCTCGTTGTCGACCAGGACGCGGACGTAGTTCTGCTGTTCGGCAGACAGTCCAGCCCCGGCTACATCGAAGAAAAGCCCAGCCAGCTGTTGCGGCTGGAGCTTGGGATCGGCGATGCAATCCCGCATTTGCGGATCGGCGGCGACGACCGCCAGCCGATCAAGTGCTTCCGACCAAGGCCCCAGCGCATTGCCCGCAGAAGCGAGCTGAAAGGCTGCTTCAGCATAGGGGCGAGCGATGGTGACGTTCTCGGCCATGGCTTAACGAAGTTCCTGTTTCAGGTTGGCCAGCAGATCGGCGTGGGCCTGAGCGTTGATTTCCTTGCGGAGAATCTTCTCGGCACCGGCGACTGCCAGGTGGGCGACCTGATCGCGCAGGGCTTCCTTGGCGCGTTGAGCAGCGACGCCAGCTTCGGCTTCAGCGGCTTCACGGGCCTGGGCAATGATTCGGGCGGCTTCGGCGCGCGCTTCATCGAGGAAAACGGCAGACTGCTTTTCAGCAGCGGCACGCACGTCCGTAGCGGACTCACGTGCTTTGCGCAGTTCTTCGACGACCTTTTTCTCGGCATGCGCGAGATCACTCTTCGCCTTGTCCGCAGCCGCCAGCCCGTCGGCGATCTTCTTCGCACGCTCGTCGAGTGCCTTCACAATGGGGGGCCACACGAACTTCATCGTGACCCACGCCAGAATGAAGAACACAACGAGCTGGGCTACCAGGGTTGCGTTCAGATTCACGGTTGTCTTCCTTTAGTCAGGTTGGACCGCGAAACTCAGATCTTGAACGGGTTGGCGAACGCGAACATCATGGCGATACCGACACCGATCAGGAACGCAGCGTCGATCAGACCGGCCAGCAGGAACATCTTGGTCTGCAGGGCGTTCATCAGTTCGGGCTGACGGGCAGAAGCTTCGAGGTACTTGCTACCCATGATGCCGATACCGATACAGGCACCGATAGCACCCAGACCAATGATCAGACCGGCGGCCAGAGCAACAAAACCAAGAACGTGTTCCATGACGACTCCTTTAGTTGAGATGATTTAAATTAAAACCGAAACGACTGCTAAAACTTTGAAACTTAGTGGCTTTCGTGAGCCTGACCGATATACACCAGGGTCAGCATCATGAAGATGAAGGCCTGCAGTGCGACGATCAGGATGTGGAAGACAGCCCAGATGGAACCGGCGACCACATGACCCAGGAAACCGAAGACGGTGGCGGTACCGCCCATCAGCGCGATCAGCATGAACACCAGCTCACCAGCGTACATGTTGCCGAAAAGTCGCATGCCGTGGGACACGGTCTTGGCCAGGAACTCGATCATCTGCATCAGGAAGTTGATCGGGTACAGAAGCGGGTGGGAACCGAAGGGGGCGGTGAAGAGCTCATGCACCCAGCCGCCGAAGCCCTTGATCTTGATGTTGTAGTAGAGGCAGATCAGCAGGACGCCAATGGACATGCCCAGAGTGCCGTTGAGGTCGGCGGTCGGGACGACGCGCATGTAATGCAGGCCGAACATTTCACCGATGCGGGGCAGCAGATCGACAGGCAGGAAGTCCATGGAGTTCATCAGGAAGATCCAGAAGAACACCGTGAGGGCGACAGGAGCAACGAACTTGCGGGATTCGGCGCTATGGACGATGCCCTTGGCCTGATCGGCGACCATCTCGACGAGAATTTCGACGGCGGCCTGAAAGCGTCCCGGGACGCCCGAGGTGGCCTTGCTGGCGGCCTTCATCAGCAACAGCAGCGTGACGACGCCAAGGCCGATCGAGAAGAAGAGGGTGTCCAGGTTCCACACACTCCAGTCGATGATCGCGGTTTGCGCGTGACCGGTGGAGTTAAGGTGCGTCAAGTGGTGGACGATGTATTCACCCGCTGTCGGGGCGTGTGCTTCGGTACCAGTGCTCATGGTCAGGTCTTCACCAAAAATGCAAACAAATTCGCCTTCAGCGCCACGACAAACCCGAGAAACAACGCCAGCCAATGGACGTCCGGATACACGAGTCTGACGGTCGCCAACAATCCTACGGTTGACGCGATCTTTAAGAACTCGCCAACAAAAAAAGCAAGCGGGTACGACGCCGCCGGACGCTTGGATACCGCGTGCAGGCGCAGGGCGAACAACAAATTGGGAAGAACACAGGCTGCGCCTCCCAACGCCGCCGACAACGCACCGCGCACCCCTGTGATCGCCCCCGCGATCAATGTCGCCAGGATCGTCGCACCTATCTGCAGGAATACCGCTTTAAACATGGTTCTCTGCGTGGCACGCCGGGTGTTGCGCCGTTCGCCGTACGAAAAACATGCGGATGGTAGGGGTTAACCGTGACAAAGTCAATTGTTGCTGCGCAGCAGCGATCGTATCGAAGCATTCTGCTTGACACTCTCTTCCGACATATCGATGATGATCGACATGAATAAGGATTACTCCCGCGCTATCCCGGAAGCGTGGCAAGACATTTCACTGATCTTTGCAGCCCTAGGTGACGAACACCGGCAGCGTATCCTCCTCACCTTCGAGCCGGGCGAACGGCTCAATGTGGGGCAGATCGCCGAGGTTTCCACGCTCGCCCGCTCCACGGTCTCCCACCACCTCAAGGTTCTGCGGGAAGCCGGTGTGCTGGTGGCGGAGCGCGAGGGCAAGGAGATCTATTTCCATGTCGACAAGGCCTCCCTGCAGCAGGCCTTCGGCAAAGTCAGCAACTACCTGGACACCTGGCTCTAGGCCTGGTGCGACTTCAATCGTGAGAAACCTGCTGAAAACCATACTCAGGGCCTTGGCCGCGCTGATGTTTCGTGTCCGGGTCAAAGGCGGCCTGCCTGCCGAGACGCCGCGGCTCCTGGTGGTCGCGAATCATGAATCTTTCCTGGACGGCCTGCTGCTCGGCTTGTTCCTGCCCCTCGACCCCGTGTTTGTGGTGCATACGGGGGTTGTCCGCAATCCGGTGTTCCGGCTGCTGCTCGGGCTGGTGGATTACCTGGCGGTGGACCCGACCAGCCCGATGGCGATGAAGAAGGTGATCCGACTGATTGAGGGCGGGCGCCCGGTAGTGATCTTTCCCGAGGGCCGCATCACACTCACCGGCAGCCTCATGAAGACCTATGACGGCCCGGCCTTCGTAGCCGCCAAGACCGGCGCCACGATCCTGCCGGTGCGCATCGACGGCGCGGCGCGCACCTATTTCTCCCGGCTCGCGGCCCACGTGCCACGCAAGCTGTTCCCGCAGATCGGCCTGTTCCTGCGGCCGACCACCCGCATCGCGATGCCGGAGACCGGCTCGGCGCGGGAGCGCCGCCGCAAGGCCGGCGAATCGATGCGGCGGCTGATGCAGGAGATGATCTTCGCCAGCCGCCCCACGCAGACCCTCTTCGCGGCCCTCCTCGACGCCGCCGCCATCCAGGGCCCCGGCCGCGCGCTGGTCGAGGACATGAAGCAGATCGAATACAGCTACCGCGACCTCATCAAGATGTCCCTTGTGCTGGGGCGGGTGGCGGCCCGCCACGACAGCCGGCGCGACAGGCCCATCGGGCTGCTGCTGCCCAACGTGGCGCCCACGCTGGCGCTCATCTTCGGGCTCACCGCGCACCGCCGCACGGTGGCGATGCTCAACTACACCGCCGGCGTCGACGGCATGCAGGCGGCCTGCACGGCGGCGCAGATCGGCACCGTCATCAGTTCCCGCGCCTTCGTCGAACAGGCCAAGCTGGGCGACAAGCTGGCCGCCCTCGACGGGGTGCGCATTCTGTGGCTCGAGGACCTGCGCGACGAGATCGACCTCCTCGACAAGTTGTGGCTGATGGCCTGGGCGCTGCCCTTCCCCCGCGCCGCGCTGCCGCCCGGCTCGCCGGAAGACCCCGCGGTGGTGCTGTTCACCTCCGGCTCCGAGGGCAAACCGAAGGGGGTCGTGCTGTCGCACCGGGCGCTGTTGTCCAACGTGGCGCAGATCCGCGCGGTGGTCGATTTTTCGATCGACGACAAGATCCTCAACGCGCTGCCGTTGTTCCACTCCTTCGGCCTCACGGCCGGTGGGCTGCTGCCGGTGCTCACCGGCGCCAAGGTCTTCCTGTATCCATCGCCGCTGCATTACCGGGTGATTCCGGAGCTGGCCTACGACCGCAACTGCACGGTGCTGCTGGGCACCAGCACCTTCCTCGGCAATTACGCCAAGTTTGCTCACCCCTACGATTTCTACCGCCTGCGCTACGTGATCGCCGGCGCCGAGAAGCTGGCAGCCCCGGTGCGCGAGCTGTGGTTCGAGAAGTTCGGGATCCGCATCTTCGAAGGTTACGGTGCCACCGAAACGGCGCCGGTGCTGGCGGTGAACACCCCGATGGCCTTCCGCAGCGGCACGGTGGGGCAGTTTCTTCCGGGCCTGCAGCACCAGTTGCTGCCGGTGCCGGGCATCGCAACGGGCGGCATGCTCCACGTGAAGGGCCCGAACCTGATGTCCGGCTACCTGCGCTTCGAGAACCCCGGTGTGCTGCAGGCCCCCGCGTCGGCAGCCGGCGAGGGTTGGTACGAAACCGGCGACGTGGTCGACGTGGACGCCGACGGCTTCGTGAAGATCGTCGGCCGGGTGAAGCGCTTTGCCAAGGTGGCCGGCGAGATGGTGTCGCTCGAGGCCGTCGAGAAGCTCGCCGCCGCCGCCTCGCCCGGCGCAGCCCACGCAGCGTCGACCCAGCCCGACGCCAGCCGCGGCGAAACCATCCTGCTGTTCTCGACCGACCCGCAGCTCACCCGCGACCGCCTGCAAACCGCCGCCCGCGACGGCGGCTGGCCCGAGATCGCGGTGCCGCGGCGGATCATCCAGGTCGACGCCCTGCCCCTGCTCGGCACCGGCAAGATCGACTACGTCACCCTCAAACAGATGGCCGAGAAGGCCTGAGCCCGGAAGCACGCCATGAACCGAAAAATCCTCGCCGCGCTGCTGCTCGCAACGCTCGCCACCACCGGCTGCGCCACCTGGTTCGACCAGGGCCGGCAGGCCCAGCGCGCCACCGTCGTCGACTACCTTTATCCAAAGGGCGAGCAGCCAGCCCTCACTCCGAGCATCCCCGAGCTGCAGTTGCCGCTGCGGGTCGGCATCGCCTTCGTGCCCGGCGAGCGCTACGCCGGCCTGCCCGAAGCCGAACGCGAGCGCCTGCTGCGCAAGGTGAAGGACGCCTTCGCCAGCCGGCCCTACATCGCCGCCATCGAGGTGATCCCCACCACCTACCTGCGCGCCGGCGGCGGCTTCGACAACCTCCAGCAGGCGGCGCGGATGCACAACGTGGATGTGGTGACGCTGCTGTCCTACGATCAGGTGCAGTTCAGCGACAGCAACCGGTTGTCCATCTTCTACTGGACCGTCGTCGGCGGCTACTTCGTGAATGGCAGCCAGTACGACGTGAACACCCTCGTCGACGCCTCGGTGTTCGACGTGAAGAGCCGCCAGCTGCTGTTCCGTGCCCCCGGCACCAGCCAGATCAAGGGCAGCTCACCGCTGGTAAAGTTCGGCGAAGCCTCCCGCGAAGCGCGCGGCGAGGGCTACCGGCAGGCCATCGACACGCTGATCCCGCAGCTCGACGCCCAGCTCGAGAGCTTCAAGCTGCGGGTGAAGGAGGAAAAGGTCGCCCGCGTGGTGAGCAAGCCTGGCTACAGCGGCGGCGGCGCGGCGGATCTCGCCGGCCTCGGCCTGTTCGGCGCACTGGCGGCGCTGGCCGCCGTGCGCAGGCGCCGTGTCGGCTGAACGTTTGCTGCTGGGCGTGCTCGCCATGCTCGTCACCGCAGCCAACCTGCTGCCCGGCGAAGCCGTCGAATGGCGCCGTGAGGCCATCGCCCACTTTGAACTCTGGCGGCTATGGACAGGCCAGTTTTGCCACTGGTCGCTGCCACATCTCGCCGGCAACCTGGCGGCCGTGGTGGCCATCGGTGTGATCGCCGGCAGGCCGATCCGCCGCTGGCTGGCCGCACTGCCGATGGCGGCCCCGCTGCTGTCGGTCTTTCTGCTGGTCGCGGTGCCCGGGCTGGACAGCTACCGCGGGCTGTCGGGGCTGGTCGGCGTGCTGGTGGCCGGCGCGGTGCTCGAAGGTGGCACGCCGGGCCGGCTGCTCGGTGTCGCCTATCTCGGCAAGCTGGTTTTCGACGCTGCCACCGGCAGCACGTCGGCGCTGTTGCCGGCGGGCATCGAGGTCACCTGGGCGGCCCACCTCGGCGGCCTGCTGATCGGCATCGCGCTGGCCGTTGCCTTCAGGCTGCAGAGGCGATCAACACAATGAAGCGCCGTCGTCTCGCCTTCGGCGGCAGCATGTGCGCCTGCCAGCCGCTCGGGAATCCGCGCAGCCCAGCCCTGTTCGGCCAGCGGATGGGCAAGGCACGCGACGAGGGCCGCCTGTTCGGCACCGATCGCCCGCTCCCCGGCAGCCTGCCCCGGGTTTCGCTCCGCCGGCTGGCCACCAGAAAAATGCTCCCCGAGGCCGCAGTACCGGTGCTCGAAACATTGCGCGAACACAATCCCCAGCTCTCAGAGCGCGTGCGCAGGCGCCAGCTCCACGCCTCGAGCCTCTTCGAGACCCGCCGCTTCTCCGATCGGAAACCCGCATGAGCCAATTCCGCCTCCTCCGCGAACAACGCTTCCGGCCCTTCTTCCTGACCCAGTTCCTCGGCGCCTTCAACGACAACCTGTTCAAGAACGCGCTGGTCGTGCTGCTCACCTTCCAGGCGGCGAGCTGGACGACGATCGCGCCGGCGCTGCTGGCCAACCTGGCGGCGGGCATCTTCATCCTGCCCTTCTTTCTGTTCTCGGCCACCGCGGGCCAGCTCGCAGACAAATACGACAAGGCGCGCCTGACCCGCCTAGTGAAGGTGCTGGAGGTGGCCATCATGCTGGTCGCGCTGGCGGGCTTCGTGCTCCACAGCCTGGCGGTGCTGCTGGGGGCGCTGTTCCTGCTGGGCTGCCACTCGACCCTGTTCGGGCCGGTCAAGTACGCGCTGCTGCCCCAGCATCTCCACGAGGACGAACTGGTGGGCGGCAACGCGCTGGTGGAAGCCGGCACCTTCGTGGCGATCCTGCTCGGCACGCTGGCCGGCGGAATGCTCGCAGCCGTCGAACACGGCGAGCGGTGGATCGCCGCCGCCGGCCTGGTGGTGGCCATCGCCGGCTATCTCACGAGCCGCGGCGTGCCGTCGGCCCCCGCGCCGGAGCCCGGCCTCGCGGTCAATCCCAACCCGCTCACCGAAACCTGGCGCAACATCGGCTTCGCCCGGGAGAACCAGCCAGTGTTTCTGGCGATCCTCGGCATCTCGTGGTTCTGGCTCTACGGCGCGCTGTTCCTGGCCCAGTTTCCGGCCTATGCCAAGAGCGTTCTCGGAGGCAACGAAGGCACGGTGACACTGCTGCTCGCCACTTTCACGGTGGGCATCGGCATCGGCTCGCTGTTGTGCGAGAAGCTCTCGGGCGGGCACATCGAGATCGGCCTCGTGCCGTTCGGCTCCATCGGCCTGACCATTTTCGGGCTGGACCTGGCCCTTGCGTCGCCGGCCGGCCTGCCGGTGGGCGCACCTCTGGCCGTCGCCGAGGTGCTGGGCCAGCCGGGCACCCTCCGCGTGCTGTTTGCGCTGCTGATGCTGGGGGTGTTCGGCGGCCTCTTCATCGTGCCGCTCTACGCAATGATGCAGAGCCGCTCGGCGGCGGCCCACCGGGCCCGGGTGATCGCTGCCAACAACATCATGAACGCCCTGTTCATGGTGGCCGGCGCCCTGGCTGCGGGCAGTCTGCTCGGCGCCGGGCTGTCGATCCCGGCCCTGTTCGGTGTGGCGGCGGTGATGAACGCGGCAGTGGCGGTGTATATCTACCGGCTGGTGCCGGAGTTCCTGCTGCGCTTCATCGTCTGGATGCTGATCCACACGGTGTATCGCCTGCGCGCCCGCGGCCTCGAGCACATCCCCGAGGACGGCCCGGCGGTGCTGGTCTGCAACCACGTGAGTTTCGTCGACGCCCTGGTGATCTCGGCCGCGTGCCGGCGGCCGATCCGCTTCGTGATGGACCACCGGATCTTCCGCTGGCCGGTGCTGTCCTTCGTGTTCCGCCACAGCGGCGCCATCCCCATCGCCCCCGCCAGGGAGGACGCGGCGATGATGGAGGCGGCCTTCGCCGAAGTCTCCAGGGCGCTGGCTGCCGGTGAGCTGGTCGGCCTGTTCCCGGAAGGGCGGATCACCTTCGACGGCGAGATTTCGCCGTTCCGGCCGGGCATCACGCGCATCCTGGAAGCCAACCCGGTCCCTGTCATACCCATGGCGCTGCGCGGGATGTGGGGCAGCATGTTCTCGCGCAAGGACGGCCCGGCGCTGAGCCGCCCGCTGCGACGCGGACTGTTCAGCCGCATCGAGCTGGTCGCCGGCCCAGCCCTGCCGCCGGAACGCGTCTGCCTGCCCGGCCTGCAGCTGCAGGTGGCCCAGCTGCGGGGCGACTGGAAGTAAGCCCTGTTCAGCCCGGGCTGAAGGCCCCCAGCGATGCGTCGGCCCGCTCGAGCCGTGCGGCGAGCCGGGGGCGGACCGTCAGCATCGCAAAGCCTATACCGGCCAGCGTCAGCCCGGCGAACAAACCCATGTAGCCCGTGTAGCCCAACATCGCGGCAACCGGCTTGGAAACACCGACGAACGCGGCGTAGAGCCACGAGGTGGCGCTGATCGCACCGAAGACAACCGGCAGCATGGCCGCCTGCCGGGGATCGGCCTGGGGCACCGCCATGCGCGGAAAGGCAAGCATATGGAGCGCCAGGCTATTGACCGTCAGGACGGCCACCACGCTCAGCTTGGCCAGCAGCTTGGGCTTGGTGGCCAGCAGTTCGGTATCGAAACCCGTGTCCATGGCAATCACCCCCAGTCCGGTGATCCACAGCACAACCAGGGCCAGGGTGGCCACCGAGGCGGCCTTGCCCAGCATTTTCATGTCGATGCGATCCCGCGCAAAGATGGCGAAGTCACCAAAGGCCACCGCCACAGCCGCAATGGCCAGGGCCAGCACATGCAGATAGATGGCCAGCATCCTGGCAATGGTGAGAAAGTCGGGGTTTTCCATGATGGTCCTCAGCGTTTGTTCAGACGGCGGTAGAGATAGTCGATGGAGGTATGCATCGCCTTCACGGCGGTGTTGAGCTCATGGATTTCGTTGCGCGAGGCATGCTCGCCCTCGATGAAATCCACTTGATCGACGCGCGCACCCGGTTCGGCGTTTGCCGCGGCCAGCGCAAACTCGCGCACCCGACGTACCGGAACGATCACCTGCTGGCGGATGAACACCAGCAGGCCGGCGACACCCACGCCCATCGCCGCGAGGGCCAGCCACACCTGGTTGTCGAAGCGCTGCACGAAATCGGCCAGGCTGAACTCCAGCGGGATCGCCACGCTGATCACGCCGGCCAGCTTGCCTTCCTCGTAGCCATAGCCCTGGGGCCCGGGATACAGCGCGGTGACGGCCGCCGGGGCCGCTGCGGGGGTACCGTGGCAGCGCATGCAGCCCTTGTCGGCAACCAGCCGGCGGGCATACAGCAGCTGACCGCCGCGCACTTCGCTGTATTCGGAGGCGCCCGATTCCCGGATCGCGTTCATCGCCACCTTGTCGAAATCACTCGGCGCGTTGTTGGGGTTCATGTAGCGGTCGGAGGTCATGCGGAACTTCGCCCTCGCCGGCGAGGCGATGGTGATGTCCGACAGCTCCCGCTGCACCAGCGCCGGATTCTTGCGGTGGAAAGCCGCCGCGTTCGGCGCAGTGGTGGAGTCGTTTGCCCCCGAGGCCGTCGAGAGCTCCCGCTCGAGGAAGCTGCCGACCTCGAGTTTCGGATCGCGGGGGTCGTCCTTCACCCACACGCCCCGGTAGCGGGTCGCCCACTGCCCGAAGTTATCCACCATGTCGGCCACGGTGCGCGCCTGATTACGGGTCTCGCTCACATAGACGGACGATCCGACCAAATAGCTGGCGACGGCTGCAATACAAGCCAGGCCGATAAGAAGAACGATGAACTGAAATGACAGGGAAAGCTTCTTGAAGGCGGTCATATGAATAGGAATCAAACCAGCAGTTCGGAAAGGAAATCGTCGCGGGCCTTGTCGCCACTCACGTGGGCGGCAACGGCGTGGGCAAATACCTCCACTTCAATTCCAGAAGGGTATTGAGGATAGAGATCGTCCAGCACGTCATCGACCATCATGCTGGCCACCGGCCCGGCGTATTTCTTCAGGATCACCCGGGCCCGCTCTATGACGATGTCTATTTCGGGAAGAGGCCGATCCAGCGACCCCGCCGGCCCTGAACTCGTCACCGCATTGCCGACCGATTTGAGCGCATCCAGAATGGCCGTCGCCGTGCGGCTGATCGATGCCGTTGCGCCGGAGGCCGTCGCCACCCCCTCCATGCCCGACATGATCGAGCTGGTCATCAGGAACAAGGGAGTGGAGATCCCGTGCCGGCGCATCTGGCGCCCCAGCCGGAACCCGCTGCCACCGTTGGCCAGCGGCGCCGCGTCGCAAAACACCGCGCCGTACCTGAACGCGGCACACAGGCTCAGGGCCTCGTCCGCCGAATTGGTCACCTTGGCCACCTTGGCCAGACCTGGCGGAACGATGGCGGCATCATTGGTAACGAACAGAATTGCTGTCGTCATCTTAAATCCCGGTGCACATTTCAATCGGTCGACATAGGCGCGTGAATACACAAACCGCGCATACCCGTTTTGGGTCAGACCTTAGAAATATAATCTGACAAATAGATTGTCAGATTATGCTAAATACCCGGGGAAAAGCCGCTATTCAAAGCGGCTCCTCTTGTGACGCACTTCACAATATGAGAGTGATGAATTTCCAACCGCCCGGAATGGGCAATTGAGTACCCGGAGTGGGCATCAAAGCGCCCGGAATGGGCGTTGAATGAAGCTAAAAGTCCGTCAGACGGGAAAGACGGAGCGCAGCATGATACTGAGAGTAGTGTCGCCAGACGAAAACCAGATCTGCCCATCCTGGACCGTGCAGCTGAGTTCCATGTTGCGTTCAGCCAGCCCGGCGAGGGCGCGGGAATCTTCCTGGGCCAGGGCGAGCACGCGGAGTTTCGGCAGGCGCGACAGGGTCGCCGCGTCCTTCTGCCACCACACATCAACGGCGCGGCCACCGTAGGCCAGCACGATCACTTCGTCGGCCTTGCCGCAGGCACGGCGAAGCAGGCGCTCATCGGGCAGACCCACCTCGATCCAGCGGACGATCTGACCGGCGTCGTCCTTGAGCCACAGGGCCGGTTCGTCGTCGGTGGAGATGCCCCGCCCGAACTGCAGGCGTTCATCACCGTGGAGGGCAAAGGCAAGGATGCGGACCATCATCCGCTCGTCGGTCTCGGACGGATGCCGGGCCAGGGTCAGGGCATGTTCGGCAAAGTAACCACGATCCAAGTCGGAGACGTTGAGGGTGGCTCGGAAGATTGTGGATTTGAGGGCCATGGCAGCAACGGAACGCAAAAAGAAAAACCGGGCCACACAGGGCCCGGTTTGCAGCAAATACCGGAAGGGCTTACTTGCCGACCGCAGCCTTGGCCTTGTCGGCGGCTTCCTTGGTGGCATCGGCGGTTGCCGCAACAGCCTCCTTGCCCGCCTCCTTGGCGGCGCCAGCAGCCTCCTTGGCGGCAGCCACGGCATCCTTGGCAGCGTCCTTGGTTGCATCGACAGCCTCTTTACCGGCTTCCTTGGTGGCGTCGACAGCTTCCTTGCCCGCTTCCTTGGCGGCACCCGCTGCATCCTTGGCGGCATCGGCGGCCTGCTTGGCAGCCTCTTCAGCCTTCTGGGCGGCTTCCTTGGCAGCATCGACGACCGGCGCGGGCGCAGGAGCGGGCGCCGGCTCTTCCTTCTTGGAACAGGCGGCGAGACCAACGGCAATCAGGGTGGCGAGAAGCAGGGAACGGGTATTCATCGGAAGATCTCCAGCAGGAAAGTGAAAACGGGTTTTCTGGCGGACCGGAAGCGTCCGTGAAGCATGTGCGTACCATCCTAACGCAGCAGGACGGCCGCAAGATGACTCGGCGATCAAAAAAAGCCACACCCATGTTCTGAGATCCCCCTTTAAAAGAAAAATCCCCACCCGGCAAAGCAGCCTGGGCGGGGATCTTCCGGGGTTTTGTGCAGCGCGGGCTTACTTGACCCGGTTGCGGTACTCGTCGCTGCGGGTGTCGATTTCGATCTTGTCGCCGATTTCCACGAAGGCCGGGACGGACAGCTCGAAGCCGCTCGGTGCGATGCGGGCAGGCTTCAGCACCTTGCCGGAGGTATCGCCCTTGACAGCGGGTTCGGTGTATTCGACTTCACGGACGACGGTGGTGGGGAGCTCCACGGAGATCGCCTTGCCGTTGTAGAAAACCACTTCGCAGGGCATGCCGTCGACCAGATACTTGAGGGCGTCGGTCATGTTCTCGGCTTCGACTTCGTACTGCTCGTAGTCGGCATCCATGAACACGTACATCGGGTCGGCAAAGTAGGAGTAGGTCACTTCCTTGCGATCGAGGACGACGATCTCGAACTTGTCGTCAGCCTTGTAAACCGACTCCGACGGGGCGCCCGTCAGCAGGTTCTTGAGCTTCATCTTGACGACGGCGGCATTGCGACCAGACTTGTTGTACTCGGCCTTCTGCACCACGAGGGCGTCGCTGCCCACCATGATCACGTTGCCAGAGCGAAGTTCCATTGCGGTTTTCATGCTGTTTCCTGCTGAGCTGAAGTTTGCGCGGCACGTGCCACGGAGAATACGTAACCTATTATTCTATCTTAAGTTTGCAGAATTGCACCAGCTTTGAGGCAAGCTCCCCGGCCGCCTCCAACTGCGCTGCCCAGCGTTCAGCGTGTTCCGACAATGCCGGCAGCGCGGCCTCGAACGCCGGCCACGCTTCAGCCACCCCTTGCTCCCGGTTCCAGGCGTGCCAGAAATCGGCGAGGGCAGAGCCCGATCCAGCGTCCAGACCCGCGCCGAAGCGCTCCAGAAAGGCATCCAGCTTCACCAGATGGGCATCCTCGTCCTGGGGGTAAATGTGCCAGACGAAGGGCCGCTCGGCCCACTGGGCCCGCACGAAGGAATCCTCCCCCCGCACGAAGTTCAGGTCGCAAGCCCACAACAGCGCGTCGTAACGGCGCTGTTCGACGAAGGGCAGCACCTGCACCGACAGCGCACCACGGCGCAGCCGCCCGCCCGCCTCCAGGTGCCCGACACCGAAAGCCTTGCCCAGGCTGGCCAGCACCCTACCTTCCGGAACCAGGCAGGTGACGGGATGCTCTGCACGGCTCCAGCAGTCGAGCAAGTCGGCAAGCCCGGCGTTTTCATAGGAAAACAGCGAAACGCACAACTCACCCGGTGTACGCGCCGGGAGCCCGACGGAGGCCCGGAAGCCCTCCTCTGAAAAGGCCGCCCGACGCACCGCGTAATCGGCCTCGCGCAGGACACCACCGGTCCGTCCATCGAAACCCGGGAAGAAAAAGTGTTCCACAAGGGGCAGCCGCGGGTGGGGAGATGGCAGTGCGTGGCAGTCCGCCACCCAGCCCTCGGCGCTGAGGTACTCGAGATTTATCCACACCGGCCTCGGCTGGCGGCGTGCCATGGCCTCGACAAAGACCTCGGGAAGCCGGCAGGCAAAGGCTGCCACCACGACCTGCCCCGGCTCCAGCGCCAAAAATGGCGCTTCCCAGCGACGGATCTCCACGCCATCGACCCGCTGGGAAGCCTGTCCGGCATCCAGCGCGGGCACCAGACGCTCGGCGCTGCGCAGATCGTCCACCCACAGACGCACGGAGATCGCGTGCTCGGCTGCCAGTTGGCGCGCCAACCGCCAGCACACGCCGATGTCACCGAAGTTGTCCACCACGGAGCAGAACAGGTCCCAGTGCGCCGGCGGGGGCAGGGCAGGGCTCGGGCGATGCGAACTCGACGTCAAGTTTGGGGACAAATACGGAAGAAAACCTGCACAGATTGTGCACAAAGCGCTCTTTCAAGGCGAGGCGGAATTTCATCAACAATCGCCACACACGCCCTCCCGTCGCTTGTCGACAGCTTTTTGAATCAATCAAGCCAATGATAAATATGAGTTTTTATGTGTTATCCACAGAAACTTCGAGAGCGTAAACGTAAACATTATTTATATAAATAAAAAAACCAGTAACAAACCTCTGCAAACCTGAAACCGGTTCGCCCACTCTCACCTGCCCACCTGAGCCCGAGGAAACAGCGATGCTATCGATCACCGACCTGCTGGATTTCATCGACCTGGACAGGGAAACCGTCCAGATCGTCAACGACGCGACTCAGCTGCCAGAGGCTGAAGCCACAGCGATGGCCTCGGAGCTTCTGCGAACTCACCGCGGCATCTACCTGCTCCATGAAATGTTCAAGGATCAGATCGCCGAGGCCGCCGCCGCGTACGAAATCTCCCGTGAACGCAGTCTCCGCAAGACCTATGCCTACTTTTCGCGGAAATACCCGATACCCCACATGCAGTGATCGAGCTGTGCACAAACTGTCAGGTTGACCGGGCACAAAATGTGGACAAGCGGCCGATACCGCCAAACTGAAAATTTCGTCCCCAATTTGTCCCGGTCTTCCAGAGCCATCTTTCCAGAGCTTTCTACATATCTCATCTTTTTGATTTAAAAGACGTTTACATTGTTATCCACAGAAAAGTGGGGAACATAGTTAACGTTGTCTTATATATTTAAAGAAAAACAAGAACAACAAACCGTAGTGCAGCTCTTTGGTTTCCCCGGCCAGGGCCGGTCGGCAGACTTGTTTTCAAGTGCTCCCGTGACATCCGACGAAGCAAGGGCTGACGGCGGGCAGCAAGAACCGATACACTGCGCTGCTTACTTCCGGAGCAAGCCTTGTATTTCGAACATCTCGTCGAGATCAACGACCCCGCCGATCCCCTTGCCGAGACCCTGGGCCTCGAACAAGTCTGGACAGGCCTGATGTACCGGGTGCACGAACCGACGGTGTTCCTGCCCGGTCTTGACCGCTGCGTGGTGAGGGAAGAATCGCCGAACCGGGTGAGCCGTGAACTTCACTTCGGCAACGCGCGCATCCTCGACAACGTGACCTTCAGGCACAAGGAGTGGGTGTGCTTCGAATCCGCGGCGACGCCCGAGCATGCAGGAGGGCGCCTGAAGATCAGCCTCGAACAGCCCGACGGTGAACGGCTGTTCCTGCGTTTCACCTACGAAACTACGCTGTCCGAAGGCATGGCGGAGGAAGAAGGCGTCCAGGTGTCCGAGTTCGTCAAATCGGCCTACCGTGCCTCGGACCTGGATACCGTGCGCGTCATCCGCATGATCGCCACCACTGGCCGGCCGCAATAGCGCCCGTCGCAGGGGCAAAACAGATAATCAGGAGAATTCATGAGCATCGACAGACCCGAGATCCGATCCTTTCAGCCGCCTGTGCGAACCCTGATGGGGCCCGGGCCTTCCGATGTGCCGCCGCGGGTGCTGTCGGCGCTGGCCCGGCCCACCGTCGGCCACCTGGATCCGGCTTTCGTCGGGATGATGGATGAGCTCAAGACCCTTCTCCGCTACGCTTTCCAGACCCGCAACGAGCTGACTTTTCCGGTTTCGGGCCCTGGCTCCCTGGGCATGGAGACCTGCTTCGTCAATCTGGTGAGCCCGGGCGACAAGGTCATCGTCTGCGTGAACGGCGTCTTCGGCGGACGGATGGCCGAAAACGTCCGCCGCCTCGGTGGCGTGGCGGTCGTCGTGGAAGACCCGTGGGGGGCGCCGGTTGATCCGGCCAAGGTCGAAGAGGCGTTTGCAGCGAACCCCGACGCGGCACTGCTGGCCTTCGTGCACGCAGAAACCTCCACCGGCGCGCTGTCCGACGCCGCGGCGCTGGCGGCGATCGCCCGGCGCCACGGTGCCCTGACCATCATGGACTGCGTGACGTCCCTCGGCGGTGTGCCGGTTCTGCTGGACGAGTGGGGGATCGATGCGGCCTACTCGGGCAGCCAGAAATGTCTGTCGTGTACCCCTGGCCTGTCCCCGGTGAGTTTTTCGGAGGCTGCAGTGGCGCGCATCAAGGGCCGTCAGGGTGCCTGCCCGAGCTGGTTCCAGGATCTCGGCCTGGTGCTGGGCTACTGGAGCGGCGCGAAGCGCACATACCACCACACGGCGCCGGTGAATCCGCTGTATGGCCTCCACGAATCCCTGGTGATTCTTGCGGAGGAGGGCCTGGAGGCCGCCTGGGCGCGCCACCGGGACAACCATCTGCGCCTGCGCGCCGGCCTGGAAGCGCTGGGGATGCGTTTTGTGGTGAGCGAGGAAGCCCGCCTGCCGCAGCTGAATTCGGTGTGGGTGCCTGAAGGTGTCGATGAAGCGGCGGCGCGGACGCGTCTGCTGCAGGAATTCGGCCTGGAGATCGGTGCCGGCCTCGGGGCCTTGGCTGGCAAGGTGTGGCGGATCGGCCTGATGGGGCATTCGAGCCGCCCGGCCAACGTCGCGCTGTGCCTGTCGGCCCTCGAGACGGTGATCAAGGGCTGAAACCGCCGTATCGGTTTTGCGGGTCGCAGGGCTGGCGTTGCTGCCCTGCGTCAGTCTCCGCCCGGAGGAACCATCGGTGCGCGGGCACCGGACGTTTCCAGCTTGAAGGAATTTCTGCCAGCCCTTGGTCTTCCGCATTGACGCAGAAGATCGAGTGCCTTGCTGCCAGAAAAACCGCTTTTTTTGGCAAGCCTTTGTTTTTTATGGTTAAAAAAGGCTGATGAAGCCGGGACGTCGATCCGCCTGCATCGTTGCGGGGGCCCTGCAGGCAAGGCGAGCCGGCCCGGCTTGAGCTGCTTTCAGCGGGTGGCGGCCTCGATTTCCTTCTGGCGCTGGGCGGCCTGTTCCTGGCTGTCGGCCAGCTGTCGTTCCAGTTGTTCCTTCGTCGCCCGGGCGCCCTCGGCCTCGTGGGCCTTGAGCTTGGCGGCGGTGACAGCTGCGCCGCCGCTGTCGCCGAGGCCGCAGGCCGACAGGGACAAGAGCAGGGCGAGCAGCAAGGCCGTGGGCAGTACGGAAATGCGATGGTGATGGCGCGTCATGGTCTACTCCGTCAGGCTGGTTAACGGGATGGGGCCCGCCAGAGCCTGAGTGAGAGGCTCGGAGGCGGGCCTGCTGGCAATGCAACCTTAGCGCCGTTTGCGTTTCTCGTCAGGTGCCCCCGCGTGGCCGTGCGCTGTGGGGGGATGGGCGAGACGCTTGATCCGGCGGCTTACTTCTTGACGCTTTCCCCGCCACTGACGGTCAGTTCGCCCTTCAGCTTGGCGATGCTCTTTTCGCCGAAACCCTTGACGTTCTTGAGGTCTTCGACGCTCTTGAAGGAGCCGTTCTTGCTGCGGTAATCGATGATCGCCTTGGCCTTGGACGGGCCGATGCCCTTGATGCCGTCCAGGTCACTGGCGGTGGCGGTGTTGAGGTTGACGGCGGCAAAAGCCATGTTGATGCCGAAGAGGCCGAGGGCGAGGAAGGACAGGATGGTCTTCATGGTGTGGGCTCCGCTGGTTGAGTGACGATGTCATTATAGTGTATGTCCATACATGAATGCCAAGGGGGTCGGCAACATTTCGAGAGATTTTTTTTGCGACCAAACGAAGTGTCCGGCGTTAAATGGGCAACGTCTGCCCCGGAGTGCGTCATGAAACGCCTGTTTGCCGTCCTGCTCGCCGCCACCTCCCTCTCAGGTTGCGTGCTTGCGCCCGTCGACCCGGGCCCTTACCCGATGCCGGATGGCCGTTATCCGAATTCCTACCCCGCACCATATCCGGCCCCATATCCCACGCCCTATCCGGGCTACGGCTATCCGGGCTCGGGGACGGTGATCATCCAGCGCGGCTATACGCCGCCGCCGGTCATCATCCAGCGCTCGCCGCCCCCGGTGATCATCCAGCGTCCTCCACCGCCGCGCCACGGTTTCGAACCCGGCCACGAGCAGTGGCGCGAACGCCAGCCCGAGCGCCGGCCGGAGCGGGGCTTCGAGCGTGGGCCGTCCTTCGGCCCGGGGCAGGGCAGTGGCCCGCAGGTGGCGCCGGGCGTTGCGCCGCCGCCGCGCACCCTGGCTCCGCTGGGGCCGGGGGGCGGGATGCCCCCGAACCGTGGCCCGGAGGTCCGTCCCGACAATCGTGGTCCGGAGCGGGGGCCGGGCCGGGAGCTCCAGCGGGGCCCGGACAAGTGGCATGGTTTTGGCACCAACCGCAACCAGTCGGGCGAAACGCGGTAGTAAGCGCGCTCCGGCGTCGTCAAAGCCGGGATAAAACCCGGTGGACTGGGTAGTATTCGGGCGGGCGGCGCCTTTCCGGCCTTGCCCGTCTTGCCCAGCCGGTGCTCTCCATGTCCAGCCACGCCACCTTTGCCACCCACGAACACCGGCTGAGCCTTGCCGAGATTCTCGATGTGCTGGTCGCCGACGGGCTGGTGGCGCGGGCCGACGCCGATGCCCTGCTGGCCGCCCAGCGCCGAAAGGCCGGCGAAGCCCATCCGTTGGTGGTGATCGCCGGCCAGAAGTGGCCTTCGCTCAACCCGCCCCATCGCCTGCTGGGGCTCGAGGAGCTGACCGAATGGCTGGCCGGGCGGGTCGAGCTGGATTATTTGCGTATCGATCCGCTGAAGATCGACTTCGCCGCGGTGACCGGGGTGATGTCGTCGGCCTACGCGACCCGTTTCGGGGTGCTGCCGATCCAGGTGGGCCTGCGCGAGGTGGTGGTGGCCACGACCCAGCCCTTCCTGCGGGAGTGGGAGAAGGAGGTCGCCGGCATCCTGAAAAAGGAAATCCGCCGCGTGGTGGCCAGCCCGGCCGACGTGGCGCGCTACCTGGTCGAGTTCTACAACCTGGCCCGCTCGGTCAAGAAGGCGGCCCAGACGAGCGGCGCCCACGGCATCGGGGCGACGTCCTTCGAGCAGCTGGTGGATCTGGGCCAGGGCAATCGCCAGTTCGACGCCAACGACCGGCACATCGTCAACATCGTCGACTGGCTGTGGCAGTACGCCTTCGAGCAGCGCGCCAGCGACATCCACATCGAGCCGAGGCGCGACATGGGCCTGGTGCGCTTCCGCATCGACGGGCTGCTGCATCAGGTTTACCAGATGCCGATGAGCGTGCTGTCGGCGATGACCAGCCGCATCAAGATCCTCGGCCGGATGGATGTGGTCGAGAAGCGCCGCCCCCAGGACGGCCGCATCAAGACCCGCGTGGCCAGCGGCAAGGAGGTCGAGCTACGGTTGTCCACGCTGCCCACCGCCTTCGGCGAGAAGCTGGTGATGCGCATCTTCGACCCCGAGGTGCTGGTGCGCAACATGGCCGAGCTGGGCTTCTCGGAGCAGGACGAAGCTCGCTGGCATTCGATCGCCGGGCAGCCCAATGGCATCATCCTGGTCACCGGGCCGACCGGTTCGGGCAAGACGACCACGCTTTACTCGACCCTCAAGCAGCTCGCCACCCCCGAGGTGAACGTGTGCACCATCGAAGACCCGATCGAGATGGTCGAGCCGGCCTTCAACCAGATGCAGGTGCACCAGGCCATCGACCTGGGCTTCGCCGAAGGCGTGCGGGCGCTGATGCGGCAGGACCCGGACATCATCATGGTGGGCGAGATCCGCGACCTGCAGACCGCCGAGATGGCGATCCAGGCGGCGCTCACCGGGCACCTGGTGCTGTCCACGCTGCACACCAACGACGCTCCGGCGGCGCTCACCCGGATGCTCGACCTGGGCGTGCCGGCCTATCTGCTTAACGCCACCGTGCTCGGCATCATGGCCCAGCGCCTGGTGCGCATCCTGTGCCCCCATTGCAAGGAGGCCCACCCGCCGACCGCTGATGAGGAGGCGATCTGGGATCACCTTGTAACCCCCTGGAAGGCGCCGCGGCCCAAGGTTTTCCACCGCGCCGTGGGCTGCATCGAGTGCCGCATGACCGGCTACATGGGGCGGATCGGGCTGTACGAGATCCTGCTGATGTCGCCCGAGCTCAAAAAAACGACCAGCGGCCAGATCGACCTGGCCCGGATTCGCGAGCAGGCGATCCGCGAGGGCATGAAGCCGCTGCGCCTGTCGGGGGCCTTGAAGGTGGCCGCCGGCATCACGACCCTGGCGGAAGTGGTGAAGGTCGCCCCGCCCGCCGAGGTGGCCGACTAGCGCCAGGGTCAGGGCTAATGCGGACAGCGCCCGGGCGGTGCTTCGGCTATCCTGCAGCCTCCTGCTGATCGCAAGCCCCTGATTTCCTTCGATGTCCGCATTTCTCCACCAGCTTTCCCTGGCTGCACCGCTGTTCGCGCTGGTTTTTGTCGGCTACGGGCTGATGCGTTTTTCCGGTTGGCCAACGGCGATGTCGGACAACCTGTCGCGCTTCGTCTTCTCGGTGGCGATGCCGGCGATGCTGTTCCGCATGATGAGCGACCTGTCGCGCCTGCCGCCGGTGGATGCGCGCCTGTTGGCGGCTTTTTTCGGCAGCTGCCTGATCGTCTTCGTCCTCGGCCGCCTGCTGGCCTGGAAGTTTTTTGGGCTGGACGGAGCGGGGCAGTCGCTGTTCGGGCTGGGCGGGGTGTTTTCCAACAACGTGCTGCTGGGCATCCCGCTGGCCAAAGTGGCGCTGGGCGAGGCGGCGCTGCCGTCGGTGGCGCTGGTGCTGGTGTTCAACTCGCTCACCCTGTGGACGCTGGTCACCGTGTCGGTGGAATGGGCGCGGCACGGCAGCTTCACCGCCCATGGTTTCGTCAAGACGCTCAAGGCGGTGCTGACGACGCCCATCGTCGCGAGCATCCTGTCGGGTACCCTGTTCGGCCTGTCCGGGCTGCCGGTGCCCGAGCTTATCGACCAGCCGCTGGCGATGGTGGCCACCGCCGCGGCGCCGCTGGCGATGATCGTGCTCGGCATGGGCCTGGCCGAATATGGCATCCGCGAGGGCTGGCAGATCAGCACCGCGATCACCGCGGTCAAGCTGCTGGTGCAGCCGCTGGTGGTGTGGCTGCTGGCCCGGCTGCTCGGGCTGCCACCCCTCGAGACCCAGGTGGTGGTGTTGCTGGCCTCGCTGGCGGTGGGAGCCAACGTGTATCTGATGGCGCGCCACTTCAAGGTGCTCGAAGGCCCGGTGGCGGGCAGCCTGATTTTGTCCACCATGCTGTCGGCGCTCACCACGCCGCTGATCGTCAGCCTGCTGGGCTGACTCCTGAGCGAATCAGCGATGCGCCAGCGCCTCCTGCCCGCTTGCCTTGCCGGATTGCTGCTGCTGGCACCGCTTGAATCCGCCTTTGCCGCGGCGCCGGCCCTGACGATCGAGGATCGCTCCCTGGCCACCCGCGCGGCGCTGGACGCCTTGTTCTCGATGGACGCCCTGGTGCCCGAAGGCGCAGCCCCCACGCCGCCGCCGGGTTTCACGGACGACGCGGACGAGGCGGCGCTGATCGCCTTCCTGGCCCGCCAGAAGCGCCGCGGCGCCAGCCTCGACGCCTATCGCCAGCTGGGCACGCCGCTGCACCACTCGATCCGGGCCGGTATGCACGTCACCGCCCGCTGGCTGCTTGCCAACGGCGCCGATCCCCGCCTGCGGGTGCGCGACGCCGCGGAGGCGCCCACGGGCTTTCCGCCTCCCGATGCGCTGGGGGTGGCCGTGGCCGCGGGTGCCTGGAAGCTGGTCGACACCCTTCTGCACCTGCCCGCCTACGCTGCGCTGTCGCCGCAGGAAAAGGCCCGCGCGATCTGGCCCTACGCCCTCGCTTCCGCCAGCCGGACGGCCGGGCTGTTCGGCCGGCGGGTCGCCTTGCCGTCCTTCGGCAACGATCCCGACTTGGCCGGTGCCCTGTTGCAGCATGCCCTGTGCTCCGGGCAGGCAGCGCTGGCCGGGGCCTTGCTGGCCGGCGACGAAGGCCGGCTGGCGGCGGGTACGTTTGGCCCGTCCGCGGCCGGCTGCCTGCGGATCGAAGGCAGTGTTTCGCCGGACAAGCTCCCGGCACGCCACTGGCAGGACATCGAGCAGCGCCTCGGCCAGCCGGTGCTGCCGTGGCTGGCGATCCAGGCCACCACGCCGGGCCGGGCGGCAGGCCTGCTGGCGGCCGGGCTGCGCAGCCCGTGGGGCGAGCCGGCGGCCCTCCGCCTGTACCTGCGCCATGCGCTGCGGGCGCCGGCGGGCGTTGCGCTGCTGCGGGCGGTGCCGCCCGGCGCCTTGCGGTCTGCGCTCCACGATGACGCGATCCTCGTCGAATGGCTGACGGCCAGCGCCGACTGGCCGCAGGCCGACCTCGACTGGGCCCTCGCCCAGATGGCGCCAGCGCAGCTGGCGGGGAAACTGGAGAGCGTGTTCGAGCGCTGGGGATATTCCCGCCTCGCCGGCCGGGACGCCAGGGATCGCGCCGGTCGTCTGGCCCGCTGGACGGCCCTCACCGACCGTCTCGTCGCGCCCTTGCCGCCGGCCGGCGACGTGGCCTTCCTGTATGTGGTGCCGTCCGAACTCTGGCCGCGTTGGTTCGCGCTGGGCTACCGCCCGGCCGACCGCCATTGGGCCGACTGGCTGAACGGCCTGGAGCCGGCCAACCTGGAACGGGTCTGGCCGCTGATCGCCCGCCACCAGCCCGAGATCGCCCGACGTGCGCCGACATGGTTGGTGGCGCCCCTGTCGGTGGGCCCGATCGAAGATCCCGAGGCCCGGCGCCTGAGTTATCGCGGCCTGTATCACCACGACCCGGATTTTCTCGCCAAGGCGCGCCTCCTCGCCGCCCACGCGGGCCGGGTCGGGCAGCCCCGCTGGCTGGCCGCCGAGTTTGCGCTGGAAAACCCCGCGCCCGGCGTCGCGCTGGCCCTCGCCCAGGGCTGGGTCAAGCCGGCGCCTGCGGCACTGCGCCGCCAGGTGGAGCCGGCCCCGCTGGCCTGCAGCGCCCGGCCTGGCCCCGGGCTGCGCCGGGCGCTGGCCGTGTCCGGGCAGCTGAAGGACGCGGAGGGAGGTGAGTTCGCCATCGACGCCATCCAGCCCGTCGCCCGGCCGGGGGCCGCAGCCTGTGAATGGCTGGCGAGCGGTGGCAGCGGCGGTGGGCGGCAGTACATCGACGACGAGAGCTTCAGCCAGGGCGTGAACCGGCTGACCCCCTGCGCCGACGCCCAGCGTGTTGCCGCGCTGGGGCAGGAGGGCGGCGGCTGGCGGCTGGTCGCTGGCGAGGTGCCGGTCGGCCCGCTGCAG
The DNA here is from genome assembly GCF_006539865.1 of Zoogloea ramigera. Taxonomy (GTDB): domain Bacteria; phylum Pseudomonadota; class Gammaproteobacteria; order Burkholderiales; family Rhodocyclaceae; genus Zoogloea; species Zoogloea ramigera. The sequence continues at coordinate 31,993 of NZ_BJNV01000015.1, forward strand.
CTCATTCGCCTCGCCGGCGCCGGGCTGGCGGGCTTTGCCGCGCTGGAGGTCGATTACGGCACCTGCGGCCAGCGGGCCATCGAGGTCTTCATCCCCCAATTCAACGCGGACGGCGGCCTGGCGTTCAAGCCCGCCGGCCCCGGCGATGCGCTGTTCGATGCGCTGGCGCTGCAGTGCAGCTTCAGGAACCTGGCGGAGTGCCCGGCGCTGGCTGGGGGCCAGCCGAGCCCGTCCGGCGCGCTGGAGGTGGCCGTCTTTGCCGATCGCCACTGGGCGGCCGGCAAGGCTGCATTTTTCGATGCGCTGGCCCGCCTCGACCGTGAGGCGCTGGCCGAAGCCGAACGCCTGGGGCTGTTTCCCCACTGGCTCGACGAGGCGGTCCGCGGTCTTGCCGCTGCGCCGGGGCTGAGCCTGCCGGAACGCCGCCGCCGGATGGCCTGGTTGCAGGCTCGGCGCAGCCCTCGCCCGGCCTATTCGGCCGACACGGTGGCGAGCCTGGTGCCCTGGCTGCCGGCCGAAGACTGGGGGCCGTTGGTCGAGGCCCTGCGCTGCAGCCGGCCGGATGCCCTCGATGCGGCCCTGGCCCGGGCCCACGAGCTGCAGCGTGCTGATCTGGAGCGCCGCCTGCAGCGTGCCCGGGCGCCGGGCTGCGAGGCCCCGCAGTGAGCGCCCCTTCACCACTCCACCCGTGAGACCCCACCCATGAGCAATCTCCCAGGCCTGAAGCGCTGGCTGCCCGCGTTGGCCCTCGTCGTGCTGTCGTGCACCTGGGGTTACACCTGGGTGATGGTCAAGCAGGCGCTGGAGTACGCCTCGCCGTTTTCGCTGGCGGCCCAGCGGGCGGTGGGCGGCGCGCTGGCGCTGGTGCTGGCGGTGCGCCTTACGGGGCGGTCGATGGCCCTGGTGGCGCCGCGGATGACGCTGCTGCTGGGCTTGATCCAGGTGTCCGGCTTCACGATCCTGCAGACCTCGGCGCTGGTCGAGGGCGGGCCGGGCAAGACCTCGGTGCTGATCTTCACGATGCCGATCTGGACCCTGCTGATGTCGTGGCCGCTGCTCGGTGAGCGCGTCCAGGGCCGCCAGTGGCTGGCGGCGGTCAGCACCCTCGGCGGGCTGCTGCTGATCATCGAGCCGTGGAACATGCAGACCAGCCTGGCCAGCAAGCTGCTCGGCCTGTCGGCGGCGCTGTGCTGGGCGGTCGGGACGATCCTCACCAAGCGCCTGCGCCAGGCCCACCGGGTCGACCTGCTGGTGCTCACCATGTGGCAGATGATCTTCGGCGCGCTGCCGCTCTTGCTGATGATGGAGCTGGCGCCGGGCCGGGCCACCAACTGGACGCCCGATTACCTGCTGATGCTCACCTTTCTGTCGGTCGCCAGCATCGCCCTGTGCTGGTGGCTGTGGGGCTGGATCCTCAACCGCGTGCCGGCCTGGGAGGCCAGCCTGTCGGTGCTCGGCACGCCGGTGGTGGCGATCCTGTCGTCGCGCCTCACGCTGGGCGAGGCCTTCAAGCCGAGCGAGGTGGCCGGCATCGTGCTGATCGGCGGCGGGCTGGCGCTGTTGTCGCTGTTCGGCTGGCTGGCGAGCCGCCGCAGCGGGGCCGGGGGCTGAACTTTCTACCGGCAAAATTATGTCCCCACGCCGCTTGTGGGTTATCGTCGCGCCCGTAACCGAATCATCGCCAAAGGAACCCCCATGAGCAGCCTGCCCAAGTGCCCCCAGTGTTCGTCCGAATTCACCTACGAGGACGGCGACAACTACGTCTGCCCCGAGTGCGCCCACGAGTGGCCCAAGGTGGCGGCGGCTGCGGCCGAGGACGTCAAGGTGATCCGCGATGCGGTCGGCAACGTGCTGCAGGACGGCGACACCGTCACCGTGGTCAAGGACCTGAAGGTGAAGGGTTCGTCGTCGGTGGTGAAGGTCGGCACCAAGGTCAAGAACATCCGCCTCGTCGATGGCGACCACGACATCGACTGCAAGATCGACGGTTTCGGCTCGATGGGGCTGAAGTCCGAGTTCGTCAAGAAGGTCTGAGCCGGCGTAAACTCAAGTCCTCGTCCCCAACCGGAGAAGCCCATGGCCTCTAGCCCCGACAGCATCAGCATGGCCCTGTTCTGCGACTTCGAGAACGTCGCCCTCGGCGTGCGCGACGCCAAGTACGAAAAATTCGACATCAAGCTGGTGCTCGAACGCCTGCTGCTGAAGGGCAGCATCGTGGTCAAGAAAGCCTACTGCGACTGGGATCGCTACAAGGGCTTCAAGGCGGCGATGCACGAGGCCAACTTCGAGCTGATCGAAATCCCCCACGTGCGCCAGTCCGGCAAGAACTCGGCCGACATCCGGCTGGTCGTCGACGCGCTCGACCTCTGCTACACCAAGAGCCACGTGGACACCTTCGTGATCATCAGCGGCGACTCCGACTTTTCGCCGCTGGTCTCCAAGCTGCGCGAAAACGCCAAGCAGGTGATCGGCGTCGGGGTGAAGCAATCCACCTCCGACCTGCTCATCGCCAACTGCGACGAGTTCATCTTCTACGACGACCTGGTGCGCGAGACCCGCCACTCGTCGGCCCGCCCCGAGCCCCGTGAGGCCCAGGCCCCGGCGCCGCGCCGCAGCCCCGAAGAAGAACGCCGCCGCCGCGAGGAGCTCGACAGCCGCCGCACCCGCGCCGTCACGATGGCCGTCGAGACCTGCGACGCGCTGATCGCCGAGCGGGGCGACACCGGCAAGATCTGGGCCTCGATGCTGAAGGACGCCATCAAGCGCCGTCAGCCGGGCTTCAACGAGTCGTACTTCGGCTTCAAGGCCTTCGGCAACCTGCTCGACGAAGCCCAGGCCCGCGGGCTGCTGGAGGTGGGGCGAGACGAGAAGTCCGGCACCTTCGTGACCCGCGCAGGCGGCCAGCTGAAGGCCGAGCCGGTGGCCATCGAGCCGGTTGCCACCGAAGAGCCGTCTGTCGAGGCACTGCCGGCGGAGGGCCGTCGCCCGTCGCGGCGGAACGGTCGCGGTGGGCGCAAGGCCGCCCCGGCCCCCGAACTTGTTGCCGAGGTCCCCACCGAGCCGGTCGTCGAAGCTGCCCCGGCGCCCGAGCCTGAGCCCGAAGCTGAAGCCAAGGCTGAGCCCACCAAGCAGGACAGGCGCCGCAAGGGGCGGCGCTCCGCCAAGGTCGAGGAGACGCCGGCTGCCGACATCGCCGCGCCCGCTGCCGAGCCGGTGTTTGAAGCGCCGCCCGCCGAAGCCCCCGCTGCCGCACCCAAGAAGGCCCGCAGCAGCCGGAAGAAGGCCGACAAGAAGCCGGAAGCGGCCGAGGCTCCCGTTGTGGCGGCCGAGGCGCCTGCCGACGCTGCGCCCAAAAAGCCCCGCAGCCGGCGCACGAAGAAGACCGAAGAGAAGACCGAAGGCTGAACCCGGACGCGCCATCGGGCGCGTCCAACGGACTTTTTTCAGCTTGATCCGGTGGGCGGGTCTAGAAGCTGAGGGTCCGCCAGGCCGGGTCGAGGGTTCGCCCGATGAAGGCCGCAGCGCCCGCGTGGCCGGCCAGGCCGGGGATCAATTCATCCTCGCCCACGCCGTGGCTCGCCAGGGCCGTCGGGCAGACAAACAGCTTTGCGCCAAAGCCGACGGCCTCGCGGCGGAAGTCGGCCACCGACTTGCCGCTGCCCGCAGCGGCCTGCAGGGTTTCGGCGACGCCCCGGCGGAGCAGCTCGACCGAGCGGGCGGTGAAATACATCTCCACCTCCACGTCCATCGCCGCTGCCGCCGCGGCGAAGTAGAAGGGCGTCGCGCAGAGCTCCGGCCGGCCCGGGTCGGCAGCCCACACCAGAATGGCCAGCTTGTCGGCAGGGGGTGCCGGCGCCTCAGAAATCACGGTTGTCCTCGTGGAACAGCGGCGCCGAGAAGTCGGCCAGATCCCGGAAGGCGTAGCGGTCCATGATCTTTTCGATCTCCGGCCGGGCTTCGGGCCACGGCAGCAGCACGCCCGGGGGGATCTCGCCGCTGGGTTGCAGCACCACCAGCCAGGCGCCGAAGGGTTCGCGGTTCATGCGGCGGGCGGAGGGGTCGAGGGCCGGGTTGGCCTCGATCAGCCGCGCCGCGAAGGGCGTCTTGACCGGAAACACCGTCTTGCCGGCCTCCAGCAGGCCGAAGCTACGGCCGGCGTCGCAGTGGGCGCCGACGGGCTTGGGCGTGAACAGCAGGATCTCGCCCGACAGCGCGATACCGAGCTGCGTCACGCCGACGCGGTAGAGGCTATCGCCCGCGGGCACGAACCACAGGTGGCTGTCGGGGTGGTAGAGCAGGGCGTCGGGAAAGTCACAGCCGCGCAGCAGGGCCATCGTGGAGTTGCCGGGATGTGTGTGCCGGAAGCTGGGGTTCCGGAAAGCGTGGCGGAAGAGAATGGGAGTCGAACCCACCAGGGACCGCTTGACGGCCCCTCCTGGTTTTGAAGACCAGTCGCCCCACCGGGGGACGCATCCCTTCCTTTGAAATCAATTCAATTCACCGCCAGATCGCCGCGGATGCGGTGCTGTTCGTCGTGGCCGCGGCCGAGCTTGCGAGTGTAGCCGACCCGGTCGAAGTATTCGAGCACCTGGATCGCCCGTTTACGGCCGAGGCCGGTCTGGTCGCGGAAGGCGGCGGCACGGATGCAGCCGTCGGCCTCCATCAGCTCGGCGGCGATCGCCCCGAGCTGGCGCACTGCGGCGGGGGCGTAGAACAGGTCGCGCACCACCTGGCAGGCTTCGCCGCTGGCGGCGAGCCGCTTGAGGAGTTCGCGGGTGGCGGCTTCGGGCTCGCCGAGGCGCAGCGCAATGTCGCGCACCCAGGGCGGGTCGAAGGGTTTGTCGAGGAGCCACGGCAGCAGCGTGTCGGCGCGGCGGCGGTCGCGGGGGTCGAGCTCGAGGCGGTGGCCGGGCAGGTGCCAGGCGGCGCCGCTGCGGGCCAGGCGGCCTTCGGCGAGCCAGTGCTCCAGCCATTCGGCGAAGGCCGGCGCGGGCAGCAGCGGGGCGATCATGCGGCGCAGGCGGTCGCGCTCGAGGCCGAGCTCGTCGGGGTGTTCGGCGTGGTGGCGGGCGAGGCGCTCTTCGACGCGACGGCCGAGGGCGTCGAGGGCGGCGAGGCCGATCAGCCAGCAGGCCTTGTCGTTGAAACGGGCCGCAGCTTCGGGCAGCAGCGCGAGGAGGGCATCTGGCCGGCGGTTTTCGGCGGCGGCGAGCTGGGCGAGGTCGACGCCCAGGGGCGAGCAGGTGAGCAGGGCCTGCAGGCGCTCCGTCGGGTCGGCGACGGCCAGGGCGGCGAGCACGGCGAGCCGGTCCGGGTGGCGGCGGTGCCGCGGCGGGCCGAAGGGGTCGAGGATGCGGCCGCCGCCGAGGGTATTGCGGCCGTGGGCGTCCCGCAGCACGACGAGGTCGCCGCGGCAGGCGTGCAGCGGTGCGTCGGCGACGAGCTGGGCGAGGCCGTGGCTGCCGGGGGCGAGGCCGGATTTTTCGAGTGCGGCGTCGAGCAGCGCAACGCGGCCGCCGAGCTGGCGGGTGCCGTGGTGGATCTGCACGACGGCGCCATGGGCGAGGGCGCGGGGCGCGTCGGCGGCGAGGGTGAGCGCGATGTCGAGGCGCTGGGCGGGCAGCGGCGTGGATTGGCCGGTGAGCCAGTCGCCGCGGCGGATGTCATCCACCGCCAGCCCGGCGAGGTTGAGGGCGCAGCGCTGGCCGGCCTGGCCGCGGTCGGCCTTGCGGTTCTGCACGTGCAGGCTGCGCACGCGGGCGGCGGGGCCGCTTGGGGCGAGGCGCAGGCTGTCGCCCACCGCGACCTGGCCTGCGTGGACGGTGCCGGCGACGATGGTGCCGGCGCCGGCGAGGGTGAACACGCGGTCGACGGCGAGGCGGAAATCGCCCTCCGCGGCGCGGGCGGGCAGGCTGCGGGCGGCCTCGACGAGGTGGCTGCGCAGGGCGTCGACGCCTGCACCGGTGAGGGCGGACACCGGGAAGATCGGCGCGCCGGCGAGGCAGCCGCCAGCCAGCAGGGCGTGGATCTGTGCGCTCACGTCGGCGAGGCGCTCCGGGCTGGCGCGGTCGGCCTTGGTGAGGGCGACGGCGCCGCGGCGGATGCCGAGCAGATTGAGGATCTGCAGGTGTTCGCGGGTTTGCGGCATCGGGCCGTCGTCGGCGGCGACGATGAGCAGCGCGAAGTCGATGCCGCTGGCGCCGGCGAGCATGGTGGGGACGAATTTCTCGTGGCCGGGCACATCGACGAAGCCGATCACCCGGGCCGGCGAGGCGTCGCCGCCGGGCAGCGGCAGGTAGGCGTAGCCGAGCTCGATGGTGATGCCGCGGCGTTTTTCTTCGGGCAGGCGGTCGGTGTCGATGCCGGTGAGGGCGTGCACCAGGGTCGTCTTGCCGTGGTCGATGTGGCCGGCGGTGCCGATCAGCATGGGGCGAACTCCGCGAGCTGGGCCAGGAAGCGCGCCTCGTCGGCGGGCGGCAGGCAGCGCAGGTCGAGGTGCAGGGCCTTGTCGGCGATGCGCCCGATGACCGGCACCGGTAGGCCGCGCAGGGCGGCTTCGAGCTTGCCGAGCACGCCGCTGCCGCGCCCGACCGGGCGGAACACCAGCCCGGCCGAGGGCAGGCGATCGACGGGCAGGCTGCCGGAGCCGATCTGCGACAGCATGGGTTCTATCGTGACCGTGAGGGGCCAGCCGGCCAGGGCCTGGGCGATGGGGGTGCGCAGGCGCTCGGCCTGGGCGAGCATGGCGTCGCGGGGGCGGGTGAGGAGCTGCAGCGTGGCGAGGCGTTCGGGCAGACGGTCGGGGTCGCGGTAGAGGCGTAGCACGGCCTCGAGGGCGGCGAGGGTGATCTTGCCGACCCGCAGGGCGCGCTTGAGGGGGTTCTTCTTGATCTTGCCGATGAGGTCGGCGCGGCCGACCAGGATGCCGGCCTGGGGGCCGCCGAGCAGCTTGTCGCCGGAGAAGGTGACGAGGTCGGCGCCGTTGGCGATGGCTTCGGCCGGCGTGGGTTCGTGGGGCAGCCCCCAGCGGGCGAGGTCGGTGAGGGTGCCGCTGCCGAGGTCTTCGACAAAGGGCAGGCCGTGGGCGTGGGCGATGCGGGCGAGTTCGGCCTGGTCGACGCTGGCGGTGAAGCCTTCGATGGCGTAGTTGCTGGTGTGTACCTTCATCAACAGGCCGGTGCGCGGGCCGATGGCGGCTTCGAAATCCCGTGCGTGGCTGCGGTTGGTGCAGCCCACTTCGACGAGCCGGGCGCCCGCGCGCTGCATGATGTCGGGCACCCGGAAGGCGCCGCCGATCTCGACCAGCTCGCCCCGCGAGACGATGACCTCCTTGCGCTGGGCGAGGGTGTTGAGGAGCAAAAAGACCGCCGCGGCGTTGTTGTTGACGACGGTGGCGGCTTCGGCGCCGGTGAGCTCCTGCAGCAGTTCATTGACCACGTCGTCCCGATCGCCGCGGCCGCCGCTCTCCACGTCGTATTCGAGGGCGCAGGGCGCGCGGGCGGCTTCGACCATCGCGGCGATGGCTTCTTCGGGCAGCACGGCGCGGCCGAGGTTGGTGTGTAGCACGGTGCCGCTGAGGTTGAAAACGGGCTTGAGCCGCGGCGCGGCGCGGGCGGCGAGGCGGGCTTCGGCGCTGGCGAGCAGGGCGGCGGAGCTGGGCGCCGGCTGGCCGAGGCCTATCGCCTGGCGGGCGTCGGCCAGGGTTTCGCGGAGCACCTGGGTGACCTCGACGCGCCCGTGGCGGTCGACGAGGGCGGGGGCGGCGCCGAGCAGGCGGTCGAGGCTCGGCAGGGCGCGGTAGGCGGGGCTTGCGGGGGCCGGCGAGCTGCTGTCGGACGTGGTGCCATGGACCATGGACGCCATCGTGGGGGATCTCCTGGGTTTTTCGTGGTGGGTGTCGGGCTGGGGCCAGACTTACGGGAGGAACAGGAAGAGGTTGCGGCCGGCGCGGTGGAAGCCGGCCTCGTCGACGAGCATGTCGAGGGCGAGGGTGGCGAGGTCGTCGGCGAAGGCGTCGACGGCGGGGTCGGTTTCCATCGAGACGATCTTGAGGCTGGCCTGGCACTCGGGGCAGGTTTCGGCCTTGACGCCGGGGTGGGCCGGGCCGGCGGCGCCTTCGAGGCCCTGGTAGGCGATGCCGCGGGTGTTCTGGCAGGGCACGCACTTGATGCGGGTGACGTGCCATTCGCAGGCGCACAGGCTGCAGGTGGCGTAGCGCACGCCATGGCCGGCGTCGCCGATGCGCACGATGCTGGCCACCGGCGGTGCGCCACAGGCGGGGCACTGGCCGCCTTCGAAGCCGGCCGGGATGTCGCTGGTGGCGAGCCCGAGGGCGCGGGAGGCCCACAAGACCTGCAGGCTGGCGCCGATGAGCGGGGCGAGGGCGAGTTCGATGGGGTTGGAGAGGTCTTCGTCGCCGCGCAGGATGGCGCGGGCGAGGGCGGCGAGGCGCTCTTGAGGGAAGTCGGGGAGGGCCGCGATGGCGTTCTGGAGACCGGCCGGGGCGTGGGGCACGACGGCGGTGGCGAGGTCGTGGAGCACGCTCGTCCAGTCGGCCGGGAGCTGTGCGCCGTGGGCGTCGAGGGGCGGCATGCCGTGCTGGCGGCAGCGGCGGAGCTGGGCTTCATCCGGCGGGGCGGTGGGGCCGAGGCGGTCGAGCAGGGTTTGCTGGGCGTCGGCGAGGCGGGCCGCGAAGGCGAGGAAGTCGGCCATCGCGTGGCCTTCCGCAAGTTTGCGCAGGCGCTCGGCCCGCCCGGCGAAGACGTGGGGCGAGGGCAGCCGGTTGGGGCTGGCGTCGGGGGCACCCTGGGTGGCGATCTCTTCGGGGCTGAGGAGGGTGGGCATGTTTGCTGGGTTTCCTGTGGGGGCGGGGTTTCGAGGGGCGGACGAATCCGCCCCTCGTGGTGCTTACTTACCGGTCATCTGCTTGTACCAGGCTCGGTGGTGCTGCTTGGCCCAGGCGCGGGTGACGGTGCCGTAGAGCATCGCCCGGATGGTGCCGCGCACCCAGATGGCGGCGTACACATGGACGATGATCGCGGCGATCATCAGCGCGGCGAACACCGCGTGGAGCAGGGCGCCCAGGCGGACCACGCCGATCGGGAAGCTGGCCGAGAAGTAAGCCCGCCAGATCACGATGCCCGACACGAACAACACCAGCATGGCGACGCCGAGGAACCAGAACAGCAGCTTCTGCCCCCCGTTGTACTTGCCCATCTCCGGCATGTTGTGGTCGTCGCCGTTGACCATCTCCTTGGCCCGCTTCACCCATTCCCAGTCGGCCTCGCGCATGCGGTTGAGGCCCTGGAAGCGGAAGAACATCACCACGAAGAACAGCATCATCACGACCCCGATGAAGGGGTGCAGGATGCGCGTCCAGGTGCCGCCGCCGAAGAGCATGGTGAGTGGGAACAGCGCCGGGTGGAACAGGGACAGCCCCGAGAGCGCGAGCAGGATGAAGCAGATGCCCGTGACCCAGTGGTTGGCCCGCTCCGAGGCGGTGTAGCGTTGCAGATCATGCGGATCGCGGATCATTTTTCGCCCTCCAGTTCGCGCTCGACTTCGGCCTCGATCTCCTTGGACACTTCGTTCGGGCCCTTCATCACGTAGTGGAACAGGCCGCCCAGCGCCGCGGCGGCCATGCCGGCCATCGCGAGGGGTTTGGCGACGCTCTTCCAGAGGGTGACGGTGGGCGCGATCGTCGGGTCGGCCGGAAGGCCGCTGTACAGCGCGGGCTTGTCGGCGTGGTTGAGCACGTACATGACGTGGGTGCCACCCACGCCGGCCGGGTCGTAGAGGCCGGCGTTCTTGAAGCCGCGCTCCTTGAGCTCGGTGACGCGCTCCGCGGCGAGCTCCTGCATGTCGACCTTGGAGCCGAAGCTGATGCTGCCGGTCGGGCAGACCTTGACGCACGCCGGCTCGAGCCCGACCGCGACGCGATCGGAGCACAGCGTGCATTTGTAGGCCTTGCTGTCCTTCTGCGAGATGCGCGGGACGTTGAACGGGCAGCCGCTCACGCAGTAGCCGCAGCCGATGCAGTTTTCCTGGTGGAAATCCACGATCCCGTTGGCGTACTTGATGATGGCGCCCGGTGCCGGGCAGGCCTTGAGGCAGCCCGGGTCCTCGCAGTGCATGCAGCCGTCCTTGCGGATCAGCCACTCGAGGCCGCGCTCTTCGGTCTCGACCTCCGCGTAGCGCATCACCGTCCAGCTCTGGTCGGTCATGTCCCGCGGGTTGTCGTAGGTGCCGGCGCAGGTGCCGACCTCGTCACGCAGGTCGTTCCACTGCATGCACGCCACCTGGCAGGCCTTGCAGCCGATGCACTTGGAGACGTCGATGAGTTTGGCGACCTCGAGGGTCTTGCGCGCCTGGGGCGATTCGGTGGTGGTGGCCGAGCGCTTGGCGATGTCCAGTGATTGCAATGCCATGGCGGTCTCCTCAGGCTTTCTCGACGTTGACGAGGAAGGACTTGAACTCCGGCGTCTGGGTGTTCGCGTCTCCGACGAAGGGTGTCAGGGTGTTGGTGATGAAGCCGTTCTTGGCCACACCCTTGAAGCCCCAGTGGAGCGGAATCCCGACGTGGTGCACCGTTTTCCCGTCCACCTGCAGCGGCTTGATGCGCTTGGTGACCACCGCCACCGCCTTGATGTAGCCGCGGTTGGAGCTCACCTTGACCTTGTCGCCGGCCTTGATGCCCTTCTCGGCCGCCAGCGCCTCGCCGATCTCGACGAACTGCTCGGGCTGGGTGATGGCGTTGGACTCGACGTGCTTGGTCCAGTAGTGGAAGTGCTCGGTGAGCCGGTAGGTGGTGGCCGCGTAGGGGAAATCCTTGGCGGTGCCGAAGGCTTCCATGTCGCCCTTGAAGACCCGCGCGGCCGGGTTGGAGATGGCCTTGGGGTTGTTGGGGTGCATGGGGTTGGTGCCGATCGGCGTCTCGAAGGGCTCGTAGTGCTCGGGGAAGGGGCCTTCGTTCATCATGCCGCGGGCAAAGAAACGCGCGACGCCCTCGGGGTTCATGATGAAGGGGCCCATGCCGTCTTCGGGGGCGGAGTCCGCCTTGAAGTCGGGCACGTCGGAGCCCACCCACTTGCTCTGGGCGGCGTCCCACCAGACCTGCTTGCGCTTGGCGTCCCAGGGCTTGCCGGACGGGTCGGCGGCGGCGCGGTTGTAGAGGATGCGCCGGTTGGCCGGCCAGGCGAAGGCCCAGCCGAGGGTCTGGCCGTTGTGCCAGGGGTCGGCGGTGTCGCGCCGCGCCATCATGTTGCCCTTTTCGGTCCAGGCGCCGGAGAAGATCCAGCAACCGCAGGCGGTGCTGCCGTCGTCCTTGAGCTGGGCGAAACCGTCGAGCAGCTCGCCGGCCTTCTTGACGAGCTTGGTCGGGTCCTTGGCGTCGAACTGGTCGGCCAGGGCCTTGCCGTTGTACTCCTTGGCGAGCTCCTCGGGCGAGGGTTCGTGGGGGAGCTTGTAGGCCCAGGCGAGGTTGAGGATGGGGTCGGGGAAGGCACCGCCGTCCTTCTTGTACATCTCGCGCAGGCGCAGGAACAGGCCGGCCATGATCTCGGGGTCGGTCTTGGCCTCGCCCGGCGCGTCGGCGCCCTTCCAGTGCCACTGCAGCCAGCGGCCGGAGTTGACGATCGCGCCGTCTTCTTCGGCGAAGCAGGTGGTCGGCAGGCGGAACACCGTGGTCTGGATCTTGGCCGGGTCCACGTCGTTGAACTCGCCGTGGTTCTGCCAGAACTCGGAGGTTTCGGTGGCCAGCGGGTCCATGATGACGAGGAACTTCAGTTTGGACAGCGCCGCGCTCACCTTGGCCTTGTTGGGGAAGGAGTTGAGCGGGTTGAAGCCCTGGGCGAAATAGCCGGTCATCTTGCCCTGGTGCATCAGCTCGAAAACCTGCAGCACGTCGTAGGTTTTATCGAGCTTTGGCAGGTAGTCGAAGGCCCAGTTGTTGTCCTTGGTGGCGGCGGCGCCGTACCAGGCCTTCATCAGGCTGACGTGGAACTTGCCGTAGTTCTGCCAGTACGACAGCTGCCCCGGCCGCATGGGCTTGGGCGCGCGCTTGGCGATGTAGGCGTCGTAGTCGGTCTCCTTCTCGCCGGGCAGCGTCATGTAGCCGGGCAGCAGGTTGGACAGCAGCCCGAGGTCGGTGAGGCCCTGGATGTTGGAGTGGCCGCGCAGGGCATTCACGCCGCCGCCGGCGCGCCCGATGTTGCCGAGCAGCAGCTGCACCATCGCCGCGGTGCGGATGATCTGCGAGCCGGTGCTGTGCTGGGTCCAGCCGAGGGCGTAGAGGATGGTCATCACCCGGTCGGGGGTGTGCGTCGAGGCGAGCATCTCGGCTACCTGCAGGAACTTGTCCCTGGGCGTGCCGCAGATCTTCTCGACCATCTCGGGCGTATAGCGGGCGAAGTGGGCCTTCAGCAGGTTCCAGACGCAGCGGGGGTTTTCGAGGGTCGGGTCGGTTTTAACGTAACCGTCCTCACCCGTCTGGTATTCCCAGCCGGCCTTGTCGTACTTGCGCTTTTCGGCGTCGTAGCCCGAGAAGAAGCCATCGGCGAAGGCGAATTCATCCTTCACGAGGTAGCTCATGTCGGTGTAGGACTTGATGTAGTCCATGTGCACCTTGTTGCCGGCGATCAGGTAGTTGATCACCCCGCCCAGGAAGGCGATGTCGGTGCCGGTGCGGATGGGCGCGTAGAGGTCGGCCAGCGCGGCAGAGCGCGTGAAGCGCGGGTCGACGACAATCAGCCGGGCCTTGTTTTTCGCCTTTGCTTCGGTCACCCATTTGAAGCCACAGGGATGGGCTTCGGCAGCGTTGCCGCCCATGATCAGCACCACGTCCGCATTCTTGATGTCGGACCAGTGGTTGGTCATGGCGCCGCGGCCGTACGTCGGGGCAAGACTTGCCACCGTCGGGCCGTGTCAGACACGCGCTTGGTTGTCGAAAGCGAGCATTCCCAGGCTGCGCACCACCTTGTGGGTGATGTAGCCTGCTTCGTTGCTGGAGGCGGAGGCGGCGAGGAAGCCGGTGGTGAGCCAGCGGTTCACCGTCACGCCGTCGGCGTTCTTGGCGATGAAGTTGGCGTCGCGGTCTTCCTTGACCAGCTTGGCGATGCGGGTGAAGGCCTCGTCCCAGCTGATGCGCTTCCATTCCTTGGTGCCGGGTTCGCGCACTTCCGGGTACTTGAGCCGGTTCTTGCTATGCACGAAGTCGAGCAGACCGGCGCCCTTCGGGCACAGGCTGCCGCGGTTGACCGGGTGGTCCGGGTCGCCCTCGATGTGGAAGATCTCGGCGTGGGCGTTCTTGGCCTTGTCGCCCAGGCTATACATGATGATGCCGCACCCGACCGAACAATACGGGCAGGTGTTGCGGGTTTCGGTGCTGCGGGCGAGCTTGAAAGTGCGGACCTCGGCCAGCGCGGCGGTGGGCGAGAAGCCCATCGCGACGAGACTCGATCCGGTCAAGCCCCCGGCGGCCACCTTGAAGAACTGGCGCCGTGAGAGTTGCATGTTTCGTCTTCCTCCTCCGGTTGTTGTGACAAACGTGCGTAGGTGAGCCTTGCAAGCCTCGCGCCAGCCTTGCGCGCCTTCCAAAACAGTGGTTTGGCGGCGCTGCCGGGTGTTTTTTCGGGACATTTTGTCCATCTCGACGACAGAATGTCCATCTGCGGTGCAGCAAGCTCCCTCGCCAGGCGGGGAGGCCCTGCCGCGCCTGTTCACTCCGACCCCTTCCGTCGTTATAGTCCGCTTCGCGGTCTGTGCACCGCTTGAGTCTTTTCCATTAAGCCGGGGCCGCTCTCCCTCGTCCCGGCGGCTGGTGTCGCGCTGCGACGCCGTTTTGAGGAGTAGTCGATGACTTCCGTGCCCACTTCGAGGCGCGCGCTGCTGCGTGCCTGCGCCCGCCTTTCCGCCGTCTCCGCCCTTGCCGCCATCGGTGCCCTGCCCCTCGCCGCCCAGGCCGAGGAGGTGCTGCGGGTGTCGGCGATCCCCGACGAGGCGCCCACCGAGCTGCAGCGCAAGTTCGCCCCGCTCGGCGCCTACCTGGAAGCCGAGACCGGGATGAAGGTCAGCTTTGTGCCGGTCACCGACTACGCGGCGGTGGTCGAGGCGCTGGCGACGCGCAAGATCGACATGGCCTGGCTGGGCGGCTTCACCTTCGTGCAGGCCAGCCTCCGCACCAAGGGCACCGCGGTGCCGCTGGTGCAGCGGGCCGAGGACGCGAAGTTCACCTCGAAGTTCATCACCGCCAGCGAGGGCATCAAGGGCTTTGCCGACCTGAAGGGCAAGACCTTCGCCTTCGGCGCGCCGTCGTCGACGTCGGGCCACCTGATGCCGCGCTACTTCCTCGGCCAGGAAGGCATCAACCCCGACAAGGATTTCAAGAACACCGCCTTCTCGGGCGCCCACGACGCCACCGTGGCCTTCGTGCAGGCCGGCAAGGTGGACGCCGGGGTGCTCAACGCCTCGGTGTGGGACAAGCTGGTCGAGCAGAAGAAGGTGGATACCGCCAAGGTTCGCGTCCTTGCCACCACGCCGCCCTACTTCGACTACAACTGGACGGTGCGCGGCGACCTCGACCCGAAGATCCAGGCCAGGCTGCGCGACGCCTTCCTGAAGCTCGACGCGGCCAACCCGGCCCACAAGGAGATCATGGCGCTGCAGCGGGCCAGCAAGTTCATCCCGACCAAGGCCGAGAACTACAAGGGCATCGAGTCGGCGGCCCACGCGGCGGGCTTGCTGAGGTAAGGGGGGCGGCGGCCGGGGCGGAGTGTTCCGCGCCGGCTGCGTTCCCTTCCCGGCCTTGCGGTAAGGAATTCATACAATGAGCTTCACGCTCGAAGGCGTTGGCTTCACCCACGCCAATGGCCACCGTGCGCTCGCCGGCGTCGACCTGCGGGTGGCGGCGGGCGAGCGGGTGGCCCTGATCGGTGCCTCGGGGGCCGGCAAGACCACCCTGCTGCGCGTGCTGGCGGCCAGCCTGCGGCCGGGCAGCGGGCGGGTCGAGCTGCTCGGCAGCGCGCCGTGGGATGCTGCTCCGCGGGATCTGCGCCGGCTGCGGGCGCGCATCGGAGTGGTCCACCAGGCGCCGCCGATCCCGCCGCGGCAGCGGGTCGTCACCGCGGTGCTGGCCGGGCGGCTGGGCCAGTGGCCGCTGTGGAAATCCCTCGCCTCGCTGGTGCTGCCCGTCGACCCCGAAGGCGCCCGCCGCGAGCTGGCCCGGCTCGACCTGGCCGAGCGCCTGTATGACCGCTGCGACTGCCTCTCCGGTGGCCAGCTGCAGCGGGTCGCGCTGGCCCGGGTGCTTTACCAGCAGCCCGATCTGCTGCTCGCCGACGAGCCTGTCTCGGCGATGGACCCGGCCCTCTCCGAACTCACCGTGGCGCTGCTCAACGACGAAGCCCGCCGCCGCGGCGTGACCCTGGTGGCGAGCCTGCACGCAGTGGATCTGGCGCTGCGCCATTTCCCGCGGGTGGTGGGCGTGAAGGACGGGGCCATTCTCTTCGACCTGCCGGCGGGCCAGGTGAGCGAAGCTCTGCTGCGCGAGCTTTACGCCGCCGAGGGCGGGCTGCCGCTGGCCGGCTCGCCGCTGCCTTCTCCCTCGCCCGAAGCCGGCCCGGCGGCCGGCACCCTGCCGCCGCTGCGCTGCGCATGAGCGCCACCCTCCGCGATCCCGCCGCGCTGCCGCGCCTGGGCTGGACGCTCACGGCGCTGATGCTGCTGTGGCCGCTGCTGCAGCTCGCCGATTTCCGCCCGGCAGCGCTGTTCGAGCCGGGTAACCTGGCGGCGATGGGCCACTTTCTGGCCGGCTTCCTGCCCCTCGAGACCTCGCCGGACTTCCTCGCGCTGCTCGGCCGCGCCACCGTGGATACGCTGGCGATGGCCACCGCCGGCATCGCGCTGGCGGTGCTGCTGGCGGTGCCACTGGGCGTGGTGCTCACCCGCAGCCTGTCGGTCTCGGCCATCGGGCCGGGGCGCGGAGGCTGGGTCGGCCAAGCCGTGCGTGGTGCGGCGCGGATGCTGCTGGCGGTGCTGCGGGGCGTACCGGAGCTGGTGTGGGCGCTGCTCTTCGTGCGGGTCTTCGGCCTTGGCCCGGCGGCCGGGGTGCTGGCGCTGGGCATCACCTACGGCGGGATGCTCGGCAAGGTGTATGGCGAGATCCTCGAATCCACCGACGCGCGGCCCGCCCGCAGCCTGCTCGAGGCCGGCAGCGGGCGGCTGGCGGCGCTGGCCTACGGGCTGCTGCCCAACGCGGGCCAGGAGCTGCTCTCCTACACCGTGTATCGCTGGGAATGCGCGGTGCGGGCCTCGGTGGTGATGGGCTTCGTCGGTGCCGGCGGCCTCGGGCAGCTCATGGACCAGTCGATGAAGATGCTCAACGGCGGCGAGGCGGCGACCATCCTGGCCACCTTCCTGGTGCTGGTGCTGGCCGCCGACGGCGCGAGCGAAGCCCTGCGGCGGAGGATGGCATGAGCCGCCGGGCCGGGGTTTCGGGCGGCGCGGTGCTTGCCGTGGGCCTGCTGCTGGCGGCGGTGGCGGGCAGCTTCGCGTGGCTGGACATGCCCCTCGCGGCCCTGTTCACCGCGACGGCGGTGGAGGAGGCGGGCGGCTTCGTGGCGCGCTTCTTCCCGCCCGATCTGTCGGCCGGTTTTCTGGCCAAGGTGGCCTGGGCGGGCCTGGAGACGCTGGCGATCTCGCTGCTCAGCACTCTTCTGGCGGCCCTCGGTGGCGCCGTGCTGGCGTTGCCGGCGGCGGGGCGCCACGGGCTCGCCGGACGCCACGCGGCGCGCTTCGTGCTCAATTTGTTGCGTTCGGTGCCCGAGCTGGTGTGGGCGACCCTGATGGTGCTGGCCGCCGGCCTCGGCCCCTTCGCCGGCACCCTGGCGCTGGCGCTGCACACCACCGGGGTGCTCGGCCGCCTGTTTGCCGAGGCGCTGGAGAACAGCCCGCCCACGCCGGCCGAGGCGCTGGCGGGCGGTGGTGCGCCGGCCCTCGTCACCTTCTTGTATGGCACGCTGCCGCTGGTGGCGCCCCAGTGGCTGGCCTACGCCCTGTATCGCTGGGAGATGAACATCCGCATGGCGGCGATCCTGGGTTTCGTCGGCGCCGGAGGGCTCGGGGCGCTGCTTTACTACAGCCTGTCGCTGTTCCAGGAAGCCCAGGCGAGCACCGTGATCATCGCGATGCTGGCGATGGCCGTGGCGGTGGATGGGGCCAGCGCCTGGCTGAGGCGCCGCGCCGGGGCTTGAGCCAGGCACTGGCGCCGGGCGACTGCTGCGGTGCACGGCGACCGTGACGGAGTTCCTCATGAGCGGCCCGGGCGGCCTTCAGTTTGCCGATGGCGGTCCGTAAAAATCCCATCATCGATCAATGTAAAAAGGCAAACCGCTCGGAAACGGCGGGACGCAAAGCCATCGGACCTCACTCCCGGCAAGGGACAGGTGGCCGGGTTGCACGTTGGGGCGCGTTGCGCTTGTGCTCCCCTGGCATCCGGCGGCGGTGTCACCCCGATGGACGCCGCCCTGTGCAAGGAGTCTGCTGCACCCGTGGCGGCGTGGGTTTGCCTTCCGAAAGCCAGAAGGAGCAAGACCATGTTCAACCATTCCGCCAGACGCGCCGTGCTTCTCGGCGGCCTGCTGTGCGCCGCCACCTTGGCGCGGGCCGGCTGCAGCGTGTCAGAGCACGCCTCGCCCGACATCCGCGAGGTGGTCGTGCAGCATGGCGGCTATGAGATCTCCACGGCCAAGTGCGAGTTGCTCAACCGGCACAACCTGCGCCTGGCGGTGACCGGCGAGGCCGCGGTGCTGTCGGATGTGTCGATCGGCTGGGCGACGGTCCGCCTGATCAGCAGCGGCAACGTGGTGTCGTCCCAGGTGCAGACTTCGACCTATGTGAACAGGTTTGCCGGCAGCAGCGAAGTGGCCGGCGAGCTGCTGGTCCGGGCCATAAACGATGCGGTGGCGGGGCTGGATTTCGAGCTGGCGGCGCAGGAGGTCAAGCGCAAGATGGCCAGCCGCTAGCCGGTGCGGTGCCCGTGCCGATTTGCTGCACCCGGAAGCGGTGATGCAGATGAAGAAGTAAAATCCGGAAAGTCACAAAAAACCCCGCCGTAGAGCGCTACGGCGGGTTTTTTTTGTGACTGCAGCGTGCTTAGGCGCGCTTGCGGCGGGCGATGCCGAGGCCGGCGAGGCCCAGCGCGGCGAGGGCCAGCGAGGTGGGCTCGGGCACTGCGGTGCCAGGGGTTGCGTTGCTGATGGTCAGCGTATAGCTGGCGTTGGCGGCGTACGGGGTCTGGGCGTCCAGGTAAGCTTCCATGCCGGCGAGGGTGCCACTGCCGCCGGTCACGTAGCTGCCGGAGTTGTAGCCGTCGGTGTTGACGAACGCGCCGCCGTTGGCTTGGGCGTAGCCATAGATGGACTGGCAGCAATAGCTCACCAGCAGCGAGTAGTTGCCCGCCGACAGGAACTGGGTGAGGTGCGGGTTCAGGCTGTTGCTGTCGTCGTTCGACATCAGGTGGGCGCCCGCAGCGTTGAACAGCGAGAAGGTCGCGTCGCCGTAGCCGCCGGTGAACTGCATGTCGACCACGCCGCCGACGGTGTTGAAGCCGAGGACCGCATAGCCGGCCGCGTTGAAGTTGCCAGCGGCGGAGATGTCGGCGTGGGCGGCGCCGAAGCCCGCGGAAAGGGCCAGCGCCAGGGCGGTGCCGGACAGGAGCTTGTTGATCTTTTTCATGATGATTCTCTCTTTTCCGTTGTCGTTACTTGCGTGCAAGTGCTGCTCTCAGCAGACAAAGCAAAATAAGTGCCAAAAACACATAAAATCGACTTATTTGTTAAAATTTCATAAATAATCAGCTGCTTGGCCGAAATTGCCATGACGGTGGGTACTGTGAAAAATTTAACAAAGCTCAAGTGTCTGTAAAATTTGTCGACAAAACAGTCACTTACATTAATTTGTGAGGCACGTTTCCGGTTTTTGGGCTGTGTGGTTTTGCACGCAGGCGCTTTTTTCAAGTCGTGGTGGTAGTGCCGTTAGCACCGGCGAGCTTTTTCCATCGCGGGCGCGCTTTCCGTCCGGGCGTGTCCGGGTTACCCTCATCGGGGACTGGAATGACACCTGACATGGCCACCCTCGAACTCGCCGTTCTCCACCCCGACATGCCCCGCGAGCCCTCCGGGAGGCCTTGCTGATGCTATGGGAAGCCCTCGGTGCCGCCCGTGATCTGGGGCGTGTGCAGCAGATTGCCGCGGTGCTGGTGCGCTACGGCTTCGGCGGCCTGGTGCGGCGGGTCGGGATGGCGGGCGCGCTGGAGCGGGCCGGCAAGGCCTTGCACTGGCGTGAGCCCGAAGATCTGGCCCGGCTCGAGCCGGCCGCCCGGGTGCGCCGGGCGCTCGAGGAGCTGGGGCCGACCTTCGTCAAGCTGGGGCAGATCCTGGCGACCCGGGGTGATCTCTTTCCGCCCGAGTGGATCGTCGAGTTCGGCAAGCTGCAGGACGCCGCCCCGGCGCTACCCTTCGAAGACCTGCGCGGGCAGCTGATCGAAGACTTGGGCGAGGCACCCGAGGCGGTGTTCGCCGAGCTCGACCCGGTGCCGCTGGCGGCAGCCAGCCTGGCCCAGGTGCACCGGGCGCGGCTGGCCGACGGTACGGCGGTGGTGCTCAAGGTGCGGCGGCCAGGCATCCGGCCGGTGATCGAGGCCGACCTGCGCCTGCTCGACCGGCTCGCCGAGATCATCGAGAAGGAGGCGCCGGAGCTCGTCCGCTACCGCCCGCGGGAGGTGATCCGCCAGTTCGCCCATTCCCTGCGCCGCGAGCTGGATTTCTCGGCCGAGGGGCGCCACGCCGAGCGCATCGCCGCGTTGTTCGTGGGCAGCCCCGAGATCGTGGTGCCGCGCATCCACTGGCAATGGACCGGCGAGCGGCTCAACGTGCAGGACTTCATCGAGGGCATCCCGGGCCGTCAGGCGGCCGCGCTGCCCGAAGGTTTCGACCGCCGCCTGCTGGCCCGGCGCGGCGCCGACGCGGTGCTGCGGATGATGCTGGAGGCCGGGTTCTTCCACGCCGACCCGCACCAGGGCAATGTGTTCTACCTGCCCGGCAACCGTATCGCCTTCATCGATTTCGGCATGGTCGGGCGGCTCTCCGAGGCGCGCCGCTTCGAGGTGGCGACGCTGATGCACGGCCTGGTGGGCCGTGACGCCGGCAAGGTGGCCGACGTGCTGCTCGACTGGAGCGCCGACTCCAACGGCGACGCGGACGCCCTGCGCAGCGAGATCGAGGCCTTCGTCGACGACTACCACGGGGTGCCGCTCAAGAAGCTCGACCTGGGCGCGCTGCTGGCCGACGTGGTGGCGATCCTGCGGGAGCACGGCCTGGCGCTGCCGCCTGATCTGGCGCTGATGATCAAGGCCTTCATCACCCTCGAGGGCATGGGCCGCCAGCTCGACCCGGATTTCGACATCGCCGGCGAGGCGGCGCCCTTCCTGCGCGAGGTGCTGCTGGCCCACCTGGCGCCGCGGGCGATCGCCCGGCGGGGCTGGGAGGCGCTGCTCGGCGGCGTGCAGATGCTCGCCGGCCTGCCCCAGGACCTCGGCCGCCTGCTCCGCGCGGCCCGTCGCGGCAAGCTGCAGCTCGAGGTGGACGTGCCGGCCCTCAAGTCCTTCGGCGATCAGCTCGACCGGGCCGCCAGCCGGCTGACGATGGCCATCGTCACCGCGGCGCTGATCGTCGGCTCGTCGATCGTGATGACCGTCGACCGGGGCGGCGGCGTGGCCACGCTGGGCCTGCTCGGTTTCATCGCGGCGATGCTCGGCGGGCTGTGGGTGTTGATCTCGGTGTGGCGCGGGGGGCGCTGAGGTAGCGCCTGCCCGGTGTCACGCCTGTGCCGGCGGGGTGCTCCAGCGCGCCGCAAACCCCGGCGCGGTGGGGGCGTCCGCGTAGCGGGCTTCGCTGCGCAGGTGCACCGTGAAGCAGGCGCCCTGGCCGGGCTGGCTGGTGACGCTGATGTGGCCGCCGTAGCGCTCGACGATGGCGTAGCTGATCGACAGGCCGAGGCCGGTGCCGGAGCCCTTTTTGGTGGTGAAGAAGGGATCGAAGATGCGCGACAGGTCTTCGGCGGCGATGCCCTGCCCGGTGTCGCAGACGGCGATCTCGGCGCCGATGCGGCGGCCTTCCTCCAGCCAGTCGCGGCTCGTCAGGGTGAGCCGGCCGCCGTCGGGCATGGCCTGGAGGGCATTCACGATGAGGTTGATGAGCACCTGCTGGAGCTCGCTGAGGTTCACCTCGACGCGGCAGCCGGCGCTGTTGTCGACGCGCACCTCGATCTGGCGGCGCTCGAGGTTGTGGCGCGTCAGCACCAGGCAGTCGGCGAGGGCCTGGGCGGGGTCGACGCCCTCGGTGTAGCCGGCGAACTCGCCCGGCCGCGCAAACTGCAGCAGCTTGGTGACGATCAGCCAGATGCGGTGGGTCTGCTCGTGGATCAGGCGAATCTCCTCGCGTACCGGGGCGGCGGCGGGGCCGAGGATTTCCTGCAGCACGTCGAGGTTGCCCTGGATGACGGCCACCGGGTTGTTGATCTCGTGGGCGACGCCGGCGGTGAGCTCGCCGATGGCGGCGAGTTTTTCGGTCATCGCCAGGTGGCGGCGGGCCTGGTCGAGGGTGGCGTTGGCTTCTTCGAGCTCGTGGGTGCGCTCGGCCACCTTGCGGTCGAGCTCGTCGCCCCAGCGCTGGAGCTCCATGCGGCGGGCGGCCAGGTTGTCGAGGAGCTCGTCGAAGGCGGCGGCGAGCTGGCCGATCTCGTCGCGGCTGGCGACCTGCCCGACCCGCGCGTCGTGATCGCCGGTGCCGACCCGGCGGATCGTCGCGCTGAGCTTCTCGAGCGGCTTGAAGACGCTGCGCGCCCACGCCAGCGACAGCACGCAGCCGGCCACGCTGACGGTGACGAAGATGGCGAAGAGGGTCAGCAGCGCGCCCTGCATGGCGTCGCTGAAGGGCGCCTCGAGAAAGCCGACGTAGAGCATCCCGACCCGTTCGCCGTGGCTGTCCAGCACCGGCTCGTAGCCGGACACGTAGTAGTCGTTCACCACGAAGGCGGTGTCGAGCCACACCTTGCCTTCGTCCAGCACGTGCTCGCGCACCACCTGGGAGGCGCGGGTGCCGAGGGCGCGCTCGCCGGCGAACAGGCGCACGTTGGTGGCGATGCGGGTGTCGCCGAGGAACAGGGTGGCGGTGCCCTTGCTGCCCAGCGGCAGGGTGCCGTCGCGGTAGATGATGGCGTTGAGGCGGTCCACCAGCTCGCTGTTGCCGTTGAGCAGCACGCCGCCTTCGAGCACCGCCAGCGGGCGCCGGGCGTCGTTGTGCACCGGCGTGGCGGAGTGGATCAGGAGGCCGCGGGTTTCCTCGTTGCGCGGGTCGGGCGTGGCGTTGGGGGTGGGCACCAGGGCCAGCCGGGCGCGCTCGGCCAGGCGCGGGTCGATGGCGGCCAGATGGTCGGCGTCGAACACGTCGATGGCGGTGCTGCCTTCGCCCGCCAGCGCGGCGTCGACCACCGGCCAGCGGCTGCGCGCCGCGTGGGGGCCAGCAGCCGGCAGCGCGTGGCTGGGCGGGCTGGCGAGGATGCGGCCGTCGGGGCCGAGGAGGAACAGGAAATCCAGCCCGGCCTGCCGGCGGGCGTCTTCGACGTAGGCGGCGAGGTGCTCCGGCCTGCCGTCGGCCATGGCCTTGGCGAGGCGCTGGCTGCCGGCGAGGGCGGCGAGGTCGACGGCGACGGTCTGGCGCATCCGGCCGAAGTATTCGTGGGCGGTGACCAGGTCGGAGCCGACCTTGTAGTTCACCAGCCGGTGGTAGCCCTCGTTGCCCCACAGCCACACCAGCCCGAGCAGGATCGGCACGCCGAGGAAGAGCGGCGCCAGCACCATCGCCAGCAGCTTGGCGCGCACCGAGCGGCGCAGGCGCCCGGCGAGGGTGCCCAGGCTTTGGCGGATCAGGCCAGGCCCCATTCAGCGGCCTTGCGGTCGATGGTCTTGCGGGAGACGCCGAGCAGCGCGGCGGCGCGGGCGTGGTTGCCGCCACATTGGTCGAGCACGGCGAGGATGTGGCGTTTCTCGACCTCGGCCAGCGACAGCGGCAGCGGTTCGGCAAAGCCGGGCGCCTCGCCGGCGGCGGGCAGGCCGCCGAGGATCAGCGAGCGCTCGACCAGGTTGCGCAGCTCGCGCACGTTGCCGGGCCAGGCGTAGGCCGACAGGCGCGCCAGGTCGGCCGGGGTGAAGGCGAGGGGCGGCAGGCCGAGGCGGGCCGACAGCTGGGCGTTGAAGTGCAGCGCCAGCTCGGCGATGTCCTCGCGGCGTTCGCGCAGCGGCGGGATCGCCAGGGTGACGACTTCGAGGCGGTAGAACAGGTCCTGGCGGAAGCGCCCGGCGGCCACCTCGGCGCGCAGGTCGCGGTTGGTGGCGGCGATGACGCGCACGTCGACGGGCACCTCGGCCTCGCTGCCGACCGGGCGGATGCGCCGCTCCTCGAGCGCCCGCAGCAGCTTGGTCTGCAGCGGGAGCGGGAGTTCGCCGATCTCGTCGAGGAACAGGGTGCCGCCGTTGGCGTAGTGGAACAGGCCACGGCGCGCCTCGCGGGCGCCGGTGAAGGCGCCGCGGACGTGGCCGAAGAGCTCGCTCTCCATCAGCTCGGCCGACACCGTGGCGCAGTTGAGGGGCACGAAGGAGCGCTCGGCGCGGGGGCTGACCTCGTGCAGCGCGCGGGCGGCGACCTCCTTGCCGACGCCCGATTCGCCGAGGATCAGCACCGTGGAGGGCGTCGGCGCGACGCGGCGGATCAGGTCGGACAGGCGGCACATCGGCCCGGAATGGCCGACCAGGCCTTCCACCTGCCCGCCGAGCCCGGCCACCTGGCGCTGCAGCACGAAGTTTTCCCGGTCGAGGCGGGCCCGCTCGAAGCAGCGCTGCAGTGAATTGACGATCTGGTCCACCCGGAAGGGCTTGAGGACGAAGTCGGAGGCGCCGGCCCGTAGCGCGTCGATGGCGGTCTCGATGTCGGCGAAGGCGGTGATCAGGATCACGTCGCCGGCGAAACCGCCGTTCTTCAGGCTGCGCAGCCAGTCCATGCCGGAGCGGCCGGGCAGGGCGATGTCGAGCACGATGGCGTCGAAGTGGTGCTCGACGAGGCGCTCGGCGCCCTCCTCGGCGGAGCCGGCGATGTCCACCCGGCAGCCGCGGGCCTGCAGCGCGCGCTGCAGGAAGTTGCGCACGCCGGCTTCGTCGTCGACGACCAGCACGGCGTAGTCGGCCCAGGCGGGTTCCCGGGAGGAGGGGGCGGATTCGGCGAGGGGCGAAGTCATGGGGTGGATTTAACCACGAGGCCGGGCGGTGAGGCTGTACGTGGAAATCAGCACGGCCATCAGCGCCGCCCGCCGCCGGAAGACACAAACCGGCCGCGCCGCTGGAAACCCCATGTCATCGGAAATGATGAGGGGCCCGCGTGTGCAATGCCACACTCCGGGCTCTTGAGTCGGCGGCGGCACCCGGTGCGGCGGCAGGCCCGTGCGACAATCTCCGCCAGCGCCGCCCCGACGGGGTGTGCATGAAAGGCTTTTCGATGAACCTGCTCCTGGACATTGCACGTGGTGCGGCCGCGCTGCTGGTCTTCCTGTTCCACATCCGCGACGCCCTCGTCGAGCCGCTGCCCGTGCTTGCTGCGATGGTGAGCTTCGGGAGCCTGGGGGTGCCGATGTTCTTCGTGATCTCGGGCTACGTGATCTCGGCCTCGGCGGAGGCCACGCTGCGCCGGTCGGAAACCGCGGGTTCCTTCCTGAAGCGGCGTTTCATGCGGATTTTCCCGCCCTTCTGGCTGTCCATCGTCGTCGTCGTCGCGGTGCCTTACCTGGTCGCGGCCGTGTCGTCCCTGAAGAGCGGCGTGTTCGAGATGCCCGACCCGCGCTTTCTCGCCCTGACCGGCGGCGACTGGCTGGGCCTGGTGACCCTGGCGAAGGTGTTCGGGACGCCCGACGGTGACCTGCAGGCGGCCTTCAGCCCGGTGAATTCTGTGTACTGGACGCTGGCGATCGAGTTCCAGTTCTACCTGTGCATGTATTTGGCGCTGCTGGCGCGGCGGTATTTTCACCTGCTGATCGGGCTGGTCACCGGGGCCAGCCTGCTGCTGATCGCCCGGCCGCTGCCGCTGGATGCGGGCTGGTTCATCCACTACTGGCCGATGTTCGCGGTGGGTATCGCGCTGCAGTACCTGCTCGCGGCGGGCTGGGGGGTCGAGCGCTGGGTGCCCTGGCGGGCGCGGGGGCTTGCGGCGGCGGTGGCCGGTGGGGTGTTCCTGGGGGTGCTGGTGCTGGCTTACCGGGGCACGCTGGGGCAGGTGCTGCGGGGGGTGTTCCCGTCGATCGAGCTGGGTTTTGCGGTGGTCTGCGCGCTGCTGCTGTGGCTCGCGGCGCCGTCGGGAAGCGCGCTGGAAGCCCATCGTGACCGGGGCCATCCGGTGCTGCGCTGGCTGCTCAAGCCGGCGGCCTACCTGGGCGTGATCTCGTATTCGGTGTATCTGCTGCACGGCAAGCTGGTGCAGCTGCCGGCGATGGTGGTGCGCCAGGTGTTCGCGCCGTCGAACCCGCTCAACCCGCTGACCTGCGTGCTGCTGACCCTGGCCCTGTGCGGGCTTTTCCACCTCTGGGCGGAGAAGCCCTTCATGAGCAAGCGCCAGCGGGCCATCAACGAGAAGGTGCTGGAAAGCTGAGGCCGCGCCGCCGGGGCTGGCGGCGCGGGGCTTCAGCCGAGGAACATCCGGTAGGCCGGGTTGGCGGTTTCGTCGACGTATTCGTAACCGAGGCGGGCCAGGAATTCGTCGAAGGCACTGCGGTCGGCCGGCGGCACCTGCATGCCCACCAGCACCCGGCCGAAGTCGGCGCCGTGGTTGCGGTAGTGGAACAGGCTGATGTTCCAGTCGGAACGCAGGGTTTCCAGGAAGTTGAGCAGGGCGCCCGGGCGCTCGGGGAACTCGAAGCGGTACAGCACCTCGTTTTCGGCCTGGGGCGCGTGGCCGCCGACCATGTAGCGGATGTGGCTCTTGGCCATCTCGTCGTCGGTGAGGTCGAGGCAGGGCAGCTCGTGGCGCTGGAGCATCTCGGCGAGGCGGATGCCCTCGTCGCGGTTGTGCACGCCGACGCCGGCGAAGATGTGGGCCTGGGCCGCGTCGGCGTAGCGGTAGTTGAACTCGGTGATGTTGCGGTTGCCCAGCAGCTTGCAGAACTTCTTGAAGGAGCCGGGTTTCTCGGGGATGGTGACGGCCAGCACGGCCTCGCGCTTCTCGCCCACCTCGGCCCGCTCGGCGACGAAGCGCAGGCGGTCGAAGTTCATGTTGGCGCCGGAGGCGATGGCCACCAGGGTCTTGTCCTTCAGGTGGTGGCGCTTGGCGTATTCCTTGGCGCCGGCCAGCGACAGCGCGCCGGCGGGCTCGAGGATCGAGCGGGTGTCCTCGAAGACGTCCTTGATGGCGGCGCAGATGGCGTCGTTGTCGACCACGATCATCTCGTCCACGTATTCCTGGCACAGGCGGAAGGTTTCGGCGCCGACCAGCTTGACCGCCGCGCCGTCGGCGAAGAGGCCGACGGTGTCGAGCTCGACGCGCTTGCCGGCCGCCAGCGACTGGACCATGGCGTCGGAGTCGACGGTCTGCACGCCGATCACCTTGATGTCGGGGCGCACCCGCTTGACGTAGGCCGCCACGCCGGCCAGCAGGCCGCCGCCGCCGACGCAGCAGAAGATGGCGTGGATCGGCTTGGGGTGCTGGCGCAGGATCTCCATGCCGATGGTGCCCTGGCCGGCGATCACGTCGGGGTCGTCGTAGGGGTGGACGAAGGTGAGCTTCTCGGTTTTTTCGAGCTCGACGGCGTGGGCGTAGGCGTCGGAGTAGCTCTCGCCGGCCAGCACCACTTCGCCGCCGTGGCGCTTGACGGCGTCGATCTTGATCGCCGGGGTGGTGGTGGGCATGACGATCACGGCGCGGGTGCCGAGCCGCTTGGCCGACAGCGCGACGCCCTGGGCGTGGTTGCCGGCGGAGGCGCAGATGACCCCGCGCTTGAGCACCGCCGGGCTGAGGTGGGCCATCTTGTTGTAGGCCCCGCGCAGCTTGAAGCTGAACACCGGCTGCATGTCCTCGCGCTTCAGGAAGATCGGGTTGTGGATGCGCGCCGACAGGTTGGGTGCAGGGTCGAGGGGCGTCTCGATGGCCACGTCGTACACCTGGGCGGTGAGGATCTTCTGCAGGTAGTCGGGGTGCTGCGCGCTCATGGCTTGACCTGTGTGTCGGCTGGGGAAGCGCATGAGGGTAGCAGCCGGAGCGGCCGCACTGCAACATAGGGGCTTTTGATCCGGGGAGGCCTCCATGAGCGACATCCAGCGGGCCGGCACCACACCGCGCTATTCCGATTTCACCGTGCATCAGGGCGTCGTGTATTGCGTCGAGGTGCCGCCCGACGAGACCGCCGACATCGCCACCCAGACGGCGCAGATGCTGGCCAGCCTGGCCGTGCTGCTCGAGCGCGCCGGCAGCGGCAAGGGCCGCCTGCTGCTGGCCACCTTGTATCTGGTGGACATGGCCGACTACGACACGGTGAACGCGGTGTGGGACGCCTGGGTGCCGGCGGGCTCCGCGCCGGCCCGGGCCTGCGTGCAGGTGGGGCGCCTGGCCAGCCCCGGCTGGCGGGTCGAGATCGCCGTGCAGGCCGCGGTGGAGCCGTGAGGGGCTCGGGCACAAGCAAATTGTTCCGGCTGACGTCGAAAATTTTTACAAATTTTTTGCCTGTGTGACTTTGTCGACGCCTAACTGCTTGATGCGATGGGCTTGGCCATAATGGGCATTCTTTTTGCATGGGCCGTCCCGAAGCGTTTCCGGCGAACAATCATGCGTTCAGCAAGGCGTTCCCGGGCCGCATTCTTCGAATGGAACGCAGTCGGTGCGCCGGCATCCTCCCGGGGCTTGCGGCGATCGCTTCCGCCAGATCATCAAGACACGCCCTTAGGAGAGACCCATGTCCTGGACCACCCGTTTGAGCCGCGGCGCCGCCGCCCTGGCTTTGAGTTTCACCGCCCTTGGCGCCTACGCCGGGCCATATTCGAACATGTACGTGTTCGGCGACAGCCTTTCCGATTCGGGCAACGACCTTCAGCTCTTTGCCGCGCCCGACCCCGCGAAGTCCCTCCAGGCTGCGGATCTGCCGGCCTCCAGCTACTACACCGACGGCACCAACACCGGACGCTTCACCAATGGCCTCAACTACGCCGACCGTCTGGCCGACAGCTTCGGGCTGACGCTGACGCCGTCGACGCCGCCGATCGGCGGTAACAACTACGCCCACGGCGGTGCCCGCAGCCAATACGTCCGGGGCGATGTGGCTCTCTATGGCGCGCTCAGCTTCAACCAGCAGATCGACAGCTACCTGACCAGGTCTGGCGGCGTGGCGGACCCCAACGCCCTGTACGTGTTGTGGATCGGCGCCAACGACATGGCCGATGCCCTTGGTTTATGGCTCCTGAATGGCGGGACGGCTGCCAGCCTGAATATCATCTCCGACGAGGCTGAGCAGACCGTGCGTGACATCGTCACCGCCTTCGTCACGCTCCAGACCCTCGGCGCGAAGAACTTCCTGATCGGTAATTCCCCCGACCTCAGCCTGACGCCGCTGGCCCGTGAGACGGCCGCCATGGTCGCAGCCAACGTCATCGCGGCCACCGCTGGCGACCCGGCGAACGAACCGTTTATCGCGCAGTCGATCCTGAATGTGTTCCAGGGTGCCAGCGTCGGCTTCAACACGGCCCTCGCCGCGACGTTGCCGGGCTACGCTGCCCCCACCACCTCCGTAACCTACTTCGACGCCTTTGCACTGCAGACGGCCATGACCGCCAACCCGGCGGCCTACGGTCTCACCAATGTCACGAGCGCCTGTTACGACGGCCAGGTGGATGGCTCGCCGACCCCCGGCACTTCCGCTGTGAGCGAGTGTCCCAACGAGAGCGAATATCTCTACTACGACCTGGAGCACCCCAGCGCCGTGCTGCACGACTGGGCTGCCCGCACCATGTACGCTCAGCTGGTGGTGCCGGAGCCGGGCGAGCTGGCCCTGAGCCTCACCGCCCTTGGCCTGATGGGCTTCTTCGGCCGCCGTCGCAGCCGCGCCTGAGTCGTCCTGCCGCCTCTGCGAAACCCGCCCTTCCCGGCGGGTTTTTTCATTTTCGGACTTCACTGGCGACGGGGCACAACTTTCCTGGGGCCGGCTTGTCTGAGCGGAGTAACTTGGTTCTTTCCCAAGCCCGTGTCGTCAGTAAGGGCTTGTATTTCTGGACAGCTTTGCACCCTCGGCTAAAATGGCAGGTTCTTCGCCGCTAAAGACACACGTACCGCAATGACCCAACGCCTGCGCGAAATCCCATACAACTACACCTCGTTCTCCGACCGCGAGATCGTCATCCGCCTGCTCGGCGCCGAAGCCTGGCAAACCCTCGACGCCCTGCGCAGCGAGCGGGTGACCGGTCGGTCTGCGCGGATGCTCTACGAGGTGCTGGGGGACGTGTGGGTCGTCCAGCGCAACCCCTACCTGCAGGACGACCTGCTGGCCAACCGCGACCGCCGCGGGGCGCTGGTCGAGGCCCTGCGCCACCGCCTCGACGAGGTCGAGAAGCGCCGTAACGAGGCCAGCGCCGAAGACCCGGAGCGCAGCGCCAAGGTGGCCAGCCTGGTGGCGGCGGCCAAGGGAGCGGTAGATCGTTTCAAGGCCTTCTTCGAAGACACCTACGACCTGCGCAAGCGTGTGCAGCACGAGCTGGCCCGCCACACCCGCAAGGACAACATCTGCTTCGACGGCCACGCCCGCGTCGCGCACGTCACCGACGCCACCGACTGGCGCGTCGAATACCCCTTCGTGGTGCTCTACCCGGACACCGAGGACGAGATGGCGCCGCTCGTGAAGAGCTGCATCGAGCTCGGCCTGACCATCATCCCGCGCGGGGGCGGCACCGGCTACACCGGCGGCGCGGTCCCGCTGGACGCCCGCTCGGTGGTGATCAACACCGAGAAGCTGATCACCCTCGGCCCGGTCGAGGAGGTCGTGCTGCCCGGCCACGACAAGCCCTACGCCACCATCCGCACCGGCGCCGGCGTGGTCACCGACCGTGTCTCCGAAGCCGCCTCGGCGGCCGGCCGCGTGTTTGCGGTCGACCCGACCTCGGCCAGCGCCTCGTGCATCGGCGGCAACATCGCGATGAACGCCGGCGGCAAGAAGGCCGTGCTGTGGGGCACCGCGCTCGACAACCTGGCCTGGTGGAAAATGGTCACGCCGGATGGCAACTGGCTGGAGGTCGAGCGCCTCGACCACAACTTCGGCAAGATCCACGAGCAGGAAACCGTGCGTTTCCGCCTCAAGCGCTTCGACGCCAAGAGCTATAAGCCGCTGGGCGAGGAGATCCTCACCATGCCGGGCGCGGCCTGCCGTAAGGACGGCCTGGGCAAGGACGTCACCGACAAGTTTCTCGGCGGCGTGCCGGGCGTGCAGAAGGAAGGCACCGACGGCCTGATCGTGGCCGCCCGCTGGGTGCTCCACAAAATGCCGCCGGTCACCCGCACGGTGTGCCTTGAATTTTTCGGCCAGGTCCGCGAGGCGGTGCCGGCGATCGTCGAGATCACCGATTACTTCAAGCCGGGCGGCGCCGGCAATGCCGCCGGCGTGCTGCTGGCCGGCCTCGAGCACCTCGACGAGCGCTACGTGAAAGCGGTGGGCTACACCACCAAGGCCAAGCGCCACGGTCGGCCCAAGATGGTGCTGATCGGCGACGTGGTCGGCTACGACGAGACCGCCGTGATGGGCGCCGTGTCGGATGTGGTGCGCATGACCAACACCCGCGGCGCCGAGGGCTTCATCGCGGTCAGCCCCGAGCAGCGCAAGAAGTTCTGGCTCGACCGCTCGCGCACCGCCGCCATCTCGCGCCACACCAACGCCTTCAAGGTGAACGAAGACGTGGTGATTCCGCTGCCGCGGATGGGCGACTACTGCGACGGCATCGAGCGCATCAACATCGAGCTGTCCACCCACAACAAGCTGGCCCTGTGCGACGCCCTGGCCGAGTTCCTGCAGGGCGAGTTGCCGCTGGATACCGGCGACGCCACCATCTCCCGCGACGAGCTGATCGGCGAGAAGCGCAAGGACGCCCTCGACTACGTCGCCTCGGTGCGCCGCCGCTGGCAGTGGCTGCTCGACAACCTCGACCTGCCGCTGGCCGAGGCCGAGCCGCAGTTTGCCGAATACGGCGTGCAGGCCGGCGAGCTGTCCAACCGCGCGGCCAACCCGCGGCTGTTCCACCGCCTGCAAGACTACTCCGTCCGCACCTCCTGGAAGACCGAACTCAAGGCCCGCCTCGACAAGATCTTCGACGGCCAGCTGTTCGGCCCGGTGCGCGACGAGCTTAAAAAGCTGCACAAGCAGGTGCTGCGCGGCCGCGTCTTCGTGGCCCTGCACATGCACGCCGGCGACGGCAACGTGCACACCAACATCCCGGTCAACTCCGACAACTACGAGATGCTGCAGACCGCCAACCACGCGGTCGATCGCATCATGGCGCTGGCGCGCTCGCTAGACGGCGTGATCTCCGGCGAGCACGGCATCGGCATCACCAAGCTCGACTATCTCACCGACGCCGAGATGGCCAACTACTGGGCCTACAAGCAAAAGGTAGACCCGGAAGGCCGCTTCAACCGCGGCAAGCTGATGAAGGGCGGCAACCTCGACAACGCCTACACCCCCAGCTTCAACCTGATGGGCCACGAGTCGCTGATCATGGAGCAGACCGCCATCGGCGAGATCTCCCACGACATCAAGGACTGCCTGCGCTGCGGCAAGTGCAAGCCGGTGTGCTCGACCCACGTGCCGCGCGCCAACCTGCTGTACAGCCCGCGCAACAAGATCCTCAGCACCTCGCTGCTGATCGAGGCCTTCCTTTATGAGGAGCAGACCCGCCGCGGCGTGTCGCTGGCCCACTGGGCCGAGTTCGAGGACGTGGCCGACCACTGCACGGTGTGCCACAAGTGCGAGAAGCCCTGCCCGGTCGACATCGACTTCGGCGACGTGTCGATCAAGATGCGCAACTTGCTGCGCGAGCAGGGCAAGAAATCCTTCAACCCGGGCAAGGCCGCGGCGATGGCCTTCCTCACCGCCAAGGACCCGGCCACCATCAAGCTGATCCGGGCCGGCATGATCGGCTGGGGTTACAAGGCCCAGCGCCTCGGCCACCGCATCGGCAAGAGCCTAGGGTTGATCCAGGACCAGGTCCAGCACCCGCCGGCAACCCTTGGCAAGGCGCCGATCAAGGCCCAGGTGATCCACTTCATCAACAAGCCGATGCCGGCCGGGCTGCCGGCGCGCACCTCCCGCGCGCTGCTCGACATCGAGGACGACACCGTCGTCCCGGTGATCCGCAACCCGCAGGTCAAGCGCGACGAATCCGAGGCGGTTTTCTACTTCCCGGGCTGCGGCTCGGAGCGCCTGTTCAGCCAGGTCGGCCTGGCCACCCAGGCCATGCTCTACCAGGTCGGCGCCACCACCGTGCTGCCGCCGGGCTACCTGTGCTGCGGCTACCCGCAGACCGCCGCTGGCGAGGAAGACGCCGGCCAGAAGATCACCACCGACAACCGGGTGCTCTTCCACCGGGTCGCCAACACGCTCAACTATCTCGACATCAAGACAGTGATCGTCTCCTGCGGCACCTGCATGGATCAGCTGCAGAAGTACCAGTTCGAGAAGATCTTCCCCGGCTGCCGGCTGCTCGACATCCACGAATACCTGATGGAGAAGGGCCTCAAGCTCGAGGGCATCACCGGCACCCGCTACATGTACCACGAGCCCTGCCACACCCCGATGAAGGTTCATTCGGGCATCAAGGTGGCCAACGAGCTGATGGGCACGCGGGTCGACCTCTCCGACCGCTGCTGCGGCGAATCCGGCACCCTGGCGGTGTCGCGCCCCGACATCTCCACCCAAGTGCGCTTCCGCAAGCAGGAGGAGATCGAGAAGGGCGCCGAGAAGCTGCGCGGCGCCGACGCCGCCACGCCGGTCAAGATCCTCACCTCCTGCCCGAGCTGCCTGCAGGGCCTGTCCCGCTACAGCGGCGACGCCGGCGGGGTCGATGCCGACTACATTGTGGTCGAGATGGCCAAGCACATCCTCGGCGAGAACTGGATGGTCGACTACGTGGCCAAGGCCAACAGCGGCGGCATCGAGCGCGTGCTGCTGTAAGGCGCATCCACGCTGCTGCCAATGTCCGGGGCCCGCGCAAGCGGGCCTCGTCACATCCGGCCTGTGTCGGCCTTTCGTGCCGGCCTGCTCGCGCGCTGAGGCGGCTGGAAAAGGCTTCGTGCTATTCTGCGAGCCCTGTTTTTCGACGCGTCCGCTGGCACGGGCGTCCGACGATGAGTGAAGACCAGAATCCCGTTCTGCTGACGGACGCCCCGGACGAAACCCCCAAGCCGGCCCGCCGTAAGGCGCCGGCGCGGGCATCCCGCAAGAAGGCCGATCCGGCAGAGCCCGCCGCCGTCGAAGCCGTGCCCGCCACACCCAAGCCCAAGCGTGCCCCGCGCAAGCCCAAGGCCAAGCCGGCCGAGGCGGTGCCCGCGCCCGAAACGGTGGCCAGCCCGGTGACGGCTGACCTCTTCGATGCGCCGCCCGCCCCCGAAGCCGCCGTCACGCCGGCTCCCGCGCCCGAAGCGCCTGCATTGCTTGCCCCCGAGCCCAGCCCGGTGGTGTCCGAAGAGGCCGCTCCGGCCGTGGTCGCAAGCGCAGAGGCTGTGCTGCCGGCGTCCCGGCGCAAGCGCAAGCGTCGGCGCGGCCGCACCGAGCGTGCCGGGAGCGCCGGGCCTGCCGCCGCCGAAACCACCTCGCTCGACGAGACGCCGCCGGCTGCGCCCGCGCTTGCAGAAGTCGAGCCCGACGCCACCGCAGCGCCGGCCGCCGAACCCGTCGCGGCCCCGGCCGAGCTGGTCGAGGCCGCCGAGGTATCCGTCGAACCCGCGCCGCTGGCGCCCCTCACGGTGGTCAGCCTCGGCCTCGACACGCCCCCGGCGCTCTCCGCCGAGGCGCTCGCCGTGCTGAAGGGCGCGCAGATCGTGCTCGGCAGCGCCGACGCTCTCGACCGGCTTGCCGCTCTTGGGCTGGCGCTGCCCCAGGCCCTGTGCGCGCCCGAATCCGTTCATCTCGACCTGCGCCGCATCGGCCACGCCGGCAGTGTGCTGGTGGTGGTCGGCGACGCCGCTGGTGACGGCCCGGCAGCCGAGTTGCTGGCCGAGCTCGGGCCCGGCCAGGTGCGCGTGCTGCCCGGCGTCGGCCGAGTGCAGGCCGCCTGCGCGGCGCTCGGCCTGTCGCCGGACGTCGTCTCGGTGGTGGACCTGCGGCGCTCGCCGCTGGCCGCCCTGCGTGGGCAGCTGCGCGCCCATCGCCTGTTCGCGGTACCGCTGGCCGATGCCGCTGCGCCCGTCGCGGTGGCGCGGCTGCTGGTGGACTCCGGCTTTGCCGGCGCCCGCGTATGGGTCTGCGAGTTTGCCGGCGGCGAGCTGCAGGCCCGGGCCTGGCTGGCCACCGAGCTGGCCGAGCTGCGTGAGAGCTTCGAGCCGCGGGCGGTGTTGATTGTCGCCACCGGCCCGTCGGCGGGCCTGTTTGCCGAGCTGCCGGGCATCGCCCCGGAGAGCCTGGGCGACGCGGCCCACGCTGCGCTGCCGCTGGCGGCGCGCCTGCTGGCGCTGGCCTGGCTGCAACCCGCGGCCTGGGAAACCGGCTGGGCGATCTCCGACGGCGAGGCCAGCCTGGCCCTGGAATGGGCACGGGCGGTGCCGACGGCACGCCTGCGCGCGGTGGGCGTCGACCCCAGCCTGCTGGGCATCACGATGCCCCGCGCTGGCATTGGCGAGAACCTTGCGGCGATCCCCGCCGCGTCGCCGCTGCGCTGCCGTGAGTGGCCGGCCCCGGAGGCCGTCTTCGTGCGCGGCGGGGTGGGCCTGTCCGAGTGGCTGGCTGCGGCCTGGGCCCGCCTGGCGCCGGGTGGGCGCCTGGTGGCAACCGCCGAGGACGACAACGCCCGCGCCGACCTGCTCGCCTTTGCCGCCGAAGTGCCGGCCGAGGCCTGGCAGGAGCTCGCCCTCGCCAGCGGCGAGACGGTGGCCGGCCGCCTGCGTTTTGCGCCGGCCGCGCCGGTGCGCCTCGCCCTGTGGCGCAAGCCGCTCGAAACCTGAACTGGTTGGGAACACTGACATGCCCGATTCGAAATCTCCCCCCGAACGTTCCCCGGCCCGCCCGGGCTGGGTTTACCTGGTGGGCGCAGGCCCGGGCGACGCAGAGCTGCTCACCGTGCGCGCCCTGCGTTTGCTGGCTGCGGCCGATGTGCTGGTCTTCGACAACCTGGTGAGCAAGGAAGTCCTCGATTGCGTTCCGGAAGGCGTCGAGCGCATCTACGTGGGCAAGAAAGCCGCCCACCATGCACTGCCTCAGGGCGAGATCAACCAGCTGCTGGTCAGCCTGGCCCGGCAGGGGCGCAAGGTGGTGCGCCTGAAGGGCGGCGACCCGTACATCTTCGGGCGCGGCGGCGAGGAGGTGGAGGAGCTGGTGCAGGCCGGGGTGCCCTTCGAGGTGGTGCCCGGCATCACTGCCGCCTCGGGCATCAGCGCCTACGCGGGGATTCCCCTGACCCACCGCGACTTCGCCCAGGCCTGCATCTTCGTCACCGGCCACCTGAAGGACGGCACCGTCGACCTCGACTGGGAGATGCTTGCGCGCCCGCGCCAGACCGTCGTTTTCTACATGGGCGTCACCCAGCTGCCGGCGATCTGCGAGCAGCTGGTGGCCCACGGTCTGCCGGCCACCACGCCGGCGGCGGTGGTGCGGCGGGGCACGACCCGCGGGCAGAAGGTCGTCAGCTCCGACCTCGGGCATCTGGCCCAGGCGGTGCAGGAGGCCGGCATCGTCCCCCCGGCGCTGACCATCGTCGGCGAGGTGGTGGGGCTGCAGGAGCGCCTGGCCTGGTTCCAGCCGGAGCAGCCGTCGTGAGCGCGGTGGCGTGCCCGGCGCTGTTCGTCGCGGCGCCGGCCTCGGGGCAGGGCAAGACGACTGTCACCGCGGCGCTGGCCCGGCTGCATCGTCGCCAGGGGCGTCGGGTGCGGGTGTTCAAGTGCGGGCCGGATTTCCTCGATCCGCAGATCCACGCGGTGGCCAGCGGGGCGCCGGTGTACAACCTCGATCTGGGCATGTGCGGCGAGGCCGATGCCGCCTGGCGGCTGCATCAGGCCGCGGGCGAGGCCGATCTGATCCTCGTCGAAGGGGTGATGGGGCTCTTCGACGGCAAGCCCTCGGGCGCCGACATCGCCCGCCGGTTCGGCATTCCGGTGATGGCGGTGATCGACGCCAAGGCGATGGCCCAGACCTTCGGCGCCCTCGTGCATGGCCTGGCCACCTGGCAGCCCGACCTGCCGTTTTCCGGGGTGCTCGCCAACCACGTGGGCAGTGAGGGCCACGCCCGGCTGCTGCAGGACAGCCTTTCTCCCGGCATGGCCTGGTACGGCGCGCTGCCCCGGGACGAGGCGGCGGCGCTGCCCGAGCGTCATCTCGGCATCCTGCAGGCGGCCGAGATCGCCGACCTGGACGAGCGGCTCGACCGGCTGGCCGATCACCTCGCCCGTACCGGGGCGGCCGACCTCCCGGCTCCGGTGGATTTCCCGGCCGTGCCGCAGCCGCCCTTCGAGGCGCGGCTGGCAGGCCGGAGGGTCGCCATCGCCCGGGATGCGGCCTTCGGCTTCATCTATCCGGCCAACCTGGATGTGCTGCAGGCCCTCGGCGCCGAGCTGAGCTTCTTCTCGCCCCTGGCCGACGAGCCGCTGCCGGCCTGCGACGCGCTGTGGCTGCCGGGCGGCTACCCGGAGCTCCACGCCGCCCGGCTGGCCACCAACCCGCGCTGGCTGGCGGGCCTGCGCGCCCACGCGGCGGCCGGCAAGCCGCTGCTTGCCGAGTGTGGCGGGATGATGAGCCTCTTCGAGACGCTGACCGACAAGGAAGGCGCGTGCCACCCCGGCGCAGCGCTGCTGCCCGGCCACACCCGCATGCAGGCGCGGCTGGCGGCGCTTGGCACCCAGGCGGTGGAGCTGCCGGAAGGCCGGCTCGCCGGGCACACCTTTCATTACTCGAAGAGCGAGACACCGCTGCAGCCCCTGGCCCGGGCCACCTCGCTCACCGGGCGGGAGGGCGAAGCGGTGTACCGGCTGGGCGGGACGACTGCTTCATACGTGCATTTTTACTTTCCGTCGAACCCGGCGGCGGTGGCGGCGCTTTTCCGCGGCGCGGTGGCCTGCGGCGCTTGAGAAACATGGGGTGGGTGTCGGCATCTCGTAACGCACCCATGTGTCTCCGTGCACGACGAGGCAGGCAGGGCCCTGGAAGACTCGCGTGGCAACACAGTCCCCCCCCAAAGTTTCATTGACCCTCGTTGGGGTGGGCTGAGCCAAGCCCGGCCCTTGGGCCCTCAGTGCCCCTTGAGGGCGTAGATGCCCGGGGCGTTGCGCCAGTAGCCCTTGTAGTCCATGCCGCCGCCGAACAGGAAGCGGTCGGCCACGTCGAGCCCGGTGAAGTCGGCGCGCATGCCTGGGTAGGCCTTGCGCTCGTGCACCTTGTGCACTAGCACCGCGGAGAAAACTTCGCGGGCGCCTTCGCCCTTCAGGTAGTCGATGATGGCGGCGAGGGTGTGGCCCTCGTCGAGGATGTCGTCGAGCACCAGCACGGTGCGCCCGCGCAGATCCTGGGTGGGGCGCACGCGCCAGTCGAGCAGGGTGCCTTCGAGGGCATGGCCGTAACGGGTGGCGTGCAGGTAGGCCAGCTCCAGGGCAAAGGGCAGGCGTGGCAGCAGCCGCCCGGCCAGCACCAGGCCGCCGTTCATGACGACGTAGATCAGCGGGTTTTTGTCGTGCAGCCTGGCGGTGATGTCGGAGGCGAGGCGGCCCAGGGCCTGGTCAACATCCTCGGCACTGCACAGGCAGTCGGCCTCTTCACGGGCCCGGCGGATTTCGTCGAGGTCGACAGTCATGGGTGTGGCGATGGAGGTCAGGAAACCAGCTTCTGGACACGCCGGAACAGCTGCCACCCGACCCAGCCGCGGCGCGCCCAGCGCAGGGCTGCGCGGGGGCGGGCGACGAGCACGAAGATGGCGACGCCGGACAGGATGGGGGCGTTGCTCCGCGCCCAGCGCACGCTGTCGGCGATACGGTCGATTCCGCTGAAGACCGGCGCGAAGGCGCGCGCGTGTTCGACAAGGGCTTCACGCTCCTCGGCGCTGCGCAGCTGCAGGCGCTGCTTGCGCAGGGCCAGCTCGACGAGTTCAGGGCTCATTCCTTGGGGCGCAGGGTTTCGCGGTCCTGGGCGATCTCGGCCAGGCTGGCGGCAAAGAGGCGCGAGCCTGCGCGCAGGCGGGTCGCAGCCCGGGTGCCGGCCCATACGCCGGCGGCCAGCAGCACGGTGGTGGCGAGGCCCAGGGCGAGCAGGCGGTGGCTGTCCCAGAACAGCACGGTGAGGAAGATCAGCAGGAAAACGATGCCGAAACCGACGAAGAGCGCGGCGAGCACGGTATCGAAGAGGAAGCTGCCGGCCCGCAGCTTTTCTTCCTTGAGCTCGACGGAGAACAGCTCGAGCCGCGTCTGGAGCGTGGCCAGACCGGAATCGGCGAGCCCCCGCAGGGACTCGCCGAGGCGCGTGGGCGCGGGGTCGCTCATGCGGCGCTTAGCGGCGGTTGACCAGCAGGCCCAGCAGGAAGCCGACACCGGCGGCGACGCCAACGGACTTCCAGGGGTTGTCGTGGACGTAGTCGTCGGTGGCGCGGGCGGCGGCCTTGGTCTTCTGGACGACAGCGGCTTCGAGATCCTGCAGCTTGTACTTGGCCGAGGTCAGCTTGTCGGTGAGGCGCACCCGCACGTCGGCGACCTTGTCACCGGCTTGGCCGGCGGTGAGCTTCAGCAGCTCTTCGGTGTCGGCGACGACGGCCTTGAAGTCGGAAACGAGCTTGTCTTTCGTAACTTGGGAGTCGTTCATGGTGTTCTCCAGGTGATGAGCGGGTAGTCGGAATGCGCTGAAACCATCGCGGGGCGTGCCGGGCGCTCCCACATGTCTTGAGGCCTAGGCTAATCCCAATCGTGCCCGAAGGCAATTGATGCCGGGCGGGAAGGCAGCCAGGCCCAAGTTGCGTGGACAGCCGGCGGCGCACTCAGTTCTTTCAAATCTGCGCTCGCCCGACTATCATTGAAACCCATTTTGGGTTGCGTGCCGTGTTCAGCGCCGGTGGGGGTGGTCGTAATCGACCGTGAGGGGTGCGTGGTCGCTGAAGCGCTGGTCTTTGTAAACGGCGCTGCGGACGGCGCGGGCGCCGAGTTCGGGGGTGGCGATCTGGTAGTCGAGGCGCCAGCCGACGTTCTTGGCCCAGGCCTGGCCGCGGTTCGACCACCAGGTGTAGCAGGCGTCGGTGGCGTCGGGATGGAGCCGGCGGTAGGTATCCACCCAGCCCTGTTCGTCGAAGAGGCGGGTGAGCCAGTTGCGTTCTTCGGGCAGGAAGCCGGAGTTTTTCTGGTTGGATTTCCAGTTCTTGAGGTCGGCCTCCCGGTGGGCGATGTTCCAGTCGCCGCACACGATCACGTGGCGGCCGCTGGCGCGCAGTGCGGCCATGCGGGGCAGGAAGAGGTCCATGAAGCGAAATTTGGCGGCCTGGCGCTCCTCGGAGCTGGAGCCTGACGGCAGGTAGAGGGAGATCACCGACAGGTCGCCGAAGTCGGCCTGCAGGTAGCGGCCTTCGGCGTCGAACTCGGCGTCGCCGATGCCCTCGATGACGGCGTCAGGAGTGTTTCTGGTATAGATTCCGACGCCGCTGTAGCCTTTTTTCGCGGCGCAGTGAAAGTACCCGCTGAACTCGCCTGGTTTTTGCATCTCTGAAGTAAGGTCTGGGAGCTGAGCCTTGAGCTCTTGAACGCAGACCACATCGGCATCCTGATTGTTGAGCCAGGACAGGAAGCCTTTCACGCTCGCGGAGCGGATTCCGTTGAGGTTGGCAGTGACGACGCGTAACATTTTGTGTAACTCGGTCCGGATTTTAGGAATAACGTGAATTTTAGCCGCGATTTCATCGAGCTCGCCTGCGACAAGGGTGTGCTGCGTTTCGGGGAGTTCGTCACCAAGGCTGGGCGACTGTCTCCGTATTTTTTCAATGCGGGCCTGTTCAACGACGGCGCTTCGTTTGGCCGCCTGTGCGACTTTTATGCGCGCACCCTGCTGGCCGCCGATCTGCCCTGCGACATGCTGTTCGGGCCGGCGTACAAGGGCATTCCCCTGGTGGCTGGCACCGCGATGCGCCTGGCCGAGCATGGCCACAACCTGCCTTTCTGCTTCAACCGCAAGGAAGCCAAGGACCACGGCGAGGGTGGCACCCTGGTGGGCGCCCCGCTGGCTGGCCGGGTGGCGATCCTCGACGACGTGATCTCCGCCGGGACGTCGGTGCGGGAATCCGTCGAGATCATCCGCGCCCATGGCGCCACGCCGTCGGCGGTGGTGATCGCCCTCGATCGCATGGAGCGCGGCACGGGCAGCCTGTCCGCCGTCCAGGAAGTCGGCCAGACCTACGGCATCCCCGTGCTGGCGGTGGCGACCCTGAAGGACCTCATCGCCTTCCTCCATGACAGCCCCGCCCTCGCTGCCAACCTGGACGCCGTCCAGCGTTACCGCGAAACTTACGGCGTGTCCGGGGACGCTTGAGCCGATGCGACGCGGTGCCTTGTTCTGTGTGCTGTGGATGGCTCTGCCGGTGGGCGCTCAGACGTCGCCCAAGGGCACCGTATTCTGCTGCACCGACAACGGCCACCAGGTCTGCGGCGACGTGTTGCCGCTCCAGTGCTATGGCAAGGGCTACCGCGAGGTGAGCCCACAGGGCACGGTGCGGCGTCTCGTCGAGGCTCCGCTGACGCCCGAACAGCTGGCCCGCCGAGAGGCTGAAGAGCGGGCGCGGCGGGCCGAGATCGCCAACCGGCGAGCCGAAAACCGCCGTAATCAATCCCTCCTCGAGACCTATTCGAGCCTCGCCGACATCGAAACCCGCCGCGACCGGGCGATCGAGGCGGTGGCGCTCGAGCTCAAGCAGGCCGAAGCCCGACGGGCCCTGATGCTCAAGAAGCG
The DNA here is from genome assembly GCF_006539865.1 of Zoogloea ramigera. GTDB lineage: Bacteria > Pseudomonadota > Gammaproteobacteria > Burkholderiales > Rhodocyclaceae > Zoogloea > Zoogloea ramigera. The sequence goes on from NZ_BJNV01000015.1 coordinate 73,219, forward strand.
CGAAGGCCTCAACCGCGAGGCCGAGTTCTACCAGAAGCGCGAGATGCCCCCGGCGCTGGCGGCCTCCCTGCGCGAGTCCGACGGTGAGCTGAACGCCCAGAGTCTGCTCGTCGAATCGAAGCGTCGCGACATAGAGGCGATCCGGACCCGCTACGCGCAGGATCGCGCCCGTTACATCATGCTCACCGAGACCCATCCCGGCGCCGGCGCGCAGCGCTGAGTCTTGGGCATCAGGCGCGTCGTCAGGTCTTCCCGGCGCGGCTGTTGCGGCGCCATCTCCTCCCTTGCTTTCTCCCGGTTTCGCCGCGGCGGCTAATCCATGTCCGGTTCTTGCAGGAGGCCTCCGGCGGTGCTCCGAAGGTGGTGGTAACAAATCATTCAATTAAAAAAGGTGACGTTAGTATTCTTGGCATCAATCGCTCGCCGCCCTTGCAGATCAGGGTTTTCGAAGGGGACGTCTTTTTGCAATCTGGACGGTCGCGCAAGCAATTCTGACATTTGCATTGGGGCGAATCGATCTGGAATGAAAACATGAGTGTCGCTGGGGGGGCGCCGCGGGTCGTGGGGCGATAGGTTTAATGGCCACCGATTTGGTGCGTGCTAAACTTTGGCTTACGCAATGCATCAGTGCCCTGAATTGAACGAGGTGTTGCCGGATCGTGTTGGCGACTCTCCGGGCGCCTGCGCACATTTTTGAAAATCATGCTTCGATACAAGATCATTCCTGTCACCCCCTTCGAACAGAACTGCTCCGTGCTGTGGTGCGATGCGACGCTGAAGGCCGCCGTGGTGGACCCGGGCGGCGACGTCGACCGGATCCTCGCTGGCGTCACGCAGCTGGGGGTGAGCGTCGACAAGATCCTGTTGACCCACGGGCACATCGATCACGCCGGAGGCACGGCAGAGCTGGCGCGCCGTCTGTCGCTGCCGATCGAGGGCCCCGAGCGGGAGGACAGCTTCTGGATCGAGGCGTTGCCCCAGCAGAGCAAGATGTTCGGTTTCCCGCAGGTGGAAACTTTCACCCCCGACCGCTGGCTGGTCGATGGGGACGTGGTGAGCATCGGGGAGGAGAGTCTGGATGTATTGCATTGTCCTGGCCATACGCCCGGACATGTCGTTTTTTTCAGCGCTGCCGCGCGCCTGGCGGTGGTGGGGGACGTGCTTTTTGCCGGTTCGATTGGTCGCACCGATTTCCCGCGGGGCAACCATGCCGCGCTCGTGAATTCGATTCGTCATAAGCTCTGGCCGCTGGGCAAGGATGTTTCCTTTATTCCCGGCCACGGGCCTATGTCGAATTTCGGCGAGGAACGTGAAAGCAATCCCTACGTGGGGGACTTCGCATGACGCCCGGCAATTACGAGCGCATGGGAGGTCGTGAATTGGCGTACTTAATTTCTCGAAAAAAAAGGTAGGTCAGCGTGCGATTCGCTATTCTCGAAGACGATCCGGCCCAAATGGAAGTTCTGACGGGCTGGCTGAGGGAAGCCGGGCACGATGTGCACGGCTTCGGACTGGCCCGCGAGCTCATGCGGGTGGCGAGCCGTGAGAGCTTCGATCTGTTCCTGGTTGACTGGGTCCTGCCGGACCTCACCGGCGAGCAGGTGCTGCGCTGGCTGCGCGTGGAGCGCGGCAACGACACACCGGCAATCTTCATCACCTCCCGCGATGCAGAGGAGGATATCGCCAATGCTTTCAGCGCCGGGGCCGACGATTATCTGATCAAACCGCCCCGCCGCATCGAGCTGCTGTCGCGCATCGAGGCGGTGATGCGCCGCTCGCAGCCTCGTAATGCCAACCAGACCCTGGTGGTGGCGCCCTATCAATTCGACCTTGCCCGCAAGGTGCTGAGCATTGATGGCGCGGTGGTCGAGATGACCGACAAGGAATTCGAACTGGCGGCCTTCCTGTTCCGTAACCTGGGCCGGCTGCTGTCCCGTGGGCATCTGCTGGAGGCGGTCTGGGGGCGTAACCCCGACCTCGCAACGCGGACGGTGGATACCCACATCAGCCGTGTCCGCAGCAAGCTCAACCTGCGCCCGGAAAACGGTTTCCGGCTGACCCCGACCTACAACTTTGGCTATCGCCTCGAAAAGATCGACCCCGCCGAGGTAACGACCCTCGGCACCGAGGTCGTCTCTCAGGGCTGACCTACAGGGGTTCCCGGAATCGGGAGCCCCTGGTCATTGCGCCTTATTTCTTCAGGGCGTCGCGGATTTCCCGCAGCAGCTTGATGTCTTCCGGATCGACCGGGGCTTCCGGTGCCGGTGCCGGCTCATTGCGCTTGAGTTTGTTCATCGCCTTGATTGCCACGAAGATGGCCATCGCGACGATCACGAAATCAATGATCGAATTGATGAACACGCCATATTTGAACAGCGGCGCACCGGCTTTTTCGGCGGCTTCCATTGTCTCGAAGGTCTTGTCGCCGAGATTGATGTAGAGGTGCTTGAAATCCACCCCGCCGAGCAGCTTGCCGAGAACCGGCATCAGCAGATCCTTGACGAGGGAGTCGACGATTTTCTGGAATGCACCGCCGATGATGACGCCGACTGCCAGGTCGACGACATTGCCTTTCATGGCGAACTCCTTGAATTCCTGGATAAAGCTCATGGGTGACTCCTTTTCAAAGGTAATGGGAAGGTTGCAAGAACGCTCTGGCGAAATATCTGGCATACGCTCGCAGGAGCTGCATACCCATCATAAGGTGGGAATTACGGAATTAGGCGGCGTATTTAGCACGGTGGCCCGTTCCGATGGGCGAGTTTGCGAAGTTTTGCACCTCAACCCAAGTCCCAAACTAATATAGTTGCCCCGATCAGACCAAAGGTTATCTCCGTGACCCGTACCCTCTTTCGTGTGCTGAGCGGCATCGTCGTCCTGACGGCGGCTGCTGGTGCGGGCGCGTCCGATGTCGAAGTCATTTATTCGACCCGTGCCGGTGATACCCTGATCGGGCTCGAGAAGCGCTTTCTGACCGCCCCTTTCGGTTGGAAGGGTTTGCAGTCCCGCAATCACATCAGCAATCCGGCGCGCATGCCTGTTGGATCGCAATTGCGGATTCCTGAAGCCTGGCTGCAGGTCGAGCCGCGTAGCGCCCGCGTGCTGGCCGTGCAGGGCGACGTGACGGTGGACGGGCGGCGGCTGGCCGTGGACGAAACCCTGCCGGGTGGTTCCCGCCTGCGTACTGGTGACGAGGCTTTCGTGACCTTGCTGATGCCCGACGATTCGCGCCTCACTGTGCAGCCGGGCAGCCTTGCGCGCCTCGACAAGGTGCAGGGCTTCCGGGGTTTCGAGGGCCAGGACACCCGGGTTTATCTTGAGCGGGGCCGCGTCGAGACCACCGTCACGTCTCAGCGCGGCCCGGCGGCCCGCTATCAGGTTCGGACGCCGACGGCGGTGGTGGGCGTGCGTGGCACCGCTTTCCGGGTCGGCTCGGACACTTCTGCCGGCACGGCCCAGGCCGAGGTGACCGGCGGCGAGGTGCGCATGAGCCCACCCGGCGCGGGGCCGGCGACGGCCTTGCCGGCGGGGTTCGGGGCCGTCGCCAGGGCCGGGGCAGCCATCCCGGCGCCGCGTGCGCTGCTGCGGGCCCCGCAGCTCGACGCCATGCCGTCGGTGATGGAGCGGGTCGCCATGCAGTTTCCCTTCGCCGCGGTGAAGGGGGCGGTGCGTTACCGGGCCCAGCTTGCCCGCGACGAGGCTTTCAACGACGTGGTGATGGACGGCGTGTTCGATGCGTCGCCGGCGCGCTTCACCGGGCTGGCCGATGGCGACTACTGGCTGCGTGTGCGGGCCATCGATGACGCGGGGCTGGAAGGCTATGACGCGGCCCGTGCGTTTGCGCTGCGGGCCCGCCCGGAGCCGCCCCGCGCCGCACCGCCGCGTGCCGCCACCCTGAGCTGGGAGCAGGTGCCCGCGGCGGCCGGCTATCGCCTGCAGGTGAGCCGGGACGCAGCCTTCAAGGATCTCGCCGGCGAGTGGGACAGCCCGGCGCCAGCCGTCGATACCGGGCTGCCGCCGGGGGCTTATTGGTGGCGGGTCGCCACCCTGCGCGGTGAGGGCCAGCGGGGCCCGTGGGGCGACGTCCAGCCCCTCGCCGTGCGGCGGGCGCCGGGGCCGGTGGCCTTGAATGTTTACAACAAGCGCCTGCGTTTCGCCTGGCCGGCCGAGCCGGGTGGCCGGATCTACGAGTTCCAGCTGGCCCGCGATGCGGCGTTCGGCGACATCCTCATCGCCCAGCGCATCGGTGAGCCGGCGCTGACGATCCCTGCGCCGGATGCCGGCGTGTATGCGCTGCGTGTGCGTGCCATCGATCCTGACGGTGTCGCCAGCCCGTGGTCGGCGGTGCACACGCTGGCACACCATTATGTGCTGCCCTGGCGCCTCTCGGCTCCGGCCGCGCCTGGCCCGTGAGATCCGTGAGCCCGCTGCTGCGCCGTCCAACCTTCGAGTGGTTCGCGGTCACCGTGATGTGCATGGTGATCGTGGTGCTGGCCGCGCTGGAGGGCTGGCTGTGGCGCATCGACCAGAGCATCTACGACAGCACCCTGTCGGCCTTCATGCGGCCGCCGAGCAGCGACGTGGTGATCATCGCCATCGACGACGCGAGCCTGGCCAGCCTCGGCCGCTGGCCGTGGTCCCGGCGCACCCACGCGGCGCTCGTGGACCGGGCCCGGGAGGCCGGCGCGCGGGCGATGATGATGGACCTGATCCTCGACACGCCCAGCCGTGACGACCCCGAGGCCGACCAGCTGCTCGCCGAGGCGATGCGCCGCTACGGGCAGGTCGTGCTGCCGGTGGTCCAGGCCACCACCGGCGCGGCCCTGACGGGCGAGACCCGCCCGCTGCCGATCTTTGCCGACGCGGCCGCGGCCATCGGCCATGATCACGTCGAGTTCGACCCCGACGGCGTGGCGCGCAGCGTGTATCTGTGGGAGGGCTTCGGCGCCGCCCGGCATCCGCAGCTGGCCCTCGCCCTCTTGAGGCTGGTGGTGCCCGCACTGCAGCGCGCCTATGCGCCGGTGCCGGCGCCGGTGGATGACGCCGGCGACCGCAGCCAGTGGATGCGTACCAACTGGCTACGCATTCCGTTTTCGGGCACGCCGGGCTCCTACACGCACTATTCCTACCAGGCCGTGCTGAACGGCAAGGTTTCGGCCGATGCGTTGCGCGGCAAGATCCTCGTCGTCGGCGCCACCGCCGCCGGCCTGGCCGAGTCGGTGCTGACGCCCACCTCCGGCCTGTCGCGCCCGATGGCCGGGGTCGAGGTGCAGGCCAACATCTTCGATGCGCTGCGCCGCGGCTCGACGGTGGGGCTGCTGCCGTCGTGGGTGTCCGCCGCGCTGGCCGTGACGATGGTCCTGACGCTGATGCTGATCCTCCTGTACGCCGAGGCCCGCACCGGCTTCATCGCGCCCTTCGCGCTCGGTGCGCTGGCGATCGTGCTGTCGGGCGTCGGCCTGCATCTCGGCGGCTGGTGGTTCGGGCCGGCGCCGGCGGTGCTCGGCTGCATGCTCGCCTATCCTTTGTGGAGCTGGCGTCGGCTGGAGTTTGCCCAGCGTTACCTGGACGCCGAGCTGATCGCCCTAGAGCGTGAAGGCACTCCGCCGGGCCACGGCCCGGGCGAGCAGGAGCAGGCCGTCGTCGACGGGCTCGAGGCGCGCATCCGCATCGTGCGCCGGGTGGCCCAGCACCAGCGGGACGTGCGCCGCTTCATTGCCGACACCCTCGAACACCTGCCCATCGGCATCGTCGTGATCGACCAGACCAACCGGGTCATCCTCCACAACGAGCGCGCCCGCCACCTGCTGCAGGCCTTCAGGAGTGATGCCCTGCTGGCGGCCCTCCACGCCTTGCCGTGGCCGGCTTACGTGCCGATGCGGGAAGGCCTGCCCGATCTCGGCGGCTCGAAGGGCGCGCGCCAGTTCGAGCTGTCACCCGACAAGAAGCGCCACTTGCTGGTGTCGGTGTCCGAACTCATCGGCGATGCCGCGGCGCGCTCCGGGCGCGTCATCGGCCTGGCCGACGTGACGCTGATGCACGAGGCCCAGCGCAGCCGCGAGGACACCATGCACTTCCTGTCCCACGACCTGCGCGCCCCGCTGGCCTCCATCCTGACCCTCATCGAGGGCTATCGGGGCGAGCCGGCGGCGCAGGTCGAGCAGATCCCGCGGATCGCCCGCTACGCCCGCTCGGCCCTCGATCTGGCCGACGGCCTGTTCCGCCTGGTGCGGGCCGAAGGCTCCGACCCCAAGGATTTCGTCGAGCTCGACCTGGCCGGCCTGGTCGATTCGGCGGCCGACGAGGTGTGGCCCCAGGCCCAGGCCCGCGGCATCCGGATCCAGGTGGATACCCGCGACGCCGAGCAGGAGGAGGCCATCGTGCGGGGCGACTTCTCGCTGCTGCGCCGAGCGGTGATCAACCTGCTGACCAACGCCATCAAGTATGGCGCGGCCAACAGCAGCGTCTTCCTGAGCCTGTCGGCCGAGGGGCCGGACTGGGTCATCCGCGTGCGCGACCAGGGCGCCGGCATCCCGGCCGAGGCGCTGTCGCGCCTGTTCCGGCGCTTCTCGCGGATCGTCGACGAGGGGCGCGACCAGCCCAGCGGCGTCGGCCTCGGCCTGCTCATTGTCAAGACCGTGGCCGAGCGTCACGGTGGCACGGTGGTTGTCGACAGTGAGCCCGGCAAGGGCTGCACCTTCGCGCTGCGCCTGCCCCTGCGCGCCGTGGGGTAAGATCGCGGCCTTGGAGTCGCGGCATTCCCGGACATGTATTTCAAATATCTGCGGTATCTTGCGTTTGCGCTCGGTGGCCTGTGCACGGTGGTCGCCGCGGGGGCGCTGTTTCTTTACGCCACCTTCGACGGTGCCCGGCTGGCGGCCGAGCTGAGCCATTTTGCCAAGCAACGCCACCAGCGCAGCCTGCGCCTGGAGGGGCCGCTGGAGCTCTCGATGTTCCCGCGGCTGATGCTGCACGTGCCCCGCGGCAGCCTGTCGGGGCGGGCGGGCGAGGGCGAGCTCCTGGCTTTCGAACGTGCCGCCCTCGGCGTGCGCCTGATGCCCCTGCTGACCCACCGGGTGGTGGTCGACCGGGTCGAGCTCGATGGCCTGCGCGTGGCCTTGCTGCGAGACCGGGACGGCAAGCTCAACGTCGCAGATCTGCTGGACCCGCCCGCCGCTGACAACGGCAAGGGCGTCGAACCGCTGGCATTTGCGGCGGCGAGCCTGGCGGTGCGCAACGGCGCGCTCACCTGGAACGACGAGGCCACCGGCCGCGCGCTGGCCCTGAGCGAGTTCGAGCTGACCAGCGGCCGCCTCGCGGCCCTGGCCGAAGGCTACGCCGAACTGAGCGGGCGGCTGACCCAGGCCAGCCCGGGCACGGATGCCCGGTTCACCCTCGAAGCGTCCTACCGCCTCGGCCCGGAGGGCAAGCCTGCGCAGCTGGATGGCGTGCGTGTGGTGCTCCGGGGCCAGCTTGCCGGGCAGCCGGATGCCGAGCTCGGCGCCAGCATCCCGCGCCTGACTTTCACGGCCGAGGGGCTGCTGGCTGACTCTGCTGAAGTCACGTTCAAGCAGGCGGGCCAGCAGCTCCGTGCTCGCCTGGCGGGCCTGAAGGCGGGCGCTGGCGTGTGGGCCGCCCAGCGGCTGAGCACCGAGCTGGACTGGCGGACACCCTTCGGCCGCCTCGCCGGCAGCGTCGCGGGTGGCGCCAGCTGGCGTGAAGAAGGCCGGCAGCTGGACCTCAGCGGCCACAGCGGCGAGCTCGCCCTCACGCCGGAGGCCGCCAGCCCGGTCCGCAAGATTGCCGTGCGTGGCGACGGGCGTATCGATTTTGCGCGGGGCAGCGGCGTCGGCAAGATCGAGCTGACCCACGAGCTGGGCCACCTGCAGGGCAGCTGGAGCGTGCCGCGGCTGGCTCCGCTGGCGCTCGGCGTCGATGTGGACGTGGAGAGTTTCGATCTCGACCGCCAGATGGCGAACGGCAAGGCCCAGAAGAACCGCAAGGGCGAGGCCGCCGCCGCGGACGATGCGGCCCCGGTGGATCTGTCGGGCCTGCGTGGCCTCGACATCGATGGGGTGATCCGCTTCGGGAGCCTGAAGGCCGGCGGCCTGAAGCTGGACAAGCTGCGGGTGCCGTTGGCCGTGCATGATGGCCGTCTGGTTTCCACCGGCCAGACCGCGACCCTCTACGGCGGAGCATTTGAGGGTAGCCTGAGCCTCGCCGCCGACGGCAACAAGGTGGTCTGGCGGGCCTATCTGCAGAACGCCGATGCGGCGGCCCTCGGCCGCGACCTGTTCGGTACGGCGCCGTTTGCCGGCACGACCAACATCTTTGTCGACCTGTCCTCCGCCGGGGCCACCCGCGGGCAACTGCGGGCAGACATGGCCGGGCTGGCCCGGGTGCGTCTGCGCGGCGGCACGCTGCAGGGCTTTGACCTGCTGGCTGCGCTTAAAGAGTGGCGGCCGGCGATCCAGGCCCGCCAGGCGGCCGCCCGGCGCCCGGGGGGCGGTGAGACGAGCGCCCTCGGCGAGCTCACCGCCAGCTTCACGATCGAGCGGGGCGTCGCCCGCAGCACCGATCTGAAGGCCCAGGGCGGCCCGTTTGCGATTGCCGGTGGTGGCAGCGTCGACCTGGCCGGCCGGCGCCTCGACCTGCTGTCGCGGGTGAGCCTGCTGGTGCCGCCAGCGGGGACGGACGCCGCGCTGCTGGCCGGCCTGCGCGGGGTGGCGCTGCCGGTGCGGGTGCGCGGCCCGTTCGGGCAGGCCGAATGGCGCCTGGAGCCGGGCGCGCAGCTTGCGACCAGCCCGGCTCCGGCGCGCCCGGTGCTGCCCGTGCAGCCGCGCCCGGCACCCAAGCCGGCCGCCAAGCCGGTGGCGAAGCCGGCGACCAAGCCCGCCGCGGCGCCCGAGCCCTCCGCCGAGGGCGGCGAGTAGACGGCGCCTGCTCTCGGGAGGCCATGGTAGATTGCCCGCGCAGCACCGATACCGATAAATCCAGGAGACAGCATGACCCTTGCCAGCGCTTTTCGCGGCACCCTGAGGGTGCCCGCCATCGCCGCGCCGATGTTCCTCGTGTCCGGCCCGGCCCTCGTCACCGAGACCTGCCGAGCCGGGGTGGCCGGCACGTTCCCGGCCCTCAATGCCCGCACGCCGGAGGAGTTCGACGCCTGGCTGGGTGAGATTGATGGGGCCCTGGCAGCAGCGCGCACGGCCGACCCGGCGGCGCGCGTCGCCCCGTATGGCGTCAATCTGATCCTGCACGCCTCCAACCCGCGGGTGGCGCCGGATCTCGAGCTCATCTGCAAGCATCGGGTGCCCTTCGTGATCACCAGCCTCGGCCATCCGGGCGAGGTGGTGAAGGCGGTGCATGCCTACGGCGGCCTGGTGTTTTCCGATGTGGTCCACGCCTATCACGCGAAGAAGGCGATCGCGGCAGGTGTGGATGGGATCATCGCCGTCTCCGGCGGCGCCGGCGGCCATGCGGGCACCCAGAGCGCCTTCAGCCTGGTGCGCGAGATCCGCGAGTTCTGGAGCGGCATGCTGGTGCTCGGCGGCTCGATCTCGGACGGCTACGCGGTGCGGGCGGCCGAGGTGCTAGGGGCCGACCTGGCCTACATGGGCACCCGCTTCATCGCCACCCGCGAATCGATCGCCCAGGACGCCTACAAGCAGATGCTGGTGAGCGCGGGCGCCGCGGACATTGTGTATACCGACGCGGTGTCGGGCACCAACGCCAACTTTCTGTGGCCCAGCCTCGAGAAGGCCGGCTACCGCCGCGAGGAGCTGGTGCAGGGCGTCGGCAAGGGCAAGTTGAAGCCGCTGACCGACGAGGCGAAGGCCTGGCGCGATATGTGGAGCGCCGGCCACGGGGTGGCGACGATCCACGACGTGCCCTCGGCGCGCGAGCTGTGCGACCGGCTGGCGGCGGAATACCAGGCCGCCTGCGCGCTTCCGCCAAGCCCGGCGCTCTGATCCGGCAGCTGCGGCCCGTGCTCTCGCAGGCGCCCGGCTGTGCAGCGCCGGCGCCTGCGGGTTGACGCTAAAAGACGCGGAGAGAGCCGGCCGTTACACTCCCGGTCTGCCAAACTGCGCCCCGGCCAGCCCATGAGTTCGCCTTCTTCTCCGTCTTCCGCCTTTCTCGCCGGCCGGATCTTCCTGCCCTTCGCGCTGGGGTATTACCTTTCATACCTGCTGCGTACCGTGAATGCGGTGATCTCGCCGGACCTCACCGGCGAGCTGGGCCTGAGCGCTGCCGACCTGGGTTTGCTCACCAGCACCTATTTCTTTGCCTTCGGGCTGGCCCAGATTCCGGTGGGGATCGCCCTCGACCGTTTCGGCCCTCGGCGGGTGGAGGCGGTGCTGCTACTGATCACCGGGCTGGGGGCGGTGCTGTTTGCCACCGGCGACGGCCTGCCGACCCTGGCGAGCGCTCGCGGCCTGATCGGCCTGGGGGTGTCGGCATGTCTGATGGGTGGGCTGAAAGGTTTCACCCTGTGGTTCCCGCGGGAGAAGCTGGCTTCGATGACCGGTTACATCATGTCCTGCGGCGCGCTCGGGGCGGTGACGGCGTCGGCGCCGCTGGAGGCGCTGCTGCCCTTCATCGGCTGGCGCGGGGCCTTCTGGGCGGTGGCGGCACTGAGCGTGGGCAGCGCGGCGCTGATCTTCTTCTCGATGCCGGACAAGGAAGGCTCCCACGGAAGCGAAACCCTGCAGGAAGCCCTGCGCGGCGTGCGGGAGGTGCTGGTGGCGCGGGAGTTCTGGGGGTTTTCGGGGCAGTCGGCCTTCTTCACCGGCGGCTTCATGGCGCTCCAGGGCCTGTGGGCGGTGCCCTGGCTGATGGAGGTGAATGGCTACAGCCGTGCGCTGGCGGCGGATCACCTGTTCTGGCTCAACATCGGCATGCTGGCCGGCCAGCTGTCCATCGGGGCGTGGGCGACGCCGCTGGCCCGGCGCGGCTTCACGCCGCTGCACATGATGCAGGTGGGCCTCTTTTTGAGCATGGTGGTGCTGGGGCTGATTCTCGTCGAGGTCGGCCCGACCCTGCTGCTGTGGTGCGTGCTCGGCTATGTGTCGGCCACCGGGGCGCAGATGTACGGGGTGGTGGCCGGCTTGTTTCCGATGAAGCTGTCGGGGCGGGTGACGACCTGCATCAACCTGATGGCCTTCGTCGGCGCCTTCGCGGTGCAGTGGGGGCTGGGCGGGCTGCTCGACGTGCTGCGCGCAAGTGGCATGGACGGGGCGCAGTCGCTGCGGGTGGCGTTCATGATCCTGCTGGCGGCGCAGGTGGCGAGCTTCGTGCCGCTGGCCCGCGCCGGGCGCTACAAGCCCTGGCAGGACGGCTGATCAAGCGCCGCTCGCCGGGGCTCACCTGGGCCATCGTCACGGCAGAACTTCACATTGGTATGCCGGCGCCCGGCGAGCTGGCGGGGCAGGGCGGCGAGTCCACTCCGCAGGCCAATCTTGAGCGCCGCGTCTTCCCTTTGGAGGTGGGCGAGTAGACGGGGTTCGACGGTCTCGCTGGCAGTAGGGCTTGCGCGCGCGGTCCGGCTCGCGTTCAGGGGCGAGGCAGCTCCCGTGCGTGCTGGCCGGTCAGGTCGAGGCGCTGGATCGCACGTTCGCAGAGTTCGGCGATCTCCCGGTCAACCCGAGGGTCGTCGGCAAGGCGGGAGAGGAGGCCGGCGGCGCGGCGGGCCGAGTGGGGGCAGCCGGTTTCGTTGAAGCTGAGGAGCTGGCTCAAGGCACCGGCCCACAGGTTGGCAGGGGCCGTGGAGAGGAGCCGGGGCCTGGTGAGGTGGTTCATTTGGTCACCCTTTTAAATGAGAATCGATCTCAATTTAAACCGTTCCAGGTGACTTGTAAACGAGAAAAGTTCTCAATAAAGGTCAGCAAGCAAAAAGTGCTGCCGACCCTCGCCGGAGGCGCCTGCGGGGAGTGCGCCTGGACGAGAGTCGAGAATGCGTATCGCGGACGAGGGAAGGCCACGCTGCGGCCGCCTTCCCCGGGCGACGCGCCAGGCGTGGCCCGGCACGCTGTGGAGGGTGCTTACTCGAAGGGCTTCGGCTGCGGTGTGGCGTTGGACGACGGCGGCAGGGTGGGCAGCTTGAAATTGGGCTGCTTGCCGGTGAGTGTCTTCAGGAAGGCCACGATGCTGGCGTTCTCGTCGGTGGTGAACTGCTTGCCGAGTTGCAGGCGGCCCATGACGTCGACGGCCTTTTCGAGGGTGGCGGCTTCGCCGTCGTGGAAGTACGGGTAGGTGAGTTCCACGTTGCGCAGGGTCGGGACCTTGAAGTTGAAGCGGTCGGCGTCCTTGCCGGTGACCGCGGAGCGGCCTTCGGCGGGGCTGGTGGCCTTGTACGGTTCGACCACGCCCATCTTCTGGAAGGAGGTGCCGCCGACGGCCGGGCCGTTGTGGCAGGCCACGCAGCCGCTGTTCTTGAAGAGCGCGTAGCCGGCGAGTTCCTTCTCGTTGAGGGCCTTCTTGTCGCCCTTCAGCCACTTGTCGAAGCGGGAGTCGGGGGTGACGAGGGTTTCCTCGAAGGCGGCGATGGCGGTGGTGATCCGGCCGATGTCGACTGCATCGGTGCCGAACGCGCTCTTGAACTCGGCGACGTACTGGGGAATGGACTTCAGCACGTCCACGGCGAGTTCGTGGGTGAAGGCCATTTCACCCGGATTGGCGATCGGGCCGCCGGCCTGCTCTTTCAGATCCTTGGCGCGGCCGTCCCAGAACTGGGCGAGGGCGAAGCGGGAGTTGAGCACCGTCGGCGAGTTGATCGGGCCTTTCTGCCAGTTGTGGCCGATGGAGGTCTTGAGGTTGTCGGTGCCGCCCATCGACAGGTTGTGGCAGGAGTTGCAGGAGATGGCGCCCGACTTGGAGAGGCGCGGATCGAAGTAGAGCTTCTTGCCCAGTTCGACCAGCTTGGGGTTGGTGATCACCGCGGGCTGGATCGGGCTGATGGGTTCGGCTGCGGGCTTAGCGGCCCAGGCGTTCAGGCTGCCGGTGAGGGCGGTAATCGCAATTGCAAGGGGAGTGATCTTCATCGCGTCGCATCCATTGACAGGTTAATAAATGCCATAAATATACATATAAAGATTTTCACTTGTTCTCTATAGGCATAGCTTTATTAGATATCCAAAAATCTTTTGTCATCTTGACATATATCATGGAAAATTTTCGGCGATACGATTTTTCATGACTGCACAGGTGTAAACGGCCAGCGGGGCATGCCCCGGTGTCCCGGAACACGCCCCGCTGGCGTGGTTTGCGTCTGGCGGCTTACTTGGCGGCAGGTGCCTCGGCCGGCTTCGCGTCAGCCGGCTTCACGCCAGCTTGGGCTGCCGGTTTGGCGGCTTTCTTGACCTTCTTGGCCTTGGCCGCCGGCTTCTTGTCGAGCTTGGCGGGTTCGGCCTTCACGGCTTCGGCGGGCTTGGCGGCATCGGCAGGCTTCACGGTTTCGGCGACCTTGGCCGGCTCGGCTGCCTTCATGGCGTCGGCTTTCACCGCCTCAACCTTCTTCTCGACCGCGGCGCTGGCGGCGGCGGCCGGCTTGATCGCAGGCGCGGCGATGGGCGCGGCAGCGGGGGCCTGGGCGAAGGAGGCGGACGCGAAACCGGCGGCGATGGCGAGGGCGATGATCTTGTTCAGCATTTGCATTCTCCTTGAGAGGGCGGGGTTTGTTCGTTTCGGGAGGCATGATTGCCGGCCCTTGCACCGAACAACGCAGCCCCGTGGCGGCGGGTTGGCAAGGGAGATGTAAGCCCATGTTGGTTTGTAACCGGACCGGTGGACGCGCTCGCTTGACGGAGAGGTCAACTTGGCAGTGCGCCCTGACGTGCTAAAAACAAGAATGACTCGCGTTTTCTTTCGTGGCCGGGTGGTGTCGAGGGAAATGGGGCGGGTGGCGCAGACCAGGAGAAAACCATGAATCACATCGGAAGCTTTCGCCGCGCGGTTGCCGTGGCGGCCTTGCTGGCGGCCTCGGGAGCAGGGGCAGAAGTCATCAGCTATTCGACCGCGCTGGGCGGTGCCGTCGAGGCGCCGCCCAACGCCTCACCCGGGACGGGCTGGGCGACCCTCTGGCTGGACACCACGGCCCACACCATGCGACTGGAGACGAGCTTCTCGGGCTTGCTGGGAAACACCACCGCGGCGCATATCCATTGCTGCACGGCCACGCCCGAGGCAGGCACCGCCGGTGTGGCGACGCAGGTGCCGAACTTCGTCGGCTTTCCGCTGGGGGTGACGGCCGGCGCCTATGATTTCACGTTCGATCTCAGCGCGGCGACGAGCTGGAACCTGGCCTTCATCACCGCCAACGGCGGCAGCCCGGCGTCGGCGGAGGCGGCGCTGCTGGCCGGGCTGGATTCAGAGCGGGCCTATCTGAACATCCACACCGCGCAGTTCCCGGGTGGCGAGATCCGTGGTTTCCTGAGCCGGGACGTGCCCGAGCCGGCCGTCCCGGCGCTGCTCGGCATGGCTGCCGTGGCGGCCTTGGCGAGCAGCCGCCGGCCTTGATTCAGGAGGAGCCCGGCGCCTTGCAGCGCCGCGCCAGGATGAAGGCGGCCAGGCGTTTGTCGGTGAGCATGATGTGGCGCAGCAGCCAGTCGTTGAGGAAGGCCATCAGGCTGTCCGGCGGCGTCAGGATGCCGGCCTTGAGCTGTTCGCGCACGGCAAGCACCTGCTGGGTGAAGCTTCGGTGTTCGGCCTCGTGCCGGTGGGCGTCGGGGGCCTCGTCCTGCGCGTAGCCGTATTCCTGCATCAGCGCCTCCTCGGTTTCGAAGTGGTAGAGGGCGTAGCTTAGGAGCTCGTGGGTGATGGCCTCGTAGTCGTCGAGGTTGGCGCCGCGGCTGAGCTTCTCGCCGGCTTCGTTGAGGATGTGAACAAGAATGTGATGCTGTTCGTCGATCTCGGCCACGCCGGTGATCAGGCTGTCGTTCCAGACGAGGGGGGCGGGGTTTTCCATGGTGGCGGCTCCGGCAGGCCTCAGTGGAGCGGAGCGGCGTTGACGCGCTGCCAGGCCGGGTCGGGCTCGAAGCTCTCGAGCCACAGGTCCAGGTGTTCGGTGGGCAGCGGGCGGGAGATGCCATAGCCCTGCATCACGTGACAGCCTGATTCGAGTAGCGAGCGTATGTGGGCCAGGTCCTCCACGCCTTCGGCCACCACGTCCCGGTGGAAGGCATCGGCCAGGCCGATGACGCCCTGCACGATGGCCAGGTCGCCCGGGTCGTCGAGCATGTCGCGCACGAAGGTCTGGTCGATCTTCAGCACGTCGGCGCCCAGGTGTTTCAGGTGGACCAGCGACGAGTAGCCGGTGCCGAAGTCATCGAGGGCGAAACGGACACCACGCCCCTGGAACTCGGCGATCAGCTGGCTCACGGCCACGACGTCTTCGAGGGCGGCGGTCTCGAGGATCTCGATTTCGAAGCGCCCGGGGTCGGCATCGGCATGGCCGGCGAGGATGGCGTCGAGCTGCTCGGCGAATTGCCCTTTCAGCAGCTGCCGTGCGGCGATGTTCACGCTGATGCTCAGGTCGTGGCCGGCGGCGCGCAGCCTGGCTTGCTGGCGGAGCGCTTCGGCGATGACCCAGTTGCCGATGCCGATGATGACGTCCTCGTGTTCGATCAGGGGCAGGAACTCGCCGGGCATGCGCAGCCCGAGCACGGGGTGTTGCCAGCGGATGAGCGCCTCGAGGCCGACGACGCGGCCGTTCAGGCAATCCACCTTGGGCTGGTAGTGGAGGATGAACTGGCCGCGGGCGAGGGCGTCCTCGATCTTGCGGACCAGGCCGAAGTTGGCCCGCACGCGGGATTCGTGGGTCGGGTCGAAGAGACTGAAGCGGTTCTTCCCGGCCAGCTTTGCTGCGTACATCGCCTGGTCGGCGTGGCGCAGCAGTTGATCCGGATCCACCGCGTCGCCGGGGAAGAGGGTTGCGCCGATGCTGGCGGTGATGCGCACCTCCTGGTCGTCGATGGAGTAGGGCGCGGCCAGGGCGTCCAGGACGCGCTTGAGTGCGTACTCGCATTGGCCACTGGTGTTCAGATCACCGATCAGCAGGGCGAACTCGTCGCCGCCGATGCGCGCAGCGGTGTCTTCGGTGCGCAGGGTGTCCTTGAGACGCCGGGCGACCTTGCGCAGCAGCAGGTCACCGGCCTGGTGGCCGAGGGTGTCATTGACGGCCTTGAAGCCGTCCAGATCGAGGAGGCACACCGCAAGCCGGCCGCCGTGACGGCGGGCGTGGGCCAGGACGCGCTCGATGCGGTCGGAGAACAGGGCGCGATTGGGGAGGCCGGTGAGGGTGTCGAAGTGGGCCTGCTGCTTGAGGCGGAGCTCCTGTTCGACGAGCTGGGTGACGTCCACGGAGACGCTCACGACGCTGTCGGGGCTGCCGCTGGACGCGGGAAGGGGGTGGGCGGCGAGGCGCAGCCAGCTCAACTGGCCGTCGGCCTGGGTGATCTGCATCAGCAGTGGCGTGGCGTGGCGTTCGCCGCGCAGGGCGCGGGCCACCGGAAAGTCGTCGATCGGGCAGGGGCCTCCGGATTCGGTGCGGCAGTCGCGGGCCAGGACTGTCCAGTGCCGGCCGGCGCCGAGGGCCTCAGGCGTGGGAAACTGGGCGTGGCTGGCCGGGTTGGCGTAGATCAGGCAACCCGCGTCATCCCACAGCTGAAGGCCTTCTTCGAGGGCCACCAGAACGGAGCTGATCCGCTGGCACATCCGCTCCGGGTCCATGCGGGAAAGGGGATTGGGGCTGGCCACGTTGCTGCGCTCCTTGCCGTGGGGGACGTCACGCATGACTGGGTAGGAAAGTGATGTTCTCTTGTAACGGCTGCCAAAGGCACCGGCTGAAGGGTGCGGCGGTCTGGCTGCCAGCCGGATTTAACCCCGAGATGGTTGCTGCCGGCCTTTCTGCAAGCTCGAGAACCGCATCGACACGCGCTTTCGTCCCTTAG
>NZ_BJNV01000016.1 GCF_006539865.1 Zoogloea ramigera
TTGTCTGATGTCTATGACGTGCACCCGGCCGTCAACGGCCGAGAGGCGCTGCGTTACCTGAACGGGGGCGGGCGCGCCGACCTGATCCTGCTGGACGTGATGATGCCCGAGATCGACGGCTACGAGGTGTGCCGCCGCCTCAAGTCGTCCGAATCCACGCGCACCATTCCGGTTCTCTTCCTCACCGGGCTTGACCGCCCGGAGGACGAGGAGCGGGGGCTGGAGCTGGGCGCCGAAGACTTCATCCACAAGCCGATTTCGCCGCCGGTCGTGCGGGCACGGGTGCGCACCCACCTGGCCCTGTCCCGGGCCACTCGGGCGCTCGAGCGGCGCAACGCCGACCTCGAACTGCTGGTGGCCGAACGTACCGCCGAAATCAGCGCCCAGGCCCGCCGCCTGGTCAGCAGCAAGCAGGAGGTGATCGCCGCCCAGGCGGCTACCATCACCGCCTTCTGTGCCCTCGCCGAAGCCCGCGACAACGAGACCGGCAATCACATCCGCCGCACCCAGCACTATGTGCGCATTCTTGCCGAGGCCCTGCAGGATCACCCCCGCTTCCGCGACCAGCTCGACGACGAGGTGATTCAGCTGCTCTTCAAATCGGCGCCGCTCCACGATGTGGGCAAGGTGGCCACGCCGGACGCGATCCTCCTCAAGCCGGGCAAGCTCACGCCCGACGAGTGGGTCTTGATGAAGCAGCATTGCGAATACGGGCGTAACGCTATCCTGCAGGCCGAAAGCGCGCTCGGCGGCGTCACCGACGCATCCTTCCTGCAGTACGCCGCCGAGATCGCCTATGGCCACCATGAGCGTTGGGACGGCAGCGGCTATCCCCAGGGCTTCGCCGGCGACGCCATCCCGCTCTCGGCGCGCCTGATGGCGATTGCCGACGTCTACGATGCGCTGATCTCCCGCCGGGTTTACAAGCAGCCGATTCCCCACGAAGAGGCGATCCAGATGATGCTGGTCGAGCGTGGGCGGCATTTCGACCCGGACATCGTGGATGCCCTCGAGTCGGTTGCGGCCAAGTTTGCCGAGATCGCCCAGAACTTCCGGGACGAACCCGAAGGCGAGTAAGCCCGTTTTCCGCCCCGCAGCGTCCGGGCGGCCTCTCAAGGAAACTCAGGGCTGCCCCGCGTTTCCACGGGGGACGGGCTCGGAGCCCGGCCCTGGCGGGCGCTCAGAGGCGGGTTTGGTGGCCTTGCCGCCGGGGGTGGGCGTATTCCAGTTGACGGCTGAGCCGGGCCAGCAGCGCGCAGCCAACCCAGTACGTTGCCGCCAGAAATATCCACGCCTCCAGGTAGAACGGGCGCCACTGCGGGTCGCCGGCGAGGGCGAGGCCGAGCGAGCCGGTGAGCTCATAAAGGCTCACGATGGTGACCAGGGAGGTGTCCTTGAACAAGGCAATCGCACTGTTGGCCAGCGAAGGTGCGACGGCCCCCAGCACCTGGGGCAGCACCACATGCCGCTGGGCCTGCCAGGGCGTGAAGCCGAGGGCGGCGGCGGCGTCCAGCTGGCCGGGCGGAATCGCCTGCAGCCCGCCCCGGATGATTTCCGACAGATAGGCGGCGGCGAACAGCACAATGGCGATCAGCACCCGCCACAGCATGTCGAGCGCCATGCCGTCCGGAAAGAACAGCGGCAGCAGAAACGACGCCACGAAGAGCGCCGCAACCAGCGGGATGCCCCGGGCCAGCTCGACGTAGCCGGTGAGGATGCCCCGCAGCACCGGCAGCTGCGAGCGCCGCCCATTGGCCACGGCGACCCCGAGGGGCAACGCACCCGCCATGCCCGCCGTGGTCAGGAGCAGCGTGAGGGGCAGGCCGCCCCACAGTTCGGTGGGTACGCTATCGAGGCCGGCAAATCCGCCGCCGAGCAGCGCCAGCGCGGCCAGCGGAGCCAGGGCCAGCAAGCCCGCCAGCTTGCCGCCGGAGAGCCGGGCAAAGGCCGCCACGAGCCAGCTGCCGGCAATCAGCCCGGCGGCCAGTAGCGGGCGCCAAAGCGCCTCGGCCGGGTAGCGGCCGAGCAGGATGAAGCGGGCCTTTTCGGCCACCACCCCCCAGCACGCTCCCTGGCCCTGGGCGGCCTCGCAGGCGGCTGGGTCGGGCTGGAAGACGGCGTTCACCAGTCCCCAGCGGATGAGCGGTGGCAGGCACACCAGGGCGACGGCGAGCACGCCGAGGCTAAGCATGGCATTGAGCGGGTCGCCGAACAGCTGCCGCAGGCGGGAGCTGATCATCGTGGGGTGCCCCGCAGGCTGCGGGCCTCGAGGCGGTGGCTGAGCGCAGCCGCGGCAAGCGACAGCAGCAGATACACGGCGATCACGATCGACAGGCACTCGATGGCGCGGCCGGTCTGGTTGAGGCTGGTACCGGCCACCGAGACGAGATCCGGGTAGCCGATGGCGACCGCCAGCGAGGCGTTCTTGAACAGGTTGAGGAGCTGGCTCGTGACGGGCGGCAGCGCGGCACGCCAGGCCTGGGGCAGCAGCACTAGCAGGAAGGCCTGACGCGGCGTCATGCCCATCGCCAGCGCGGCGAGGCGCTGGCCCGGGGGCAGCGCCTCAACGGCGGCGCGCAGGGTTTCGGCGATGTAGGCCGCGCTGTAGAGCACCAGGCCGAGCAGCATCGCCAGGTATTCCGGGGTCAGGCGGGCCCCGCCCTCGATGCCGAAACCGGCAATCTCTGGGGGCTCGAAGCCCTGTTCACCCCACCACGGCAGGGCCAGCCCGGACTTGCTGAGATAAACGCCAGGGCCGAGCCGCAGCGCCGCGTCGGCCGCCGGCAGCAGGTCGGTGAGGATGAAATACCAGGCCAGCAACTGCAGCAACAGCGGCACATTGCGGAATACGTCGATGGCGGCGCTCGCCAGCCCGCGCACGAGCGGGTTGTCGCCCATCCGGGCGAAGCCGGTGAGGACGCCGACCGCGAGGGCCAGCAGCACGCCGGGCACCGCCACCCGCAGGGTGTTCGCCAGCCCGGCGGCGAAAGCGCGCAGCGTAGTGTCCTCGGGCTCGAAGGCGAGCAGGCTCTCACCCAGCGCAAAGCCGGCCGGCTCGAGCAAGAAGTCGAAGCCGCTGCGGATGCCGCGCTGGGCGAGGTGCTCGGCGGTCGTCACGGCCAGCAGCGCGGCCAGCCCGAGGAAGGCCGCCAGGATCAGCGCCTGGGCCAGCCTTGCGGTGTTGCGGGGCGTCATCGCTCAGCGCAGCGGCTGGGCGTACAGGATGCCGCCCTTGTTCCACAGGGCGTTGAGGCCGCGGGGCAGCTTGAGGGGCGAATCGGCCCCCACGTTGCGGTTGAAGATCTCGCCGTAGTTGCCCACCGCCTTGACGGCCCGGGCGGCCCACTCGCGGTCGAGGCCGAGGCTCTTGCCCAGGTCTTCGCCGACCCCCAGGAAGCGCTGGATGGCTGGGTCGGGCGAAGCCTTGAGGCCGTCGACGCGGGCCTGGGTGATGCCCAGCTCCTCGGCCTCGATCAGGGCATTCACCGTCCATTTGACGATCGCGAACCATTCGTCGTCACCGCGCCGCACGGCCGGCGCCAGAGGCTCCTTCGAGATGATCTCGGGCAGCACCGTGTAGTCGTCGGCGTTGGGGGCTTCCTTGGCGCGGATGAAAGCCAGCGCCGAGGCGTCGGTGGTGTAGGCCTGGCAGCGCCCGCTGAAGAAGGCCTTGATGGAAGGCTCGAACTTGTCGAAGACCACCGGCTTCACCTTGATGCCCTGGGCGCGGAAGTAGTCGGACATGTTCTTTTCGGTGGTGGTGCCCGACTGCACGCAGATCTCGGCGTTCTTCAGCTGTTTGGCGCTGCTCACCTTCGACTTTTTGGCGACCATGAAGCCCTGGCCATCGTAGTAGGTGACCCCGGCAAAGTGCAGCCCGAGGGCGGCGTCGCGGGTGAGGCTCCAGGTGGTGTTGCGGGACAGGATGTCCACCTCGCCCGACTGGAGGGCTGTGAAGCGCTGCTGGGCGCTGAGGGGCACCCAGCGCACCTTGTTGGCGTCGCCGAGCACGGCAGCGGCGATGGCGCGGCAGACGTCCACATCAAGCCCACGCCAGTGCCCCTGGCTGTCGGCGGCGGCGAAGCCGATCACGCCGGTGCTCACGCCGCAGGCCAGCTGGCCCCGGGACTTGATGCCGTCCAGCGTCTTGCCGGCGTGGGCCGGGGGCGCGAGGCAGGCGAGGGCGGCGATGGCCACGGCGCCCAGGCGGGCGCGGGCAGTCGGGGAAGGAACGAGTCGGTACATGATGGGCAGCAGGAAACACCAATGAGGGCTGTAGCTTAGCGGGCTTCGGCCCCTTGGTGCAAAGCAGCAGGGCGAGCGGGCTTCAGCGCGGGAAGTACATCTTTTGCTTTTCCAGCTTGTAGGTCCAGGGCAGGCCGGCGTTCTTCCAGCCGTTCACGATGCGCTGGCCGGCCTGGGGGCCGTCCTTGGCCGCGTCGCCTTCGAAGCCGTCGGTGATGCTGTACACCTGCGTGTAGCCGGCGTTGGCCAGCAGGTCGGCGGCGCGGGCGCTGCGGTCGCCGGAGCGGCAGATCAGGATCACCCGGTCGGCCTTGGTGAGGCCCTTGGCCTTCAGGCGGCTCTCGGCTTCGGGCAGGAAGTCGCTGTTGGCCATCAGCTGGTACATGTGGCGCCGCTCGTCCCAGTCGGTCATCAGCTCCTGGTGTTCCACGTAGGGCACCAGGCCGTCGGCCATGGTGGGCATGCCCACGTACATCGCCTCGGCCCGGGTGCGCACGTCGAGGAAGAGGGTGTGCGCGGCGTCCTTGCGCATGATCTCGTAGGCATCCTGGGGCGTGAGGTAGAGCTGGAGCTTCGAGCGCTTGATCTCGGGCACGCTGGCCGGGTCAACGTCTCCGGCCAAACCCTGTGCCGGTAGACCCAGCGCGAAGAGCGCGAGCATGGCGCCGGCGGCAAAATGTTTCATACTTCCTCCGTAAGACTCGTTCGGTTCAACCTTCAGAGAGGCTGATGATGAAAATGAAAACCCTGCTGCCCCTCGCCGTCGGCCTGCTGGCTGGCGCGGCCTGGGCGAGCGACCCGGCGCTCGGCGAAAAGATGGTCACCGAGAAGAACTGCTCCGCCTGCCACCAGCGCCTGGTGGGCGGCGATGGCTCGAAGATCTACCTGCGCGATTCGCGCCGGGTCAAGACGCTGCCGCAGCTCGGCGCCCAGGTGAGCTTCTGCAGCAGCCAGCTCAAGACCGGCTGGTTTCCCGAGGACGAGGAACACGTCGTGGCCTGGCTCAACCACCGCTACTACAAATTCTGACCGATCCGCCGGCTGGCCCGGCCTCAATCCCGGCGCGCCCTGGGGATCGCCTCGAGGGCCTGCATGACGCGCTTCTCCAGGTAGCCGCCGTAAAAGCCCACGCTGTCGCCGCCCAGCAGGGGCTCGGCGCGGGGCTGGCCGCCAGCGTCGAGAAACAGCACGGTGGGCGCAAACTTTACCTTCAGGCGCCGGGCCACGTCGGCGTGGCTGGCTTTCTGGCCGTCGAAATCGACGAGCTGTTTTGTGCTGCCGATGCCCACCTCGCGGATGCGCACCCGCTCGCCAAAGCGCGGGTCGTCGGGCAGGGCGGGCAGGTAGGCCTGGCGCACCGCGACACAATAGGGGCAGTCGGGCAGGCTGAACAGCACCACGTAGAGCAGGTCGGGCCGGCCGCCGGCTTCGTGGAGGCTGCTTTGCAGCGCTGCCGGCGGGCCCGCCGCCGCGGTGTGGGTGGCGAGCAGCAGCGCGGCAGTCAGCGCAACAATCCGGGCGCTCAGGCGGGCGAACATGGTGTTCAGCTTACTTGGCGAGGGACTCACGCTCCAGTGTGAGATAGGTGCCGTAGGCGTTGATGCGGTTGGCGGCCTCGAAGGCCGGCACCTTGCTGAAGCGGCGCCAGTCGGTGCGGGCGTAGGCTTCCTCGAAGGGCGTCATCTCGTCGACGGCCTTGCCCATCTGCTCGCGCAGGTACAGCAGGTAGTCGCGGGTGAGTGTGAGGTCGGCGCCGGCGTTGGTGGAGTGGGCGCCGTGGCCGGTGACCAGGATCTTCGGCTTGAGCCCGGCCAGCACGTCGATGGCGGCCAGCCAGCGTTTGCTGTCGGCGCTGCCCACGAAGGGGATGCGGCCGGCAAACAGGATGTCGCCGCAGAACACCACGCCGTCTTCGTCGACGCTCACCAGCAGGTCTTCGGACGAATGGGCGGGGCCGAGGAAGCTGACCCGGAAGTGCAGGCCGCCGGCCTCGAAGCGGGTGTCGCCGTCCAGCCAGCGGTCGGCCTCGATGAGGCGGGTGTGCTCGTCCACCCACGGGAAGAGGTCTGTGCGGCGCTGGGCGAGGCGGGCGGCGGCTTCGCCGCTGGTGAAGTATTCGCGGCCGGCCCGGTGGGCCCACACCTCGGCGCCGGCGGCCTTGAAGGCGGCCAGGCCGTAGAAGTGGTCGGCGTGGTAGTGGGTGAGAATCACCCGGCGGATCGGCTTGTCGCTCACCTGGCGGATCGCCACCACCAGTGCCTCGCCGAGGGGCGGCGTGCCGAGGGCGTCGATGACGATCACGCTGTCGCGGGTCACCACGAAGCCGGCATTCGAGTTGAAGCCCTGGTTGGCCGCCGAGGCCATGCCGCTGTCGCCCTGCACGTACCAGACGTGGTCGGAGACGCGGACGGGTTTGAGGTTCTGCTCCCCGGCCCGGGCCGTCGGCAACAGGGTTGCGAGGATGGCGAGGGTGGCGATGACCCGCAGCCAGGGAACAAATAAGAACTTGCCGCGGGTCATCGTAAGTCTCCTCAGACCATGCCGGGGTTGCCTGCCATGCCCTTCAGGGTGGGCAGGTTTAGGGCCCGCGGGCGGATCACCTTCTGGGCCTTGAGGTAGCGGGCGACAAGGTCCCACACCGGCTCGCCGCCGGCCTTGCTGGCCTCTTCGGACACCGGCGCCCAGCCGGCCACCTTGTAAGTCTTGCCGGCGTCCAGCGGTTTGCCGGCGAGGCGCATGTCGGTGATGCGGGCGCCCATCCGGGCGTTGGGATCGCACACGTACTGCAGGCCGCCCACCCGCACCATGTCGCCGCCCTGCTGGTAATACGGGTCGGGGTTGAAGAGGTTGTCGCAGACGTCCTCGAGCACGGTCTTGATCTGCTCGCCGGTCATCATCGATACCGTGGTCCACGGGTAGGTGATTGCGGTCTGGTCGAGCAGGTGTTCCATGCGGATCGTGTCGCCCGGCAGGAGCGACGTGCCCCAGCGGAAGCCCGGAGAGAAGGCGATCTCGGCGTTCTTCTCGGCCAGCAGCGCGTCGAGGAGCAGCTGGTCCCAGGCGCCGTTGAAGTTGCCGCGGCGATACAGCAGGCCCTCGGTGACGGCGAGCTTCTCGTTCAGCTTGTCCTCGAAGGGGTCGCGCATTTTTTTGATCAGCGCGTCCATCGCCGGGTCGGCGGGGATCAGGTTGGCGAAGACCGGCAGCAGCTTGTAGCGGAAGTCCACCACCTTGCCGCCCTTCACGTCCAGGTCGAGTACGCCGAGGTACTTGCCGTTGGAGCCGGCGTTGGTGACGAGCGTCTGGCCGCCGGCGTTCTTGACCACCACCGGCGCCGGCACGCCGTCGTGGGTGTGGCCGCCGAGGATGGCGTCCACGCCGCGCACGCGGCTGGCCATTTTCAGGTCCACGTCCATGCCGTTGTGGGACAGCACCACCACCACCTGGGCGCCGGCGGCGCGGGCTTCGTCGACGACTTTTTGCAGGTTGTCGTCCTGGATGCCGTAGCTCCAGTTGGGCACCTGCCAGCGCGGGTTGGCGATGGGCGTGTAGGGGAAGGCCTGGCCGACGATGGCCACCGGCACGCCGTTGATGTTGCGGATCACGTAGGGCTTGAACACCGGGTCGCCGAAGTCGGCGGTCTTGATGTTCTGGGCAACGATGTCGACGCTGCCCTTGAAGTCGTTCTCCTCGATCTCCTTGACCCGCGCCTCGCCGTAGGTGGCTTCCCAGTGCAGGGTCATCACGTCCACGCCCAGCAGCTTGCAGGCATCGACCATGTCCTGGGCCTTGGTCCACAGGCTGAGGCCGGAGCCCTGCCAGGTGTCGCCGCCATCCAGCAGCAGCGCGCCCGGCCGGCTGGCCTTGAGCTGCTTGACCAGCGTGGCCAGGTGGGCGAAGCCGCCGACCTTGCCGTAGGTCTTGGCGGCCTTCACGAAGTCGAGGTAGGTGAAGGCGTGGGCCTCGGGCGTGCCCGGGCGGATGCCGAAGTGGCGCAGCAGCTTCTCGCCCACCAGGTGCGGCACCTGGCCGGCCATGCTGCCGATGCCGAGGTTCACGTCCGGCTCGCGGAAGTGGATCGGCAGCAGCTGGGCGTGGCAGTCGGTCATGTGCAGCAGGCTGACCTGGCCGAAGCGCGGCAGCTCGTACATGCGCCCGGCGGCCCTGGCGGCCTCGGACGGGTTGCTGTGCAGCGACAGGCCGCCGGCCGCGGCGACGGCCAGCACCTGGAGGAAATCCCGGCGGTTCATGGACATGCGGAGCTCTCCGTTCAGTCTTTGTTCACGGGCGATTCGGGATCGACCAGGAAGGCGACGATGTGGGTGATCTGCTCCGGCGTCAGCCAGCTGTGCAGCCCGAAGCGGGGCATGTTGGTGCACGCGGTGAAGGCGTTGGAGTTGTAGATCTTGTCGTAGGTGTATTTGACGATCTCGTCACTGGTGCCGCGCAGCTTGCCGAAATGGTGCAGGCTGGGGCCGATGGTGCCGTAGGCGACCTCTTTTTTGGCCAGCTGATGGCAGGCGTAGCAGTTGCCGCCGCGCAGGCGGCCCGGCGGATCGGGCTGGATGAAGCCGATGTGGCCGCCGGTGCCGACGGCGGCGAGCTTCTCGCCTTCCTTCCAGTCGCCGATCAGCTTGCCTTCGACCGGATAGCGGATGGTGGCCATCTGGGCCTTCTCGATCTGCGCGCGCAGCTTGGCCGGCGGGTTGTCGCGGTACTGGCTGCACAGGCGCATGGCCTCGTCTTGGTCGAGGCGGGTCATCCAGTATTTGGGGTTGTCGGCGCGGAAGGAGCTGCGGAAGACCTGTTCGGCCTGGGCGGTGATGTCGTTGTTCGGGGCGTTCTTCTGGGCCTGAGCGAAGCCGGGGAGCAGGGCGAGGCCTGCGGCGGCCAGGGCGATGCGGGCGATGGTTCTGGTCATGGCGCTCGTCCTTTGGTCAGCGTTTGATGCCGGGGGTCTGCATCACCGTGCCGCTGGCGGTCTTCTGGAGGAAGACCTCGAGGGCGATGACGGAGTCGGACAGGTACTTGGGTTCGGGCCAGCGGGCCTGGCGCATGCAGTCGATCAGGCGGCGCTGCATCGTCCATACGGCGCCCTGGGAGACGCGGTACGACGGCCAGTTGCCCATCGCGGTGCCGGCGCCGGCCTGGGTGGTGAGGTTGCCGAGCTCCTGCAGGCGGATGCGCTTGCCCTCCTGGCCGTGGCAGATGGCGCAGGAGAAATCCTGCGGGCCGCTGCGGCGGTAGAAGATCTGCTCGCCGATCTTGGCCATGCGGGCTTCCTCGGGGTGGCGGGCCGGCACGTTGATCTTCTCGCCGTTCGACTTGGCGCCGATGTAGGTGACCAGGGCCTCGATGTCGGAATCACGGCCGGGCTTCGAGAACCAGTTTTTGGTGACGTCTTCTTCCTTGAAGCCCTGCAAGGTAACCATGCAGTGCACCACCCGCGATTCGGCGTCCATCACCTTTTTGGTGTCGGCGAAGTAGCGCGGCAGCTGGGCGTAGGCGCCTTCGAGCTTGCCGGGGCCGAGGCCCATGTCGCATTGCTCCAGGCTGGCGTTTTTCGGGCCGCGGGCTTTCTTCCAGAGATCCTCGCCCTTGGCTTCGAGCAGCTCGGCCGGGTTGCCGTCGGCCAGCATCTCGCGGTATTTGGCGATATCGTCCATCGTCGAGCCCTGGGCCAGCGCGGCGCCGGCCAGCCCGACCGTGGCGGCGGCCAGCGCCGCATGCACGATGCTATGCATGTATGTCTCCTCCTTTGTGGGGTGCTGCTGCCGTCTTCGCGGCGGTCTTGGGGGCAGCGGATTGCACGGGCGAGGGCAGGGCGCCCCCGCCGCGGGCGTCAGGCGATCTGGACTTCGTCGGTCCGCTTGTCGCCCTTGTTGTCCATCCAGGTCACCGCCAGCTTGTCGCCCTTGGCGCCGCCCTTGAACTTGAAGGCCAGGTAGGGGTTCTTCGACACCGCGGTGCCGAACTGCGCCGCCAGCACCTGTTTGCCGTTGTGCTCGGCGCTCACCTCGGTGATGAAGTGGGCCGGGATCAGGGCGCCGGCGGTGTCCTTGCGCTGGCCGGTCTCCATCTCGTGGCTCATCAGGATCTTCACTTCGGTGATGCCTTCTTTCGCGCTGGCGCGAATCTTCATCGGATCTGCCATTTTCTTTTCTCTCCTTGTTCGATTCGCGCGGGCTCAGCCGCCACAGCCGCCGAGGGTGACCTTGATTTCCTTCTTGGTCATCAGGAACTGGCCGCCAACCTTGACCAGCGCATAGACGTCGGAGGTCTGGCCCATCTTGACCCGGGTCTGCACCGCGGCCTCGGTGCCGGCGGGCAGCATGAAGCTGGCGGCCAGCGGGTTGGGGTTCTTCTCGATGAGGATCGCGATGGCCTCGACGCCGGCCAGCGCCGACACCACGCCCACCGGCACCACGGCGCCGTTTTCAGCGATGTCGGGGGCGGTGATCTGCACATCGGCCGAGTTGGCCGGCGCACTGGCGCCGAGGGCCTTGAGGGTCTCCTCGATGGTCTTGGCGTCGAAGGCCGACTTGTTCCATTCGGCGCGGGCCTGGCCCGGGGTGATCAGGCCGGCGGCGGCCAGGAGGCCGAAGAGGCCGAGGCCTCCGCCAGCCTTGAGTGCTTCACGGCGTTGCAGGTTCATGTGTCTCTCTCCTTGGGTGATCGGGTTACTGCGCCTTGGCGCCAGAAAGGATCCACTTGACGAGGCGGCGGGCGTCCTCGTCCTTCAGCTGGGTTTGCGCGGGCATCGGGATGGCGCCCCACACGCCCTGGCCGCCGGCCTTGAGCTTGGCGACGAGCTTCGATTCGGCGTCGGCCTGGCCCTTGTACTTGGCGGCGACCTCGTTGTAGCCGGGGCCGACGATCTTGTTGGCCGTGCCGTGGCAGGCCATGCAGCCGTTATCGGCGGCGAGCTTGGTGGCCGCGGCGTTTTCGCTCAGCGGTGCGGCGGCAGCCGGGGCCGCTGCCTTGCCGCTGGTGTCCTTGCCACGCACCGGGCCGACAGGCCGGTTCTGCTCGGCGATGTTGCCGTGGGCGGCCTCGGCATACACCGGCAGGAGCGAGGCGATCTTCACCTCGGTCTTGCAGTGGCTCATGCAGGCGGTGTTCTTGACGTCGGGCTTGCCGCCGTTGCCGATGCCGTCCCTGGCAGCCGAGGCGCCCGGCCACATGCCGTGGTCGGTGTTCATGCCGTTGCGGTTGGGCATGCGGGCCTGGGCCTCGGCGATGTTCTTGTCGCTGAGGGTGAAGTCGGCGGGCACCACCTCGGCCTGGTTGAGCAGGTAGGCCACCAGCCCGTACACCTCGTCGTTGCTGAGCGACTTCGGCGCGGTGAGCGGCATCGCCCGGTTGATGTAGTCGAACAGTGTGGACACCGTGGCCACCTTCATGATCGCGGTGCGCTGGGGTGCGTCGCCCTTGGCCAGCGAGGCGACGCGGCCGGTTTTGATGTCGTCCTTCGTGGTGCCGCCGATCAGCGGGGTGTGCACCTCGTTGGACTCGCCGAAGCTGCCGTGGCAGGAGGCGCACTTGGCCTCCCAGACTTCCTCGCCCTGGGCGACGCTGCCGCGGCCTGGGCGCAGGCCCTTGAAGTCGGGGCGCACGTCGATGTCCCAGGCGTGGATCTCGGCCGGTGTGGCCGCGCGGCCGACGCCGCTGTACTTGCCGTCGGCCAGCGCACCGGTGACGCCGCCCGCCAGCCCGATCGCCAGGGCGGCCGCCAGAGTGGCTTTAGAGAACCTGGACATTGCTCACCTCCCCGCTTTCGACGACCTTCCAAGACTGGATGGCGTTGTTGTGATAGATCGACTTGGTGCCGCGCACCGCGCGCAGCTGGCCGTAGGCGGGCTGCACGTAGCCGGTCTCGTCCACCGCGCGGGACTGCAGGACCGCCGGCTTGCCGTCCCACGCCCAGTCGATGTTGAAGCGGGTCAGGCACTTGGAGAGCACCGGGCCTTCGATGCGGGCGGGGCGCCAGTTGACGCCGCCGTCGGTGGATACATCCACCCGCTTGATCTTGCCGCGCCCGGACCAGGCCAGGCCGGAGATGTTGTAGAAGCCCTTGTCGAGGAGCAGCTGCCCGCCCGACGGGGTGGTGATCACCGACTTGCACTCCTGGGTGGAGGTGTACTGGCGGTGGCGGCCGTCGGGCATCAGGTCGATGTAGTGGATCGCCTCGTCCTTGGTGGCCCAGGGCTGGTCGCCCACCTCGATGCGGCGCAGCCACTTGACCCAGCTCACGCCCTGCACGCCGGGCACCACCAGGCGCAGCGGGTAGCCGTTTTCGGGGCGCAGCATCTCGCCGTTCTGGCCGTAGGCCACCAGCACCTCGTCGGACTGCACGAGTTCGATGGGGATCGTGCGGGTCATCGACGAGCCATCGGCGCCCTCGGCCAGCACGTATTTGGCCTTTTTCCAGTCGACGCCGCAGTCTTCCAGCAACAGGCGCAGGGGTACGCCGGTGAACTCGGAGCACGACAGCATGCCGTGGCTGTACTGCACGGTGGGCACCGCCACGTTGCCCCACTCCATGCCGGTGTTGGCGCCGCATTCGATGAAGTGCATCCGCGACACCGGCGGCAGGCGCAGGATGTCGTCCATGGTGTAAACCTTGGGCTGCTTCACGAAGCCTTCGTCGGTGCCATGCACCATCAGGCGGTGGCGCGACGGGTCGATGTCGCTCCAGCCCTGGTGGTGGCGCTCGAAGTGCAGGCCCGACGGGGTGATGATGCCGAACAGGCCCTGCAGCGGCGTGAACGCCACCGAAACCTGGGGCATCCGCGTGAGGCCCGGCGACTCGCGGCGCTGCAGGCCCTTTTCGTATTGTGACGGCAGGCCGTAGGGGTGGGCGGCGACGGCCTGGCCCAGGCTGGTCGTCCAGGGCGGCAGGGTGAGGATATTGGGGTCGCCTTCGGCGGCGCGGGCAAGGCCCGGTGCCGCCACCGCAGCGGAGGCGGTGATGAGTGCCTTGCGCAGGAAATCACGCCGGCCTTCCTTGACGGCAGCGATATCCGCCTCGCTCAGGAAGTTTTCGGGCGCAGGACGAATCCGCCCCCGGTGGGTCGGGTGCTCAGCCATCTGGGTTGTCTCCCTCGTTCCAGGTGTCGATATCGGCGGGGTTTTCGCTGCGTCTGTGCGCTTAGCCTGAAAGCTTTGTCGGCCCCCTTGATTTGAAGCAATTTATAACCATAGACTTATATAGTCAATTACTAATATTGGTGCAGTGCACGAAATGGGTAGTTGACACAGGTTATGACATAAAATTGCGTTCTTGATGCTTCGACCGGCTTGTCCAGGTAATCTTTGCCGGAAAACAATAAAAAAGAAGCCCCAGTTTGGTCACCGCCACGGCGGAACTCAGGAGGAGTAGGAATGAAAGTCTCGCAATGGATGGCCGGCATCTGCCTGCTCGGCACCCTCGGTGTGGCCCAGGCGGAAGCCCGGCCCGACCCCGATCTGGCCCGCAACCTGGCGGCCACCTGCGCCAACTGTCACGGCACCAATGGGCGGGCGGTGCAGAGTGCCGGCAACGAGGAGCTGGCCGGTGTCCCCAAGGACAAACTCATGCAGAAGCTCAGGGATTTCCGCTCCGGCGCCAAGCCCGCGACGATCATGCACCAGATCTCGAAGGGCTATACCGAAGCACAACTCGAACTCGTCGCGGCGTACTTCGCCGCTCAAAAGTGAGCGGAGACAACACCATGCTGAATCGACGCGATTTTCTCAAGACGGCCGGCCTGGCCGCCGGCACGCTGGCGCTGCCCAGCCTCACGGGCTGCGCCATGGGCTCGCGGCCCCGCGGCCACGTGGTGGTGGTGGGTGGCGGCTACGGCGGCGCCACGGTGGCCAAGTACCTGCGCATGTGGAGCGACCTGGGTGTGGATGTGACCCTCGTCGAGCGCAACCCGCAGTTCATCTCGTGCCCCATCTCCAACCTGGTGATTGGTGGCGACAAGACGATGGCCGACATCACCATGGGCTACGACGGCCTGCGCAACACCTGGGGCGTGAAGCTGCTGCAGGACACCGTGGTCGGCCTCGACGCCGGCGCCCGCAAGCTCACCCTGGCCTCGGGCGGCGTGCTGGGTTATGACCGGCTGGTGCTGTCGCCGGGCATCGAGTTCATGTTCGACCAGACCCCCGGCCTCGAGACCGACGACGCGCGCCACAGCGTGCTCCACGCCTGGAAGGCCGGCGAGCAGACGGTGGCGCTGCGCAAGCAGCTCGAGGACATGCCGGACGGCGGCGTGTATGCGCTGGCCATCCCCAAGGCGCCCTACCGCTGCCCGCCGGGGCCCTACGAGCGGGCCTGCCTGGTGGCCAACTACTTCAAGAAGGCCAAGCCGAAGTCCAAGGTGCTGGTGCTCGACGCCAACGAGGAGATCACCTCCAAGAAGGCGCTGTTCACCAAGGCCTTCGAGAAGTACGCCGGCATCCTCGAATACCGCCCCAACAGCGAGCTGCGCGAGGTCGACGCCGCCAACCGCACGGCGATCCTCGAGTTCGACAAGGTCAAGGCCGACGTGCTCAACGTGGTGCCGCCCCAGCGCGCCGGCGACATCGCTGCAAAATCGGGCCTCAAGCTCATCAACAACCGCTGGGTGGACATCGACTGGCTCACCTACGAGTCGGTGAACACCCCGGGCGTGCATGTGCTCGGCGACGCGATCTTCCCGGCGCCGACCATGCCCAAGTCGGGCCACATGGCCAACCAGCACGCCAAGGTGGCGGCGGCGGCCATCCTGCGCCTGCTGGCCGGCGAGGCGCCCAACCTGACGCCGGTGGTGATGAACACCTGCTACAGCTTCGTCGACTCGAAGAACGTCATCCACGTGGCCTCGGTGCACCAGTACGACGCAGCCAAGAAGGTCGTGCTGCCGGTGCCGGGGGCGGGCGGCGTGTCGATGGCGGCCAACGAGCTCGAAGCCAAGTTCGCCCTGGCCTGGGCGAAGAACATCTGGGCCGACATGCTGGTCTGATCCGGCAGCTTCTTGCAGCGCTTTGCCGCCAGCACACCGGGCCACCCGCGGGTGGCCCGATTATTTTGGGCGCTTCAGCCCAGCGTCGCCACGAAATCGCGGACGAGTTCGATCACTTCCGCCTCCTTCTCCCGGTGGGGGACGTGGCGGGTGTCGGCCATGATCTCGAGCCGGGCGCCGCCGCCGACGGCCTCGGCGATCTGCCGCGGATGCTTGGGCGAGCCGTACTCGTCGTCGATGCCGTGGATCACCAGGGCGGGGCACTGCACGCGGGGCAGGGCAGGGGCGAGGGACCACCCGGCGAAATCCGGGTGCAGCCACGAGCCGATCCAGGCGTCGAGCACCCAGCGCGTCCTGTCTCCGTGGTATCGCTTCAGGCGTTCGAACTGGCCCGCGTCCTTGAAGAGCTCCCGGGCCTCCTCGATGCCCTGCACCGTCCGGTCTTCAACGAAGGTCTGGGCGGATTCGGTGATCAGCGCCACGCAGGCGTCGCCGCAGTGGGCTGCGCAATTTACCGCCATGCCGCCGCCGACGCTGTGGCCGAACACCACGAAGCGCCCGATGCCCAGCTGTTGCCGGACGGCCGCAAAGTCGTGCTCGGCCTCGCTGGCCACGAAGCCCAGCGCCAGCTTGCCCGGGTGCGCGTCCGACTTGCCGAAGCCGAGGCGATCATAGGCCACCACCTGCCTGCCGGTGGCCGCGCACAGCGCCGCCGGAAACCCCCGCCACAGCTCGACGCTGCCGAGGGAATCGTGCAGCAGGATGATCGGCGCCCGGCCTGTGGCCGCCGCGGGCGACCAGACACGGGCAAAGAGACGGCCGCCGTGGCCGTCGACCCAGGCGTCTTGAACCGCTGGATGTTGGTTTTGTGTGTTCATGCGTGCAGGGGGGGCTTCCCGGATGGAGCGGGCTGCCCGCGGGGCGAATGATGTCGGCCCACATTCGACCGTGCGTTGACGTTCACGTCAATACCCCGCTGCGCCCGGGCGGCCGCCTCACGCCTCCAGCAGTGCGTCGGTGAGCTGCGCTTCGGCGATGATCCAGTCGATCAGCGCCTGTGTTTCGGCGGATGGCGCCGGGTCGCGCTGGAGCAGGCAGAACAGCTTGTTCGAGCTGGGGCCGGGCCGAGGCGTCGCCAGCCGCACCAGCCGGCCGTCGCTCAGCATCGGGCGGATGAACTGGCTCCGCCCGAGGGCGATGCCCTGGCCAGCGATGGCGGCGTGGATCATCTGGTCGAACAGGTTGAAGCGGATCACGCCCTTCGGCTTGACGCCGGCCCAGCCCTGCATCTCCAGCCAGGCGTCCCAGCGCCACCAGGGCGATGTGTCGCCCTCGAACTCGAGCAGCACCGAGCGCGCGATGATCTCCGGCGCATCGAGCCGGGCGATGCCGAGGCTGGGGTGGGCCACCGGGAAGACCGTCTCGCCGAACAGCCGCCGGGCACCGGCCGGCATGGCGTCGGCAGCGCAATAGCGGATCGCCATGTCGAGCCCCTCCTGGCGCAGGTCGACGATGTTGTTGTTGGCCGACAGGCGCACCTCGACCTCGGGGTGCTGCTGCTGGAAGCTCGGCAGGCGGGGCAGCAGCCACAGGCCGACGAACGAGATGCTGGCCGTCAGCGTGACGGGGCGGGGGCCGGCCCGGCTGGCCTGGAGCGCGCCGAGGGTGTCCTGCAGCTGCTGCATCGCGCTGTCAGCCACCAAAAACAGCCGCTCGCCTTCGGGGGTGAAGTGGATCGCGCGGTGGGCCCGCTCGAACAGCTTGATCCCCAGGGCCGACTCCAGCCCGTGGATCTGCCGGCTCACCGCCGACTGGGTGAGGAACAGATCCTGCGCGGCGAGGGTGATGCTCATGCGCCGCCCCACGGCGACAAAGCCACGCAGGAGCTCGATCGAGGGAATCCTGGCAAGCGGAACTGACATTCTTTGTGCTCATGTGAAGCGCCCGAAAACTCGCTTGAACGGCGCCGATCCATGAATTCTAATGCAGTCACCCACCCCACCCCGGAGACATCGAGCATGGCCCCCATTGCCGACCCCCATTTCGTCGAGCGCGTCCGTGCCAGCTTTGCGCGGCAGCACGCGATGCACCTCATCCAGGCCACCTTGCCCGTGGTCGAGCAGGGCCGTACCGAGATCCACCTGCCCCACTGGCAGGGCGTCGAGCAGCAGCACGGCTTCGTGCATGGCGGCGTGGTCGGCATGATCGCCGACTCGGCGGCCGGCTACGCCGCGATGACCACGGTACCGGCCAACGCCTCGGTGCTCACCGTCGAGTTCAAGATGAACCTGATGGCCCCGGCTGATGGCGAGAAGCTCATCGCCCGCGGCGAGGTGGTGCGCGCCGGCCGCACCCTGATCGTCACCCAGGCCCAGGTCTTCGCCGTCAAGGACGGCAAGGAAACCCTGTGCGCGCTGATGCAGCAGACCATCATGGTGATGCACGGCAAGGGCGAGAAGTAAAAGGCCGCGATCGACCGCTAAAGCTGGCTGGCACCCAACGGGCCCGCGAGGCGCTGGTGGCCCGTTGCCCGTGGATGCGTCACGCGTGCCGTGTTTGAGGGGTCGACCAGGTGAAATGGGTATCAATGGCTGTAGTATCGGTACCCCTGATCTCCTTGAATCCGGTAGTGGCCATCCATGCCCAGTGTTCGCTGTCAAAGCAATTTTTCCCAGCTCAAGGCTCACGACGAGCAGCTTGAGCGATTGGGTTTGCTCGCCGAGCGATACTTCGCCGATGACCCGAATACCTGTCTCATCAAGCTTCGCCAACTCGCCGAGGGCATGGCCCAGGCGGTGGCTTCACGAGTCGGCATGTATGCTTCGGCGAATGAAAAGCAGATCGATCTGCTGCGTCGCCTCCAAGACCACGGCATCTTGCCCCGTGAAGTCGGCGGGCTATTCCACGAAATTCGCAAAGCTGGCAACGACGCAAATCACAATCTTGCAGGAAACCATCGTGCCGCCCTGATGGCGATGCGCCTGGCCTGGCAGTTGGGTGTCTGGCTTCATCGTACCTTCAAGGATCCTGGGTTCAAGTCCGGCCCCTTCATTCCGCCGCAAGCATCGGCTGATCAAGGCTTCGGGCTCAAACCAGAACTTGAGGCCCTGCAGCAGGAGCTGGACGCTTTCCGTGCCGCCCATCAGGATGCAAGCCTGGCGTTGCAGGCACGTGTGCAGCAATCGGAAGAAGAGCGCGCCATCTGGGAAACGATGGCCGCCGAGGCCGAGACGGCCAAACATGAACTGGCGCAGCGTCTGGAGGCGATTCAGGCGCAGGCCAGTGCCCAGCCGCAGCAGGCTGCGGCGCGACTGGTCGAGGCAGCCAACCGCGCCGCGACCACGCTCGAATTGAGCGAAGCCGATACCCGCAAGATCATCGACGAACAGCTTGCTGCTGCCGGCTGGGCCGTTGATTCAACCCACCTGACCTTCAGCGCGGGCGCCCGGCCACAACGCGGCCAGGATATGGCGATCGCCGAGTGGCCAACCGAAACCGGGCTGGCAGACTACGTGCTGTTCATTGGTCTGCAGCCGGTCGCGGTTGTCGAAGCCAAGCGCAAACACCTCGATGTTTCCGCCGCCTTGCAACAGGCAAAGCGCTACAGCCGTGGTTTCAAACCATCGCCCGAAACCGAGCTGCCGCCGGGCAACTATGGCACCGATGGTGCTTTTCGCGTGCCATTCGCCTTTTCGTCCAACGGCCGTCCTTACCTGCGCCAGTTGGCGCAGCAAAGCGGTGTCTGGTTCTGTGACCTGCGCTGCCCGGAAAACCTGAGCCACGCCTTGGACGGCTGGTACACGCCCGAAGGTCTCAAGGCGCTGCTGCTGCAAAACCCGGCCCAGGCGCATGCCGAACTCGATCGCACCACCTTCGGCTATGGCTTCCCCTTGCGCCCCTATCAGGAGCGAGCCATCCGCGCTGCCGAGGCAGCCATCGGTGACGGCCAGCGCGCCATCCTGCTGGCCATGGCCACCGGTACCGGCAAAACGAAAACCTGCATCGCGCTCATCTACCGCCTGCTCAAGGCCCGGCGTTTTCGCCGCATCCTGTTCCTGGTCGATCGCTCTGCCCTCGGCGAACAGGCGGCCAACGCGTTCAAGGACACGCGCATGGAGAAGCTGCAGACCTTCGCCGACATCTTCGGCATCAAGGAGCTGGAGCATCCGCAACCGGACGGCGACACCGCCGTGCATATCGCCACCGTGCAGGGCATGGTGCAGCGTGTTCTTTATACGGCGGAAGATGGCACTCCGCCACCGATCGACCAATACGACTGCATCGTCGTCGATGAATGCCATCGCGGCTATCTGCTCGACCGCGAGCTATCGGAAACCGAACTGAGTTTCCGTGGCTACGACGACTACATTTCCAAGTACCGGCGCATTCTCGACTACTTCGACGCGGTCAAGATCGGCCTCACCGCAACCCCCGCGCTGCACACCACGCAGATTTTCGGCGCGCCGGCCTACACCTACGGCTACCGCGAAGCGGTGATCGACGGCTACCTGGTGGATTACGAACCGCCGGTGCAAATTTATACCGAGCTGTCCACCCAGGGCATGACCTGGCGGGTCGGCGAGCAGGTCAAGGTCTATGACACCGGTCGCCAGCAGATCGAGCTCTTCAAGGCGCCCGACGAGATCAGGCTCAAGGTCGAGGACTTCAACCGCAAGGTCATCACCCGGGCCTTCAACGAAGCCGTCTGTGACTATCTGGCCCAGGAGCTGGACCCGGCGTCACGCCGCAAGACACTGATCTACTGCGTCAGCGACAGCCATGCCGATCTGGTGGTTGACCTGCTCAAGCACGCCTTCAACAAGCAATACGGCAGCGTTGACGACGACGCAGTGATCAAGATCACCGGCGCTGCCGACAAGCCCCTGCAATTGATCCGTCGCTACAAGAACGAGCGCCAGCCCAATGTCGCGGTCACCGTGGACCTGCTGACCACCGGCGTCGACGTCCCCGAGATCTGCAACCTGGTCTTCCTGCGTCAGGTGAGCAGCCGCATCCTGTTCGACCAGATGCTCGGGCGTGCCACCCGCCTGTGCGACTTCGGCGGCGCCGAGGATAAAGAATCCTTCCGTGTCTTCGACGCCGTGCGCATCTTTGAGGCCCTTGGAAACATGACCGCCATGCAGCCGGTGGTCGTCAATCCCAAGATCGGCTTTGCCCAGCTCGCCCAGGAACTCGCCACCCTCAAGGACGCCGCAGCCGCCGCGTTGGCGCGCGACCAGTTTCTCGCCAAGCTGCAGCGCAAGAAGCGCCACCTGTCGGCGCAGGATTGCCAGGCTTTCGAAGCCATGGCGGGCATGGCGCCACAGGATCTCATCGTGAAGCTGAAAGCCTTGCCGCTGGCCGACGTGACCAACTGGTTCATCCGGCATCCCGGCCTGGGCGAACTGCTCGACCGTCAATCCGGCGGCACGCCCCGCACCATGTATGTCTCCGATCACCCGGACCGCTTCGAGCGTACCGAGCGCGGCTATGGCAAGGCGCACAAACCGGAAGACTACCTGCGCGAGTTCGGCGACTACCTCAAGAGCCACGGCAACGAAATCCCCGCCTTGCTTACCGTGCTCACCCGACCGCGTGACCTGACCCGCGCCCAGTTGCGCGAGCTGGTGCTGGCGCTCGACACCGCCGGCTTCACCGAAACCCGCCTCGCCACCGCCTGGCGCGAACTCACCAACCAGGACATCGCCGCCCGCATCGTCGGCTACATCCGCCAGGCCGCGATTGGCGACCCCTTGCTGCCCTACAGCGAGCGGGTCGACCGCGCGCTGCAGCACCTGCTGGCTCATCCGCCCGGCGGCATGCCCTGGAGCATACCGCAACGGGACTGGCTCAAGCGCATCGCAGCCCAAACCCGGGCCAACGTGCTGGTAGACTGCGCCGCGCTCGACGACCCCGACCTCATCTTCAAACGCGAGGGCGGCGGTTTCAATCGACTCGACAAGATCTTCAACGGCCAGCTCCAGCCCGTGCTGGCCGCATTCAATGACGCGCTTTGGGCCGCTCAACCCCAATCTGCGTAAGACCCGTCTTCAACGCCATGACCAACCGCACAGCCGCAATCGATATCGGCGCAAAACTCTGGTCGCTCTGCCACGTGCTGCGCGACGACGGGGTGACCTACCACCAGTACCTCAGCGAGCTCACTTACCTGCTGTTCCTCAAGATGATGAAGGAGACCGGCCGGGAGGATCGGCTCAAGGTCTGGAAGCGGCCGAAAAAAAACGAAGCCCCGGTCGAACAAGCCGGCACCCGCTGGGACGACCTGCTCAACGCCTCCGCCCCCGAGCGCCTGGACACCTACAAGGAAATGCTGCTGGATTACGGTTTGCACGGCCGCGGCGCGGTGCAGGAGGTGTACGCCAATGCCAACACCTTCATCACCAAGCCCGCCACACTCAGCAAGCTGGTGACAGACATTGACGCGCTGGACTGGTACAGCGTCGACCGCGACGATCTGGGCGACCTCTACGAAGACCTGCTGGAGCGCAACGCCGGCGAGAAGAAGAGCGGCGCAGGGCAGTACTTCACCCCCCGTCACCTGATCGACAGCATCGTTGCCGTGATGAAGCCGCAACTCACCGACGTGATCCAGGACCCGGCAGCTGGCACCTGCGGATTTCTGATCGCCGCCAACAATTACCTGCGCCGCCACAACGACTTCGACAGCCTCGACGACGCCACCCAGCGCCGCTATCGCCATGCCACCTTCCACGGCATGGAGCTGGTGCAGGACACCCACCGGCTGGCATTGATGAACATGATGCTGCACGGCATCGAGGGCGGCGTTGCCTACGGTGACACCCTGAGCGACGACTACAAGCAGCTCCCCCCGGCGACGCTGGTCCTGTCCAATCCCCCCTTCGGCACCAAGAAGGGCGGCGGCCTGCCCACCCGCGGCGACCTCACCCATGTCACCAGCAACAAGCAGTTTGCCTTCCTGCAGCACATCTACCGTGCCCTCAAACCCGGTGGCCGTGCGGCCGTGGTCCTGCCCGACAACGTGCTTTTTGAAAGCAACGTCGGCACCGACATCCGCCGCGACCTGATGGACAAGTGCAATCTGCACACCATCCTGCGCCTGCCCACCGGCATCTTCTACGCCCAGGGCGTCAAGACCAACGTGCTGTTCTTCACCCGCGGCGAGACGGACAAGGGCAACACCCGCGAAGTCTGGGTCTACGACATGCGCGCCAACATGCCCCAGTTCGGCAAGCGCACCCCCTTCAGCCGCGACTATTTCCGCACCCCGGCCGATGCCCCCGCCGATACCCCGCGCGACAAGTTCGAGGACGTCTTCGGCGACGACCCTCAGGGCGGCCCCAAGGCACTGGCCCGCCGCGTGGACACCGGCGAAACCGGCCGCTGGCGCAAATACACCCGCGAACAGATTGCCGCCCGCGGTGACAACCTGGACATCAGCTGGCTCAAGGACGACAGCGCCGAAACCGCCGAGGCCCAGCG
The DNA here is from genome assembly GCF_006539865.1 of Zoogloea ramigera. Taxonomy (GTDB): domain Bacteria; phylum Pseudomonadota; class Gammaproteobacteria; order Burkholderiales; family Rhodocyclaceae; genus Zoogloea; species Zoogloea ramigera. Next base: position 22,719 of record NZ_BJNV01000016.1, read on the forward strand.
CGACGAGCCCGCCCTGGTCGCCCGGCTCGCCCTGCGCGAACTGAACGCCGCCGTCTCCGAACTGCGTGCCCTGCTCGACGAACTGGGTGAAGACCCCGATCTGGCGCTGGACGACATCCTGCCCGGCGACGCCGAAAGCGACAGCGGAGCCGCAGCATGAGCGAGCAGGCATCAACCCTGGCACCTCCGCTCGACCCCCTGCATGGCGAGCTGCGCGACCTGATCGCCGCCAGCCGCCAACGCCTGGCGGCCACGGTCAATGCCGAACTCACGCGGCTCTACTGGCGCATCGGCCAGCGTCTGGCAAGCGAAGTGCTGCGCGGCGAGCGCGCCCGCTACGGCGCCCAGTTGATGGACCACCTCGGCGAACGCCTGGCCGGCGAGTTCGGCCGCGGCTTCGAAAGCAAGAACCTGCGCCGCATGGTGCAGTTTGCCCAGGCCTTTCCAGACACCGAAATTGTCGCATCACTGATGCGACAATTGAGCTGGACCCACTTCCTGCAGTTGCTGCCGCTCAAGACCGAGCCCGCCCGCCACTTCTACGCCCGCCAGTGCATGACAGAGCGCTGGAGCGTGCGCGAACTGCACCGGCAGATCGAACGCAAGGCCTTCGAGCGCAGTGAAATCGCCAGCGCACAAGGCCCCGCGCTCCCCGCCCCGAGCACAGCCGAAGCCAACCCGGCCGTCGTCTTCAAGGACCCGTACTTCCTCGACTTCCTCGGCCTGCGCCAGGGACACGACGAAGCAGACCTCGAAACCGCCATCCTGCGCCAGCTCGAAGCCTTCATCCTCGAACTCGGCCGCGGCTTCGCCTTTGTCGAGCGCCAGAAACGCATGGTCATCGACGGCGAGGATTTCTACCTCGACCTCCTCTTCTTCCACCGCCGCCTGCGCCGGCTGGTCGCCATCGAGCTCAAGCTCGGCCGCTTCAAGGCCGCCCACAAGGGCCAGATGGAGCTCTATCTCAAATGGCTGGACAAATTTGAGCGCCAGCCCGGCGAAGAAACTCCCATCGGCCTGATCCTCTGCGCCGAATCCAGCCGCGAACAGGTGGAGTTGCTGCAGATGCACAAGGACGGCATCACCGTCGCCGAATACTGGACCGAACTGCCGCCCAAGGCGGAACTGGAGCAGCGCCTGCACGCGGCACTGGTAGAGGCCCGGGAGCGGCTGGCGAGGCGGGGGGTTTTGTTGGAGGGGGGCGAGGATGATTGAAATTCCGACCTCGTGGTCGTGGTCAACCATAGGTGAATTGACCCAATACATTCAGCGAGGAAAGTCTCCCAAGTACGTCGAGCATAGCGAGCTGCCGGTTATCAACCAGAAATGCATTCGTTGGAACCAGCTCCAGCTCGAGCACCTGAAGTTCATTCACCCTGAGCAGTTCGCGGCCTGGGATGAGGCTCGTTACATTGAGCCTGGAGACATCCTTTGGAATAGCACGGGGACTGGCACGGTCGGGCGGGCCTATCTTGTGACCGAGAAAGACTGTGTGCCGCCCAAGGTGGTGGATTCGCACGTCACCATCGTAAGGCCCGCTCCCGGTCTTGACGCGCGCTACTTGTATAACTGGATAAAGGGGCCAGTAGTTCAAAGCAAAATCGAAGAGATGTGCGACGGCACAACGAATCAAATCGAATTGAGCCGAACCGCCATAGCGGCGACACGTATCCCTTTGGCACCTGTTGCCGAGCAAACCCGCATCGCCGACCAACTCGACAAACTGCTCGCCCGTGTCCGGGCCTGCAACGATCGCCTTGATGCCATTCCCGCTTTGCTCAAGCGGTTTCGGCAGGCGGTGCTGGCCGCAGCTACTTCAGGGAAATTGACTGATAGTGATGACCTCGGGGCCACTTCGGGAGAGACCACTATTGGCTCAATCGCCGTCGATCTACGCTACGGAACCTCCAAAAAATGCGGATACACATCCACCGGCACGGGTGTCTTGCGTATTCCAAACATCGCTGATCATGGCCGCATAGATATTGGTGATTTGAAGCGTGCAGAGTTCGATAGCAAGGAAATAGAAAAATTAGCGTTACGTGAGGGTGACCTGTTGGTGATTCGTTCCAACGGTAGTGTCGAATTAGTAGGCAAAACCAGTCTTGTCTCAACCACTGAGGCGGGTCTGCTCTTCGCGGGCTACCTCATGCGTCTGAGGGTTGACCAATCTCGGGCGTTGCCGGCTTTCATCCAGTTGTGTTTGTCTGCACCGGCTCAGCGTAGCCATATCGAGCGAACAGCAAAATCCACCAGCGGGGTCAACAATCTCAACGCAGAGGAATTGCGAGCTTTGTTGCTTCGACTTCCGTCGCTGGCGGAACAAGCTGAAATCGTCCGCCGCGTTGATGCCTTCTTCAAACTCGCCGACCGCATCGAAGCCCGCTACAAAGCCGCTTGTGCCCAGGCCCAGCGCCTTACCCCGCTACTGCTGGCCAAAGCCTTTCGCGGCGAGTTGGTACCGCAAGATCCCGATAATCATTTGGCCAATATGCTGCCAGAGTGCATCAATGCACTGAATACGCCGTGACAGGACAAAGAATACGTCTTTGCCGTAAGCTGTATTGCTAAAATTTTAGGAATATCTATGTTCACCCAATTGTCCCTAAAGAATTTCAAAGCTTGGAGAAACGTCGAAAAGGTAGATTCGTCCGGCCAGTCCCATTTTGGCAGAATAGATATCCCGTTGGCGCCGGTGACCATGCTTCTGGGTACAAATTCGTCAGGTAAGTCGTCACTGCTGCAGGCGTTGTTGTTGTTAAAGCAAACAGCTGTATCGCCAGATCGGAGCGTTCATCTCAATCTTGGTGGCAATGAGGCTAACGACTACTTTAATTTCGGGCACTTTGACGATGTATTGACTCATAACGCCTCGCCACGCTTGTTCGAACTTGGCTTCAAGTTTCGCCGCCCCGATTCCGCGTCGGCAAGTGAGACACGACGCCTGCAGTCGGGAGAGTTTCTCGCAACGTACAGCAAGACATCGGCAGGCGCTACCGTTGTTCAGGAGTTGGCCCTAAGAAGTGATGCTTCGTTCTATCGCGCTATTCGGCGTGACAAGGGCGCATATTCGATCATGGTCGGAGACGAAACTCAGCCACGAGGGAAAAGTCGGGCGTATGCGCCAGAGCGTTCGATTGCTCTCCCTGTCGAGGCAGTTCAGTTGCTGGCAGCTGATGGCCCCATGGTCGAAGACATTAGTTTGGCGGTCCGGCGCGAACTCGAAGGTATCGCATACTTGGGGCCGCTACGCCGCAAGCCAGAGCGGGATTACCCCTGGAACAAGAGTAGACCAGGAGAGTTAGGAATAGACGGATCCGGAGTCATCAATGCCCTGTTAGCAAGCGCTCTTTCTCGATCGAAAGACGACGATACAGCACAGATCATCCAGAAGGTCTCTGTTTGGCTTCAGCGGATGGGAGTTGCGGAAAAAATTGAGGTCAAGCAGTTGGGGCATTCCACCCGTTATGAGGTTGTCGTTCACAAGGATGGGATCTCAGCTAACTTGAGGGATGTTGGCATTGGAGTGTCACAGGTACTTCCGGTCATTACACTGGCTTTTTTTGCTCCACCCGGGGCTACCGTTATCCTTGAGGAGCCAGAGATTCATTTGCACCCGCTGGCACAGGCAGTTCTTGCTGAACTGTTCGTGGAGGTGAGTCGCGATCGACAAGTTCAGTTCATAGTGGAAACGCACTCCGAGCACCTTTTTCGTCGTTTGCAAACCCTGGTTGCACGAGACGCTGGTACGCGTGACCAGTGCTTGCTCTATTTTGTTGAGCGTGCGGGGGCTGACGCAAAATTAAAGCCATTGCTGCTGGACTCCTTTGGTCGCGTTAATGAATGGCCTCCTATGTTCTTCGGTGATGCGATGGGTGAAACTCGTGAGCAAGCTCGACTCATGTTCGAACGGCAGCGGAGTGGGAGTGGCAAATGAAAGAGCGTTATGTTGTTGATACTAATGTCTTGATTGCTGCCAGCGCCGTTGATGCCAATTCTCCGATTGAGCGTGAGGCGACGCCAGATGACCCAGACCTGCGACAGAAGATCTGGCAGTGGTTATATGACTTTCAGCAGTCGGGAAGTTTTCTTGTTCTAGACGGGCAGGGTGGAATTGAAAAAGAGTATGGTAAAAAACTCGGATTTAATGATTTCGGAAGACAAGTTGTGAAGTACAAGTGGGATACTTGCGCGGTGGATCAGGTGAGCGTTGATTATGATCAAAACGGCGACGGTATTTTGGAAGAGCCGCTGCAAACGGTCGTACATGATCGCCAAGATCGCAAAATGGTGGCCGCGGCACTCGATGCTTTGGCGACTTACGGAGAGTCTACTATCGCCTTCGCCGGTGACACAGATTGGCATGGGTGGAAACCTCAGTTAGAGGCAGTTGGGCTTTGCTTGGAGCCAATTATTGGGGAGTGGTCTGAGGCTAAATTTAAAGAGAAAAACCAGAAGTGAGCGAGTTTTTCCGATTTCCCCACACCCCGCATCTTGCCTGGCTTGGCAAAGGCGAGCCGCGTGACGACAAGGTGTTGAGTCAGGCGGAGGCCAAGGCTTTTCTGGCCGGCCCGGTTTTGCTCGAAGAAAAGGTCGATGGCGCGAATCTTGGGTTTTCCGTGGGACGTGACGGTCTGCTCCGGGCTCAGAATCGCGGCCAGTACCTGACCCGTCCCTTGACCGGGCAGTTCGCCCGGCTGAACGACTGGTTGGCGATGCACGAAGAGGATCTGTTTGATGTGTTGGGCGAGTCCTTGATCCTTTTCGGCGAATGGGTCGCGGCAGTACATAGCCTCGAGTATCCCGACCTGCCGGATTATTTTCTGGTTTTCGATGTGTACGACCGCAGTGAAAAGAAATTCTGGAGTTCGGCCCGGCGCGATGCGCTGGTCGCGAAGCTGGGGCTGTGTCGCATTCACGAGATCGGGAGAGGCCATTACCCGTTGGGCGTTATCGAGCAACTGCTGCGTTCTTCGACAAGTGCCTATCGCCACGGTGCTTGCGAAGGCGTCTATCTGCGACGGGAAGACGACAACTGGCTGATTGCCCGCGCCAAGCTTGTTCACCCGGATTTCGTGCAAAGCATCGGCGAGCATTGGCGTTCGCGCGCATTGCGTTGGAATGTTGTGAGGCCAGCGCCACCCTCATTCGGGGAATGTCATTCCAATGGTGGAGCAGGTAGCTGAACCGAGTTTATCCATGAGCGACATCAAACTTTTCCGCCTCTCTTCCGGCAAAGCCACCGAACTCCTGGGCGATGCTTCCGATCTCGAGAAGCCGCTGCAAACCCTGATCGAGGCCAACCTCGAACCCCTGCTCGGCATCCGCTTTCTGGCCACGGAATACTCCACCGGCAAGACGCACGGTGGGCGCATCGATTCCCTGGGGCTGGACGAGAACAATTGCCCGGTGATCCTGGAGTACAAGCGTTCGGTGGGGGAGAACGTCATCAACCAGGGCTTGTTTTATCTCGATTGGCTGATGGACCATCAGGCCGAGTTCAAGCTGCTGGTGATGGACAAGCTTGGCAATGCGGCGGCAGATGCCATCGACTGGAGTGCGCCGCGCCTGGTGTGCATTGCGGCCGACTTCACCAAGTACGACGGCCACGCGGTGCAGCAGATCAACCGCAATATCGAGCTGATACGCTACCGCCGTTTCGGCGACGAGTTGTTGTTGCTCGAGCTGGCCAATGCGACCAGCGGCGGTAACGGCAGGCCGACCGGCGGCAGGGCGCTAAAGGCGGCCGCAATCGAGGCCACCCCGCTCAAGCCGGCGGCCCGTGATCGTTCCTTTGCCGAGTGGTTGCCCTTGCTTCCGGCACATTTGGCCGAGCTGTTGTCGTCACTGGAGGACTATGTGATGTCCCTGGGTGACGATGTGCAGCGCAAGGAGCTGCGCCTTTACCTGGCTTTCAAGCGCCTCAAAAACTTCGCCACGGTGGTGGCGCAAAAGAACCGGCTGCTTCTGTACCTGCACCTGAACCCCGCCGACCTGGGGCCATTGCCTGCCATGGGCCGCGATGTCAGCCAGCAGGGGCATTGGGGTACGGGGGACGTGGAATTGTCTCTCACCAGCCAGGCAGACCTGGACACGGCAAAGCCGTTGATCTCCATGTCCTATCTGGGGCGCAGCACGACGGGCCAGGGCCGGTCGGATGCCTGAAGGTGTGCGGTGATCGCCCACTCGGCCCCCGAGGCAAAGCGCGCGGCCTTCTCGCGGATGCGATCGGCGGGCCGCCACGTCGGGCGCCGAGGCCACCACCACCAGCGCCGGTAGTGCGCCCCACACCGCACTGATCCGTCGCTTCACCGGTTTTCTCACCGGGTTGTTGATGGGGAGGCTTAGCGCCGCGGCGCATCCCGTGGGGATACCGCCGCCTCGGCTGCACGAGCACACTGCGGCGCCGGACAGGCCGGCCATCTGTCGGCAGGGTGTGCTCAGGCGACGTCGATCAGCCGCAGCCCGGGCGGCAGCGCTTCGCCGAAGCTGCGGCGCTGGTCGGCGTCATCCAGCCGGCCGCCGTCGCGCACCAGGGCGATCCAGCTTTCGGGGGCGCGGCTTGCGGCGAGGCGGCGCACCACGCTGTCGCGCAGGGCGTCGGGCAGGTCGAGGCTGCGGTCGCCGGTGAGGCGGGCGATCTGGGCGGCGGCGAAGGCGGCGGGCTCGATGCGCTTCCAGTCGAGGGCCAGCACGGCCTCCAGCCAGCCCGCGGCGATCTCGGCCGGCACCACCGTGTGGGCGCTGCCGTACAGCGGCCGGCGGGCGCCGACGCGGCCCAGCGCCCACCAGGTGTGGGGTTTCTCGGCGGGGCGCTGCAGGCGCTCCAGCAGCCACTTGCCAACCTCGATGCGGTGCAGCGCCGGCACCTGCTCGAGTGACGCGGCGAGGCGCACCATGTCGTCGTAGGCGTCGTGCACCGGCGCCCGGGCGCGCTTGCCGTCGGACAGCGTCTCGAGGTGGCCGGCCAGCACTTCGAGGATCTCCAGCTGGGCGGCCTCGGGCAGGCCGCCGGCGGCGCGACGCCACAGCGTCCACCACTCGGACCAGTTGCGCCCCTCCTGCTGGTACTGGATGCCCTGGCCGAAGAGCCCGAAGAGCCGCTCGATGCGCCACTCGTCGAGGGCCGCGCCGAGGCCCGGGCGCAGCGTGTAGCCGGCCAGGTTGAGCCAGGTCCGCTCGTGTTCGGCGGAGCGGCGGCGCCGGCCGGCGCGCTCCATCAGGGCGTCGAAGAGGGCCCGCAGCAGCGGCAGATCCCAGCCTTCCCGCGGGCCCAGCAGGCGTTCGAGGCGGGCGCGCAGGCCGCGCACCTCGCGGGCATCCACCTGTTTCGACTGCCCGCCGAAGACGCGCTCGATCTCGGCGAGCGCGGCGGGCAGGCGGGGGTGTTCGGCGGCGGCGGGCGGCTCGGGGCTGGCGGCAGCCTCGCCGCGCAGCTGGAAGGCCAGCAGCCAGCGCCGGCCTGGGTCGTCGGCGCTGACGCAGTGCATCTCGAGGGTGCCGACCTCGGTCATCGTGGCGGTGAGCTGCACCACCACGTCGCGGCGGCCGGCGCCCTCGGCGGCGGGCAGTACGGTGGCAATGGGCGGCAGCCAGACGCAGCCTTCGCCCAGCGCCTCGACCAGCTCGCCGGCCTGCCAGGGCGTGTCGCCCACCGACGAGACGAGCTGGAAACGCACCGCCTGCCCCAGCCGCAGCGCAAAGCTGCGGCCGGGCAGATGCACCTCGTGGCCGGCCTCGGTGCCGCGGGGCAGCACGCACACGCCGCGCCGGGCGTCGCCGCCCTCGTCGAGAAGCAGAAAGTAGCTGCGCGCCGAGCCGCCGCCGATCGCCGGCCCGCTGCCCCGCGTGCGCGCCAGCCCCCAGGCCACCGCGCCGCGGGCCACGGCGAGGTCGGGGGCGTCGTTGTGGAGCACCCGCAGCGGGGCGCCGCGCCAGCGGGCGAGGGTGGCCTCCAGCCGCTGGGCGATGGGCCTGGCGCGGAACACGCCACCGTTCAGCAGCAGGGTGTCGGGCAGCGGGAGGCTGCCGTCGGCCGGCGCCGCATCGCCCAGCGCGGCGCGGGCGGCGCCGGCGTGGCGCTGCAGGAAGGCCGCCAGATGGCGAGTGATCGCCGCATCGGACGGGTAGGGCAGGCCGAACTCGACGATGCCGGCGCGCCGCCGCTGGGGGAGTTCGTCGGCGCCGACCGCGGGCAGGAAGCCATCGACGACGAGCGCCTCGACCTCAACCCGGGTGAGCTCCACCGAGCGCGCCGCGCCGATCAGCTTCGAGCCGCCGCCGAGCAGCGTGAGCGTGACCCGCTCCGGCGCGCCGGGGGCCAGCAGTTGCTCCTTGGCCACGCGGCAGCGCTGCACGAGCTGGGAGAAGCGCGCCGCCGACAGGCGCTCGCCGCCGCCCAGGCGCTGCTCGGCCAGGTGGGCGAGGGCCAGGTCCATGTTGTCGCCGCCCAGCATCAGGTGGTCGCCCACGCCGATGCGGGTGAGTTTGGGCGGGCCGCCGTCGGCGTCAGGCTCGACCTGCACCAGCGTGAGGTCGGTGGTGCCGCCGCCCACGTCGCACACCAGCACCAGCCGGGCCGATGCCAGCTCGGCGGCGAGGGTGGCGCGGTGGCGGAAGATCCAGTCCTGGAAGGCGGCCTGGGGTTCTTCGATCAGGCGTAGCCGCGGCAGGCCGGCGAGGCGGGCGGCCTCGACGGTGAGGGCCCGGGCGCCTTCGTCGAAGGAGGCCGGGATGGTGAGCACGATGTCCTGCTCGGCCAGCGGGTGGCCGGCAAATTGCGCGTCCCAGGCGGCCCGCACGTGGGCCAGGTAGCTGGCGCTGGCGGCGAGGGGTGACACCTTGGCGACGTCGTCCGGGGCGCCCCAGGGCAGGATCGCCGCGCTGCGGTCGACGCCCGGGTGCGACAGCCAGCTCTTGGCGCTGGCCACCAGCCGGCCGGGCACCTGGGCGCCGAGGTCACGGGCGTAGCGGCCGATCACCGCTCCGGTGTCGCTGGGCCACGGTAGCGTGAGCGAGGCCGGGTCGAGCTCGCCCGGCGCCGGGTGGTAGCGCACCGAGGGCAGCAGCGGCTGCGGGGCGACCTCGCCGGGGCCGCTGAGCTGGGGGATCTCCAGCAGCTGGACGGCGTCGCTCCCCGCCGCCACCTCCGCCACGTAGGCGACGACGGTGTTGCTGGTGCCCAGGTCGATGCCGACGAGGTGGCGGCCCATGGCGGTGTTCGCGCTGCCCATGCCCGTCCGTCAGGCCTGGCCGCGCACGTCGAATTCCACCTTCCAGCGCTCACTGCCGCCCACGGGCAGGGCTTCGAGCTGGAGGGTGCCGGTCTCGGTGATGCGGGCGTGCAGGTGCACCGGCACGATGTCGCCGGCACGGCGGCCTTCGGCGGGCAGGCTGGCCTCGATCTCCTCGAGCTCCTGGAGTTCGTCCGGCGCCCAGAAGTCGAGCAGGGTGCCCACCTGGTCGTGGCGGCGCACCGACGAGCCGAAGAAGCGGAAGCGCACCGGCTCGCCCACCACCAGCCCGAACTGCTGGGGCGGCAGCGCGGCGTCGGAGCCTTCTTCCATGCCGAAGGGGGCGAGGCACAGGGCCTGCACCGGCGGCTCCATGCCGGGGATGGCCGGCATCGCCGACTCGACCGCCACGTAATAGGCCTGGGCCGTGCCGCCGCGGATGCGCACGCCGCGGCCGCGCCGCACGTAGCCGTAGTAGGCCGCGCCGCGGGCCACCGCTAGGTCGAGGTCGGTGCCGCCCAGGAGCCGCGCCGGGGCCGCGCCCTCGGCGGTCAGCCAGCGGTTGATGAGGCCCAGCAGGCGCTCGGCGATGAGGCCGGATTTGAGCACGCCGCCGTTGAAGAGCACCGCGGTGGGGTGCAGGAAGCTCGCCTCGCCGGCCGCTTCGGCAAAGCCTTCGAGCTCGGCGGTGGCGCCGCGCTGGCGGCTCAGGAAGGCGCCCAGGTGGCGGGTGATGGCGGCGTCCTGGGCGTAGGGCAGGCCGAGCTGGGTGAGGCCGCCGCGGGCCCGGCTGACCGGCGCATCCGACACGGCCACCTCGGGGAAGAAGCCGTCGAGCAGGCTGCGGGTGAGCTCGTCGCGGGTGACCTCGGTGCGGATGCTGCCGCCGATGAGCCGGGAGCCGCGGCTCGGCACGACCACCGGCACCGCGTCGATGCTGGCGTCGCCCAGCAGGGTCTCCTTGGCCACGCGGCAGGCGTGGGCGAGGGCGCGGGTCTGCCACGGGTCGAGGGTGGTGCCCTGGCCGGCGAGCTTCTTTGCCACGCCGTAGGCGAGGGCCAGGTCCATGTTGTCGCCACCGAGCAGGATGTGCTCGCCCACCGCCACCCGGTGCAGCTCGAGGTTGCCGTCGCGCTCGAGCACGGCGATCAGCGACAGGTCGGTGGTGCCGCCGCCGACGTCGACCACCAGGATGATGTCGCCCTTGCGAACCTCTTTGCGCCACGCGCCGGCGCTGTGCTGGATCCAGCTGTACAACGCGGCCTGGGGCTCTTCGAGCAGGGTGATGGGGCCGTAGCCGGCGGCCTTGGCAGCTTCGGCGGTGAGCTCGCGGGCGGCCGGGTCGAAGGAGGCGGGGATCGTCACGGTGACGTCCTGCTCCGCAAAGGGGGCGTCCGGGTGGGCGGCGTTCCAGGCCTCGCGCAGGTGCGACAGGTAGCGGATCGAGGCGGTGAGGGGCGAGATGCGCGCCACCTCGGGCGGAGCCTCGGCGGGCAGGATGGCCGCGCGGCGGTCGACGCCCGGGTGGCACAGCCAGCTCTTGGCGCTCGCCACCAGGCGGATCGGCGTGGCGGCGCCGCGCGTACGGGCGAACTCGCCGGCGGCGAAATCATGGCTGGCGGCCCAGGGCAGGGCCAGGTCGCCCGGGGCGAGTTCGCTCTCGTGGGGCAGGTACAGGAAGGAGGGCAGCAGCGGGCGCGCCTCGACGGCGCCGGGGCCGCTGAGCTGGGGGATGGCCAGCACCTGCTGGGCGGCCTGCTCGCCGTCGCTGGCGCTGACATCCACGTAGGAGAGGGCGCAGTGGGTGGTGCCCAGGTCGATCCCGATGGCGTAGCGCGGCGTGCTCACAGTTCCACCTCGGCCTGGGCGAGGATGGCGGCGTCGTGGCCGGCGGCGAGCTTGGGCAGGCGGGTGTCGGTGGCGCGCCAGCCGCGGTGGCTGAGGGTGCCGGTGAAGGGCGCCTTGCCCACCACGTTGCCGGTGACGCGCACCGCGGCGGCGTCGAAGCCCTCGGGCAGGGTGAGGCGGCTGCCTTCGGTTTCGGAGCGCAGGGGCTGGATGCTGAAGTGCTCGCGAAGCACCTTGCGGCAGCCTTCGTGCACCACCCGCGCGGCGGCGCCGATGTCGGCGTCGGAGTAGGCCTTGACGTCTTCCTCGATGAAGTCGATGAAGCGGGCGTCCCGCTGCAGCAGGCCGAGGAGCTGCAGCGCGGCCTCGTGGGGGGCTTCGCGCAGCGGCGGGGCCGGCGGTGCGGCGGTGGCGGGCGAGGGAGCCGGGGCGGGTGCGGCGACGCCGTCGCGCAGGTCGCGGAGACGGGCGGCCAGGGCGGGCTGGAAGAGCACAGAGACGGCGAGGGCGAGCCGGCTCAGCAGGGACGGGTTGGGTCGGGTCATGGGGATTCCTTGTGTCGTCTCGGGCGCGGTGCAAGAACCGCGGAGGGAGCGCCAGGGCGGCGCCGGGCCGCGTGGCAGGGGGCTTTCCGGCAGGGAAAGGCCGCCCGGGCAGGGCGGCGCTTTCAGCGTACAGGCCGAATCTTACCGGGCTGCGGGCCGGGCGTTAACCGGAAGGCAGCGCCGGGCCGGGGCGGGGAGGGCGGCGAGTGGCCGGGAGGGGCGCAGAATGGGGTATCCGGATGAACCTGGAAACGGTAGTTGGCCGCGCCCGATGGCGTGATTGACCGGCAGCCCGCTGGTCGAGTCTCAAAGGATGAAGGTCTTCACCAGAAAGCCGATTGCCGCACAACCGGCAATGACGTGGATGACGTTTGCCTTGAAGCGGAACAAGGCAATGGCGGCACCCAAGGCGATGAGCGCCGACACCCACTCGAACGAAGCTGCGAACCCCTTCGGCCACAGCACGTGGTAACCGAAGAACAGCGCCAGGTTCAGGATGACACCGACCACCGCCGCCGTAATCGCGGTCAGTGGGGCCGTGAACTTGAGGTCGTTGTGGGTCGTCTCGACGAAGGGCCCGCCGATCAGGATGAAGACGAAGGACGGCAGGAAGGTGAACCAGGTGACCAGCGTGGCCGCAACGGCACCTGCCAGGAACAGGCTGTCCGGGCCGAACACGGCCTTGACGTAGCCGCCGACGAAGCCGACGAAGGTGACCACCATGATGAGCGGCCCCGGCGTCGTTTCGCCGAGCGCCAGCCCATCAATCATCTGGACTGGCGTCAGCCAGCCATAGCCACCGACCGCGCCCTGGTAGACATAGGGCAGCACGGCATACGCGCCGCCAAAAGTCAGCAGCGCAGCCTTGGTGAAGAACCAGCACATCTGCGTCAGGGTATGTTGCCAACCGTAACTGGCGGTCAGCATCCCCATCGGCACCAGCCACAACAGCCCACCGATGAGTGCGACTTTGACCATCTTGGTCCAGGCAAACAGGGCATGTTCGGGCGTTGGGGTATCGTCATCGATCAACGCCCGGCCGAAGGACTTGTCTGCCTTGCCGTGCCCACCACCGGCCTTGAACTTGTCCGGCGCGATGCGCCCGCCGAAGTAACCAATCGCTGCCGCCGCCGCGACGATGGCCGGGAACGGCAGATTGAGGGCAAAGATTGCGACAAAGGAAGCGGCGGCAATTGCCCACAGCGCATTGTTCTTCAGGGCTCGGGAGCCGATGCGGTGCGCCGCCTGCACGACGATGGCGGTGACCGCCGGCTTGATGCCGTAGAACAGGCCGGCTACCAAGGGCGCGTCGCCAAAGGCGACATAGACCCACGACAGCCCGATCAGGATGAACAGTGAGGGCAGCACGAACAGCCCACCCGCAATGATGCCGCCCCAGGTGCGGTGCATCAGCCAGCCGATGTAGGTTGCCAACTGCTGGGCTTCGGGGCCGGGCAGCACCATGCAGTAGTTGAGCGCATGCAGGAAGCGGCGCTCGGAAATCCAGCGCCGGCGCTCCACCAGTTCCTGGTGCATGATGGCAATCTGCCCGGCGGGGCCGCCAAAGCTGATGAAGCCGAGCTTCAGCCAGAACTGGAAGGCCTGCCAGAAGCAGACGTCTGCGGGGCGGTCATCGAGCGTTTCAGAGGTTGCTGGCAGGGGCGTATTCATGCTTTCGGGCCTTTCTCAAAGGAGGCCAGGAGTCCGTCGAAGATGTTGCTGGCCAAGGCCAGCAGCTGGTCGTCGTCGAGGATGGTGTCGCGCAAGCCGGCCAGCACACTTTCGATACCCACCGCCTCCGGCACTTGTACGCCGCCCACGTCCAGGAAGTGCACCAATGCGCCAAACCTTTGCAGGGCGGGGGTTTCCAGGCCGAAGCTGGCAAGCAGCACCTCGAAGCTGACCCGGGCACCGACATGGGTGAATGTGGCGCCGTCGAAATCGAAACCCAATGCATTGCTCGGGCAATCGGCCGGTGTCGCCAGCCAGAGCAACTTGGCTTGCGGGTCGATGTGGCGACGAATCAGCCAGGCACATGCCAATCTATCCACCCAGGGGCGCTGGCGCGTTGCCCATAGGCGCCCCTGGTAGTCCGGGATGCTCAAGCGGGCGATGGCGTCATTCACCGGATGTGGTTCATCGGGTGACAAGGCCCAGGCTGCTCGCTGTTCCAGGTCCCGCAAGGCCTCGTCGGCTTGTTTCCGGGCTTCGCCGGGGAAGAAGTCGATGACTGCCAGGTTGGTGAATGCCTTGCGCAGCTTGCGGGCTTGCTTCAAGGCATCGTTGGCCGAGTCAGGGCTCAGCCCCTCACGGGCCGTCGAAATATCGCCCAACAGGTTGGCGAACTCGGCACTGCGATCGAACAGTGCAATGAAGTTGCCGTCGGTCGGCTCTTCGAGACGGACGACCAGCGCCGTTCCTTCCGCCGCGCGAACATCCGTGGCGACGCTATCCAGCGTGTTTCGGCAATCCTCCCGCTCCGGCATCAGATAAACGCCATCCCGCAGGACGGCGGCCCCCGAGGCCTTGAGGCTGCGCCAGGCGCGCATGCGGGCCGTGGCGTTCTCGGTGGGGAGGCTGGTAATGAGTGCAATCCATGTGTTCATGAATACACTCTACAATATTGTAGCGAACGCTACAGAAATGTTCATGGGCTACAGATGATGTGGGTGCCTCAGGCTCATGCCACAATCAGCGTGCTGTTTTCATGCCCACCGCCATGAGTCCTCGAAGTTCTGTCTTCCATCCGGGCGTTGTCGCTGCCCTCGTCGCCGCCTTGCTGTTTGGGGCCAGTGCGCCGGTTGCCAAGTGGCTGCTCCAGGATGTCAGCCCCTGGATGCTGGCCGGGCTGTTCTACCTGGGTTCCGGGATTGGTTTGAGCGTTTATCGGCTGGTCACCCATGCCCAACCGGTCTCCCTCCAATCCGGAGAGGCCGGTTGGCTGGCCGCCGCGGTCCTGATCGGAGGTGTTGCCGGGCCGGTCCTGCTCATGTTTGGCCTGAACGGGATGCCGGCCTCGGGCGCTGCGCTCCTGTTGAATGGCGAGGGCGTGCTGACTGCACTGCTCGCCTGGGTGGTGTTCAAGGAGAACTTCGACCGGCGTATCGCTATGGGCATGCTCGCCATAGCCGGCGGCGCAGTGATTCTGAGCTGGCCCGGTGAAGCCCGGTTTGCTGGTGCGCTGCCCGGCTTGGCGATACTGGGCGCCTGCCTGTGCTGGGCTATCGACAACAATCTTACCCGCAAGGTGGCGCTGGTCGACGCCACCTGGATTGCCGCAGTCAAAGGGACTGCGGCAGGCAGCGTCAATCTTGCCTTGGCCTGGGGGCTGGGTGCCGTACTGCCCGGGTGGTGGACAGTGCTATCTGCCATGGTGGTTGGCCTGCTGGCCTATGGGGTGAGTCTGGTACTTTTTGTTGTTGGCATGCGCCATCTTGGTACTGCGCGGACTGGGGCCTATTTCTCAATCGCACCGTTCTTTGGCGCTGTCCTGGCCGTGTTGAGTGGAGACCAGGTCACGTTGCCGCTGCTGATTGCAGGCGCACTGATGGCGCTGGGTATCTGGCTGCACCTGACTGAGCAGCATGAGCATCAACATGCACACGAAGAGATGGCGCATAGCCATGAGCATTCTCATGATGAGCACCATCAGCACAGCCATGAATTCCTGGTAGAGCCGGGTGAAAAACACACCCACCGCCACCGGCACGAGCCGATGGTGCATATCCATGCCCATTTTCCAGATGCACACCATCAAAACCATAGCCACTAAAGTCCGACCTTACTCGGCAGCTTTCGACTGTCCGCTAGTTGGCTTGTGTCAGACATTGCAGCACCCAGGATGGAAGGTCTCCTGAGCGCCCCCGCCTCTCGAAATGTGGTTCTATGGCGAAGAGCGATGATTGGCACTGGCCGAACTCGTACCCACACGATCAATCCATCATGCGTAGCAGGGCACCGCTCAATCCGGATTCCCAAAGATCCACTCCCCGGCCGGGATCCTTTCGCCCTGCGCTTTGTCCGAAGGGCGACCGCCGGGGGCTTCGTGTAGCATTGCCGGCGTCGATTCCGGCCCTGACACCTTCAGCCGCTAAAATGCAGCCACCGGGCGGCGCACCCTGACCTGTAGGGGCGACTTCAGTCGCCCGCGGAGGCTAAAAAGGGGGTCTGCCCCGGTTTGCCGGCCGAGCCTGACAGCGCCCTGATTAGCCGGCCCCGCGGGGCCGTTCGCGTTCCGGAAACCTCCCCATGTCCAGCCCTTCCCCGTCGTCCAGTTCCTCCCTCATCCAGAAAAAACGCCGCCTGTGGCCGTGGGCCGTCGGCCTCGCGCTGCTCGCCGCGGGGGGCTGGTATGCCAGCCAGCGGGGCGCGGCGCCGGAGGGCGAGGGCGGCGGCAAGAGCGCCACGGGCCGCCCCGGCGGGCCGGGGGGGCGGGGTGACCGGCCGACGCCGGTGAGCCTCGCCAGCGTGGGCACGGCCGACATCCGGGTGCAGGTGCCGGCGATCGGCACGGTGGTGCCGCGCAACCAGGTGACGGTGCGCGCCCGGGTGGACGGCCCGCTGCTGGAGGTGGCCTTCACCGAGGGCAAGCCGGTGGCCGCCGGCGAGGTGCTGGCCCGCATCGACCCGGAGCCCTTCAAGGCCGCGCTGGCCCAGGCCCGGGGCCAGCTCGCCCGGGATGCGGCGCTGCTCAAGAACGCGCAGATCGACCTCGACCGTTACAAGGGCCTGTTGGCCCAGGACTCCATCGCGAAGCAGCAGGTGGACACCCAGGCGGCGCTGGTGCAGCAGTACAAGGGCACCGTGCAGGCCGACGAGGCGGCGGTGCGGAGCGCCGAGCTGCAGCTCTCCTACACCACCCTGCGAGCGCCGATCGCCGGCCGCGCGGGCCTGCGCAGCGTCGACCCGGGCAACATCGTGAAGGCCTCCGATGCCACCGGCCTGGTGACGATCGCCCAGCAGAGCCCGATCACCACGGTCTTCGCGGTGCCGGAGGACCGCCTGCCGGCGATCATGCAACGCCTGCGCGGCGGCCAGGCCCTGCGCGTCGAGGCCTGGGACCGGGACATGCAGACCCGCCTCGCCGAGGGCCGCCTGTTGGCCGTCGACAGCCTCATCGACAGCACCACCGGCACCGTCAAGCTGAAGGCCGAATACGCCAACCGGGACGGCGCGCTGTTCCCCAACCAGTTCGTCAATGTGCGCCTGCTCCTCGACACCCTGGCCGGCGTCGTCGCGGTGCCCACCGCCGCGGTGCAGCAGGGGGCCAAGGGCAGCCATGTGTATCGGCTGGGCGCCGATGGCACGGTGGCGGCGGTGCCGGTGAAGCTGGGGCCGGTGGATGGCCCGCTGGCGGCGGTCGAGGCGGGCCTCGCGGCGGGCGACAAGGTGGTGGTCGACGGGCTCGACAAGCTGAAGGATGGCGTCAAGGTCGAGGCCATCGACCCGAAGGCCGTCGACGCGCCGGGCCGCGAGTCGAAGCGCGGCGCCGGCCGGCCGGGGCACTGAGGTGATCGCCGGCAGTCGCGCGTGCCAGACCCCCCTGTCCCCCCTTTGCAGGGGGGGACGATGCTGGGCGAGCCGTGGCTCTTCTCCTTCTCTTGATTTTCGCGCCCACCCGCGCGGCCAGGTTCGGGGGCGGTGCTGGGCGAGCAGCGCCTTTTCTCCCTCCCCTGAAAAGGGGAGGGCCGGGGAGGGGTTTGGGGGCCTGGGAGGCCGACCGCGATGAACCCCTCGCGCCTTTTCATCCTGCGCCCGGTGGCCACCTCGCTGCTGATGGTGGCGATCCTGCTGGCTGGGCTGGTGGCCTACCGTCTGCTGCCGATCTCGGCACTGCCGGAGGTGGATTACCCGACCATCCAGGTCCGCGCGCTCTACCCCGGGGCCAGCCCCGACGTGATGACCTCGGCGATCACCGCGCCCCTCGAGCGCCAGTTCGGCCAGATGCCGGGGCTCGACGACATGTCGTCGGTGAGCTCGGGCGGGGCCTCGGTGCTCACGCTGCGCTTTGCTCTCAGCATGCCGCTCGACGTGGCCGAGCAGCAGGTGCAGGCGGCCATCAACGCCGCCGCCAACCTGCTGCCCACCGACCTGCCAGCGCCGCCCACCTACAGCAAGGTGAACCCGGCCGACACGCCCATCCTGACCCTCGCGGTCACGTCGCCCAGCCTGCCGATCACCCGCATCCACGACCTGGTGGAGAGCCGGCTGGCCCAGAAGATCTCCCAGGTGCCCGGCGTGGGCCTGGTGAGCATCGCCGGCGGGCGCCGCCCGGCGGTGCGGGTGCAGGTGAACCCCACCGCGGCGGCGGCCTACGGGCTCAGCCTCGAGGACATCCGCAGCGCCGTCGCCAACGCCAACGTGACCCAGGCCAAGGGCAGCTTCGACGGCGCCCAGCGTTCCTCCACGATAGACGCCAACGATCAGCTGCGTTCGGCCGACGAATACGCCCGCCTGATCGTCGCCTACAAAAACGGCAACCCGGTGCGCCTCACCGACGTGGCTACCCTGGTCGATGGCGCCGAGAACCTGCGTCTCGCCGCCTGGGCCGACCGCAGCGACGCGGTGATCATCAACGTGCAGCGCCAGCCCGGCGCCAACGTCATCGAGGTGGCCGACAAGGTCAGCAAGCTGCTGCCCCAGCTGGGCGCCAGCCTGCCGGCCTCGCTCGAGCTGCGGGTCATCAACGACCGCACCACCACCATCCGCGCCTCGGTGCGCGACGTGCAGCACGAGCTTTTGATGGCGGTGGCGCTGGTGGTGATGGTGATCTTCCTGTTCCTGCGCAGCGTGTCGGCCACTCTCATCCCCAGCGTGGCGGTGCCGCTGTCGCTGGTCGGCACCTTCGGGGTGATGTACCTGGCCGGCTTCAGCCTCAACAACCTCACGCTGATGGCGCTCACCATCTCGACCGGCTTCGTGGTGGACGACGCCATCGTGATGATCGAGAACATCGCCCGCTACGTTGAAGAGGGCGAGACGCCGATGGCCGCAGCCCTCAAGGGCGCCCGGCAGATCGGCTTCACGATCATCTCGCTCACCATCTCGCTGATCGCGGTGCTGATCCCGCTGCTCTTCATGGCCGACGTGGTCGGGCGGCTGTTCCGGGAGTTCGCGATAACGATGGCGGTGGCGATCCTGATCTCCGCCTTCGTCTCCCTCACCCTCACCCCGATGATGTGCGCGCGCCTGTTGCGCCACGTGCCCGAGGCCGAGCAGGGCCGCTTCTACAAGGCCAGCGGCGCCTTCTTCGACCGGGTGATCGCCCGCTACGGGGTGATGCTCGAATGGGTGCTGGCGCGCCAGGGGCTCACGCTGATCGTCGCCGGTGCCACGCTGGCGCTCACGGTGCTGCTCTACGCGCTGGTGCCGAAGGGCTTCTTCCCGGTGCAGGACACCGGGGCGATCCAGGGCATCACCGAGGCCGGGCAGGCCATCTCGTTTGCCGCGATGGCCGAGCGCCAGCAGGCGGTGGCCGACGTGGTGCTGCAAGACCCTGCGGTGGCCGGCCTGTCGTCATTCATCGGCGTGGATGGCAGCAACGCCACGCTCAACAGCGGGCGCATGCTGATCAGCTTGAAGCCGCTGGCCGAGCGGGACGCCAGCGCCTCCGAGGTGATCCGCCGCCTCGGCCCCGAGCTCGAACGGCTGGCCGGCATCCGGCTCTACATGCAGCCGGTGCAGGACTTGTCGATCGAAGACCGGGTGAGCCGCACCCAGTACCAGTTCTCGCTGAGCTCGCCGGACGCCGACGCGCTGGCCACCTGGGTGCCGCGCCTCGTCGAGCACCTGCGCGGCCTGCCCCAGCTCGCCGACGTGGCCAGCGACTGGCAGGACCAGGGCCTGCAGGCCTGGCTGCAGATCGACCGCGCCGCCGCCAGCCGCCTGGGGGTGAGCACCGCCGCCATCGACAACGCCCTCTACAACGCCTACGGCCAGCGCCTCATCTCGACGATCTTCACCCAGGCCAGCCAGTACCGGGTGGTGCTGGAGGTGGCGCCGGCGTTCCGCCGCAGCCCGGAGGCCATCGCCAAGCTCTACGTGCCCGGCACCGGCGGCGTGCAGGTGCCGTTGTCGGCGGTGGTGCAGGTGAGCGAGCGGCCGGCGATGCTGGCGGTGAACCATGTGGGGCAGTTCCCCGCGGCCACCGTCTCCTTCAACCTCGCGCCGGGCGTGGCGCTGGGCGAGGCGGTCGACGCGATCCGCGCCGCCGAGGCCGGGCTGGGCCTGCCGGTGAGCATCGAGACCCGCTTCCAGGGCGCCGCGCTGGCCTTCCAGGCCTCGCTCACCAGCACGCTGCTGCTGATCCTCGCCGCGGTGGTGACCATGTACATCGTGCTCGGCGTGCTCTACGAGAGCTACATCCACCCGATCACCATTTTGTCCACGCTGCCCTCGGCCGGCGTCGGCGCGCTGCTGGCACTGCTGGTGGCGCGCAGCGAGCTGGGTATCGTGGGGATCATCGGCATCGTGCTCCTGATCGGCATCGTCAAGAAGAACGCCATCATGATGATCGACTTCGCCCTCGAGGCGCAGCGCCACGACGGCCTTACCCCCCGCGAGGCGATCTTCCAGGCCTGCCTGCTGCGCTTCCGCCCGATCCTGATGACCACCCTGGCGGCGCTGCTCGGCGCGCTGCCCTTGATGCTGGGCACCGGCGTGGGCTCGGAGCTGCGCCAGCCGCTGGGGATCACGCTGGTGGGGGGGCTGCTGGTGAGTCAGGTGTTGACCTTGTTCACTACGCCGGTGATTTATCTGGCGTTTGATCGGGTGGGGAGGAGGTGATGGCGTTCCCTGGCCGGGGGGGCTTTGGCCTTGTTTGCTTTTCGTTGATGGGGACCAACGGCTTTCCGTTATTTGATGTTTCGTCGGCCGGGTCCCGG
>NZ_BJNV01000017.1 GCF_006539865.1 Zoogloea ramigera
CGGAATCACCGCGCGTTTCAGCACGGGCGTGTGTGATCGATGAAAAAAGCGAAAAGCGAAAGGCGGTAAATAGCAGGGTAGGTCGGGTTAGCCCGCAGGGCGTAACCCGACATTCCAGCCGGGTAGGTCGGGTAGGTCGGGTTAGCCCGCAGGGCGTAACCCGACATTCCAGGGGCGGGGATGGCGACAATCGCACCCATTCCCCACGGACCCGAACGAACTCGTCGATGACCCCCGGCGCTTCAGTAAAGGCTCGGTGTGCGTTGAAAGCCCCTTCCGAACCGCTGAGCAGCGGAGCAACAGGCGGGGCCTTCCGGCGCAGCTGTCTGAGCGGGCGCAGCCCGCGAGTTCTGCGCCGGCCGCCTGTTGTGAGCAGCGCAAGGCAGTCGTCGGCGAAGCCGACGACCGGTTCGGCGGGGTCGCCTTTCTTGCCTACTTCTTTGGCGACGCAAAGAAGTAGGGTGCCCGCTGGGCGTAGGCGGGGTTCCGCGAAGCGTCGCTTCGCGCCGCCGAAGCCGGCCGGGTGTGCAAACCCGGCCGTGGAATCGCGACCCGGCCAATGTGACGCCAAACAACGGAACGCGGCTGGTCTCCATCAGCGGATAACAAAACATTCGGACAGGTTCTCTCGGACCCACCCCGCGGATGTCGGGTTACGCTGCGCTAACCCGACCTACGATACCGCGGGTCTCCGTCCGCGAAACGTGAGCAGGGCAAGACGAAACACCCTCCGGAGGGCCGCCGGGTGAACCTCTCCCGCCTGTTCATCTTCCGGCCGGTCGCCACTACCCTCCTGACCCTCGCCATCGCGCTGGCGGGGATCATCGCCTTCCGGCTGCTCCCGGTGGCGCCGCTGCCGCAGGTTGAATACCCCACCATCTCGGTGTCCGCCAGCCTGCCCGGCGCCAGCCCCGAGGTGATGGCGGCCACCGTGGCCGGGCCACTGGAGCGGGTGCTCGGGCAGATCGCCGGGGTCACCGAGATGACCTCCAATTCCACCCTCGGTTCGACCCGGGTCACGCTGCAGTTCGACCTCTCCCGCAGCATCGACGGTGCGGCGCGGGAAGTGCAGGCGGCGATCAACGCGGCGCGCAGCCAGCTGCCCACCAGCCTGCCGAGCAACCCCACCTACCGCAAGGTGAACCCGGCTGATTCGCCGATCCTGATCGTCGCGCTCACCTCGGCCACGCTGGCCCGGCCGCAGATGTACGACGCGGCGTCCACGGTGCTGGCCCAGCGCCTGGCGCAGGTGGACGGCGTCGGGCAGGTGAGCATAGGCGGCAGTTCGCTGCCGGCGGTGCGCGTCGAGCTCGACCCCGACCGCCTGGCCGCCAACCGACTCAACCTCGACGACGTGCGTGCCACCCTGGTCGCCACCAACGCCAACCGCCCGAAGGGCGTGCTGGAGGGTGACGAGCACGCCTGGCAGGTGGGCGCCAACGACCAGGCCCGCCGCGCCGACGACTACCGGCAGCTCATCGTGTCGTGGAAAAACGGCAGCCCGGTGCATCTCTCGGACGTGGCGCGGGTGCGCGACGGCGAGCAGGACGAGCGCAACTACGGCTACGCCAACGGCCGCCCGGCGGTGCTGCTGATGATCTACCGCCAGCCCGGCGCCAACATCATCGAGACCGTCGACCGGGTGTACGCGCTGCTGCCCCAGCTCTCGGCCAGCATCTCGCCGGCCATCGACCTCACCGTGGTGATGGACCGCACGCCCACCATCCGCGGCTCGCTCAAGGAAGTCGAGCGCAGCCTGATGATCTCGGTGGCGCTGGTGGTGATGGTGGTGTTCCTGTTCCTGCGCAACCTGCGGGCCACGCTGATCCCGGGCGTCGTGGTGCCGGTGTCGCTGATCGGCACCTTCGCGGTGATGTACCTCGCCGGCTACAGCCTCGACAACCTGTCGCTGATGGCCCTCACCATCGCCACCGGCTTTGTCGTCGACGACGCCATCGTGGTGCTCGAGAACATCGCCCGCCACGTGGACGCCGGCATGTCGCCGCGCCGCGCGGCGCTGAAGGGCGCGCGGGAGATCGGCTTCACGGTGCTGTCGATGAGCCTGTCGCTGATCGCCGCCTTCATCCCCATCCTGGCGATGGGCGGCATCGTCGGGCGGCTGTTCCGCGAGTTCGCGGTCACGCTGTCGGCGGCGATCCTGGTGTCGATGGTGATCTCCCTCACCGCCACGCCGATGATGTGCGCGCGCCTTTTGCGCCGCCGCCCGCCCGAAGCCGAGCGCGGCCGCTTCGACCGCCTCGTGGGCGGGTGGCTCGATGGCATGGCCGGCGGCTACCGGCGCAGCCTTGGCTGGGCGCTGGCCCGGCCATGGCTGGTGCTGGCGGTGCTGGCGGCCACCATCGGCTCCAATGTGTACCTCTACAACACCATCCCCAAGGGCTTCTTCCCGCAGCAGGACACCGGGCGCGTCCGCGGTTTCGTCGAGGCCGACCAGGCGATCTCCTTCCAGGCCATGCGCGGCAAGATGGACAGCTTTCTCGCCATCGTGGGGGCCGACCCGGCGGTGGCCAACGTCACCGGCTTCACCGGCGGCTCGCAGCGCAACTATGGCTCGATGTTCATCACCCTCAAGCCCATCGGCGAGCGCAAGGAGCCCGTCGACGCGGTGATCGGCCGGCTGCGCAAGAAGCTCGCCAAGGTGCCCGGCGCCAGCCTCTACCTCAGCCCGGTGCAGGACATCCGGATCGGCGGGCGCTCCGGCAACTCGTCCTTCCAGTTCACGCTGCAGTCCGACAGCCTCGACGAGCTGCGCCTGTGGGAGCCGCGCATCCGCAACGCCATGAGCCGGCTGGATGCCATCACCGACGTCAGCTCCGACAGCCAGGACAAGGGCCCCCAGACCCGCCTGGTGATCGACCGCGACGCGGTGGCCCGCCACGGCCTCACCATGCGCGCGGTGACCACGGCGCTGAATGACGCCTATGGCCAGCGCCAGGTGTCCACCATCTACAACCCCCTCAACCAGTACCGGGTGGTGATGGAGGCCATGCCCGATTACCTGCAGGGGCCCGAATCCCTGGCCCGCCTGACGCTGGTCACGCCGGCCGGCGGCCTGGTGCCCCTGTCGGCGCTGGCACGCGTCGAATCCACCCTGGCGCCGCTTTCGGTGAGCCACCAGGGCGGCTCGGCGGCGGCCACCATCAGCTTCGCGCTGCCCGAGGGGCGCTCCATCGGCGAGGCCACTGCGGCCATCGACGCGGCGCTGTCCGGCATCGGCGTGCCGGTGGGCATTCGCACCAGCTTCGAGGGCTCGGCCGGCGCCTTCCAGAAGTCGATGAGCACCCAGCCGCTGCTGATCCTCGCCGCGCTCGTCACCATCTACATCGTGCTCGGGATGCTCTACGAGAGCCTGGTGCACCCCATCACCATCCTGTCCACGCTGCCCTCGGCGGGCGTGGGCGCGCTGCTGGCGCTGCTGGCCGTCGAAACCGAGTTCAGCCTGATCGCGATGATCGGCGTGATCCTCCTCATCGGCATCGTCAAGAAGAACGCCATCATGATGATCGACGTCGCCCTCGAACGCATGCGCAGCCTCGGCGAAAGCGCCCACGACGCCATCCACCACGCCTGCCTGCTGCGCTTCCGGCCGATCCTGATGACCACCCTGGCGGCCCTCTTCGGGGCCGTCCCGCTCGCCATCGGCAGCGGCGACGGCGCCGAGCTGCGCCAGCCGCTCGGCATCGCCATCGTTGGTGGCCTGATCCTCAGCCAGATCCTCACCCTCTACACCACGCCGGTGGTGTTCGTGATGCTGGACAAGCTGCGGAAAAAGCCTATCGCCGCCCCGCAGGCCTGCCTCGACGCTGCACGCTGACCATGAAGAAACCCGCCCTGATCCCCGCCCTCATTGCCGTGCTGCTGTCGGCCTGCGCCGCCGGCCCCGACTACCAGCGCCCAACCGTCGACACGCCGGCGGCCTTCAAGGAGATCGGCGACTGGAAACCCGCCGAGCCCCGCGAACCGCTGGCTGCGGATAACTGGTGGGCCGTCTTCGGCGACCCGGTGCTCGACGACCTGCAGGCCCGCCTCGAAGTCTCCAACCAGAACCTGCGCGCCGCCGAGGCCGCCTACCGCCAGGCGCTGGCCCTGGCCGACGCGGCGCGGGCCTCGTGGTTCCCGGCCATCAACGCCACCGCCGGCGCGACCCGCTCGGCCACCTCGGCGGCCACCGCCGCCAGCGGCAACGCGCCGCCCCGCAACAGCTTCAGCCTGGGCGCCACGGTGAGCTGGGAGCTCGACGTGTGGGGCCGCATCGCCCGCAACGTCGAGGGCGCCGACGCCAGCCTTGCCGCCAGCGCCGCCGACCTCGCCGCCGCCCGGCTGTCGGCCCGGGCCACGCTGGCCCAAACGTATTTTCAGCTCCGCGCCGCCGAACGCCAGCAGGCCCTGCTCGACGCCTCGGTGGCCGCCTACGGGCGGGCCCTCGAACTCACCCGCAACCGCTACGCCGCTGGCGTGGCCGGCAAGGCCGACGTGGCGCAGGCCGAGAGCCAGCTGCGCAGCGCCCGCGCCGCGGCCCTCGACGCCAGCCTGTCGCGCAGCCAGTACGAGCACGCCATCGCGGTGCTGCTCGGCCTGGCCCCGGCGGCCTTTGCGCTGGCGCCGTCCGATGCGCCGCTGCCGGTGGCGCCGGTGGCCGTCACGCTGCCGTCCCGGCTTCTGGAGCGCCGCCCCGACATCGCCGCCGCCGAACGCCGCGTGGCGGCCGCCAACGCTGCCATCGGCGCGGCCCAGGCGGCGCGCTTCCCGGTGCTGGGTTTGTCGGGCAACACGGGCTTTCGCAACGCGCAGATCGAGGATCTGCTCACCGTGCCGAGCCGTTACTGGTCCCTCGGCCCCACGCTGGCCGCGGCCATCTTCGACGCCGGCGCCAAAAAAGCCGCCGTCGGCCAGGCCCAGGCCGGCTGGGAGAAGGCCGTCGCCACCTACCGCCAGACGGTGCTGGCGGCCTTCCAGGAGGTCGAGGACAACCTCGCCACCGCGCGCCTCCTCGAAGCCGCGGCCGTCGAGCAGGCCGCCGCCGTCACCGCCGCGGCCGAGGCCGAGGCCATCGCCCTCAACCAGTACCGCGCCGGCACCGTGAGCTACCTCAACGTCGTCACCGCCCAGGCCACCCACCTCGCCGCCCGCCGCAGCGCCAACGACCTCGCCACCCGCCGCCTGCTGGCCGCGGTGCAGCTGGCCAAGAACGCGGGGGGCGGGGTGGGGGAGTGAACGGCGGCGGGTTTGTTTCTGCCGGGGATGTCGCGGCGCCCGGCTTTGTGCCAAGCTGATCCTGTTGGCGGCCGCGCGGTGGTCGCTGGCGTTTTCCGGGGGAGATCCAGGCGATGGCAAACTCACGCGTTCCAGGGCCGATCGGGCTGATGGGCCCTCCGGCGGCGATCGACGATGGCACCAGGGCCCGCGCGCCCTCGCCGCGCCCGGGGCCGATCGGCATGCCCGCCTCCAGCCCGCTGCCAGCGCCGGTGACAACCGAGCTGAGCTGGGCGCAGATCAAGGCCGACATGGAGGCACACGAGGCCTTGATCCTGCATCTCTACCTGGACAGCGAAGACAAGGTCACGGTGGGTGTGGGGAACATGCTCCCGACCCTGGCAGCAGCTCGGGCGCTGGCCTTCGTGCTGCGCAGCGATGGCGTCAGCGCGGCGACCCCGGCGCAAATCAAGGCCGATTGGGACAGTGTGAATGCCGAGGCCGGCAAGAACAGGCGGGCGGCGTCCTTTGCCCGGCTGACGAGCCTCGATCTGCCCGAGGCGGTGTGCTGGAGCTTGCTCAAGAAGCGCATCGACGGCGAGTTCCTGCCCGGCCTGAAGAAGCTTTTCAGCGGCTGGAACACCTTCCCGACCCCGGCCAAGCGTGCCCTGCTCGACATGGCCTACAACCTCGGCCTGAGAGGCCTCGGGAAATTCCGGACCCTGATCGGCCACGTGGAAAAATCCGACTGGGGCAAGGCTGCGGATGCCTGTGAGCGCAAGGGTATTCCGGACGAGCGCAACGCGTGGACCAAGGTCCGCTTTCGCGCCGCGATGCCGGCGGACGGGGCACGCTGATGCGCCCGCGCATCACCTTGCTGGTGGCTGCCGCCCTGCTGGCGGTGGCCGTGCAGGGCCGGGCCGGGCCGCCTCCACCGGCCCCCGCCTTGCAGCCCGGGGCAGGGGAGGGCCTGGGCATCGCAAACCTCGGCGACGCCGGCGCGGCGCTGCTGCGGCCGTTCGACGACCCCATCGTGCTGAGCCTCGACGCGGGCTCCGGCGCCACGAGCACGCCGCTCCATTGTCAGGCCCTGCTCGAGCTGGCGCCGCACATCGTCGGCACCCGCCCCGCCACCGACTGGAACGTGCTCCAGCAGCGGCTGGCGGATTGCCACGCGCTGCGCTGGCTGGCTGCCGCCGGTCAGGCCCGCCGGTCGGCCATGCCGCCGCGTCTGGACGCGGCGCGCGAGACGTGGCGGTGGCCGGCGGCCATCTGGCCCGCCGTTTCCCGGGACGAGGTTGATGCCCTGGCCGGCGCCGGCCAGACCCTGAGGCAGGCGAGTGGCCGGCGCGCATGGACGCGCACCGCGCTCGGCGGGGCAGCACCGGAGGCCCTGACGCTCGCGGCCCGCGGCTACTCCGTGCGCCTGCAGTGGCTGGCCCGGGGTGATTTCGACGGCGACGGATGGGAGGACTGGCTGCTGCGCTGGCAGGCGCGCGCCGAGGGCGGTAGCTGGCGTGCCGTGCGCTGCGTGCTGCTGACCCGCAAGATGCCGGCCGGGGCCTTCACCGTCGGTCCGTAGGCCGGGGCCGGCGCGCCTCCGGGAAGCCTGCCTTCCGCGCCCGGCCTGTATCCGGCCAGGGCGCTGCCCCGTGGTCGTCGGCGGACGAGCGGCCCGGCTGCCCTTGAACTTCTGAAACCTTTCTCCGTCCATCCTTCATGTATTGTGCGGTGCAGCATCTGCTATCACCCACGTCATGAAGGAGGTTTACATGTTTGCCAGACGATGGTGGAAAGGAAAGGACACCCCGGCCGCGCCCGCGCTCAGCCTCGCGCTCCAGGGCGGCGGCGCCCACGGGGCCTACACCTGGGGCGTGCTCGACCGCCTGCTGGAGGACGACTGGCGGCTCGACGGGATCAGCGGCACCAGCGCCGGGGCGATGAACGCGGTGGCCCTGGCCGACGGTTGGGTGCGCGGCGGGGCCGAGGGCGCGCGGGAGAGCCTGGCCGGCTTCTGGGAGGCGGTGGCCGATTCGACGCCCTTCGAGCTCGACCTGCTCCACAGCCTCAATGGTCTCAACGGCGCCGCCGACGGCAGCCTGCCCGGGCCGATGCACATGATGCTGAGCCTCACCCGGCTGTTCTCGCCCTACCAGCTCAACCCCTTCGACCTCAATCCGCTGCGCGACGTGGTGGAGGCGCGTTTCGACTTCGAGCGCATCCGCAGCCAGTGCCGCCTGCGCCTCTTCATCGCCGCCACCCAGGTGCGCACCGGCAAGGTCCGGCTGTTCCACACCCCGGAGCTCAGCGCCGACGCGCTGCTCGCCTCGGCCTGCCTGCCCACGCTCCACCACGCGGTCGAGATCGACGGCGAGGCCTACTGGGACGGCGGCTTCACCGCCAATCCGGCGGTCTATCCGCTGATCTACGATTGCACCACGCCCGACATCCTGCTGGTGCTGCTCAACCCGCTGCGCCACCCGGACGCCCCGCGCAGCGCCGAGGAGATCGCCACCCGCAGCATGGAGCTGGGCTTCTCGACCACCTTTCTGCGTGAGATGCGCACCCTGGCCCAGGCCCGCGCCTACATGCAGGAGGGCAGCGGCTGGCTGCCCCGCGGCCGCCTCGAGCGCAAGCTCGCCGGCCTGCGCTTCCACCTGCTCGAAGCCGAGGAACTGGCCGACGCCGGCAAGGGCAGCAAGCTCAACGCCACCCGCGCCTTTCTGCATGAACTGCGCGACCTCGGCCGCGCCCGCGCGGCGCGCTGGATCCGCCAGCACCGCGGCGACGTGGGGCAGCGCGAGACGGTGGATGTGGCGGATGTGTTTGCGTAGGCAGGTGGCCCCAGCGGCGATGTCTCGGCCCTGGCGGGTATGCCACACGGGGCGCGCATCTCGGCGATAATCACAAAGGAATCTTTCTTGTCGAGACGAGGAGCTTGTTGATGGCTGCATCTGGAACGCCGTACTCCGTGGCGGAGCAGTCGAATTTCGACAACGCCGGTTTTTTCCGCGACTTTCGCCAGCCGGCCTCGGTCCCGGCGTGGCAGCGGGGCGCGTCGACCACCGGGGCGCAGCCCTATCTGGAAGTCTTCGGCTCCACGCTGGATCAGGATTTCGAGCTGGACACCCCGGTGGCGCTGGCCTTGATCCCACAGCTCGCCAGCACCGACCCCGACGCCGCGCTGGCCCTGATGACGGTGCTGATGCCACCGCGTCAATCGCTACCGCCGGACGAGTATTTCAACAAAATGCTGGCGGCGCTCAAGGACTCCACTGTCGGCGGGGGCAACGTCCTCGGCACCTTCGGTGCCAGCACCGAGGCGGCCCTGGTGGCTGCCTGGAAGCGCTCGGCCAGCCGGCACATGCAGGCGATCCTGAGCGGCGACGCCCAAAGCATCAAGATCTCGCCCCACGTCAAGATCCATGCCCACAAGATCGGCAAGGCTGGGGATCTGCGCAAGGGCGCACAGCTGATCGTCCGCGTCACCGGGCTGCCGACCACTGTCGTCCGGAAGCTGGACGTGCCGTTCGCCATCCGGCCGGATGCCCGGTCCTATGCGGTCCGGATCGGTGCCCGTGACGTTGCCCGGCTGGAGCAGGGCGCCACCGCCATTGCCCAGGCACGCATCAACTCGAGCCAGGCGGTGCGCTTTGCAAAAGGCGGGGTGCTGGCCTTTGCACCCAGTGCAGCGATCGATTTCTACGCGAGCTACACCAGCACATCCGGCGCCGCCGATTTAAGCAAGGATTTTTTTGTCCGCTCGGCCAGGAGCCAGAGCGGCAACGCCCTGGCGCTGGGGGCGGGCATGCTCGCCGTTGCCGCGGTGGGCGCGGTCGGCGCCCCGGCGATCCTGCTGGCGCTCGGCACCGGCATCGTCGTTCAGGCGGCGTGGGTCACCCTTGGGGGCGATGATGCGGCCGGTGATCTCGTCAAGGGATGGTTGGACTGATGTGGAGCGCACTGCAACGGGTTGAGCAGATCCGCGTTGCCTTATGGGGCGCGCCCTGGCTTGTCGCGGCTGTCTGGGGATGCTGGGCGGCCCTGCGGCCGGAGTACGGGCTGGCGGTGACCTTCGTCGCCGTCTTGGCCGGGGGGCTGGCGTGGCTGTGGTTTGCGTATGTGTTCTTCGTCTCGCGCTTTGGGGCGGCCCATGGCCTGTGTGCGCCCGGGGTGCTCGCGTTGATCCTGCTGTGGCCCCTCAGCCAGGCCCTGGCGCCGGCGCTCCTCGCCCTGCCGGGCGGGTACATCGCAAGCTTCGACGGTGTCACGCTGGCGCTCCACCTGCTGTGCCTGGGCGTGGCCGCTGCCGCGCATGCCCGTCGTGCGCCCTTGCCGGCAGTGTCGGACGCCCCCGGGCCGCGCCTCCACTGGCCGGGGCTGGAGGTCGATCTGCGCCGGCGCAGCATCGTCAGTACGCCGCCTCCAGGCACGCGCTGGTGGGTGGGTGCGCTGCTGGGCGGCCTGGCGTCGGTGCTGCTGTTTGCCTGGATGAAGGCCACCCTTGCGGCCTCCGGCCAGGTGCTGCTGGCCGTGTCGCTGATGCATGGGGTCTCGCTCTACCTTTGCGCCGGGCCCCTGGGCCGGCAGCTTGGCCAGGCCCTGCGCCTGCGTCAGCTCGAGAAACGCTTGCCCGGCGAACCTTTTCGTCACGACAAGCTTCCCGAACTGCTCCGGCTGCGCAGACAAAGCTGGCTGGGCAGGCTCCTGCGCCAGCTTGGTGCAGATTGACGGCGCCCCTCACTCCCCGAAATTCTCCGCAAAAAACGCCCGGAACACCTCCACCGCCGGCGACATGCTGCGCCGGGCGAGGGTGACCAGGGCGTACTGGCCGAAGCGTTCGAAGTGCGGCTGGACGTGGATCTCGCAGACGCGGCCGGCGGCGATGCGGGCCCGGGCGCAGGCGAAGATCCCGAAGAACACCGTGTCGGTCGCTTCCACCAGATCGAGCAGGCTGTTGATGTCCTCGCTGTCGAGGGTGACCAGCCGCGCCGGATGGGCGTCGGGGCCGAGCTGTTCGACCAGCAGGCGCGCCAGCTCGTCGCTGAGGGGCGTCGAGGCGACCGGGTACTGGCGCAGGGCGGCCAGGTCGATCTGCGCCAGCGCTGTGAGCGGATGCCCGCTGCGGCACAGGAAGCCCCCGCGCAGCGTGGCAACCGGCCCGATGGCGAGGTCGTCGGCGGTGAGCAGGGCGCGCCGGTCCACGGCGATGATGTCCACCGACTCGTTGCGCAGCGACTGCACCAGCAGCTCCACCGAGCCGCGGGCGATCTTGAGCTGCATCCGCGGGTAGTGGCTCGCCATGTGGGTCAGGAAGGGCTGCATCAGCACCGCGGCCGGGGTTGGGCCGAAGCCGACGCTGAGCGCGCCGAGCTGCCCCTCCTTGAGCAGCTCGACCCCCCGTTTCAACTCCCGCGCCTCGAAGAGGATGCGCTCGGCCCGCGCCGCCACCAGCTCACCGTAGGCCGTCAGCGTGGTGCGTTTGCCGTCCCGGTCGACCAGCCGCACGTCCAGATCCTGCTCGAGGGCCTGGATGCTGCGGCTCAGCGCCGGCTGGGTGAGGAAAAGGGCCTCGGCGGCCTTGCTGAAGGAGTGATGCTCGGCCAGGGCGATGAGGTGGCGCAGTTGGTTGAGGTTCACGTATTACCTTTGGTAATCGAATACAAAAAAACTTCGCATTGGACGCATTTGTAATCGGTTTCTACTATTCATAACAAGCCGCGTTTATTGCAGCATAGATTGATTCGATACAGAAACCCACGGAGACAACGTCCCATGAAACTCACCACGCTCGCCTTCGCCCTCGGCAGCTGCCTGCTGGCCATGACCGCGCCCGCCCAGGCCGTCGAGGCCCCGCTGCTGGCCGACATCCAGACCCGCGTCGCCGCCGTCGAAGGCCGCATGATCGCCTGGCGTCGCGACATCCATCAGCACCCGGAGCTCTCCAACCAGGAGCATCGTACCGCCAAGCTGGTGGCCGATCACCTCAGGAAGCTCGGCCTCGAGGTGAAGACGGGCGTCGGCGGCACCGGCGTGGTGGGGCTGCTCAAGGGCGACCTGCCGGGCAAGGTCGTCGCGCTGCGGGCCGACATGGACGCGCTGCCGGTCAAGGAGCTGGTCGACCTGCCCTTCGCCTCGAAGGCCAAGGGCAAGCACATGGGCAAGGAAGTCGACGTGATGCACGCCTGCGGCCACGACGGCCACACCGCGATCCTGATGGCCACCGCCGAAGTGCTGGCCGGCATGAAGAGCCAGCTGCGCGGTTCGGTGAAGTTCATCTTCCAGCCGGCCGAGGAGGGCCCCTCCGAAGCCCCCCACAGCGAGGACGAACACATCGGCGCGCTGGCCATGGTGGATGCCGGCGTGCTCGAGAACCCCAAGGTCGACGCCGTCTTCGGCCTGCACCTGATCCCCGCCTTCCCGGTGGGCACCATCGGCTACCGCTCCGGTGCCATCCTCGCCTCGGGCGACACCTTCACGGTGAAGGTCAGCGGCAAGCAGACCCACGGCGGCTTCCCCTGGAACGGCATCGACCCGATCGTCAGCACCGCCCAGATCGTGATGGGCCTGCAGACCATCGTCAGCCGGCAGATGAACATCTCGAAGGAGCCCGTGGTGGTGTCGATCGGCTCGATCCACGGCGGCAATCGCGAGAACATCATCCCCGAAAGCGTCGAGCTGCTCGGCACCGTGCGCGCCTTCGACGACCGGATGCGCGACGACACCCTGGCGCGGATGCGCACCACCGCCGAATCCATCGCCCAGGCCAGCGGCGCCAAGGCCGAGGTCAAGTTCCTGAAGCCCGGCTACTCGGCCACGGTGAACGACGAGAGCCTCACCGCCCGCATGTTGCCCACCCTGCAGCAGGTCACCGGTGGCAAGGCCGTGGTGTCGCCCAAGCTGAGCGCCTCGGAGGACTTCTCCGAGTTCCAGAAGAAGGCGCCCGGCATGTTCTTCTTCCTGGGCTCCACCGACCCCAAGCGCGACTTGAAGGCCGCCGCCCCCAACCACTCGCCCAAGTTCGAGATCGACGAGGCCTCGCTGGCGGTGGGCGCCCGCGCCATGACCGCGCTGGCGCTGGACTACCTGGCCCAGCCCTGAGCGGCGCCGCGCCCCGTCCGGCGGGGCGCGGCCATTAGGGATTTCCACAGCCGGGAGCGGCCTGCGGGGGCTTAAAATGGGTTCCCCCGTTTTGCAAGACGCGCCGATGACTTCGTGCAATCAAACCCTGTATGTGATCGAACAGGCGATGAGGTCCCACGACAACGAGGCCGCCCACTGGCTGAAAAGGGTCATTGACCTGCAAGGCTCCCCCGAGGGGCAGCACCACGCCCGCGCTCTCGCGATCGCCAGGGCCTACCTCGAAGAGCTGACCGGCCGGCGCGCCGACGCCACTGAGCATTCCTAGGGCCGGGCTCCACCCAGCCCGCCCCCCGTGTGGGGGTCGAGGAAACCTGGGGCGGCCCTGCGTTTCCTTGACAGGCCGGCCCCGCGT
The DNA here is from genome assembly GCF_006539865.1 of Zoogloea ramigera. Classification (GTDB taxonomy): domain Bacteria; phylum Pseudomonadota; class Gammaproteobacteria; order Burkholderiales; family Rhodocyclaceae; genus Zoogloea; species Zoogloea ramigera. The sequence continues at coordinate 12,710 of NZ_BJNV01000017.1, forward strand.
GAGCCCCGCCGGGCGCCGTGAAGCGCCCCGGCCGGCTCCTGCTACCATCGGCGCATGACCCGCTATCACGACCTCGCCGACCAGACCGCCGCCCTGATCGCCGACGGCGTGCTGCGCCCCGGCGACCGCCTGCCCTCCGTCCGCCACACCTGCCGCCTGCACGGCCTGGCGCCGGTCACCGTCACCCAGGCCTACCACCTGCTCGAAAGCCGTGGCCTCATCGAGGCGCGCCCGCGCTCGGGCTACTTCGTGCGGGCGCACCTCGGCCAGCGCCTCCCCGAGCCCGAGATGAGCCGCCCGGTGGGGCACTCCACGCAGCTCGAGGTGAGCGACTTCATCTTCGAGATCCTCGACAGCACCAAGGACCCGGCGGTGGCTCCGCTCGGCTCGAGCTTCCCCAGCCCGTGGCTGTTTCCCCTCGACAAGCTGGGGCGTTGCCTGGCCTCGGCGGCGCGGCACCTCGACCCGCTGGCCACCGTCACCGACCTGCCGCCGGGCAACGACGAACTGCGCCGCCAGCTCTCGCTGCGCTACCTGGCCCACGGTGCCCGCGTGCCGCCCCAGGAGATCATCATCACCTCGGGGGCGCTGGAAGGGCTCAACCTGTGCCTGCAGGCGCTCACCCGGCCGGGCGACCTGATCGCCATCGAATCGCCCACCTTCTACGCCGGCCTGCAGGCCAGCGAGCGGCTCGGCCTCAAGGTGGTCGAGATCCCGAGCCACCCGCGGGAGGGCGTCAGCCTCGAGGCGCTTGAAGACGCGCTGCGTCATCACCCGATCAAGGCCTGCCTGTTCATGCTCAACTTCGCCAACCCGACCGGCAGCTGCGTGCCGGACGCAAGGCGGCGGGCGCTGGTCGAGCTCCTCGACCGCCACGACGTGCCATTGATCGAGGACGACGTGTACGCCGAACTGCACTTCGGCCCCACCGCGCCCCTGTGCAGCAAGGCGGTGGACCCGCAGGGGCGGGTGATGCACGTGTCGTCGTTCTCCAAGTGCCTGGCACCGGGCTACCGCATCGGCTGGGTGGCTGCCGGGCGCTACGCCGGGCTGATCCAGCGCCAGAAGCTGTCCACCAGCCTGGCCACCACCGTGCCGGTGCAGATCGCGATGGCCGACTATCTCAGGCAGGGCGGCTACGAGAACCACCTGCGCCACCTGCGCCGCAGCCTGGCGGCCCAGGAGGCGGCGCTGGTGGCGGCAGTGGAGGCCCACTTTCCCGAAGGCACCCGGCTCGCCCGCCCCCAGGGCGGCTACTTTCTGTGGCTGGAGCTGCCGCGCCGGGTGGACGCGCTGGCGCTGCACCGGCAGGCCCTGGCCCACGGCATCAGCATCGCCCCGGGCCCGATCTTCTCGGCCAAGCGGGAGTTCGGCCACTGCATCCGGCTCAACTTCGGGCACCCTGTCGATGCGCGCAGCCGGGATGCCGTCGCCACGCTGGGCAGGCTGCTCGCGGCGTAGCGAGGCGGCGGGGCATCTGTGCCTATCCAAAATCGAACAGGCTGAATCTGTTGCCATTCCTCCCCGGCGGGTCTAATCGGGCCCAGGAGGAATGCCCGCATGAACAAGCCCGTCAGCAAGATCCGTGAAGCAAAGCTCGAGCTCTACCGCAAGAAAGGAAAGATCCACGCCCGCGAGGTGCGTGGCCGCTTCAACACCGCGCGCTGGGCCATGGTGTGGCTCACCCAGATCATCTTCTACGGGGCCTGCTGGCTCGAGTGGGGCGGCCGCCAGGCCATTTTGTTCGACATCCCCCACGAAAAGTTCTACCTCTTCGGCCTGGTGCTGTGGCCGCAGGACGCGCTGCTGGCGGCCATTGCGCTGATCCTGGCGGCCACCGGGCTGTTCCTCGTCACCGCGCTGGCCGGGCGCCTGTTCTGCGGCTTCGCCTGCCCGCAGACGGTGTACACCGCCATCTTCATGTGGGTCGAGGCGCGGGTCGAGGGCGACCACCTGGCCCGCCTCAAGCTCGACCAGGGCCCGCCGACGCTGCGCAAGCTGGCGCTCCGCGCCACCAAGCACGCCCTGTGGGGCCTGATCGCGGCGTGGACGGCGATCACCTTCGTCGGCTACTTCACCCCGATCCGCGAGCTGTTGCCGGCCGTCGCCGGCTGGAACCTGGGGCCGTGGGAGGCCTTCTGGCTGCTCTTCTACGGGCTATTCACCTACGTGCAGGCCGGCTTTGCCCGCGAGGCGGTGTGCCAGCACATGTGCCCGTATTCGCGCTTCCAGGGCGTGATGTTCGACAGCGCCACCCGCACCGTGAGCTACGACAGCGCCCGCGGCGAGCCGCGCAAGGGCGGCGGCGACTGCATCGACTGCGGCATCTGCGTGCAGGTGTGCCCGGTCGGCATCGACATCCGCGACGGCCTGCAGTACCCGTGCATCAACTGCGGCCTGTGCGTGGATGCCTGCGACGAGGTGATGGGCCGGGTGAACAAGCCCGTCGGCCTCATCCGCTTCGCCTCTGAAAACGAGCTCGCCGGCGTGCCCCGCAAGAGCGGGCGGCCGCGCCTGGCGGTGTATGCCGGGCTGATCGGTGCCTTCGTCGCCCTGGGCGCGTGGACGGTGACCCAGCGCTCGCTGCTGCTCGTCGATGTGCTGCGCGACCGGGGCAGCCTGGCCCGCGAGGCCGCCGACGGGCGCATCGAGAACGCCTACACCCTCAAGCTCGCCAACCTGGCCGAAGAGGCCCGCGATTTCGACATCGAGGTGAGCGGCCTGCCCGGCATCGAGCTCATCGGCCCGCAGCGCTTTGCCGGCGAGCCGGGCGGCATCCGCACCGTGCAGGTGACGGTGGCCGCCCCGGCCGGCAGCGTGCCCCCCGGCGCCCGGCCGATCCGCTTCCACATCAGCGCCCACCAGGACCCGGCCACCCGGGTCACCGAGAGCAGCACCTTCGTCTTCCCCTGACCTCGCCCCCGACGACCATGTACCGCTACAACCCAACCGACCAGCAGCTGGTGGACGACCGGGTCGCCCAGTTCCGCGACCAGATGAACCGCTTCCTCGGCGGCCGCCTGTCCGAAGACGAGTTTCGCCCGCTGCGCCTGCAGAACGGCCTCTACGTGCAGCGCCACGCGCCCATGCTGCGGGTGGCGATCCCCTACGGCACGCTGGCCAGTGCGCAGCTGCGCAAGCTGGCCGACATCGCCCGCCGCTACGACCGCGGCTACGGCCACTTCACCACCCGCTGCAACATCCAGTTCAACTGGGTGCGCCTCGAGGAGGTGCCCGACATCCTGGCCGAGCTGGCCACCGTGCAGATGCACGCCATCCAGACCTCCGGCAACTGCATCCGCAACATCACCACCGACCCCTTCGCTGGCGTCGCCGCCGACGAGCTGTTCGACCCGCGCCCCTACTGCGAGATCGTCCGCCAGTGGTCCACGCTGGCGCCGGAGTTCCTGTTCCTGCCGCGCAAGTTCAAGATCGCCATCTCGGGCGGCGCCGAAGACCGCGCGGCGGTGCGCTTCCACGACATCGGCGCCCGCGCGCGGATGGCGGCGGACGGCCGGCTCGGCTTCGAGATCCATGTCGGCGGCGGCCTCGGGCGCACCCCGATGGTCGGTCGGCTGCTCAAGGACTTCCTGCCCCGCGAGGAGCTCCTCAACTACTTCGAGGCCATCCTGCGGGTCTACAACCGCCACGGCCGGCGCGACAACAAGTACAAGGCGCGGATCAAGATCCTCGTGAAGGACCTTACCCTCGAAGGCTTCGCCCGCGAGGTCGAGGACGAATGGGCGTGGAGCCGCGGCGGCCCGGCCACCCTGGGCGACGAGACCTTCCGCAGCATGGAAGCCTTCTTTGCCCGCCACGACACCGCGCCGGCCCCCGCCGACGGGACCTACGATCCAGCCCAAGATCCAGCCTTCTCCCGCTGGGTGGCGCGCAACGTCAGCCCCCACCGGGCCGCCGGCCAGGCCATCGTGACCCTGTCCCTCAAGAAGACCGGCGTGCCCCCGGGCGATGCCACCGCCGAGCAGATGGACGGCATCGCCGCGCTGGCCGAACGCTACAGCGCCGGCGAGATCCGGGTCAGCCACGAACAGAACCTGGTGCTGCCCCATGTCGCCCGCGGCGACCTGCCGGCCCTGTGGCAGGGCGCCCGGGCCCTCGGGCTGGCGACGCCCAACATCGGGCTCCTCACCGACCTGGTGTGCTGCCCGGGCGGCGATTTCTGCTCGCTCGCCAACGCCCGCTCCATCCCGGTGGCGGACGCCATCCAGCAGCGCTTCGACGACCTGGACTACCTCTTCGACCTGGGCCCGCTGGAGCTCAACCTGTCCGGCTGCGTCAACGCCTGCGGCCATCACCACATCGGCCACATCGGCATCCTCGGCGTGGATAAGAACAACGAGGAGTGGTATCAGGTCACCGTCGGCGGCCGGGAAGGGGAGAGGGGAGCGCTGGGCCGGGTGATCGGCCCGGCCTTCGCCGCGGAACAGATCCCCGATGTGATCCAGCGCCTGCTGGAGGCCTACCTCGCCGCCCGCCATGAGGGCGAGCCCTTCATCGACGCGGTCGAGCGCATCGGGCTGGAGCCCTTCAAGGCGCGGGTTTACGGAGGTGTGGCATGAGCCGGCTGATCTGCAGGGGCGAGCTCATCGAAGACCGCTGGCGCTGGGTCGATGCCGACGAAGCACCGGCGCCCGCGGCCGGCGAGGGCTTGATCCTGCCGCTGGCGCGGTGGTGCGCCCAGCGGCCCGGCCTCGACGCCGCCCGCACCGGGGTGTGGCTCGGCCCCGACGACGACGTGGCGCCGCTGCTGCCCTGGCTGGCCACGCTGCCGCTGATCGCCATCCGTTTTCCGGTGTTCACCGACGGGCGCGGCTACTCGCTGGCCCGCCTGCTGCGCGGCCGGCACGGCTACGCCGGCGAGCTGCGGGCGGTGGGCGACGTGCTGCGCGACCAACTGTATTTCCTCCAGCGCTGCGGCTTCGACAGCTTCGCGCTGCGCGCCGACCAGCCGCCCGAGGAAGCCCTGGCGGCCTTCCACGACTACAGCTGGGCGCCGCTCTCCGCCCGCTGACCGCCCCCGCGGCGGCGGCGGGCACACGCCCCACGGGCGTTTTCTATTGTAGATGCTCAGCTGCCGCACGCCCACGAGGCCTACCCCCGGGCCGCTTCTCCCTGCATGTTTCCGGTGCCCTGAAGGTGGGTGTACGGCATATATGATAAATACAGCAAATTCATCAATATTTGCACGCCATTGGAGGAATCAAGAGATATATTGTATCTAAATGCTATTAACCCTTAATTCCAGGGCTCACTAACCGGTGCAGATGGGAGAACGAAAATGGTAAGCCGACGCAAATTACTCAAAGCTGGCAGCGCAGGGCTCCTCTCGTCGCTCATCTCGCCCTGGAGCTTCGCCCAGACGGCGCCGGCGCTCCTCCAGGGCACTCGGCAACGGCAGTTCACCCGCCTGATGCCCAACCCCCTCGACCCGGCCAACCTGTTTGCGCCCGACAGCTTCCTCGGCACTGCCTACACGCTGCGCATCCGCGAGTTCCAGGCCGCCCTCGGGCTCACCGACCCGGCCACCGGCGCTGCGCTCACCACCACGCTGTGGGGCTACGGCTCCAACCGCCAGGCGCCGTCCTACCCGGGGCGCACCTTCAACGTGCGCCGGGGCATCCCGATCACCGTGCGTTACGTGAACGAGCTGATGAACAGCGCCGGACCCTTGCCCCACCGCCTGCCGGTCGACACCACCCTCGACTGGGCCAACCCCGGCAACCTTGGCGGTCGCGCCCCGGTGCCGCTGGTCGCCCACCGCCACGGCGGCGATCAGGTGACCGCCAGCGACGGCCTGCCCGAAGCCTGGAGTTCGCCCGACGTGAACAAGGACGGCATGCCCGACTATCGCGGCCGCCTCTACAGCGCCACCTACACCTTCGACAACCGGCAGGAGGCCGCCCACCTCTGGTACCACGACCACGCCCTCGGCGTGACCCGCCTCAATGTGTACATGGGCCTCGCCGGCAACTACTTCATCCGCGACCTCAACGAAGACTTCCTGGTCGCCTCCGGCCAGCTGCCGGGCTACCCTTACGAGCTGCCGATCTGCATCCAGGACCGCCAGTTCAGAGCCACCGGCGGCCTCAGCTACCCGGCCACCGACCCGGCCAACCCCCAGGCCCCCAACCCCACCCACCTGCCAGAATTCTTCGGCGACGTGATCGTCGCCAACGGCGTGCCCTGGCCGCTGTTCAATTGCGAGCGGCGGATGTACCGGCTGCGGCTGCTCAACGGCTCCGACTCCCGGGTGTATACCCTCAGCTTCGCCCTTGAAAAATTGCCGGCCACCCGCCTCACCTTCTGGCAGATCGGCACAGACCTGGGCCTGATGAACAGCCCGGTGGCCCTCACCAGCCTGGTGCTGGCGCCGGGCGAGCGGGCCGACGTGCTGGTGGATTTCTCCACGGTCGTCAATTCGAAGCACGGCAAGGTCATCATGATGAACAGCGCCAACACGCCCTTCCCCAACGGCCTGCCGCCGGTGGCCGGCACCACCGACCGGGTGATGGCCTTCAGCGTCACCAAGCCCCTCGGCTTCTTCGGCTTCAGCCTGTCCATCCTCACCGGCAACCGGGTGCCCTCAAACCTGCGCCCGGTGCACGGCCGCCTGCCGGTGCCCCAGCTCGCCAACGCAAAGGTGCGCAAGCTGATGCTCTTCGAAGGCACCGACGCCTACGGCCGCCTGCAGACCATGCTCGGCACGGTCAACCCGGCGCCCGGCAACCCGGCCGGCGCGGGTTTTGGCACCTTCCTGTACACCGACCCGGTCACCGAGACCATCGCCAACGGCAGCACCGAGATCTGGGAGCTCTACAACACCACCGTGGATGCCCACCCGATCCACCTGCACCTGGTCGACTTCCGCGTGCTCGACCGCCAGGGCTTCACCGGCGTGCTGCAGCCCAAACCCATGGGGCCGGGCGGCGTGGCCAGCGGCGGCTATCTCACCAACATCGCCCTCAGCGGCGCCCCGGTGCCCGCCCTGCCCAACGAGCAGGGCCGCAAGGACACCGTGCTGGCCTACCCGGGCCAGGTGACCCGCATCGTCGCCACCTTCGACCGGCCGGGTGAATACGTGTGGCACTGCCACATCCTGTCCCATGAAGACCACGAGATGATGCGGAGATTCGTGGTGCAGTAAAACGGGCAGGGCGCTGGTTGCCGGCTGCGGCTGCGGCCAGGTTCGCCCTTCGGGGCGGCCTGGCCGTTTTGCTTGGCTTTGGTTTCTGTTCGCTGATGGGGGGTGGTAGCCTGAGTGATGTGTGTGGGTCGCTGATGGAGACCAACCGCTTTCCGTTGCTTGACGTTTCGTTGGCCGAGGCGATTGCGGATCGCTGATGGAGACCAGCGGCTTTCCGTTGTTCGGCGCCACATCGGCCGGGTCGCGTTCCACGGCCGGGTTTGCGCACCCGGCCGTGGAGCAACGCCAAACAACGGAAAGCCGCTAGCCCCCCCTTACGGCACCACCCACTCCCCCTCCACCTCCAGCCGGTCGTCCGCACTGATGCGCATCACATAGGCGCCTTTGGAGCCATAGCGCTGGCCCGGGCCCAGGGTGAAGCGCGGGTAGGCGGTGGTGGTGGCGCCGGCGTAGGCGTCCTCGACCCGCTCCAGCAGGCCCTCCCGCGAGGGGGTGGCGTCCAGCGTGTACAGCGCCCGGGCGGTGACCGCGCAGGCCGACCAGGTGTCGCCCTGCAGGCGCTCGGTGTCGCGGGCGAGCTTGAGCCCGCGGCCGCTCATCCAGCCTCCGAGGTTAAACACCATCCGTTCCAGCCGTCGCCCTGGCGCGTCGAAGGGGTGGACCACCCGCAGCTGGCGGAGTGTGGTGGCGCCGAGGCTCGTCTCGTCGCGGCGCTCCAACTCACCGAGGGTAGCCGAGACCAGCACCAGCACCTCGGCCGGCAGGGGTGGCAGCGTGGCCAGGGCCTCGCGCAGTGCGTCGGGGGGCAGCCACAGGGCCAGCGCGTCGCCCTCGGCCAGCAGGGGTGGGGGTGTGCCGGGCCGCAGGTCGAGCCGCGCGGCGGCGGGCAGTTCGGCGGCCAGCGCGGCGGCGCCGAGGCGGCCGATGTCGTCGGCGGCAAACACCTGCACCAGCCGGCGCGGGGGGCGTGGCCTGTCCTCCAGGTAGCGCGCCATCACGCGCCCCTCCACGGCCACCCCGGGTGAGAGGTAGATGGAGCTGCGCGGCGCCGGCCCGGGAGCGTCGGTGTTCGGAAACAGGCAGGGCAGGCTCTCGGCCTCGCAGAATTCATGCACCGGCGCCCATTCCCGCCCGATGCCGGACAGCAGCGCAAACACCGGCTGCTCGCGCAGATGCCGCGCCAGCTGCGCGGGCCAGGTGGGTGGCGGGCCGTGGAGCTTCCAGGTGTGCAGCCGCCACGGGCGCCGTTCGCTGCCGGGGCGCGGGCCGTGTTCGGCCACGCAGTGCTGCAGCACATCGAGCATGGCCTGGCGACGCCGGGGGCTTGCATCGGGGGCCACCACGGTTGCGAGGTGGATGGCCTCGTCCGTAATGCCCGGCGGCGGCGTGGCGCCGAGGCTGCCCAGGTAGGCCGCCAGCGCCTCCACCTCCCGCGTCGTCAAGGCGTAGCGCGGCATCAGCGGGTCGAGGGCCTGGCCGCCGGGGCCGATGCCGTCGGCCATCGCCCGGGCCAGGGCCAGCAGGTCGTAGGCCGGCCGGGTGCGAAAGCCATGGTCGTGCAGCGTCATGCCGGGGGCCTGGCGGGGTCGTCTGCCGGCGCGCGGCTGGCCGGGGCTGAACAGGTGACGCCCGGTGATGGCCGGGGCGATCGCCACCCCCTCGACGGTGCCGAGGCCACTCGGGCGGTGGCACTGCACGCAGGCGATGTCGCGCCCGCGCAGCGGCGGCCCGGCGTGGCGCCGGCCCTCTACAGGCGTGCCGTCGGCGCGCAGGCCGTCGCGGTAGAGCCTGCGCCCCTCGTCGATCAGCGCCTCGTCTGCCACCGCCGGTGCGGCGCCGAGCAGGGCGATCAGCAGGGCGAGCAGCGGCGCCTTCAAGGGGCGAGCATCGGCCGCAGTTCGGCCAGGATCTGCGGCGCCTGGGCCAGCCCGTCGAGGCGCACCCACGGCTGGCCGGGGGCGCGGCGCAGGAAGGTGAGCGGCGTGTGGCCCATCTTGTCCGGGCGGTAGGCGTTGAAGGCCTTCTGCACCGACTCGCTGGCGGCGCTGCTGCCGGTGACGAACACCCACGGCTCGGCGGCGCCGAACTGGCGGGCGTAGTCGCGCAGGCGCTTCGGCGTGTCTTCCTCCGGGTCGATGGACACCGACACGATGCGCACCCGCGCCCGGTCGGCGCCGAGCTTGTCCTGCACCTCGGCGAAGATCCGCGTCATCGGCGGGCAGATCGCGGTGCAGCTGGTGTAGGTGAAGTTGAGCAGCACCGGGCGGCCGTCGTCGATGAGCTCCGGCAGCGCGACGGCCTTGCCGTCCTGGGTCTTCAGTGCCACCTTGGGCAGGGTCAGCCGGGTTTCGCTGCGGCTGATCGTCGCGCTGGACGGCGCCGCGACGTGGTGATGATGGTGGTGGTGATCGTGCTCCCCGGCCCGCACGGCGGCGGGCAGGGCCAGCGGGAGGAGGGCCAGCAGGGCGATGCGGCGGGCGGAGCGGGGCAGGGGGGTGGGCTTTCGGGGCATGGTCGGCTCGGGGCGGTCGGGGGCAGTCGGGGCGCACGGACGTGTGCCGAGCCCCGATTGTGGTGGCCGTCGGAGCCGGGCTTCGTGATGCAGATCACGCGCTCTTGTCCCATTTTGTGTCACGCCCTCTTAAGGGCGCAGCGGCGGTTCAAGGGGGCGCACGCGGGTGCTACCGTAAGCTTTTGCCAACCACCGGGAAGCGCCGCGCCCGGTTCTTGAATGGACATCACCATGAACGGCCTCGGCTCCCCGCGTCTCCTGACCATCGTGATCATTGTCGCCGGCGGTCTGATCGCGTGCTCGCCCCGTGACGAGCCCGCGCCCCGGCCCGCACCTCAGGCGATGCCGGCTCCGGCCCAGGCCACGACCCCTCCCGCGCCTGCGGCCCCTGCCCCCGCCCCCGCGCTGCAGGGCGTGATCGCCGGCGCCGGCTCTGCCGCCGTCGCGGTGCTCGCCGAGCCGGGCAAGGCCCCGCTGCTGGTGCCGGAAGGGGGCCTCTACAGCAGCGAGTTCCGCGTCGAGCAGGTGCAGCCCGACCACGTCGTGCTGCGCCGCCAGAGTGACGGCACGCTGATCACCCTCGTCCCCGATGCCACGCCGGCCGCCCCGGGCGAAGCCCCGGCAGAGCCGACCCTCGTCACCCCCATCGGCGAGTTACCCCTCCAGCCCCCGGTGCCGGCCGCCATCAACGCCTCCGGCCCGCCCCCGGGCCCCGGCCTCACCGGGCCAGCCCTGCCCGGGCCGGTGTCCGGGCGGTAGGCCTGCGACCGGGCCCTACGACCGGCTCTTCGAGCGCGTGCTGCTGGACGGCAAGATCTCCACCGTCGACACCCGCCTCTCGCTCAACGGCAATCCCATCCTGCCGGAAATGCTCCCACCGCTGGGGCTCGGCGATTCGCTGAAGGCCCAGGGCGCCCTGCATGTGCCCCTCCAGATCGGGGCGGGCGCAGTCGTTTCGGGCACGGACCACCTGCTCGCCACCGAGAAGATCGGCATTGCGAACGGCAGCATCGGCATGCTGGCCGGCAAGACCCTGCAGCTCAAGGAGCGAGGCAGCATCGAAGGCTTCGGCGCGGTGATGGGAAAGTTGGTGGGCGGCGTCGGCAGCGCGATCAAGGTGACCGGCGGCGACCTCAAGCTGGGCGCGCCGGACCAGGCGATGGCGGTGGATCACGACGGCGACATCCACGTCGAGGCAGGCCGGACGCTGGAGCTGGAGTCCCTCGATGCGGCCCTCCTGGGCGGCAAGGTGAATCTAGGCGGCGGCAGCCTCGGTGCGAAGAACGGCATCGGCATCAAGAAGGAGGGCCGGCTCAGCGGGTCCGGCGTGGTGCAGGGGGCGGTGAAGAGCAAGGGGGTGATCAGCCCGGGGGCGTCTTTTGGGGCGCTGCAGTTCGAGGATGGTCTGGAGCTCGAGCAGGATTCGGTGCTCGAACTGGAGTTGGGCCTGTTGGGCGGCGTCCTGAGCTACGACCAGCTGCTGGTTGATGGCACCCTCAGCCTGGGCGGCCTGTTGCGGATCATCCTGACCGACGACTACATGCCGTCGGCGGGCGACTTTGCCGACTTACTGGTGGCCGACAGCATGGCCTCGGTTTTCGCCAGCCTGGAATTGATCGCCCCGGGCCGGCAGATTTCCTGGACGGCGGGGGTCGTCGACCTGCCGGACGCGCGGCAGGCCTGGCGGTTCGAGATTCTCTCGGCCCAGGCCGTGGACGAGCCCTCCGTGCCCGCGCTGGTGGGCTCGGCCTTGCTGGCTTTCGTCGGGTGCCGCAGGCGGCGTTCGATGCCGGGGGCGGGCAGTCCAGGTAGGTCGGGTTAGCGCAGCGTAACCCGACGCCTCCCACGCCACGCCGCCCCGGCCGGTGAATCCGGCGCAACCACCCGCATCGCCCCCTTCGTGCCGCAGCACCCGCCGCAGCCCATGCCGGCGGGTTAAGATGCCGCCTCTTCGAGTTTTCGTGATCGGTGGCACCCCGTGGCAGAAGCAGCAGAAGTGGCAAAAGCAGCAGACGCAGCAGACAGCAGCATCGACGCCTTCATCGAGCGCTGGAGCAAGGCCGGCGGCAGTGAGCGGGCCAATTACCAGCTCTTTCTCACCGAGCTGTGCGCGCTGCTGGGCTTGCCCACGCCCGACCCGGCCTCGGGCGACAACCGCGACAACGCCTATGTATTTGAGCGCCGGGTGGTGATGCGTGAGCCCGACGGCAGCCCCCGCGACCGCTACATCGACCTCTACCGCCGCGGCGCCTTCGTGCTCGAGGCCAAGCAGAGCGGCAAAGCCCTCGACACCTCGGGCTGGGACAGCGCCATGGTCGCTGCCCACAAGCAGGCCGACCAATACGTGCGCGCCCTGCCCGCCGACGAGGGGCGGCCGCCCTTCATCGTGGTGGTCGACGTCGGCCGCAACATCGAGCTCTACGCCGAGTTCAGCCGCTCCGGCGGCAACTACACCGCCTTCCCCGACCCCAAGCACTTCCGCATCCGGCTGGCCGACCTGCGCCGCCCCGACATCCGCGAGCGCCTCAGCACCCTGTGGCTCGACCCGATGCGCCTCGACCCCTCCCGCGAATCCGCCCGGGTCACCCGCCAGATCGCCGACCAGCTGGCGGCGCTGGCCAAATCCCTCGAAGCCGGCGGGCACGGCGCCGAGGACGTCGCCAGCTTTCTCATGCGGGCGCTGTTCACCATGTTCGCCGAAGACGTCGGCCTGCTCCCCGAGCGCGGCTTCACCCAGCTCCTCGAGCGCCTGCACGGCAAGCCCGCCAACTTCGCCCCCATGCTCGAGAGCCTGTGGCAGAGCATGAACACCGGCGGCTTCTCGCCCATCCTCGAAGACAAGGTGCTGCGCTTCAACGGCGGCCTGTTTGCCGACAGCCGCGCCATCGCCCTCGACCGCGACCAGCTCGAGCTGCTCCTCAAGGCCTCCCGGGCCGACTGGCGCTACGTTGAGCCGGCCATCTTCGGCACCCTGCTCGAGCGCGCCCTCGACCCCCGCGAGCGCCACAAGCTTGGCGCCCACTACACCCCGCGCGCCTACGTCGAGCGGCTCGTGCTGCCGACCATCGTCGAGCCCCTGCGGGTTGAGTGGGGCGAGGTGCAGGTGGCCGCGCTGGCCTACGAAAAGCAGGGCAAGCGCAAGGAGGCCATCGAAGAGGTGCGCCGCTTCCACCGCCAGCTGTGCGAGCTCCGCGTGCTCGACCCCGCCTGCGGCAGCGGCAACTTTTTGTACGTCACCCTCGAACACCTCAAGCGCCTTGAGGGCGAGGTGCTCAACCTGCTCCACGACCTCGGTGAATCCCAGGGCCTGCTCGATTTGCAGGGCATCACCGTCGGCCCCAACCAGTTCCTCGGCCTCGAGATCAACCCCCGCGCCGCCCGCATCGCCGAGCTCGTGCTGTGGATCGGCTACCTGCAGTGGCACTTCCGCACCCACGGCAGCATCAACCCGCCCGAGCCCGTGCTGCGCGACCTGAAGAACATCGAGAACCGCGACGCCCTCATCGCCTGTGACGGCACCCGGGTGCTCACCGGCGACGACGGCAAGCCGCTCACCCGCTGGGACGGCCTCAGCTACAAGCCCAGCCCCATCACCGGCGAGCCGGTGCCCGACGAAGCCTGCCAGGTCGAGCAGCTGTGCTACCTGGCGCCCGCCAAGGCCGCGTGGCCGGCGGCCGACTACATCGTCGGCAACCCGCCCTTCATCGGCGCCGCCACCATGCGCCGCGCCCTCGGCGACGGCTACGTCGACGCCGTGCGCGGCACCTGGAAGGCGGTGCCCGAATCCGCCGACTTCGTCATGTACTGGTGGCACATCGCCGGCGAGGCGGTGCGCAGCGGCGCCGCCCGGCGCTTCGGCTTCATCACCACCAACAGCCTGCGCCAGACCTTCAACCGGCGCGTGGTGCAGGCCCAGCTCGAGGCCAAGCCGCCGCTGTCGCTGGCCTTCGCGATCCCCGACCACCCGTGGGTGGACGCCGCCGACGGCGCCGCGGTGCGCATCGCGATGACGGTGGGCGCGGCGGGGGAGGGCGAGGGCTGCTTGCTATCCGTTCGCGATGAGTGCGAAACAGATGGCGACGAGCGCAACGTCACCCTGGTCGAAAGCCGGGGCTCGCTCCACGCCGACCTCCGCATCGGCGCCAACCTGTCGGCGAGCGTGCCGATGCTGGCGAACAGCCGCATTGCGAACCGCGGAGTGCAGATTCTTGCCTCGGGCTTCATTGTTTCCCCTGAGGAGGCGGAGCGGCTCGACCCCCAGAAGCAGCTGTCGGTCCCGTACCGCAACGGCAAGGACATCACCGATCGCCCTCGCGGTGTCATGGCGCTTGACCCTTACCCCATGAGCGAACTGGAACTCCGCACCAGGGCCCCGGATGTCTTCCAGTGGCTGCTGACCCGGGCCAAACCAGAACGTGACCTCAACCCGCGGGCGACCTACCGGGACAACTGGTGGCTTTTCGGCGAGAACCAGCCGCTGATGCGAGACTCGATCAGGCAGCTTGAGCGCTTCATCGTTACGGCGATCACTGCGCGACATCGGATGTTTCAGTTCCTGCCGCGTGAAGTCATGCCCGATCAGGCGCTTCTTGTCGTCGCCTCCGACGACGCGCTGGTGCTCGGCGTGCTGTCGAGCCGGGTGCATGTTTATTGGTCACTGGCATCCGGCGGAACGCTGGAGGATCGGCCCCGCTATAACAAGTCGGTCTGCTTCGACACCTTCCCCTTCCCGGCCCCCACCCCCGCCCAGGCCGACGCCATCCGCCAGCTCGCCGAGCAGATCGACGCCCACCGCAAGCGCCAGCAGGCCGCCCACGCCGGGCTCACCCTCACCGGCATGTACAACGTGCTCGAAAAGCTGCGCAGCGGCGAGCCCCTCGGCGCCAAGGACAAAACGCTCCACGAACAAGGCCTCGTCTCGGTGCTGCGCACCCTGCACGACGAGCTCGACCGCGCCGTCTTCGCCGCCTACGGCTGGGCCGACCTCGCCGGGCAGCTCGTCGGCCTGCCCGGCGCCACCACCCCGCTGCCCGACAAGCCCGACGCCCAGGCCGCCGCCGAAGAGGAGCTGCTCACCCGCCTCGTCGCCCTCAACGCCGCCCGCGCCGCCGAAGAAACCCAGGGCCAGGTGCACTGGCTGCGCCCCGCCTACCAGCACCCCGGCAGCGCCACCCCCGGCCCGCACGCCGCCATCGAAACCCCCGACCACGCCAGCCCCGAGCCCGCCGCCGCCGGCCAATCCACCACCACCGCCACCGGCAAGGCCGCCTGGCCCAAGACCATGCGCGAACAGATCGCCGCCGTGCTAGCCAGCCTGCACCCCGCCCCCCTCGCCGCCGCCGCCGTCGCCGCCACCTTCAAACGCTCCCCCATGGCCAGCGTCCAGGCCGTGCTGGACGCCCTCGAAGACCTCGGCCGCGTGCAGCAGGACGCCGGGCTGTACCGGCGCACCGACTGACGCGGCACCGGCCGGGGCGGGGTGCGTCGGGTTACTGCGTGGGATGCGTCGGGTTACGCCCCCGACATCCCCCC
>NZ_BJNV01000018.1 GCF_006539865.1 Zoogloea ramigera
TCCCCCCGCCACGCCCCCGCCACGCCCCCGCCACGCCCTCCGCTTGCGCCGGCTTGCCATGCGCATTCTTCTGTATACGTAATGAATTTACATGGGTAGCATTCGCTCCTGTTCCGGTGCTGGATAAAACCCCAGCGGAACCGTATCCCCCATCCACTTGCCTCCAGGAGCAACGCATGCCGCAAAACCTTGTATCCCTCGATCTCAGCGCCGACCAGATCGCCGCCATGGACCAGGCCATCGCCACCCTCGAAGCCCTCACCAAGCCTTTCATCACCCTCAGCGCCGACGACAAGAACAGCCTCGTCAAGATGGGCGACAAATCGGTGGCCTTCTGCCAGCAGACCGCGCTGGTGCTCTCCCAGAACAAGGACGCCCTGCCGGCAGGCTTCGACTACACCGAGATGGAGGACGACCTTGCCGCCTATGCCGCCCTCCAGGGCCGCGTGCTGCGCATCCGGGAGGTGCTGGCCAAGATGGACGACACCCAGACCGCCATCGGCAGCGACATCATGGTGGCCGCGTCCGAGGGCTATGCGCTCATGAAGCTCTTCGGCAAGGCCGAAGGGCTGAGCGAACTGCAGCAGGCCATGCGCGTCCGCCGCCCGGGCCGCCGCCGCAAGGGCGACGCGGCGGCCGGCTAAGCCGGCGGCCTCACGCAAAGGGCGGCTCACCCCGCCCTTTTTTGCTTTTTGGTCCTTGAAGATCCCGGTGGGCTTCCACTTGTTGCCGCGGAGGGATTAATAAATCCCCCTGCAGGTCCGGCTTTTTGCCTGAACGGTATTAAAAGATCCCTCCGAGCTTATTTTTTGCGCCGCTGCGGGATCTCTTCAGGCCTGGGCCGGATCTTTTTATGCTGCATCCGGATAAAAAGATCCGGCCCAGGCCTGAGATGGGACGTGGGTCGGTATTTTTAAGGGCCGGCGGGGGATTATTAACCCGGCCCTTAAACATCTACTCCCCGTTCACTCCCGGCGTGTCGAAAGGCAGCGCCAGAGCCGGGTCAATAACCGCCCTTTTGTGGGGGCGACTTCAGTCGCCCGCGGAGGCGGATCAACGGCTTGTCTGTGATTCAACGCGCGGATGGGCGACTGAAGTCGCCCCCACAGAAAATCATCTGTGAATACCGACTGCACGTTCAGACCGAACGGTGGTAAGTGAATCAAAGGGCCGGGTTAATAAAAGATCCCCTGGCGATATTTCTTGCGGCTTCGAGGGGCCGGTGGGGGCGAGCGCCAAGGCTTCGGTGGATCGAGGCTGTTTCACATGATGTCGGGTTACGCCCTGCGGGCTAACCCGACCTACGGGGCCGCGGTGAGCCCATTCAGGTAGGTCGGGTTGGCGCAGCGTAACCCGACATCATGTGACGGGACCACGCAGATCTGTGATCCCGCTCAGGTAGGTCGGGTTAGCGCAGCGTAACCCGACGTTCCCCCACTCCGCCCCTCACTGCAACATGAAGGTCTCGTACTCCAGCCTGCCCCGCAGCCCGATCGCCGGTGCATGGGCGACGCGACATTCCGTTTACATCCGGCGGTTGTTGGGGGATTATCCGCCGCGGTGGAAAAACCGAGGTTTTTGGCGGGTCGGCAGTAGCTTCTTACCCTTGTGTCACATTGTTAAAGGATATGTTTTGATCAAGCTCCTCAAAAATACAATTCTTGCGACGGCGTTTCTTGCCGTTTCCGGCGCCTACGCGGCCCCCATCCTGGAAGTGTCCTCCGACGGCAGGTTGACCGGCGCCTCGGGTGTCGAGGTGGGTGGGGCGCTGTATGACGTAGCCTTCAAGGACGGCACCTGCGCCGGCTTGTTCTCGGGTTGCGATCAGGCGGCCGATTTTCAGTTCAAGTCAAAGACGGAAGGCGAGGCTGCAAGCCTGGCGCTTGAAAATCAAGTCTTTGTGGATGGCCTCGCCGGCTTGTTCGACTCTGCGCCCCGCGCGACGCTGGGTTGTGAAAATCTGGAGCACTGTGCGATCTACACTCCGTTCGCCAAGCCGCAGTCAGCCGGTATTGTCACGGTGTCGAAGTTTACGAATGAAGCCACTGGCCAGAACTTCCCGGATCGAACCGAGACGGTGAACCTCGACATCACCGGAACAACAGCAGGCACCACGGCGTCAGTGTGGGCGGTCTGGACCCCCCACGCGAGTCTCCCCGCAACCTCCGTGCCCGAGCCCGGCACGCTGTCTGCCCTGGCAATCGGAGCCTTCGCCTTGCTGAGAACGCGTCGTCAGCGCTCCCGGGGCGCCCGGGTGTGAGTTCAACCTAGAAACGGCAGTTGACCGCTTCCAGAGATCCAAAGAGCCGCATGAGCGCCGGCTATCGTGCCTTCGCCAGCACTCACCTGGAGGGTGAGAACACTACACGCCCGCTGGCACGCCTGCACGGGCGGCTGACTTTGTCGCTCCGCCTTGCAGGCATGAGCCTGCCGCGTTGTCGCTTCGCGTCAGACTCCCGCCCAGACGCACCAGCAAGCGCGTCCAACTGCCGTTTCTAGGTTCAAGGCCAGGGCGGCCTGGCCCGTCCGCTTGCGCGGGCGAACTTGTTCGCCCGTGGAGGTGGAATGGCGAGTCCGCGCCTGTTTTGCCGGGTTGGGGCTGGCGAGCTGGCCGGCCCCGGGCACTTGACGCTCAGCGCCCCGCCGGGCAGCTGCCCAAGTTCAGGGCGCTGTCGGGGTCGCAGGGCAGCACCGCCTCGAGGGCGCCCAGGCGGCTGTGCACCGGGCCCCGGCAGGCGAATGTTTTCTCCTGGCCGCTGGCCGTGAGCACGCGCACCCCGGCGCTGCGCTGCCTGCCCTCGGTGTAGTCGAAGACGGCGTAATCGGCGTCGTCGTTGCGAAAGCTCACCTCGGTCCGGTCGACCCCGGCCCGGAAGTAATGGGCGTAGCGGAAGTCGGGCCGGCCCGCGGCGGGGTAGGCCAGCGCGATCTGGCCGGGGCGGCCGAAGCGGTATTGCAGGCCATGCTCCGCCCCCTCGCAGAGGGCGATCCAGGCGCCGCTGGCGCTGCGGCATGAGAACCAGGCGGTTTCGGCTGTGGTGCACAGGCCTTCCTGGCGGCTTGCCCCGCCGGCGGCTGCCGGGCCCGCCAGCGCCAGCCCGATCAGTGCCGCAAGCAGGGCGCACCGCGGGGCTGCTTGCGGGAGGCGGTTCATGGCAAGCCCTTCCCGCTGCCGGGCTGGGCAGGCTTGGCGGCCTTTTCAGCCTCGCTCAAGAAGCGCCGGTGGGCGGCCTCGAGCTTGGTGTCGTAGCTGTTCTTGCGATAGCCCGGCCCGTTGTAGGCGGCTGCAAACGCCGCCCAGTCATGCTTGCGAAGGGCCGCCAGCATGCGCTTGTTGTTCTTGACGAAGCGGGTGAAGGCCATCAGGTGCTCGGCTTCCGAGCGCGCCATGGCGAGCACGAAGGCCTCGACCGAGGCAAACCCGGCGGCCTTGAAGTTGTCGCCCATGATCTGAAAGCGCCCCCACGAGGCCGCCCGCAAGGCGGCCTCCGGGGCCAGCCGGTAGGCTTCCTCCAGCTTTGCGTATTGCGCCGAGAACTTGCCGTAGCCCCCGGCCCGCGCGTTGGAGATCCGCGGGTGCGTCGCCGCGTGGCGGCCGTCCGTGCGGCGGTGAAAATAGTGGCGTTCGAACAGGATGCGCGGGCGGCCGGATTCGTCGAAGGCCTCGCCGCTGGTTTCCACCTCGGCCACGGCCTGGATCGCCGGCACATCCACCCCCAGCTCCTCAGCCGCCGCGGCGTAATCGTCGTCGCTCAAACCGCGGGCGGGGTTGCGGCACTCCTTGAACAGAAACTCCAGATCGATGTGCGCTGGTACAGCCTGCCACCAGCAGGCAGCGTAGGGCACGACATTGGCGTCGACGCCGCCGGGCATGGGCATCAGCACCCGCGGCGAGGTGCCGTCGTCGAGGGGAAAGATCAGCCAGGAGGCCCGGAGATAGTTGGGAATTCGGTAACTGGTCATCTCTCTCTTCACCTCCGCGCCGTGAAACCCCCGCTGCCCGTTGCCGGCATCGCGCCCGCCCCGGCTCCGCTTCGATGCTCCATCCGAAAGGCCACAAAAGCAAGGCCGCCGCGGCCGGTATCTCCACCTGCTGCGGCCTTGGGGAGACGTCGGGTTAGCGCAGCGTAACCCGACCCACCGCTGTGCGGGGTTCGTGGAAGCGCCGTTGCCGTGTTCGATCACATGATGTCGGGTTACGCCCTGCGGGCTAACCCGACCTACGGGGCCGCGGTGAGCCCATTCAGGTAGGTCGGGTTGGCGCAGCGTAACCCGACATCATGTGACGGGACCACGCAGATCTGTGATCCCGCTCAGGTAGGTCGGGTTAGCGCAGCGTAACCCGACGTTCCCCCACTCCGCCCCTCATTGCAGCATGAAGGTCTCGTACTCCAGCCTGCCGAGCCGCCGGTCCAGAAAGTACAGCCCGCACACCAGCGCCAGCAGCACCGCGGCGGCGTAGCCGTAGCCGTAGTAGATGGCGCCGAGCTTGAGGGTGAGCAGGGTGAAGCCGAGGTTGGCGACGCAGAACAGCGCGGTGAGGCCGAGGATGAGGCGGCGGCGATCGAGGTAGAAGAAGATGTTGAGCAGCGCCAGGAAGCCCACCTGCAGGCTGGCGCCCAGGGTTTGGATGTAGAACAGCGGCAGGTAGAGGCTGGAGATGCCGAGCGCCTCGAGCGCGGCAGGGCCGAGGACGACCGCGACGATGAGGGCGAGGGCCTGGATCTTGGCGATCTCGGCGAGGCCCTGGCGCACGGAGTACACCATCTCGTCGCGCATGTCCTCGATGTATTCCAGCGAGCCGCCGGTGCGCACGGCCTCGAAGAAGGCGTCGTAGTACTCGACGAAGTCGGTCTCGATGCGCACTAAAAACACCGCCATGCCGGGCAGGATGCACAGGTAGGCCATGAACACCGGCAGGTCGTAGATGACCGAGGCGCGCAGCGGGCCGATGATGCTCTCTGATGTCGGCGGGTAGAGCCAGAAGACGAACTTGTCCATCCACACGCCCAGGTTATAGAGCACGCCGATGATCATCAGGCTGGGGTAGCGGGTTTTCTTGTCGAAGAAGCCGAAGCTGATGGCCTCCTCGCTCGGGTAGCCGGCGGCGACGATCACCCACATGCCCACGAAGAGCACGAGGTGCCCCACCACGAAGCCGAACATCAGCCCGTTGAGGCCCCACGGCCGGGCCAGCAGCGCGGCGGCCACGGTGAGGCCGTAGCCGAGGGCGTACATCATGAGGATCTGCTTGTAGCGCTTGAGGCCCGACAGCAGGATGGTGACGATCCAGATGCCGCACAGCAGCACGAAGGCCGCCAGCATGAGCACCCGGTAGGCCAGGTCGTAGCCGGGGAAGGCCACGAAGGCGAGCACCACGCCGAGGGCGCCGCACACGCTGATGACCGCCAGCAGGAGGCCGTTGAGGCTACTCAGCACGATGTCGTCGCGCTTCTCGAAGAGCCGGTCGGAGATGTAGCGGGTGAAGGCCAGCTGCACCACGCCGGTGACGATCAGCGAGCTGGCGATGAGCCAGGTCACCGACACCTGGAACTGGGTGATGAGGATGGGCGGCACCACCACCGCCGCCGACAAGAAGCCGATCAGCAGCATGCCGACGATGGACAGCACCCACGGCCCGGAGCCGATCACCCCGGCGTAGGCGTAGGCCTGGACGAGGCCGAGGAGGCTGTCCTTGCGCAGCAGCTTGCGCAGCTCGAAGCCGATGCCGGCCATTATGCGGGCCCTCCGCCGGCGGGCAGGCCGAGGGCCTTGTCGTACACCTGCTGGTAGGCTCCGAACATCATCGCGTCGGAGTAGTAGCGTTCGACCCGGGCGATGCCGGCGGCGCGGGCGGCGCGCCAGGCATCAACGTTGCCGAGCAGCTCGACGGCGGCGTCGGCCAGCGCTGCCGGGTCGGCGATGCCCACCACGCGGCCGGCGGCGCCGAGGGCCTCGTCGTCGGGCCCGAAGCCGTAGATGAGCTGGCGGCACGAGCCCACGTCGGTGGAGATGGAAGGCACGCCCGCAGCGTAGCCCTCGAGCACCACCAGCGGCAGGGCTTCGGAGATCGACGACAGGATCAGCGCGCCCACCTTGGGCAAGATCTCGTCGATGCGCTGGAAGCCCAAGAATTTAACCTTGTCGGTGAGGCCGAGGCTCTCGGTGAGGTTGCGGCATTCCTCGGCGTAGCCGGGGTCTTCATCCTCGGGGCCGGCGATCCAGCCTTCGGCCTCGGGCATCAGGTTCACCACCCGGCGCATGGCGCGGATGAAGGTCTTGATGTCCTTGATCGGCACCACCCGGCCGATCAGGCACAGCACCGGCGGCGGGCTGGCGGGCTGCAGCTCGCGCAGGGGCGACAGGCGCGCCAGTGAGATGCCGTTGGGGATGCAGAAGGTGCGTTCGGCCAGCGCGCCGTCGGCCACCTGGCGCTGGCGGTTGGCTTCGTAGAGGGCAATGATCGGGTCGGCGGCGTCGTAGGTGAGGCGGCCCAGCCATTCGAAAAAGCGGATCCACATCTGCCGGAAATACGAGAGGTCTGCCGGGTCTTTCTGGAAGACGTTGCGGTTGTCGCGGATCCACTCGTTCTGGTAGAGATCGATCTTGCGCTCCTTGGTGTAGATGCCGTGCTCGGAGAGCACCAGCGGGATGCCCCGGGAGCGGGCGATCAGCGCGCCCAGGAAGCCGGCGTAGCCCGTCGAGATGCTGTGCACCGCCTTCACCGGGATCAGCTGGTGGGCCACCTTGCCGAGCAGCCACAGGGGCTGGTGCATGATGCGCACCGTCCAGAAGTAATCCACGAAGCTCGGGTCGGTGCAGTAGTGGCGGTAGCGTTCGGCGATCATCTCCCACGATGCCTCCGAGTGCAGGAAGTCGTCCACCGTCAGCCGGCCGCCGGGCTGCAGCTCGCGGGCGATGCGGGCGAAGGCCTCGAGCCCGCCCGGGTTGCCCTTGAAGCCGTCGTGGAGCTTGGCCACGTCGGCGTAGGCCTGGGTGTCGCCCTTGCGCGGGGTGGGTTTGGCGTGGGGCTCGACCTTGACGATGTCGTCGTGCAGGAAGTGGGTTTCGACGTGCACCACGTTGGCCGGGATGGCGTACTTGGGGGCGCCGTAGTCGGAGCGCCGGCTGCCCAGAAACACGATGGCGAAACGGATGTTGGGGAAGGCCCGGATGATCTGGTTCACCCAGCTCGACACGCCCCCCGAGACGTAGGGGAAGGTGCCTTCCAGCAGCAGGGCCACGTCGGCGCTGGTGGCCTTGGGGAAGTCGTCGGTGCTCATGGGGTGGTGCTCGCTTGTCTGCTGTCGCGGGCCTTGCGGCTCCACAGGTGAACCACCGGCTGCAGGCGCGACAGGCCCTGCCAGTTGTCGAGGTGTTCGATGATCTCGCGCACTTCGTCGAAGTCGCGGCGCAAAAAGGCCAGCTCGGCCCGGTAGGGTTCGACCCGCGGCGCCGGCAGGCCCAGCACGCGGGCGCCCCGGTAGGCGGCCTCGGCCTCGTCGTAACGGCCCATGTGGTGCAGCAGGCGGCCGAACTGCAGGGCCACGCCGGCGTTGGTGGGCTCGGCGGCCATCACTTCGCTCATGTACTTGAAGCCCTCGTGGGCGGCGTGCTCCATCAGGTCGCCCTGCACCAGGCCCTGGTAGATCAGCTCCCAGTACAGGCCGGCCAGGCGCCGGGCGGCGAGCAGGCGCTCGGCGGCATTTTCGGCGGCGGCGTACTGGCCGCGCTCGGCGTGGATGGCGGCGTTGATCTTTTTCTCGCGGGTGTCGAGCATGCCGTAGGCGAGCAGGCGCAGGTCTTCGGTGGCGTCGTTGAGGAGCTCCCGCAGCATGGGGTTGGACACCGCGCTGGGGGCGTTGCCCAGCGCCACCACCGCACGCAGGCGCTGGGCCACCGGGGCGCGGTCGTTCTTGAGGAACTGGCGCACGCCGGCCTGGCGGAAGCTGGTGACGTCCTGCTTCTCGTGGGGGTCGAGGGCGGGCAGCGGCACGGCCCGAAAATCCAGCGTGCCGCGTCGCCGCGGCAGCAGCGGCAGCGCGAAGATGGCCAGGATCACTCCGCAGAAGCCGAAGATCGGGATGAAGAAGCTGACGCTCCAGATCAGCCCCAGCACCGCCAGCCGCGGGGTGGCGAGGCGCCGCGGCAGCAGCGACCAGACGAGGAGCGCCAGCAGCGCGCTGGCCCCGCCGTGGCTGGTGAGGTAGAGCAGCAGCGCGGCGTCGCTGGTCTCGCCGGTGGCGAGCTGGACCCAGGCGCCGGTCTCAAGCGCGAGGGCGCTCAGTCCGAGTTTCGGCTGGAACATGACATTGCTGGAGCAGGGTCTGGAGGAGCTGGGCGGGCGGCAGCTGATCGAGCAGCACCACCCGGGTGGTGACGCCGGCCTCTTCGAGGGTGGCGCCGCGGTTCTGGGAGATCCACCCTTCGACGCGGTTGGCGTAGCCCTGGGCGGCGCTCTCGCCGGCCAGCGGCATCAGGGTGAGCAGCACCCGGCCGTGGGCCGACTCGCAGGCCCACACCGAATCGAGGGCGCGTTGCAGGCGCTCGATCTGCAGGGCCAGGTCGTCGAAGCCGGGCTGGCTGCGGAACTCGAGGGCGACCAGGGCGCTGCGCACCCCCGAGGTCTGGCGGATGTGCCACACCCGCATCAGCTCGAAGGCGAAGGCCGGCGGGCAGGCCGGCACCGCGCGCAGGATGGGCTCGGCAATGCGCGCCGCGTTGAGGCTGTCGGCGTAGTAGCCGAGCAGCAGGTTGAGCATCTGCAGGGTTTCTTCGTGGAGCGCGAAGAAGGGCATGCGCTCGACCACCAGCAGGGCCTGCAGGGTGCCGACGGCGTCTTTCAGCGGCACCACCACCAGGTAGCGCGAGCGGCCGCGCTGCTCGAGCTCGTCGAGGGCCACGTGGGAGAGCTCCTGGCGCTCAAGGGCGAAGGTGATCAGCGGGTCGGTGGTGTTGAGCTCGAAGGGCGTGCCGAGGGTGTGGTCGGCGGCGCGGCGGATGTTGCTGCCCTCCATGCGATAGACCGCCGCGCATTCGATCTGGCAGTACTGGGACAACAGCCGCAAGAGCTCGCCGGCGGCCGGCAGCGCGGCCGCGTCGGCCACCATGCCGTGGCTGGTGATGCGGCGCAGGTTGAGCAGCGCGTCGCGCATCGACACGGGGCGCGAGATGAGGTCCTGCTCGAGGCGGTCGTGGGAGAGGCGCAGCAGGTAGTGCTGGTGGGTGAGGTGGTCGAGGCGCTGGGCGATGTAGCGCTGCATGGTCTCGGCGCGGCGCACCCGGTTGCTCCACAGCGAGCCGAACTCGCCGCAGATCATCACCAGCACCAGCGCGCCGAGGAACTCATCTTGCGGCATCGTAGGGCCGATCAGGCCCTGCCGGGCCAGCCCGAACCAGCCGGCCAGCACCACCAGCGCCGCCAGGATGCCCGCCAGCGCGCCGTAGCGCAGGGCCACCACCACCGGGCCGAGGACGACCCACGGGAAGGGGCCGTGGGTGAAGAAGGGGTCGGCCGGGTTGACCCACACGCACAGCGCCAGCACCAGCAGCGGCACCGCCAGCACCTCGGCGATGGCGGCCGCGGCGGGGGCGCCGGCGGGGGTGAGGTAGGGCAGGATTTTCATGGTGTCACTTTACGGGCGGACGGCCGGCTCCAGCAGCGACTTGAGGAGCCTCTGGGCCACCGCCGACAGCGCGTCGCGGCTCCAGCCGCTCTTGGCGCCGACGCCGCTCCACACGGTGCGGCCCGTGGAGACATCCACCACCGACAGGGCCACGCCCACCGCCGGCTCGCCATCCACGCCCACCTTGTAGCGCCACTCGTCCACGGTGCCGGTGACGGCGTAGCGGGCGTTCTGGCCGCGGGCCCATTCGAGGGCCTTGTCGGCGTCTTTCGGGGCGCCGGTCTCGAAGAGGTTGTCGCTGGCGAGCTGGGCCGGGTAGCGCTGCACGTCGGCCACGCCGAGGGTGCGCAGCAGGCCTTCGCTGATGGCTTCGGCGCGCTGGCCGGCGAAGGGCGTCTCGGTGGCGTTGGCGAAGGGCAGCACCACCCAGCGGGCGCCAGCCTCGAGCTTGGGGGCGGGGGCGCGGTCGACCACCGCGCAGGCCGACAGCAGCACGGCGAGGGCGGGGGCGATGAGCTTGATGAGGGGCTTGGCGGGCAGGCGGGTCATGGTGTCGGCCTCGTGGGGGTCAGAAGAGGTAGCGGTAATGCAGCGCGAACTGGCGGGTCTTGGCATAGGTGCCGGTGCCGCCTTTGTCTTCGCGCAGCAGGGCGGAGAAGTGGTCGTTGCCCAGCACGCTGCCGGCCAGGCCCAGGCTGTAGTCGTAGCCGGCGCCGACCACGCTGTTGTGGAGCAGGCCCACCGACCCGAAGGGCCGCAGCGCCCGGGTGTAGTCGGTTATGTGGCGTGTGTTGGTGCTGAGGCGCAGGCCATACAGCTTGAAGCTGGACGGAGCCAGCGCCGCGGCGTCCACCGGCGTGGTGGCGAACAGGCGCTGCTTGATCTCGACGGCGCGCGGGTCGGTGGTGTCGACGCCGCCCTCGAAAGCATAGCTGCTGGCGAAGGCGCTGCCGATGAGGTCCGACAGCTCGCTGCGGAAGGCGTGGGCGTATTCGAGCTGGGTCTGGCGGGCGCGGCCGATGGGCAGGCCGTTCTGGGCGCTGTAGCGGTAGTCGTCGAAGCGCAGGTTGAGCTGGTCGCGCCCGCTTAGCCGCAGCGTGAGGCCGAGGCCCGCTTGCTGGCGCAGGCCGGCGACGCGCAGGGCGGCGTTCTCGGTGGCGGGCTGGTCGATGCCGAGGGTGGCGGTGACGCTGAGCTGGCGGTTGATGCGCTGTTCGCGCTCGACGAGGACCGGCGTGTAGCTGGCGTAGCTGTCGCGCCGGCCGATGGCGAGGCGGGTGGTGCCGTCGTCGTGCTGCCAGTCGAGGCGGGCCATGGCGAGGGCTTCGAGGCCGGGCAGGGCGCTGAAGTAGTTGCGATCGATGATCTGGCGCGACACGCGGCCGAGCTCGACGGCGAGGCGCAGCCGGGGGGCGAGGCCGATGTCGAGGCGGGCGCCGGTGAAGCTCTCGTCGATGCTGCCGAGCTGGCGCTGGGCGAGGTCGAGGTCGGCCCGGTCGGCCTGCTCGAGCATGATCTCGGTGAGCTGCAGGTGGCTGGTCTCGTCGTCGCGCTGGAGGTCCATTGCCTCGAAGGCGGCGGTGGCGGCGATGGCCGGGGTGCCGGCCAGGCGGGCCAGGTTGACGCGGTCGTAGCGGGGCAGG
Source organism: Zoogloea ramigera (assembly GCF_006539865.1). Lineage (GTDB taxonomy): Bacteria > Pseudomonadota > Gammaproteobacteria > Burkholderiales > Rhodocyclaceae > Zoogloea > Zoogloea ramigera. The sequence goes on from NZ_BJNV01000018.1 coordinate 11,270, forward strand.
CGCTCGTCCCATTGTTCGAGCAGGCGGCCGGCTTCGCGGGGGTCGGCGCTGCCGAGGGCGGCTGTGGTTTCGGCCCACAGGGGGCGCGCCAGGCTCTTGCCGTACTGGTGCCACAGGAAGCCGCGCACGCCCTCGATCTGGCCCTGGTCGATGAACCACGCCAGCACCAGCTCGCGGGCTGCCGGGCTGAAGGGGGCGTCGGCCGGGCGGTCGAGGCGGAGGATCTCGCGCAGCACCGCGTGGGACGGGTCGCCCGGGTTCTGGCTGCGGGCGAGGCGCAGGCGGGCCGCGCGGCGAGCCTGGTCGAGCTGTGCGGCGGTGGGCTCGGCGTCGGCCGGGCGCTCGCGGCGGGCTTGCTGGAGCAGGGCTTCGCGCAGGCGCCAGGCGCGGTCGGTGTCGCCGTTTTGCTCGAGGGCGTCGGCGTAGCCGAGCATCCATAAGAAATCGCCGCGGTGCTCGCGCAGGCGCGGCGTGTAGTAGCGGTCGAGGGCGCGCTGGGGCCGCGAGAGGGCCTGCCAGGCGGCGGCCAGGGCGTCGTGGAGGGCTTCGTCTTCGGCCCAGGCGTCTTCGTGGCGGGCCAGCAGGTTGCGCAGGGTGGGGGCGTCGTTGCCGTCGATGAGCATCCACAGCAGGGCTTCGCGCACGCCTTCGGCGCGGGGCTGGAGGGCGAGGGCCTGCTGGTAGTCGGCGCGGGCGGCGGCGCGGCGGCCGGCGAGCTGGTGGTGGCGGCCGCGCTGGGCGAGGAAGCGGGCGTCCTGCTCGGCGTCGCGGCGCTGGGCGGGGGTGAGCTGGCCCAGCACGCGGGCGATGTCGGCCTCGCGGCCGGCCTCGGCGTAGAGGTCGAGCACGCGCTTGAGCTGGGCGGTCTGGCCGAAGCGTTGCCAGGCGCGCTCGGCCACCGGGCCGGCGGCGGCGGGGTCGGCCTCGCGGACGAGCTCGAGATAGCGGGTGAATTCGGTTTCGGTGACGTCGTCGAAGTCGGCCACCCGGCGGTAGCTATCTTGCGCGGCGGGCTTGTCTTCGATGAAGGCGGCGAGGTCGGCGTGGAGCCGCCAGAAGGCCTTGTCGCCAGGGGCGGTGTGGGGTTTTGCCCGTTCGAGGGCGGCGAAGGCCTCGCGGCCGCGGCCTTCGCGCATCAGGAGGGCGACGACCCGTTCGGCCCGGCGCGGGTCGGGGCCGAGGCGGGCTTCGAGGCGGCCGAGGGTGGCGATGGCGAGGTCGATCTCGCCAGCCCGTTCGGCGAGCTGTTCGAGGGCTTCGAGCACTTCGGCGGGGGCCTTGTCGCCGGCGCGGGCCTGCAGGAAGGCGAGGGCCTCCTGGACGCGGCCGAGGCGCTCGTAGGTGGCGACGACGGCAGCGAGGCGGGTTGGGTCGGGGGTTTGGCGGCGGGCGTCCCATTCGAGGGCGGCGACCAGGGCCTCGTCGTCGGTGAGGCCGGGGGCGAGGCGCAGCACGGCTTCCCAGGCATCGCGGCGGCCGTCGCGGCGGGCCAGCACGAGCCATTGGTCGAGGGCCACGCGGGGCTGGCCGTGCCATTCGGCGACCTTGGCGAGGCGTTCGCGCCAGGCCAGGTCGTCGGGGCGCTGGCGCACGGCAGACTCGGCCACCCGGTAGGCGTCGGCGAGGTTGCGGTTGCCGAGGAAGGCGTCGTAGGCGAGGCTGTAGATGCGCTCGTCGAAGGCCAGGCCCGGGGCGCCGGCGGGGGCGGTTGCGGCGGTGGGGCGGAGGCTGACGTCGAGGCCGGCCTGGGCGAGCTGCCAGCGCTGTAGCTGGTCGCGCAGCGAGAGGCGGATCATGCGGCGGGCGAGGCGGTCGGCGACGTCGGGGCGGCCGCAGGCGCGGGCCAGCACGACCACCGCGTAGAGGGTCTCGGTGTCGTCGGCGAGGTCGTCGAGTTCGCGCTCGGCGGTGGTGACGGCCTCGTCGAGGAGGTTGCCGGCCTGCAGGGTGTGCAGCGCTGCGAGGTAGTGGCTGCGCCGGGCCTGGAGACTGGTGGCGCGCTTGCGGGCCACCAGGTAGAGCTCGGCGGCGCCGCGGTAGTCGCCGGCTTCGAGCAGGGTGCGGGCGGATTCGGCATACCAGCCGGCGTCGAAGCGGGTGCCCGGGCGCCGGGCCAGGGCCTTGATGGTCTGGCTGCCGAGGGCGCGCTCGCCGAGGGTGAAGGCGTCGGCGGCGATGCGCACCTGCATGTCCTCGGGCCAGGTTTCGGCGGCGAGCTCATGGAGGCGCCGCAGCATGGCCTTGTGGAGGGCCGGGCGGAGCGGGGAGCCGTCAGGGAGGCGCGACCAGGCCTCGCGGTAGCTGAGCCAGTCGCGCCAGTGGGAGTCGGCCCGCAGCTGCGGGTCGGGGCTGTCGAGGAGGGGGCGCAGGGTGGCGCGGGCGGCGTCGGTCTCGTTGCGGGCGAGCTGCTGGCGGGCCAGGGCGAAGCGCAGGGCCGGGTCGTCCGGGTCGGTGCGCAGCAGGTTGGCGAGATAGGCGACGGTGAGCAGGTCACCGCGCCGGGATTCGATGGCGCGGCGCTCGAGGGTCGGGTTGGGCACCATCAGGACGAAGACGACCGCCACCACGACCGTGAACAGGGTCAGGCCGCGGGGGGCAAGAACGCGCGGGCGCGCGCTATTGCCGAGGGCATCGAAGATCGAAGTCCGCTGCCGCATGGGAGGTTCGGTAGTGGGTGAGGCGCTTGTCGCTGCCGGTGGGTGCCAGGGGGCTGCCGGCCATGCTGAGGGTGCAGCCGGCCACGTTGGCGAGGTCGAATTCGAGGGGCGCGTGCCCGGCCAGGCGGAAGCGTATGGCGCCGCCGCTGCGCGCCCAGCCGGCCAGCCGGGCGTTGGCCGAGGCGAGCATGGGCAGCGCCGGGGGCGTGGGGGTGAGCCGGAGTTCGGCGGTGCTGCCGGCCAGGTGCAGGTAGTAGCCCTCTTCGCCCTTCAGCCAGCCGGCCACGCCGTTGCCGGTGGTGAGGTTGGGCAGGCCGAGCTGGGGCGGCACGCGCAGGGTGCGCAGGTGGGTGGCGTTACGCACCAGGATGGCGTCGCGGTCGATCGGGCGGGCTAGCACCAGGGTGTTGAAGTTGTTGGCTTTTTCGACGAACTCGGACGGAAACACCGGGTGGATCGGCTGGGCCAGCGCCCACGAGTACACCTTGTGGAGGGCGTTGAGCGAGGCCCGCTTGGTGGCCGAGTAGGTGTGGTAGTAGATGTCGATGGGCTTGATCCGGCGCGGCGAGCCGGTGAAGCGAAAGGTTTCGATGACCCTCTCGAAGCCGTAGAAGGGCCCGGTCCACAGGTTGGTGAACACGTTCTCGTTCATGATCGGCGCGTAGGCCTGGAAGTGCTCGCCCAGGCGGATGCCCAGCGGCCCCACCGCGGTGAGGCTGGGGTAGGTGCGGGAGGCGATGGTGTTGCCGCCGTTCATGGTGAGCAGGCCGGCGCCTTCGGCGATCGCTAGCGCCCGCAGGGTGGGGGCGGCGTTGCCCGACCACAGCAGCAGGCGCACCGGCTTGCCGGCCGGGGCCAGGCGCTGGCGGATGTACTCGGTGGAGCCGATGATCTCGCGCTCGAGGTTGGGGGTGTAGCCCGGCGGGGCCAGGGTGTAGCCTTGGGCGGCGGTGCTGGGGCGGCCCTTGTCGACCTCGGCCCAGAAGAAGGGGTGGGTGTAGGTGTGGGTGGCGATCTCGACGTTGGGGAGCGCAAAGATGCGCCGCGCCGCCGCCTCCATGGCGGGGGCTTCGCGGGGGTAGAGGCCGTGGGGGGCGACCTCGGCCTCGATCACCGACATGGCGTGGGGCAGCGTGTAGCGGGTGAGCACCTCGGTGAGCAGCACCTCGGCGCCCAGCGGCAGGCCGGGCAGCTCGGCGCGGGACGGAAAACCGTCGCCGTCGATGTGGGCGAAGAACAGGCGCCGGCCGGTTTCGGTGGTGGTGTCGGGGGCCGGCAGCGGCGGCAGCGCCAGGGCTGCCTGCAGGAAGGCGAAGGGGTCGGTGACCCAGCGGGATTGCTCAATGCCGCCGGGCATCTCGACCACCGCGTAGCGGCTGGGCAGAAGACCGCCCCAGGGGGTGATGAGCACCGGGTCGAAGCGCTGGCCGGCGCTGTCCTTGAGGCTGAGCCAGGGGCTGAAGCCTTCGCCTTCGCCGGCAAGGGGGGTGACCGGCGGGCCGGGGATCGCTTCGAGCTCGAAACCCACCGCCGGGCTGCGGTGGATGATCTGCACGCTGCCCCGCGCCGCCGGCTGCACCTTCAGTCCGGTGGTTTCGGCGAGCCCGGGGGTGCGCAGGTGGCCGAGGTCGCCGAACATGCCGATCCGCAGGCCCTCGTCGATGCGTGTGGCGAGCCAGGGGGCGAGCCGCAGCCGGGTGGCCGGCTGCAGCTCGCCGCCGAACCAGGTGACGATGGCGGCGTAGCGGCCGTCCACGGTGGCGGGGAGCGGGCTGTTCACGTCGACGTAATCCACCACATAGCCCAGGTGGTTGAGGGGCATTTCGAGGAAGCGGTGGGCGTTGGCGTAGTTGAGCTGGGGCGCTTCGCGGCCGTCGTGGAGGACCATCACCCGCCGCGGGATGACCTCGACGCTGCCGACGCCAAGGGTGGCCAGGGCGCCGTCGGCGACCCACGGGATGAAACCGTCGGCCTTGATGCGGCGGGCGGTCTCGCGGGCCAGCTGGCGCTGCTGGGGCGGGACGTAGTCGATGGCGATGGCGGGCAGGCCGAACTCGTCCCGCGCCCGCTTGAGCTGGCCGCTCAGCCAGGCGCGGTCGGCTTCGGAGACTTCCTGGTAGCGGCCGGTGCCGGCGTTCCAGCCCCGGTAGAGGGACTCGGCGGCCACGGCATACACCTCGCCCCGCAGCTGGGGCAGGAACTCGAAGCCCCGGTTGAGGATCAGGCGGATGCCCGGAAAGCGTGCCCGCAGGTGACGCAGGGTGCGCACGATGCCGGCCTGCTGGGCGGCCATGTCGGCGCCGCTGGCGAGGCGGTAGGAGTCGAGGGTGTCGAGGAAGAGGCCGCGGTAGCCCTTCTCCCACAGCGGGGCGACGATGGTGTCGGCGACGAACTCGGCCCAGCCGGGGGCGGCCTGGTCGATGACTTCCGAGGCCCAGGCTGCGTTGGTTGCGATGCGCCAGCTGGCGGGCACCCGGGCGGCCCAGCTCCGGGAGGCGTGGATCTCGCCGATGCTGACGTAGGCGAAGAGTTCGCTGCCGGCGGTGTCGGGCTGGCCGTCGGGGCCGCGGTAGCTGCGCGGGTCGAAGCCGTGGTCGGGGTCGACCACCGCGATGTCGAAGGCGTGGAGTTCGGCAAGGGGGGCGTCCTTGGCATACACGAAGGCCACCGACGGCTCGGCCGCGAGGGCAGGCACCGCCGGCAGCGTCCAGGCCAGGGCGAACAGCAAAAGGGTGGTCAGCCGCCGGAGGAGATCCGGCACCGGAACAGGCACACGAGCCTCTCGCACATAGATTGATGATGGCGAATTATCGTTCGGGTGCCGGAAAACTTTAGGGCCGGATGGGGCGCAAACGAGCGCCGGGGCTGGCGGAGACGGCACAGGGCCGGCGCCGATGGCGGCGCTGCGGGCGCGGCGCAGGGGGCGTTGGAGGGCATCCGCCGCCATCCGCGTGCGCGCGGGTCAGGCCCTGCGGCGGGGCCGCCGGCCGGCGAGCCAGGCGAGGGC
>NZ_BJNV01000019.1 GCF_006539865.1 Zoogloea ramigera
CCGCGCGGCGCGGTGGTGCCGGCGCGGTGGTGCCGCCGCTCGCGGCGCAGCCCGTGCCGGCGGAACGCCCCCTCGATCTGGCGGTGGTCCGCGAACCCCTCGGCCCGTTGCGCCCGATGCGCCCGCTGGTGCTGGGCAGCATCCCGGCCGGCGACGACGCGCCGCGCAGCGCCGACAGCGGCCTGCAGTCGATCGGCCTCACCGAGACCCTGGCCCTCGGTCTCGAGAAAGACCCGCGCTATCGCGCCGCCAAGGCCGACTTCCTGGCCAACGCCGAAGCCACGCCCCAGGCCCGCGCCGCCTATCTGCCGACCGCCACCTACGACTTCCAGCGCAACAGCGAGAACCAGCGGATCATCAGCTCGACGATCGACGCCTACAAGGCCGTCCAGGGGCAGACCCAGCGTTACCCGGTGTTCTCCCACGTGCTCACCATCAGCCAGCCGATCATCAAGGCGCCGGCGTGGGTGAAGATGGAGCAGGCGAAGATCTCCGTCGAGCAGTCGCGCCTCGCCCTCGTGGCGGCCGAACAAGACCTGATCATCCGCGTTGCCGCGGCCTACCTGAACTTGCTGGCCACCCAGGACGGCGTCGAGCTGGCGAAGGCCGAGCGCGAGGCCACCGCCAAGCAGGCCGAGCAGGCCCGCGTGCGGCTCGCCTCGGGCCTCGGCACGGTCACCCAGTTCAACGAGACGGAAGGGCGCTTCGCGCTCACCCAGGCCCGCGAGGTCGATGCCCTCAACAAGCTCGAGGACGCGCGTGCGGCGCTCAAGGAGATCGTCGGGGTCGAGGTGCGCAGCCTCAAGCCCTTTGTGGGCGACATCGACCCGGCAGCGCCGCAGCCGGCCCAGGTGGAGCCGTGGGTCGCCGCTGCGTTGTCGCAGAACCTCGCGCTGCAGGCCCGCGCGATGGCCACCGAGATCGCGGCCCTCGAGGTCAAGCGCCAGAAGGCGGGCTACCTGCCCACCGTGAGCCTCGTCGCTACCCACAGCTACAACGACAGCCAGGGCTCGCTGTTCGGCGGCACCAGCAAGATCCAGAACACCGAGCTCGGCGTGCGCCTGAGCATGCCGATCTTCGAGGGCGGGATGACCACCTCGCTGGTGCGTGAATCCGTCGCCCGCCAGGACAAGGCCCGCGAGGAGCACGAGCAGGAATCCCGCAAGACCGAACGCCTCGCCCGCTCGGCCCTCCTCGGCGTGCAGTCCAGCGCCCAGACCCTGTCGGCGCTGCGCAAGTCGCTGGTCGCCCAGGAGAGCGCGCTGGAGGCCAAGGAGGAGGGCCTGCGCTCAGGCCTCTATTCGGTCGTCCAGGTGGTCGACGCCTACCGGCTGTATTACGCCGCCAAGCGCGACTACCTGCAGGCGCGCTACGACTACCTGCTCAACCGCCTGAAGCTCAAGCAGTCCGTCAGCTCCCTGTCGCGCAACGATCTCGAAGATCTTGCCGAACTGCTGAAGTAGGCCACCACCCGCGCCACCGCAAGCCCGCAGCAACGATGACTCCAGCCCGGCAGGGCAGGTAGGAAGATCATGAAGACCACTCCGCTCCGCTCGACGCTCCTCGCCTCCAACACCGCCACCCGGCTGCGCGAGATGCTCGGCATCCCTGCCCGGGGGCGGCCCCGCAAGGCCCGCCCGGCGGTGCGCGAGCAGATGGTGATCGAGGCCATCGAGCCGCGTGTGCTGTTGTCGGCCGAGGCGCTGATCGTGCCGCCTCCGCCGCCCGCCGAGGCCCAGGTGGTGGCCGACGCGGCGGAGCTGGCGAAGGCCTCGGGGCAGCAGGCGCTGCTGCTGGCGGCGGCTTCGGGCAGCCCGGCGATCGATCTGTCCTCGATGGCGGCCGCGCCGCTGATCGACCTGGCCGGCCAGCAGGCGGCCCGCTCGGTGCAGCCCAACGAGGTCGTGTTCGTCGACCCCCGCGTCGCCGACTATCGCAAGCTCGTCGACCAGACCCTGCAGGGGCGCGGCCAGGCCGAGCCGGCGCGGGTCGAGGTGGTGGTGCTCGACCTGTCGAGCGACGGCGTCGACCAGATCGCCAACTGGCTCGGCCAGTACCAGGATGCGCCGCTGCAGGCGGTGCACATCCTGTCCCACGGCGGCAGCGGCGAGCTCAACCTCGGCACCACGGTGCTCGACGGCAGCCGGCTCGACGTCTACGCCGACCGGCTCGCCCACTGGGGCGCCGCGCTGGGCGCCGACGCCGACCTGCTGCTGTACGGCTGCAACGTGGCCGAGGGCGAGGCGGGCCAGGCCTTCGTCGAGCGCCTCGCGCAGCTCACCGGCGCCGACGTTGCCGCCTCCGACGACCGCACCGGCAGCGCGGCGCTGGGCGGTGACTGGCAGCTCGAGACGCGCACCGGCGGCATCGAGGCGCTCGCCCTGACGCCCGGCCTTGCTTACGACCACCTGCTGTCGTCGGTCACCCCGTCCAAGGGCGGTGACACCGCCAACGCGGTGGCCAGCGCTGGCGCCCAGGCTGCGTTTCGCGCCGCCGCCAACCTCGGCACCCAGCTCGATGTGAGCAGCGAGCTCAGCTACGCGCTGCCGATGGCCGACCTGCCCTTCAGTGGCCTGATCCGCACCGCCGATGGTCGCACCCTGGGCGATGTGCTGTCCTTCCGCACCACCGCCGGCTCGACGGTGCTCGACGACTACCTGGCAAGCACCGCCAGCCCCACCATGGGCGGGCTGATGGATCGCCTCGGCGACTACCTCAACGGCCGCGGCGCCTACAGCAGCCTCGAATCGCTGGTCGACAACGCGGCCGGCAGCCCCTCCATCGCCTTCTCGGCGAGCGGCGACAGCCTCACGGTCAACCTCAGCCTGTCCCGCAGCTTCCTGCAGCCCTTCGGCTTCGGCGAAAAGCTCAAGCCGCTGGGTTTCGATTTCCAGAGCGGGCAGGGCGTGAGCCTGGTGGCCGACATCCACTTTGGCGCCACCTACGACTTCAGCGTGGGCTCGGTGCAGCTGAACACCCTCGACGCCCGCATCCATGCCCCGTCGGAAACCTTCAATGCCGGCGTGGTGCTGGGGGTTCTCGACGCCCAGGCCAGCGGCAGCCTGGCCTTCGACACCGGCACCATCGCCTTCGCCGCCACTTCTGCGCTGGTGGAGCAGGGTTCCCCGCTCGCGATGTTCTACACCCAGGTCAAGAGCCCCTTCGCGTCCGACTACCAGTCGGGCGACAACCGCATCAGCCGCTCCGGCAGCCAGCCCAGCGTATTTGCCAACGCCGAGTTCGACATCGGCGGCGCCCTCGGCGGCACGGCCCTGTCCGCCATTGCCGGCGGCACGCCCCACGTCAGCCTCAGCTTCGGCGGCCTCACGGTGAACGAGACGATCGTCAACCGCAGCACGCCGGTGCTCAGCGGCACCGCTACGGTGCTGAGCGGGCAGCAGCTCCTCGTCAGCGTGAGCAACGGCAGCAACACCGTGACCTACGCCGCCACCCCCGACAGCAACGGCAACTGGACCGTCGACATGGCCACGGCCAGCGCCCAGTCCGGCTCGCTGACCCTGGTGAATGGCCAGACCTACACCGTCACCGCGCAGATCAAGCGCGGCAGCCAGGTGTCGGCATCGGCCAGCGTCGACCTCGTCGTGGCCACCGGCGGCCTGCAGGCGCAGTCGATCTCCGCCCACACCCTCACGCCCACCCTCGGCGGCGCCGCCACCCTGTTGTCCGGCCAGACCTTCCGGGTCACGCTCACCGACCAGGCCGACCCGGCCCAGACCGCCACCTACGCCGTCACGCCCTCGGGCGGCGCGTGGGCCCTCAACCTTGCCAGCGCGGTGCCCGTGGCGGGCGCGCTGACCCTGGTGAACGGGCACAGCTATTCGATCCAGGCGCAGATCCTCGAAGGCGGCCAGGTCTGGTCCGCCGCCACCGCGAGCCTGCTCGTCAACACCGCCCTCGGCAGCACCACCGTGACGGCCACCGTGAACGGCACGGCCAGCGCCGTGGCGCGGCTCACCGGCTCCCAGAGCGGCTCGGTGCCGTGGTCGTCGATCCAGCCGGCGCCGCTCACCCTCGCCACCACCCATTTCAGCGGGCTGCAGGCCTTCTCCAGCCTCGACGCCACCGAGCTGGTGGGCATGCTGCGCGACCTCGGCAGCTACCTTGAGCTGCTGCGTGACTCCGGCCGCTTCGACGCGCTGCTGCCCTTCACCAACGTCAAGCTCGGCTCGGCGCTGGATTTCAGCGCGGCGATGCGGCAGGTGCTCGACGAGCAGCTCACCGTCACCCTGCTGTCCGGCCTCACCGGCAGCGCAGCGGTGTCGCCGGTGCTGGCGGGCGATACGGCCTTCGACCTGTACATCCAGCGCCCGGCCGACGATCGGCCGTCGGTGCTCACCATCACCGTGGCGGCCGCCGAGACGGCCGGCTTCAAGCACATCGACCAGCTCGCCGCGCTGCTCGGCCAGAAGATCGCCACCGCAGCCAACGGCCTGCTCGGCTGGGACGGCGGCCTGTTCGAAATCAGCGAGACCCTCAAGGGCGGCCTCGCCATCGACGCATCCACCCACACCGACGAGGAGCAGACGCTGCGCATCCACGCCACCGCGGGCAGCTACGCGCTGAAGCTCGGCAACGGCGGTGCGGCCACCGACGCGATCCCGGTGCTGGCCTCGCCGATCGAGGTGCAGCAGGCGCTGGAGGCCGTGCTGGGCGTCGGCAACGTGGTCGTCACCGGCCGCGCCAAGTATTACCAGGTGCAATTCACCGGCGCGCTGGCGGGCACCGACCAGGCTGCCCTGCAGGTGTTGCCGGGCGGCGACGTGGTGGCCGGCAGCGTCATCGACGTCACCGCCAGCGAGCTCTCCCGCGGCAGCGACGGGCGGATGTGGGGCAAGCTCAACCTCAGCCAGGCGGTGCCGGGCGAGTTCTCGGTGCTGCGGGTGGCCGGGGCGAGCGGCCTCAGCATCCAGCAGGTCGCGGCGGGCACGGATTCCGTCGAGGCGGTCCAGCGCCTGTTCATCGTGCATGGCGGTGCGGGCACCTTCACCCTCAAGGGCACCGACACGGCGGGTGTGGCCTTCAGCACCGCCGCGCTGGCCTGGAACGCCAGCACCGCCGACATCGCCAACGCCCTCCACGCGGCCTTGCCCGGCGTCACCGGGCTGTCGGTGGCCGACGTGTCGCCCGACTACGCCGCCGACAACCTCACCCGCGTCTTCGACATCGCCTTCGGCAAAAAGAATGCCACCGACTACGGCACCTACGCCGCAATGACCGTCGAGACCGCCGGCTGGGCCAGCAGCGTGCCGGCCCACGCCCTCGTCGTGACGCAGCAGACGGTGGCCGCCGCCGTCGGCGCCACACCGGCGGCCAATGAGGTCCAGCGCCTGAGCATCTCGAATGCCAACGGCGGCAGCTTCTCGTTCGGCGCCACGCTGGATTCGCTGTTTTACCAGAGCGCGAGCCTGGCTTACGGCAGTTCTGCCGCCGCCATGCAGACGGCGCTGGTGGACATGCTCAAGCTGTGGAAGCCCGCGCTCGGCAGCGCCGACGTGACGGTGACCGCCGTCGCCGGCAAGAGCAACACCTGGGACATCGCCTTCACCGGCGCGCTGGCCGCCACCGACATGCCGCAGCTGCGGGTCAACTCGCTGGCGCTCACCTCGCCGGCGGGCGGCACCTACGGCTCCATGGCGCGCCTCGGCTTCGCCGTGGCCGGGCAGGAGTTCCAGATCGCCGGCGTCACCCGCTTCGCCACCCTCAATGAGCTGATGGCCCGCTTCCAGCAGGCGATCAGCGCCAGCGGGCTGTCGGTGAGCCCGGCCTACGACGCCGCCACCCGCAGCCTCGTCTTCCAGGTTCGGCTGGCCCTGCCGCAGAGCACCGAGGCGATCGCCATCAGCCTCGGCGAGCAGGTCGGCGAGCTGTCGTCCCTGACCGTCGATTCAAGCCTCGACTTCACCTCCAGCACCGCCTTCGAAACCCGGATCGGCTTCGACTTCCAGAACCTCAACACCTTCGCCCTGCGCGCGGCCGGTGCCTACGGCGCCACCCTCACCGCCAACGCCAGCGACACCTCGGCGGTGAAGTGGAGCGCCGGCTTCATGGGGCTGTTCCCGCCGGGCACGTCCAGCTTCTCGCTGGTGTTCGACGGCGAAAACTACGATCTGAGCCTCGACTCCGCCGCCACCAGCAGCAACACCACCCGCGCCGACCTCGTCGCTGACATCCAGGGCGTGCTGGGGGGGCAGGCGGTGCTATCGGGTGGCGTGCTCGACCGGCTCGGCTTCCACAATCTGGGCGAGGCGGTGACGGCCGGGCTGAGCTCGGGCAACCAGCTCCAGCTGTCGTTCGGCGTACCGGTGAGCAACGCCAAGCTCGTCATCGCCAACCCCAACGACGCCCTGCAGGCTGTGTTCGGCTTCAGGACCAGCACAGTCTATCCGTCCGCCAGGGCGGTCACGCTGGCCACCAACGGGCAGCTCTCGGCCGCCGCCCACTTCCAACTCAAGGTGGACCAGTCCGACGCCGTGGCGGTCACCGTTGCGGCGGACGCCGGCAACACCTCGGCCGCCGACCTCGTCGCCGACCTCAACGCTGCCCTCAACGCCACGTCGGTTGCCGGGCACGCCTACCTCGGCAGCGGCGGGCTCGGTTTCTCCAGCCTCGGCCAGGCCGTGCAGGCCATCCTCAACAACGGCCAGATCGAGCTCGTCACCCAGTCGTCGAAGCTGGCCTCGCTGCAGATCCTCGTCAGCGGCCGCGACACCGCCACCACCGAGCTGGGCTTCACGCCCGGCCAGTTCGCCAGCACCAACGGCGCCTATGTCTTTCTGCAGGACGCCAGTGTTGCCGCAAGTTATTCGGCGGTCGTCCACGGCCAGGCCGGCAGCACGCCGGCCAGCCTCGCCACCGCCGGCCAGGCCACCCTCGGCATGCTCGACCTCAGCTTCACCGGGCTCTTGGCAGACTACGGCGGCAGCATGGCCTTCAGCCTGCGCAACGGCCTCACCGGCGCGGCCCACGACCGCATCAGCCTCAACGCGCTCTACGACTCCGCCGCCAGCCAGACCGCGCTGCTCGGCCTTGGCAGCGACCTCACCACCTCAAGCAGCGTCTCGGCCACTGCCGCGCCCTTCCAGAGCAACGGCCAGCTGCTGCGCGACGTGGGCCTGTCGGTCACCGTCGGCACCACCGTGCTCGATGTGGTCGTCACCCAGGCCGCGGCCAGCAACAACAGCTCCATCGACGACCTCGCCGCCGACGTGGACGCGGCGATCCACGCGGCCCTCGTCAGCCAGCAGGGCGCCGACCCCTACGTTGCCCACAGCTTCGTCAGCGTCACCGACATCGGCACCGTCGCCAGCCCGCTGCGTGTGCTCAGCTTCACCGCACCCACCACCACCCTGACCCTGGCCGACCACCCCGCCCAGATCTACGATGCCGCCACCGGCCGGCTCGCCACCGACCTGCGCCTCTCCGTCGCCGTGGCCGGCCTCGCCAGCCCCGTGGACGTGCTGGTGCGCAGCGCCGACACCAGCGCCAACACATCCCTGGCCGACCTGATCGGCAGCGTCTCCGACGCCATCGACCTGGCCCTCGCCGCGGCCCGCAGCAACACCACCGACGTGGCCGTGCAGGCCAGCATCGACGCCCTCATCGCCGCCACCGACCTGGTCGGGCAGAGCGGCGGGGCGCTCACCCTCAAGGGCGGCGTGGTGACCGCCAAGGCCATCACCCTCAAGAACCTCGCCGTCGCCGGCCGCCTGCTGGAGGGCGACTTCATCACCGCGCCGGTGTATCGCAACGCGGCCGGTACGCCCGGCAGCGCGCCGCTGGCGAGCCTGCAGTTCTCTGGCCTCGGGCTGCTCACGCCGGCGGCCATCACCGCCCAGGGGCTTGTGCCGTCCACCACCATCACGATCTCGGTGAGCAACACGGCGGCCCTGTTCGCCGGCGCCGAGGCCGAGGCCACCGTGACCGTGGTGCCCAGCAACGGGCTGGGCGTGCTCACCCCGCTCAAGGACATCGCCTGGAGCGACATCAAGGCCGACCTCGGCCAGCTCGGCAGCCTCGTCGGTGATCTCGGCAAGCTCGGCGCCTTTGGCGAACTTGGCCGCGCCTTGCCGCTGCTGGGCACCAGCGTCTCCGATCTGTTCGATTTCACGGCGCGCTTTGCCGCCATCGACAGCACCCTCACCAGCCAGGGCGCCATCGGCCTCAACGGCCTGCAGGCCGCGCTGGCCAGCGCCTTCGGTGTGGATGCCGCGGCCATCTCCCTCAGCCTCGACAGCACCAGCGGCAGCGAGGCCCTGCGCGTCACCCTGCCTTACCGGGTGCTCATCGACAGCGCCGTGTCGCTCGAGCTGATCTTCAACGACGAGGCGCTCCTCGGCCTCTTCTCGCCCGCCCAGCAGGCCATGCTGGCCGGGCTGGTGGGTTCGATCACCCGCCTCAAGGATTCGGCCGGCGCCGCCAAGTTGCAACTGCACGCCGACCTCACCTTCAACCTCGACTTCGGCATCGATCTCAGCAACACCGCCAAGAAGGGCCAGGTCTTCCTCTTCGACCGCAGCGACGCCGGCGCCGCCGGGCTGGCCGGCGACAGCGGCACCTTTGCCCGCCTCGACGCGCTCACGGCCACCGGCGCGGGCCTCGATTTCGAGTCGAGCCAGGGCATCTACCGGCTCGGCATCGCCGGCGGCAGCGCGACGGTGAGCGTGGCCGCCGGCAGCGGCTTCGCGCTCCAGTCGGATGCCAGCGACGGTGCGGCGGACGGCCGGCTCTACCTGCGCAGCTACGGCCAGCTCGACACGGCCGCCGCCAGCGCGCTGAAGGCCTCCAACTTCGGGGTCTTCTTCGACGGCAGCGCGTCGGCCACCCTGCCGATGACGCTCAAGGTGTCCGACCAGCTCGGCCAGCTGGCGATGGAGCAGATCGACGGCTTCATCAACCCGCTGCCCCTGGGCAAGATGGAGATCGCCTACCGCAACCTCGGCGACAGCTTCGCAAAGATGGGCGGGAAGGGCGGTATCGCGCTGCTCGACGCCAGCGAGGCCATCGACAGCCATGCGGTGATCTCGAGCCAGATCACCCAGGCCGTGCTGCCCGCGCGGCCGGTCATCGCCAGTGGCAGCGGCACCTCGACACCCGAAGGCGCGCCGGTGGACAACGACAACGAAGGCGGCCTCAGCACCACCAACCCCGACCCCTACATCAGCTCCACCGAGGGCGCCGGTGCCAGCACGACGCCCTCCGGCGTGTCGGTGGGCAGCGGCAGCCTGTTCGGTAGCGGAGCCGCCAATCCGTCGGCAAGCGGCTTCGACATCAGCCTGGTGTTGCCCGATTTCGAATACTGGCAGCTCCAGCTCGGCCAGGTGCTCAAGGCCGCCGTTGGCGAGAGCTGCGACCCGGACAAGCCCATCAACGGCCCGCTGATCTTCCTGCTGCGCGACCCGACGATCATCGTCAACACCGTCGACAAGGTGCTCGAGAGCATCCAGAAGGGCCTCGACGCCTTCAGCAGCGTGCTCGACCTGCCCATCATCGGCGACCAGCTGCAGGAGGCCACCCAGTTCGTCGCCAGCCTGCGCGGCAACGTGGTGGACGCCATCAAGACCGCGCTGGCCAACGCGGTGGATGTGTACGGCGGGCTCGACAACGCCCTCCGCATGAGCCTGTTCGACATGCTCACCACCGACACCAACGGTGACTACGTCATCCAGGCCGGCGAAATCAACAGCAACGTCTTCCTCAACTTCCTGCGCGACTACAACGGCGACCAGCTGATCACCCCCGACGACATCGTCGTAGAGTACCTCGCCGGCTTCAGCCAGCCCGAGCTCGACCCCGCGCTGGGCGAATACCTTGGCACAAGCGAAGGCAACCCGGTGCCGGCGGTCATTGCCGGCCAGCGCACCGCGTGGGTCACGTCGGGCCTCAACGTCGTCCAGCGCGACGCCGACGGCAACATCATCTACCACGACGACGGCACGCCCTGCTACGTGGGCGAGGCCGGCCAGGTGGTGCTCGACCAGAGCCTGTTGCGCATCGTCGACGACATCGCCGACGCAATCGACAGCGTCCAGGCGACGGCCGGTGAGCTCTTCGACCTGTTCAGCGGCATCGCCGAGCAGCCGAGCTTCTTCAGCAGCCTCACCAAGATCGTCACCTTCATTGCCGACAAGGCCGCCGGCGGCTACGACTACCAGCAGCTGCTCACCGACGTGTTCGGCGCCGGCGTCACCGCCGCCGTGCTCACCGACGTGGCCGACGGCTTCCGGCCCTCCACCGGCGCGCTGGCCGCCGACGCGGCGGTGCTCAAGGCCAACCTCGTCAACGGCACCCACTACGTGCCGAAGGCCGTGCTCAGCGAGTTCAAGCAGGCCATCAAGGACCAGGCCGCCGAGGTCGCCGCCCAGGTGGCGATCAACCAGAGCACGGCCATCCAGTTCCGCATGAACCTCGGCCAGACCTACACGCCGAGCCTCGGCCTGTCCTTCGACATCGGCGTGCCGGGCCTCAACCTGGGCCTCGACGGCGGCATCGGCCTCGAGCTCAACTGGGATCTCTACCTCGGCTTCGGGGTGGATGTGACCGACGGCTTCTACGTCATCACCAACATGCCCGGCAACGCCGGCATCGGCCAGCTCACCACCTACAGCAGCGACCCCGCGCTGAAGGGCGTCGCGACGGGCATCGCCGACAACGCCCGCGACGCCTACATCGACAACCTGTGGCTGGTCGGCAAGCCTGGCCAGACCGCGGCCGTCAAGGAGCTGCAGGCCACCGTTGACGTCTTCCTGGCCCCCGGCGCCGGCAACAATCCGGCCCAGCTCAACGCCGAGCTGTTCTTCCTGAACGGCACCATGACCGACAACTGGGACGGCTGGATCAAGGACAACGACACGGGCATCTGGGGCAGCGGCACCGACTCGATGGGCCGCCTCAGCGGCACCCAGAACGCCAACTACGGCCGCACCACGTCCATGTTCGACGGCGACAGCGGCGCCGACGGCTCGCGCACCCGGCTGCAGTTGCACTTCGGGGTCGACCTCAAGGACGTCGGCCTGTTCGGCATCGCGGCGTTGTCGGGCTTCACCAATGGCCGCCTCACCTTCACCGACCTCAGCAACGCCAAGCTCGCCGACCTCATCAAGGTGGACTGGGACGCCAAGGCCCAGATCAACCTGCATATGGAGCTCGGCGTGTCGCTGGGCGGCGAGGGCTACCTGCCGTCCATCGTCGGCGACTTCCACATGACGTGGATGGCCAACAACAAGAACCAGTACGTCCAGAAGATCGACCAGTTCTTTGCCTCCGGCTACGACAAGCTGTTCAAGGTCGGCGCGCCGAGCATCTGGTTCTCGGATGTTTACCTGGACGCGGGCACCTTCTTTACCCGCTTCCTGAACCCGATCGCCAAGGTGATCCAGGACGTCACCGACCCGATCATGCCGGTCATCAACGCCCTGACCACGCCTATTCCCGGCATCTCCAGCCTCATGGGCCGCGATTATTCGGTGGTCGACCTGGCCTCCGACATGTCGGCCCTGTTCGGTGGCATCTCCAGGGTGGATTTCATCATCGCCATGGTGCGCCTGCTCGACGTGATCGACGGGCTGCCGACGAGTGCCGCGCGCATGTTGATCCCGGTCGCCCAGTCGCTCATCGTCTCGGGCACCCGCGACCGCAAGCTCAACCTCGCCGCGCTGCCGGCGCTGCCGGGCATCCCCAACATCGACGTGCCGGTCGATCTGCCCTACCTCAATCTCGCCGACGTCGCGGTCAAGGACGGCAGCCTGGAGTTCAGCCTGTCGGCCGGCGTGGGCTGGAAGACGGACACGAGCCTGCTCGAGATCTTCAAGGGCAACCTGCCGCCGCTGTCCTTCGATTTCGCGCTCAACGCCGACGTCAAGGTGCCCGCGCCCTACATCGACGTGACCCCGGTTAACTTCACCGTCCCGGGCGTCCTCGACCGCAGCGGCAACGTCGCCCAGTTCACCCTCAACATCAAGGCCGGCTGGCCGGATCTGCGCCTCTCCGACATCCTCAGCGGCAACTTCGCGCCGCGGTTCGACGTGACGGTGGTGATGCCCGACATCGACCTCACGCCCGACCTGCTGCCGCAACTCAAGCTGCTGCTGCCCAAGATGAGCTGGTCCATCGGCAGCAAGACTTGGGAATGGGCCGCCGGCGGCGAGGTGGACATCCGCTGGCCGGACGCGGTGCAGCCCTTCGTCAGTGCCAGCAACGTCAAGACCATCGACCTCACCGGCGCGTCCTTCAATGTCGTGCTGCCCACCATCGCCGCCTTCCTGCACACCGTGCAGGTCAAGTGGCCCACCGTGCATTGGGTCGGCCTCGGCAAGGAGTTCGTCTGGGAACAGACCAGCCACACCAACCTCGGCTGGAGCAGCCTCATCAGCGACGCCGGCCTGCTGTCGGCCCTCGTCGATCCGTCGAAGACCGTCGTCGTCGAGATGCCCGACGTGTGGCTGCCCAGCATCAGCCTGGCCGACCTGCTGCCCACCATTGATTGGTCGATCAGCCTGCCCGGCCTGCCCTCGCTGCCCAGCATCAACATCGGCCTGCCCAACATCGACGTGCCCGGCCAGCAGACCGTCGGCCCGATGGACGCCCTCAACAGCTTCAAGGACAAGCTCAAGAAGCCGGGCAACGCGCTCACCTTCCCGATCCTCGACGACCCGCTCACCGCGGTCATCAACATGCTCACCGGCAAGCCCGCCGACCTGATGCTGTTCCGCCCGCAGAACCTCGAGGTGAAGGTCGGCTTCCGGGTGTCCTATCCGATCTACCCGCCGCTCTACGTGGGCATCGGCGGCGAGATCAAGCTGTCGGCCTCGCTCGCGCTCGGCTTCGATACCTACGGCATCAGCAAGTTCTTCGACAGCCACAACATCGTCGACATCTTCGATGGCTTCTATGTGAGCGACAACATCGTCAATGGCGTCGACCTCCCCGAGGTGCGCCTCGACGCCAAGCTGGCCGCCTTTGCCGAGCTCAACGCCTTCATCGTGCGCGGCGGCGTGGAGGGCGGCATCCGCATGACCGGCACCCTCGATATCTACGACGAGAACCGCGACAACAAGTACCGCGCCTCCGAGCTCATCGCCGCGGTATCCGAAGACCCCCTCGACGTGGTCTCGATGAGCCTGCGCGGCTCGGCCTACATCGCCGCCTACGTCGACATCTTCCTGCTGTTCGACTGGGAGCGGGTGTGGGAATGGACCTTCATGGACGTCACCCTGTTCACCTGGGAGCACGACCCGGCGGCCAAGAAGCCCATCCTCGGCACCATGGCCGGCTCCACGCTGAGCCTCAACGCCGGCTCCGGCGTGGGCAGCATCGACGGCCAGGAGTCGGTGACCAACACCTCCGCCGACCGCAAGCGCCGCAGCACCGATGACGGTAACGAGAGCTACACGCTCACCGGCAGCGGCGGCACCGTGAACATCTCGGCCACCCTCACCAACGGCCAGACCTACACCAAGACCTTCGTCGGCGTCTCCAAGGTCAAGGCCTTCGGTGGTGCCGGCGACGACACCTTCGACGCCTCCGGCCTCGACCGCCCGGTGCTCTTCATTGCCGGCAGCGGCAACGACACCCTGATCGGCGGCTCCGCCGACGACGTGCTGATCGGCTCCGACACCGGCACCGCCACCCTGCGCGGCAATGGCGGCAACGACCTCCTCATCGCCCGCGGCGGCACCACCACCCTGATCGGCGGCAGCGGTGACGACACCTACCGCGTGCTCGGCAACTGGGGCCAGGCCAGCATCACCGACACCAGCGGCGCCAACATCGTCGACTTCAGCCGGCAGACCGCCGCGGTCACCGTGGACGACGCCGAGTTCAAGGCCCTGCGCGGCAGCAACACCCTGCAGTGGGCCGCAGCCACCACCCTCGACGAGCTGCGCGGCGGCGCGGGCGGCGACATCATCGACATCTCCGGCAACACCGCCAACCTGCTGGTCAGCATCACTGGCACCAACGCCGGCTGGGTCAAGGGCAGCGCCAGCGGCATGACCCAGGCCGCGTTTGCCAGCTCCACCGCCCAGGCCATGAAGGACGCCGGCGACAACGCCGGCCGCGGCTTCCGCTTTACCGGCTTCGAGAACGTGGTGGGCGGGCAGGGCAGCGACGTCTTCCGCGTCCGCGACGGGGCCTCGCTCACCGGCTCGCTTACCGGCAACACCGACGGTGGCCGCCACCACAACGCCAGCGGCGACGAGATCGCCAACGCCCGTAACACCCTCGACTTCTCCGAATACACGCGCGCCGTGCAGGTGAACGAAGAGGGCAACAGCGCCTTCGGCAGCGCTGGCGCCAGCAACATCCAGGTGCGTGGCTTCCACAACATTTTCGGCGGCCAGGGCGGCGACTGGCTGGTGGGCGACGGGCGCAACAACCTGCTGGTCGGCAACGACGGCACCGACACCCTCGAGGGCCAGGCTGCCCACGACCTGCTGGTGGCCGACACCTTCGTCACCTACACCAACCTGCTCGCCGGCCAGACCAGGCCCCTCGACAGCTCGCTGAAAAACGTCGCCGACTACCTCAGCCTGCAGGCTGTGGGCGCGGCCGAGTTCGGCGTGGCCGCCCGCAACTGGATCTGGAAGGGCCAGACCCTCGAAAACCGCAGTCTCACCACCGCTGGCGCCCAGGTGCTCAAGGGCGGCAGCGGCAGCGACGTGATCCTCGGCGCCCTGGGCGGCGACATCATCAACATCGGTGGCAGCGGCGAAGGCAACGACACCATCCTCGCCGACCTCGGCCGGGTGCAGATCGACTTTTTGTACCGCAGCGCGCTGTCGGCCACCAGCTTCGGCAGCCGTGGCGGCGGCAACGACACCATCTACCTGGGCAGCGGCAGCAACCTGCTGATCGCCGGCAATGGCCGCGACACCGTTTACGGCGCCGATTCCGCCAGCGCCTTCAACGTGGTGCTCACCGACAACGGCACGGTGCAGTACAAGACTGTCGAGGCCGTGGTCGCCGGTCAGACCAAGCTCACCTTTGCGGTGAGCGGCGCCTACACCCACATGCTCGACTACGTCGAGGCCCCGGTGGCCGAGACCGGCGGCAGCGGCAACGACGACACCCTGCGCATGGGCAGCGGCTCGGCCATCGTGTTCGGCGGGGCAGGGCAGGACAGCCTCGCCTTCAACGCGGCCAGTTCCACCGGCGCCAACACCCGCTTCATCGCCGGCGACCACGCCCGCATCGACACCGACGCCAGCGGCAGCGTGGTCTCCTTCGCCAGCACCGACACCGCGGCCAGCTCCGGCGGCAACGACACGCTCTCGGTCGGCAGCCCTGCCGACCTGATCGCCCGCCACCTGGGCAGCAACTACCTGATCGGCGGCATGGGCAGCGATACGCTGCTCGTCTCCGCCGCCTACGACGCAGCCACCGGCATCGCCACCCAGGGCGCTGCCCGCAGCACCGACGTGATCCTCGCCGACAACGGCATCATCACCCGGCCCGATGGCGACGCCCGCCTGAGCCAGGTGCTCTCCACCCAGATCACCGCCGGCCTCGGCGGCGACGACCGGGTGCTCACCGCCAACGGCGACAAGACCATCATCGGTGGCGTCGGCAACGACACCATCACGGTCGGCACCAGCAGCACGTCCACGCGCCTGATTGCCGGCGACAACGCCGACATCAGCTACGCCTCGCCGGGCAGCTTCACGAGCTTCTCGACACTGGACACGCTGCAGGCCACCGGCGGCATCGACGCCATCAGCGTCGGCACGGCCGCCAGCACCGGCGACCTGGGCGCCAACTACATCTTCGGCGGCATGGAGGTCGACTCTGTCCACGTCGCCGCCAGCTGGAGCGCCGGCACCGCCAGCTTCGGCACGGCCACCAGCACCGACGTGATCCTCGCCGACAACGGCGTGATCACCCGCCCGAGCGGCTCCAGCCTGCTCAGCCACGTCTACTCCACCCAGATCACCGCCGGCCTCGGCGGCGACGACCGGGTACTCACCGCCAACGGCGACAAGACCATCATCGGTGGCGTGGGCAACGATCTCGTCCAGGTCGGCACCACCAGCGCCTCGACGCGCCTCATCGCCGGCGACAACGCCGACATCAGCTACGACAGCCTGGGCGGTTTCCTGGTCTTCCAGACTTCCGACCTCATCGCCGCCACCGGCGGCCAGGATGTGATCCGCATCGGCGACGCCAGTAGCGTTGGTGATCTGGGCTACAACTTCGTGTTTGGTGGCATGGCTGCGGACCAGGTCTGGATCTCGGCCGAGTACGACAGCGTCTCCAAGACCGACCGCATGGGCCAGGCCGTCAGCGACGACATCGTTATCGGCGACAACGGCCGCATCGAGCGCGCCGCTGGTAGCGCCGGCACGCCTAACCAGCTGCTGCAGGTCGTCACCACTCAGAACGACAAGGGCGGCGACGACCGCATCCTCACCGCCAACGGCGGCAAGGTGCTGATCGGCGGTTTTGGCGCCGACATCATCCACGCCCGCGACGGCGACAACCTGGTGATGGGCGACAACGCCCAGATCGACTACGACAGCGTCAGCCGCAACGGCGTGCTGCGCAGCATCGTCAGCACCGACATCGTGATCGGCGGCAACGACAACATCACCCTGGAGGAAGGTTTCAAGCTGGTCTCCGGCGGCTTCGGCGCCGACACCATCCAGATCGACGCCGACAACCTCGGCAACGTCAGCGGCAGCGCCGCGACCAGCGAGGCCATCGGCGCGGCGGTGTGGGCTGTCGGCTCGCTGCTGCGGGTTACCAGCGTGGTCGGCGTGGCCGGTACGCTGCCGACCGGCGGCCTCAGCGGCGCCGCGCTCACCGCGGCACAGACCGGCAACCGTGGCCGCAACGGCCGCTTCATCGCCGGCGACAACGCCCGCTTCGAGTTCGACGACCAGAGCGGCCTCACTGCCATGGCCACGATCGACCCGATCGCCGCCACCGGCGGCGCCGACGGCATCACCCTCGGCGCCCAGGGCATCGCCGCAAGCGCCGACCTGGGCTACCAGGTGGTCATGGGTGGCATGGCGGCGGACACCATCACCGTGCGCGACCAGACCGCCTCCACCGACCTCATCCTCGGCGACAACGGCGAGCTGCTGCGCAAGGCGCGGGGTTACGCCACCCTGTCGATCACCAGCAGCGTGCCCGAGAGCGGCGGCGCCGACACCATCGTCTCGGGCCGCGGCGACAAGCTCGTCATTGGCGGCTTTGGGGCCGACACCATCACCCTGCGCACCACCGACCTGCCGGACGCAAACGGCAATGCCACCGCCACCAACCGCAGCATCGTGCTGGGCGATTCGGGCGTGGTCACCTTCGACGCCTCCGGCGGCGGTGCGCTCCAGCGCATCGAGAGCACCAACCTGTCCCTGGGCGGTGACGACAGCGTGAGCATCGGTGACGGCGACGTGACTTTCATTGGCGGCTACGGCCGCGACAACCTGGCAGTCAATTCCAACCGCAGCGCCTTCCGCGTCGGCGCAGGCGACAACGCCCGCTTCAGCTATGCCGGCATCGGCAACACCGCCTGGCAGGCCGAAAACCTCATCTCGGCGCAGACCCTCGACCAGACCTCGTCCACCGGCGATGCCGACACCCTGCGCTTCGGCGTCTCCGGCAGCCTCACTGGCGTGATGGGGCAGGCCATCCTGCTCGGCGGCATCGGTGCCGACCGCCTCACCGTCACCGGCCAGAGCGCCGATGCGCTGCTGATCGGCGACAACGGCCAGGTCTCCATCGTCCAGGGCACCCCGGCCAACGGCCCGAACCTCGCCCAGGTCTCGATGCAGTGGGCCAATGGCCAGCCTGCGCCGGCCAGCACCTCTTACCTCGAAGGCGTGGCCACCCTGTCGCCCGATCTCGGCGCCGCCGACATCGTCGAAACCACCTCCGGCACCTCGGTGCTGATCGGCGGCCAGGGCGGCGACAGCCTGCGGGCTGGCCGTGGTAATGGCGTGGTGTTCGGCGACGGCGCCAGCCTCACCTGGTCGTCCGGCGTGCTGCGCCAGGCCACCAGCTTCGGTGTCGCCCAGGGCGGCGCCGACACCATCGAGCTCGGCGCGGGCAGCGGCGCGGACGACGGCCACAAGCTCGTCGTCGGCGGCTTCGGCGGCGACAGCATCACCGTCTCGTCGGTGCAGGGTAGCGGCAGCACCCCGGAGACCGCCCGCGAGCGGGCCATCGCCGGCGACAACGCCACCGTGATCCTCGACGCCAACGGCCGCCTGACCGGTTTCGCTACCCTCGACACCGACGCCGCCACCGGCGGCAACGACACCGTGCAGCTGTCGGTCTCGGCAGCCAGCCCGGCGGTGGCGGGCCTCACCGACCTCAACGTCGTGGCTGGCGGCGTGGGCAGCGACACCGTCACCATCGGCGCTGCCAACCGCTACGTCGGCGTGGCCAGCGGCGACAACCTCGACTACCGCCGCAGCGACGGCGGCGCCACCGACCCCGACGCGCGTTACCGCAGCCTGTTTGCCACCGTGCTGCAACCCTTCACCGGCGGCGACGACACCCTGCGCCTCGGCTCCGGCGAGCTGCTCGCCTTCGGCGGCGCCGGCAGCGACCGCATCGAGGCCAGCACGGCCTCCGGCGACAGCGCCATGATCTTCGGCGACGCCGGCACCGCGGCCTTCGACATCGGCGCCTCCGGGCGGCTCGAACAGCTCAACACCCTGGCCGACGCCAGCGGCGGCAATGACAGCATCTCGGCCGGCGCCGGCACGCTCTACCTGTTCGGCGGAGCCGGCAACGACACCCTCGGCGCCAGCGCGTCCGACAACGCCACCCGCGTCGTGCTGGGCGATACCGGCCAGGTCAACTTCGTCGCCGGTCAGCCCGGCCTGATCCAGACCAGCGCCGACGACGCCCCCGCGGCCAGCTCGGCCGACACCATCACCGTGCCGCTCACCGACGGCTCCGGCAGCCTGGGCCACAACTTCGTGATCGGCGGGGCAGGGCAGGACAGCCTGATCGGCAGCATCTCGGATGACGATCGTGTCCTGCCGGGCAGCGGCATGCTCGACGCCGCCGCCAACGGCGGCAAGGGCGTGGTGGTCAGCATCACCGTCCTCGGCGAACACGGCGAGTTCGGCTACGGCACCACGCGCGGCGACAGCATCGACGGGATCGTGCTGGTGAGCGCTGCCGATGCCGGCGGTGGCGGCAGTGGCGGTGGCGCGGGCGGTGGCAACACCGGCGGCGGCGTCACCGAGTACAAGCTGACCGGCGCCGGCGAGGTGCTCGATGGCGCCGCCCAGACGGTTGCCGGGCGCATCGCCTACCCGTCCCTCACCTCGGGCCTCGCCACCTTCCCGCCGGGCATCCTCGACGGCAGCTTCGGCTCGCTGACCCTCAGCCAGGACGGCTCCTGGTCCTACACCCTGGCCGGCGCGAATGCCCTGGCAGCCCGCCTTGCCCAGTCGTCCGCGCTGCAGGCGCTGGCGCCCGCCGAGCTGAGGCAGGAGGTCTTCCACCTCACCACCACCGACGGCAGCAGCACCACCGTGACCATCACCGTCACCGGCGCGCCGCTTGAAGTCTTTGCCCACACCACCACCGCTCAAGAGGCCGGCGGCAGCCTCAACGCCACCGCCGGCGCGGATGCCACCGCCACGGCCGCCCAGGGCGGCGTGCTCGACAACGCGGTCGGCACCCTTGCCAACGGCACGGCGATCGCCCGCGTCATCGCGGTGAGCAGCGGCAGCACCGCTGGCAGCATCGGCGCGCCCCTCGCCGGGCGCTTTGGCCAGCTCACGCTGAACGCCGACGGCAGCTATCACTACGCCGTCGACAACGCCGCCACCGCCACCGAAAACCTGGCTGCCGGCGAAACCGGCGTCGACAGCTTCAGCTTCACCGTCACCCGCAACGGCGGCCGCAGCGTCACCACCACCCTCGACATCCAGGTGGCCGGCGCCGACGACGCACCGGTTGCCACCGGCGAACTCAGCGGCGCGATCACCGAAGCCGCGGCGCCCGCCGGCACGCTCACCAGCAGCGGCACCATCACCTTCAGCGACCTCGACCTTGCCGACCGCCACCAGGTGGCCGGCGTCACGGCCCCGGCGGGCACGCTGGGCCGCCTCGTCGCCAGCGTCACCACCCCGGCCAGCGCCGTGGATGGCAGCGGCGGCAGCATTGCCTGGGCCTACACCGTCGATGCCGCCGACGTGG
Source organism: Zoogloea ramigera (assembly GCF_006539865.1). GTDB lineage: Bacteria > Pseudomonadota > Gammaproteobacteria > Burkholderiales > Rhodocyclaceae > Zoogloea > Zoogloea ramigera. The sequence continues at coordinate 20,179 of NZ_BJNV01000019.1, forward strand.
AATACCTCGCCGCCGGCGAGACCCGCGTCGAAACCTTCACCCTCGTCATCGACAACGGCCGCGGCGGCAGCACCAGCACGCAGGTCAGCGTGACGATCAACGGTACCAACGACGCCCCGCTGATCGCGCTGAGCGGCCTGTCCGGCTCGGTCACCGAGCTGCTGGCCCCGGCGGGCGACCTCGCCACCGGCGGCCGCGTGGCCTTTGCCGACGTCGACCGCCTGGACAGCCACCGCGTGCTGCCCGACATCATCGCCCCGGCGGACGCCCTCGGCACCCTCACCGCCAGCGTCAGCACGCCCACCAACCCCGCCGACGGGCAGGGCGGCGAGATCATCTGGGCCTACCAGGTGGCCGCCTCGGCCATCGAATACCTCGCCGCGGGCGAGACCCGGTTGGAAACCTTCACGCTGTCCCTCGACGATGGCCACGGTGGCGTCGCGAGCCGCAGCATCAGCGTGACCCTCACCGGCACCAACGACGCGCCCGTCGTCGCCGACAGCGGCCTGGCTGGCGCCGTCACCGAAGCCGCCACCCCGGCGGGCAGCCTCGGTGACACTGGCCGCATCGCCTTCACCGACATCGACGCCGCCGATAGCCACCGCGTGCTGCCCGATATCGTCGCCTCCGACGGTGCCCTGGGCACGCTCGCCGCCAGCGTGGATGGCGGTGCGATCGTGTGGACTTACACCGTCGACGCCGCCGCCGTCGAGTATCTGGCGGCCGGCGAAACGCGGGACGAGCAACTCACCCTCACGCTCGACGATGGCCAGGGTGGCACCGTGGCGCGCACCGTCGCCATCCGCATCGGTGGCAGCAACGACGCACCGGCGGCCGGCGTCGACACCAGCGCGATCCGCGAGGACGACACCCTGCAGATCACCGCCCGCGGCGTGCTCGCCAACGACACCGACGTCGACGCCAGCGACGTGCTCCGCGTCGGTGCCGTCGCGGTGGCCGGCGCGCTGCCTGCCGCCGACGCGGTCGGCCAGGCGCTTGCCGGCACCTACGGCACGCTCACCCTCGCCGCCGACGGCAGCTACACCTACCGGGTCGACAGCGCCGCCGGCCAGGCCCTGGGGGCAGGGCAGACGGCCACCGAGGTGTTCACCTACGTGGTGGTCGACGGCCACGGTGGCAGCGCCACCAGCACCCTCACGCTGGAGATCGTCGGCAGCGACGACCGGCCGGCGATCAGCGGCGACACCCGCGGTGCCGTCAAGACCGACCGCAACCTGGTCGCCACCGGCAAGCTCACGGCCACCGACGCCGACGCCGGCCAGTCCGGCTTCGTCGCCGGTGGGCTGGACGGCCGCTACGGCCGGCTGGTCATCGACACCACCGGCCGCTGGGCCTACACCGCCGACCCCGCCCGGGTGCCGGATGGTCTGTTCGCCATCGAGACGATCGCCGTCAGCACCCTCGACGGCAGCGCGGTCGATGTGCGGATCACCGTCAATGGCCCGGACGCGATCCTCATCGCGGCCCTGTCGCCGGTGCTCAGCGGGCAGGTCCTGGGCAGCGCGACCCCGCTCTTCGGCGCCGGCCCGTCCGACTCCGCCGGCAGCCTGGGTGTCAGCACGCAGGCTGCCCGCCCGGCGCCCGTGCCGCTGCAGGCCGCTACCCCGCCGGGCGAGGGCGGCGCGCTGCCCAACGCCGGCGGCAGCATGGATGGCGGCATCGCCCAGCCCGCCAGCGGCAGCCTCGCCGCCGTTGCGGGCAGCCGCAGCAGCAGCGAAGCGCAGCCCGCCGGGGCGCTCGGTGGCACCGCCCGGCCCGATGGGGCGACCCTCGGCGGCCTCGTGCCGCCGGTGGTCCAGCAGGCGCCGGTGGTCATCCCGCAAACTACCGGGACCAGGGTCTTCTCGCCTCCCAGCCCGCCGATCGGGATGCTCGCCTTCGGGCAGAACATCCGCCTCGCCAAAAGCCCGCTGTCGGTGCCGGGCGAGCTCGACCGCCAGTCGGGCAACAACGGCCTGCAGCAGGATCGTGAAGCGCCTGCGGTCAGCGATGGCGAGCCCGCCGCGCCCCAGGCCGCCGAGCCTTCGGCCCGCGTGCTGCCGGTGGAGCGCCTCAGCCCGCTGGCTGAGGTGCCTGAAGCGGCCCTCACATCGGCCCTCATCCCGGGCACCGATATGGCCACCGCCGGCCCGGCTGAGCCCACCGAAGACATCGACACCGCCACCGGCAGTGCGCTGGTTGCCGCTGCCGGCGTGCTGGCCGGCGCCGGTCGCATTCAATGGACGCTGCCTGCGGCCGATAAAGCAGCTAACCGCCGCGCATCCGGCCGGCGGGCCGCCTGAAAACCTTAAACAAGGAGAGCACTCGATGAGCGATCAAGCCACGGTCCAGAACATGCAGCAGCCCCAGGAAGCACCGACGCTGGTGTGGGACGACAGCGCCATGCAGACCCAATACGCCAATGTCTGCAACGTGATGGGCACCCGCGAGGAGATGGCGCTGCTCTTCGGCACCCACCAGACCTGGCAGCAGGACGCCAAGGAGGTGCGGGTGGCCCTGTCCAACCGCATCGTCATGAACCCCTACGCCGCCAAGCGCCTCCACGCGCTGCTCGAGATCGCGTTGAAGGAGTACGAAGGCCGCTACGGCGAACTCAAGCTCTGATCTCTTGAGAAACAAGCCAGTGTTTCTCCGTCCACGCCGAGGCCGGCATGGCCTTGGAATGCTCTCAAGAAAACGCAGGGCCGCCCTGAAGTTTCCTTGCCCCCACGGGGCGCGGGCTGGGCGGGGTCTGGCCCTGAGGGTGCCCTGAAGCCGCGGCGGGCCGCGGCGGATTGTAAGAAGCACGCAACAAAGCGCATCGCCCCCGAGGGGGCGATGACTTTTTTGGCTGCCGCCCTCAAGAGTGGCCGGGTTTGGGTCGATTAACCGCCAGTCTTTATCTGGAAATCCCCATGCGCGCTGCCGAGAATCATCCGTTGACCGACCCGTGGAGCGCCATCGCCCGCCTCGACGACGACGCCGAGTTCGCCCCCGCCTGGCTCGATCGGGCGGTGGTCGGGCTGGGGGGCGCGGGGCAGGTCCGCGAGGCCGTGCTTGTGCTCGGGCCGGCCAATGCCGGGCCGTTCCAGGCCCGCGCCCTGTGGCCCGCCGGCCAGCCGTGCTCGGCCGAGCTCGCCACCGCCTGCGAACAGGCGCTGGGCCTGCGCCTCGCCGTCAGCCGTCAGGTGGGTGCCGAGTCGGTGCTCGCCCACCCGGTCAAGGTCGCCGACGACCTCATCGGCGTGGTCGGCGTGCGCTTTCGCCTAGCCGGTGTCCCCGCCGGTGCCGCCGAGTGGCTGCGCTGGGGCAGCGGCTGGCTGGCCGTGCGCCTCGGCGCGAGCCACCAGGACGAGGGCGACGCCCTCCGCGAGCGGCTGATGACGGCCCTCGACCTGTTGATGCTGACCCTTGGCGAAGGCCGGGCCGACGACGCCTGCCGGGCCGTCACCACCGAAGCCGCGGTGCGCCTCGGCTGCGACCGGGTGGCGGTCGGCTTTGCGCGGGGCAAGGCCACGCTGCGCCTGGCGGCGCTGTCCCACACCGCCGACTTCGCGCGCCGGCTCGATCTGGTGCGGGCCCTCGAGGCGGCCATGACCGAGGCCGCCGACCAGGGTCAGCCGATCCGCCAGGCCGACCACGCTGACAACGACCCCCAGCCCGACGGACTGGTGCGGCGCGACCACGCCAGCCTGGCCCGCGACTACGGCAACGGCCTGATCCTGTCGGTCCCCTTCGCGCTGCCGGCGGCCGATGGCCTGGATCGCCAGGAGCACGGCGTGTTCACCTTCGAGTGGCCGGAAGACGCCGGCATCGACCCCCAGGCCGAAGTTCTGGCGAGCGCGCTGCCGGCCATCCTCGGCCATGCCCTGGTCACCAAGCGCCGCCAGGAGCGCCCGCTCCACCTGCGCCTCGGCGACGCAGGCCGGCGGCTGACGCAGCGGCTCGTCGGGCCACGCCATGGGGCGTTCAAGCTGGGCAGCCTTGCGCTGGTGGTGGCGGTGCTGGCGGGCGTGTTTGCCACCGGTGACTTCCGCATCAGCGGTGACGCGACGCTCGAAGGGCGGGTGCGGCGCCTGATCGTTGCGCCCTTCGATGGTTTCGTGGCGTCGGCCCAGGCGCGGGCCGGCCAGGTGGTGAAGGAGGGCGACATCCTCGCCACCCTCGACGACCGGGAGCTGCAGCTCGAAGCCTCGCGCTGGTCGAGCCAGCAGAACCAGTTCAACCAGCAGGCCAACGACGCCGAGGCCCAGCGCAACCTGGCGCAGATCCAGATCGCCCGCGCCCAGAGCCAGCAGGCCGAGGCCCAGCGCCAGCTGTCGGAGGCGATGATGGCCAAGGCCCAGGTGCGGGCGCCGTTTGCCGGCCTGATCGTCAGCGGCGACCTGTCCCAGCAGCTCGGCGGCGCCGTGCGCAAGGGGCAGAACCTGTTCGAGATCGCGCCCCTCGACGCCTACCGCATCGTGCTACAGGTGGCCGAGAGCGACATCGCCCACCTCGCGGTGGGGCAGGCCGGCGAGCTGGTGCTTACCGCGCTGCCCGACCGGGTGATCCCCTTCCGCGTCACGCTGATCACCGCGGTGGCCCACACCGAGGGCGGCCGCAACGTGTTCCGTGTCGAGGCCACGCCCGAGGCGGCGATCCCCGACCTGCGCCCGGGCATGGCCGGGGTCGGCAAGGTGAGCGTCGGCGAGGCGCGTCTGGTGCGGATCTGGACCCGCCGCTTCGTCGACTGGAGCCGACTGCAGCTGTGGTCGTGGCTAGGCGTGTGAGGGCGGCGCGATGACCTCGGCCCTGTTCTCGTCATCGTGGTACCGGGTGGCCGAGCTCAGGCCGCGCCTGCGCCGCCAGGCCCGGATTGTCCCGCACACCTACCGCGGGCAGCGCTGGTACGTGATGCAGGATCTCGCCAGCGGGCGGGTGCTGCGCTTCAACCCGTCGGCCTACCGGGTGCTGGCCCTGATGGACGGGGTACGCTCCCTCGACGAGATCTGGCAGAGCGCCTGCCTGACCCTCGGCGACCAGGCACCGACCCAGGACGAGATCCTCGGCCTGCTGACCCAGCTCCACCAGGCCAACGTGCTGCTCACCGACCGCAAGCCCGACCTGGGCGAGCTCGCCGAGCGCGGCCAGCGCCTGCGCCGCACGCGGCTCAAGCAATACCTGGCCAACCCGTTGTCGCTCAAGCTGCCGCTGTTCGACCCCGACCCGCTGGTGGGGGCCATCGCCCGGCGGGTGCCGCCGGCCGCGTGGGGCGGCATCCTGCTGGTGTGGCTGGCGCTGATCCTGTTCGGCGCGCTGCTCGTCGGCATGCACTGGGACGCGCTCACCGCCGACATCACGGCGCGGGTGTTCACCGGCGACAACATGCTGATCCTGGCCCTGCTGTACCCGCTGCTGAAGGCCTTCCACGAGTTTGGCCACGCGCTGGCGGTGAAGGCGCTGGGCGGCAGCTGCCGCGAGATGGGGCTGATGTTCCTGGTCTTCATCCCGGTGCCCTACGTGGACGCCAGCGAGAGCGTGACCCTGCCCGGCAAGTGGCAGCGGATGCTGATCGGCGCGGCCGGGATGATCGCCGAGCTGGGGCTGGCGGCCATCGCGGTGTGGCTGTGGACCGGGGTGAGCGGCGGGGTGACGAAGGCGGTGCTGCATCAGGTGGTGATCCTCGCCGGGGTGACGACGCTGATCTTCAACGCCAACCCGCTGCTGCGCTTCGACGGCTACTACATCTTGTCGGACGCGCTGGAGATCCCCAACCTGTCCCAGCGCGCCAACCGCTACGTGGGCTACCTCGTCCGCCGTTACCTGTTCCGCAGCGAGGCCCGACCGCCGCTCCACCTCACCGCCCGCGAGCCGCTGTGGCTCACCTTTTTCGCGGTCGGTTCGGTGATCTACCGCACCGTGGTCACCGTCTCCATCATCGTGCTGGTGGCGGGGCAGTTCTTTGTGTTCGGGGTGCTGCTGGCCCTGTGGGCGGCGTATGGGCTGCTGGTGCAGCCGCTGGTGAAATTTACCCGCTTCATGCTGCGCGACCCGTCGCTGGAGGGGCATCGCCGCCAGGCCGGGCTTGTGAGCCTCACGCTGGGCGGGGTGCTCGCCGGCTTCATCGCCTTCGTTCCGGTGGCCGACTGGACGATGGTCGAGGGGGTGATCTGGATGCCCGAGCAGTCGCGCATCCGCGTGCCGGCCACCTGCTTCGGCGACCGCATCCTGGCCCGGCCGGCCGAGGCGGTGGTGGCCGGGCAGCCGCTGTTCAGCTGCACCGAACCCGAGCTCGACGCCCAGGTGGCCCAGGCCGAGGCACTGGTGCGGGAGCAGGAAGCCCGCCTGGCCCTGGCCGCCACCGCCGAGCGGGTGCAGCTGCAGATGGTGCGCAGCGAACTCGCCCACCAGAAACAACGCCTGGCCGACCTGGCGGCGCGGCGAGGCGACCTGGTGGTGCGCAGCCCCCACGCCGGCCGCTTCGACATGGAGGCGCTGGACGACTTCTCCGGCCGCTACTTGCCCCGCGGCGAGCAGGTCGCCTACGTGCTCGATCCGTCCCGCTACACCCTGCTGGCGGTGGTGCCCCAGGGGCGGGTGGACCTCGTGCGGCAGCGCGCCGGCAAGGTCGAGATCCGCTCGGCCGAGCGCCTGTGGGACGTGCTCCAGGCGCAGATCGTGCGCGAGGTGCCCGGCGCCAGCGCCGAGCTGCCGAGCATGGCGCTGGCCCTTCAGGGCGGCGGCCAGATCGGCCTCGACCCGGAGGCCAGCGCCGACAACCGGGCGCCCAAGGCCCTGGAGCCGCTGTTCCAGTTCGAGATGCAGTTCACCGGCCCGGCGCAGCCGCGTTACCTGGGCGGGCGGGTGCATGTGCGCATCAGCCACAACCCGGCGCCGCTGGGCGAGCAGTGGTATCGCAGCCTGCGCCAGCAGTTCATGAAGCGCTTCGCGGTGTAGCCGATGTTCTCGCTCACCCTCCACGCCGACACCTACCCGCAGCGCCGCGACTGGCGGGATCTGCCGTGGCTGGACCGCATCGGGGAGGGCCTGCGCGTGCGCCTCGCGGCGCGGCTGGCCCTGCGGGTGGGGCGTCGCGAGGCGCTGGTTGCCCGGGTGGACGCCGAGGAGGCAGGCCTCGCGGCCCTCGACGACAGCGCGCGGGCGGCCGTGCTGGCCGAGCTGCGGCGCCAGCTCCGCCGCGATGGCTTCGCCGACGACGCACTGGTGGCGCGGGCCTTCGCGGTGGTCCGCATGGCCTCCCGCACGCTGCTCGGCAAGGCGCACTTCGGCACCCAGATCCAGGGCGCCTGGGTGCTGCTGCATGGCAACGTGGCCGAGATGAACACCGGCGAGGGCAAGTCCCTGATGGCCACCCTCGCCGCCGCCACCGCGGCGCTGGCCGGCATGAAGGTGCATGTGGTGACGGTGAACGACTACCTCGCCGGGCGCGACCGGGACGAGTTCGGCCCGCTCTACGCCGCGCTGGGCCTCAGTTGCGCCTTCGTGGGCGAATCGGCGACACCCGAAGAGAAATCTGCGGCCTACCCGGCGGACATCGTTTACTGCAGCAACAAGACCATCGTCTTCGATTACCTCCGCGACCGCCTGGCCTTGCTCGACCGCATGCAGCCGTTGCGCCTGGCGCTGGATGCGATGCTCGGCCAGCGGCGGCGCCAGCTGCTCCACGGCCTGCAGTTTGCGATCGTCGACGAGGCCGACAGCGTGTTTGTGGACGAAGCCCGCACGCCGCTCATCATCTCGGCGGCCCGCCCGAGCGTCGAGGCCGAGGCCTTCTACCGCGAGGCCATCGCCCTGGCCGGCCAGCTGGTGGTGGGGGACGACTTCACGCTCGAAGTGCCGCAACGCCAGCCCAGCCTGACCGAGGCCGGCCGCCGGCGTTTGCCCCAACTCGCCGCGGCCGGCGCCGGGTCGCCGGTGTGGCGCAGCGTGCTGCGCACCGAGGAGGCCTGTGTGCTGGCGCTGCAGGCGCTGCACGCCTTCCGGCGCGACATCCACTACATCGTCCGCGACGGCAAGGTGATGATCGTGGACGAGAACACCGGCCGGGTGATGCCCGACCGCTCGTGGGAGCGCGGCCTCCAGCAGCTCATCGAGGTGAAGGAGGGCGTCGCGGTGTCGCCCGAAAAGGAGACCCTCGGCCGCATCAGCTACCAGCTGTTCTTCCGCCGCTACCTGCGCCTCGCCGGGATGACCGGCACCTGCCGCGAGGTGCGCGGCGAGATGGCCAGCGTGTACGGGCTCGGGGTGGTGCGGATTCCGCCCTACCGGCCGTCCCGCCGGCTGCGCCTGCCGGCCCGGCTGTTCGCCAGCAGCGAGGCACGCTGGCTGGCGGTGGTGGACAGCGTCGCGCGCTACAGCCGGCAGGGCCGCCCGGTGCTGGTCGGCACCCGCTCGATCGCCGCCTCCGAGCACCTCTCCGGGCGCCTGCAGGCGGCGGGCATTGCCCATCAGGTGCTCAACGCCAAGCAGGACGAGCAGGAGGCGGGCTGCGTCGCCCGTGCCGGCGAGGCCGGGCAGGTGACCATTGCCACTAACATGGCCGGCCGCGGCACCGACATCAAGCTCGACGACGCGGTACGGGCGGCCGGCGGGCTGCACGTGATCCTCACCGAGCTCCACGACGCCTCGCGGGTCGACCGCCAGCTGGCCGGGCGCTGCGCGCGGATGGGCGACCCGGGCTCGTGGGAGGAGATCCTCTCCCTCGACGACGAGCTGCCCGCCGGCCTGCCGACCCCCCTGCTGGCGCTGCTGGCCGCGCGGCTCGCTGGCGGCGGGCAGCGCGGTGCCTGGCATGGCCTCGCGCTGGCGCTTTATCGCTGGCGCCAGTGGCGCGTCGAGCGGCGTCATGCGCATTTGCGCGAGCTTTTGCTGCGGGCGGACTTCAGAAACCGGGTCGCCTTGTCGTTCACGGGGGAGATGGAATAAGAGGGGTGTCATTGCCTTGAACGAAAAGACCACGCTATTTACCCTGGCGCTCGCGTTGCTTGCGGGCGGCGCGCTGGCTGCCGACCCGGCGGCCCCCGCCCGGCCCCGCGCCAATCCGGACGTCAGCTGCCTCATTCAGCCCTCCCTCGAGGTCAATGTCGGCACGCCCGTCGACGGCGTGATCGAGGTGATGAACGTGGACCGCGGCGACATCGTCAGCCCGGGGCAATTGCTCGCCCGCCTCAATTCGGCGGTCGAGTCGGCGTCCGTCGACACCCAGGCGGCGAAAGCCGGCTTCGGCGCGCGAAAGCGCCAGCGCAACGAGGAGCTGCAGCGCAAGCAGCTGATCTCGGCCCAGGAGCTCGACGAGCTCACCACCGAGCAGCAGATGGCCGAACTCGAGCTGCGCGAGCGGCGCGAGCGGCTCAAGCTGCGCTCCATCCAGAGCCCCATCCGGGGCGTCGTCGTCGATGTTTACCGCCAGCGCGGCGACCTGGTGAAGCAGGAAAAGATCTTCCGCATCGCCCAGCTCGACCCGCTCTACGTCGAGACCATCCTGCCCTCGCGGATGTTCGGCAAGGTGCGCGGCGGCCAGACATTCGACGTGCTGCCCGAGCTCGGGCCGTCAGCCCAGAAGGCCAAGGTCAGCCAGGTCGACCGGGTCATCGATGCCGCCAGCGGCACCTTCCGGGTGCGCCTGCTGCTCTCCAATCCGCGCTTCGAGCTGCCGTCCGGGCAGCGCTGCGCCATCAATTTCCAACTGTGATGACTCGTGCCATGGTCACTCTCCGTCGTCCGCGCGCCCTTGCCCTCGAACGTCTCGCCCGGCTGGGCACCGGCTCCCTGCTGCTCGTCGTGCCCGTGGTCGGCTCGCAGGCGGCGCCGCCTGCGGCCGACGTCGGCGTCGTCACCGCAGGCCAGGCGCGGGCCAGCCAGGGCACCCCGGCGGGGCGCCTGCCGCTGGCCAGCCCGCTCCGCAAGCCGGAGATCCGCTCCAGCCTGCCCAAGGCCCGCACCTCCCTGGCGGGTCTGCGGCTGTCGATGCAGGGCTTTCGGGTGGAGGGCAACGTGCGGGTCTCGGAAGACGGCCTCCAGCAGGCGATGGCGCCCTGGCTCGACCGCGAGCTGAGCTTCCCCGAGTTCGAGAAGGCCGTCCATGCGGTGGCCGACTACCTCCGCCACAACGGGCACCCGAAGGTGCAGGTGCGCATCTCGCGGACGATGATGAAGGAAGGCCAGATGGCGGTCGCCATCGAGGGCCTCACGCCGCGCTCGGCCGACTACGCCGACGTGCCGGTGGTGGAGCCGTTGATCCATGTGAAGCGCTTCGAAGTCACCGGCGTGACGCGCCTGAGCCCCGACGAGCTGAAGGCCATCCTCGAGCCCTGGGAGGACAAGGAGCTCAGCATTGCGGACATGCAGAAGCCGGCCGAGGCCATCGCTGGCGCGATCCGCGCCAAGGGCTACCCCCTCGCCCAGGCCTTCCTGCCGCCCCAGCGCGTGGACGGCGGCACGCTGGAGATCCGGGTGCAGGAGGGTGTTGTCGATGGCAGCGTGGGCATCGGCGGCATCGTCACCAGTGGTGCCGACAAGCGCATCCGGCCGGAGGTGGTGGCCCGGGTGCTCGCCGAGGGCGCACCGGCCGGCCAGCCCCTCGATGGCGAGGCGCTCGAGCGGAGCCTGCTCGTCGCCAACGAGTTGCCCGGCGTGAAGAAGATCAAGGCCAACCTCGCCCCCGGCAGCCAGCCCGGCACCACCCAGGTGGAAGCCCAGGTGGAGGAGGGCAGGCTCGTCACCGGCAGCGTGTGGGCCGACAACTACGGTAACCACTACACCGGCAGCGGCCGCCTGAGCGTTGCCGCCAACCTCAACAGCCCCACCGGCTACGGCGACCTGTGGACGCTTACCGCCAGCAAGTCGTCGGGCATGACCAGCGGCCGCTTCGGCGCAATTGTGCCGGTCGGCAGCCGGGGTGGGCGCATCGGTGCGTCGTACTCGGAAGTGTCGATGGATTTCGCGGGGCAGGTCATCCCGGTCAACCTCGACGGCAAGGCGCGGGTCGCGTCGGTGTTTGCCAGCTATCCGCTGCACCGCAGCGCCACGTCCAATGTGCTGCTGTCGGGCAGCTACGACGCCAAGAGCCTCCAACACAACATCGAGGGCAGCACCGACAGCGACCGCCAGATCAGCCTGTTCACCCTCGGCCTGCTCGGCGACGGGCTCGACCGCTTCGGCGGCACCTACAGCTGGAACCTGTCGCTGGCCAGCGGCAGCGCCGACCTCTCGGGCAACGCCGCCAACGCGCTGCGCGACAACATCGGCGCCCGCACCGACGGGCATTTCACCAAGACCAACTACGCCGTGAGCCGCCTGGCGCCCATCGGCGGCGCCGGCAGTCCGTGGAGCTGGTACGCGGCCCTCAGCGGGCAGCTCGCCGGCAACAACCTCGACCCGGCTGAGAAGTTCCAGCTCGGCGGCCCCAACGGCGTGCGCGCCTACCCGGTCGGCGAGGCCTTCGGCGATTCCGGCTACCTGGCGAACCTCGAGCTGCGCCGCAGCCTGGGCAGCACGCCGCTGGGCGAACTCACGCTGCTGGGCTTCTTCGACCTGGGCGGCATCACCCAGTACCACAACACCTGGAGCGGCTGGAGCACCGGCAACCGGCCCAACAGCTACACGCTCAAGGGCTACGGCATCGGCGCCAGCCTGATGAAGACCGACGTCGCCTCGCTGAAGGCGGTGGTGGCGAAGAAGAGCGGCTCCAACCCGAACCCGACCGTCAACGACACCGACAGCGACGGGACCGACAAGTCGGCCCGGATCTGGATCATGGGCACGGTCAGCTTCTGACCGTCCGGACAGCAACGGATACCACGATGAACGCCATCAAATTGCCCAAAGTCCGCCTCATCGCCTTCATTTTCGCGGTGACCTTCAACCCCGGGTCGGTCGTGCTCGCCGCGCCGCCGGCGGCCGGTGCGTTGCCTGGCGGTGCGCAGATCACCGCCGGCTCGGGCAGCATCAGCCAGGCCGGCAACGTGATGAACATCCAGCAGAACACCGCCCGGATGATCACCAACTGGCAGAGCTTCAACATCGGCCAGAACGCGACGGTCAATTTCGTGCAGCCGAACAGCTCGGCGGTGGCCCTCAACCGGGTGCTGTCGGCCGACCCCTCGCAGATCCTCGGCCAGCTCAACGCCAACGGCGTGGTGGTGCTGCTCAACCCCAGCGGGGTGCTGTTCGGCGCCAGCGCGCGGGTGGACGTGGGCGGCCTGATCGCCGCGGCGATGCGCATGAGCGACGCCGACTTCATGGCCGGCAAGTACCTCTTCGGCCAGCCGGTGGTGCCGGGCAAGGTGGAGAACCTCGGCGCGCTGGTCAGCCGCGAGGGCGGCTTCGTCACCCTCATCGGTGCCACGGTGAACAATGCCGGGCAGATCGTCACGCCGGGTGGCACGGCGGCGCTGGTGGCGGGCGACAAGGTCACCGTCAACCTGGGCCTCACCGGGCTGGTGAGCGTCGATGTGGCGGCGGGGTCTGACGCGGCCCGCGTGGACAACAGTGGCCTGGTGGCGGCCGATGCCGGCAAGGTGCTGCTCACCGCCAAGAGCGCGGCGCCGATGCTCGCCGCGGCGGTCAATCAGGGCGGCACCGTGCGGGCCGACAGCATCGCCAGCCGCAACGGCGAAGTGTGGATCGAAGCCCGCGGCGGCGATGCGCGCCTGGCCGGCACCACCCAGGCGGCCGGCAGCGGCGCCGGGCAGACGGGCGGGCGCATCGTCGCCACCGGCGACACGGTGACGCTGGCCAGCGGCTCGCTCACCGACGCCAGCGGCGCAGCCGGCGGCGGCCAGGTGCTGTTGGGCGGCGGCTGGCAGGGCAAGGATGCCACCATCGCCACCGCCGGCAGCGTTACGCAGGAGGCCGGCGCGGTGATCAAGGCCGACGCCACCACCAGCGGCGCGGGCGGCACCGCCGTGCTGTGGTCGGCCAAGGCCACCCGGATGGACGGCAGCATCAGCGCCCGGGGCACCGGCAGTGGCGCGGGCGGGCAGGTGGAGACATCCTCCCAGGGCAGCCTCGGCCTTGCCGGGCAGGTGGATGTGGCGGCCGACAGCGGCCAGGGCGGCAACTGGCTGCTCGATCCGGCCACCCTCGACGTCACCACCACCGGCTCGGCGCTGGTGGGCAACACCAACGGCACCAACCCGACAGTTTCCAACACCTCGATCCAGACCGCCCTCAACGCCGGCGGCACCACCGTCACGCTGCAGGCCGACAACCTCATCACGGTGAACGCCGACATCTCGAAGACGGTCGGGGCGGCCTCGACGCTGACCTTCAACTCGGCCAGCGGCAACATCGTGGTGAACAACCAGATCTCGTCGATCGCCGGCGCGCTCAACATCAACCTGGGCGCCGACGCCACCCAGAGCGGCGGCAGCGTCACCCTCAACAACGCGCTGACCACCAACGGCGGCAACATCAATTTCTACAAGCCGGTCGTGCTAGCCAGCACCACGCCGATCTCCACCAAGATCACCGAGGCCAGCAGCGCCCAGTCGGGCAACGTGAGCTTCTACCAGGACGTCACCCTGGCGGCGCCCGGCTACGCGGTGACGATCAACGCCCAGGGCCCGCAGAGCGGCGCCAACTTCACCGGCCGCGGCGGCAACATCGACGTGAAGGGCAACATCGTCTCCGGCACCTATCTGCAGCAATATCCGCAGGCCCTGACGCTGGACACCACCGGCGCCGACGCCGGCGCCCCCGCCAGCGGGCCCGGGGCGATCACCCTCGGCACCTCGTCGGCCAACTACGTGGGCGGCGCTGGCACTGCGGGCCTGAAGAGCCTCACCCTGGTCGGCCCGCTCAGCACCACGCTCAACGCCGGCACGGTCAATATCTTCTCCACCTCGGGTGACGTGATCACCGCCTCGTCGCTGCTCGGCACTCCGTCCATCGTCCTCAATGCCGCCAACACCACCTTCAACGTGGGCGGCGGCACCTACGGCAGCAACACCGGCTTCACCGATTACCTGCAGAGCACCTTCGACATCGTCAAGGCGGCCGGCGACAAGACCCTCACGATCAATGCCGACCGCTCCATCAAGCTCGTCCAGCGCAGCATCGACGGCAGCACCACCAGCGGCAAGCTCGACGTGGCCCTCAACCCCTTCCAGTCGTCGGCCCACGGCAACAGCGGCGGCGCGGTGATCCTGCAGGGCAGCGATTCGGTCGTCGCCAGCATCAGGAGCAACGGCGGCAGCATCAGCCTCGGTTCGGCCAGCCAGGCCGCCACCGGCTTCGGCGCCGACCTGTCGGGCATCAAGGACGGCATCTACCTCGAGAACGCGGTGCTCGATTCGCAGGTCGCCGGCAGCGGTGGCGCCGCCATCACCCTCGTTGGCAGCGCGCCCACCACCACCACCGCTGGCGCCGGCGTGCGCATCAAGGGCGCGCTCACCAACCTGCGCTCGGGCAGTGGCGACCTCACCATCACCGGCACGGTGTCCGGCGGCGCCTCGTCCGGCCAGAAGGACGGCGTGGTGATCGGCGAGGACGGCAGCTCCCGCGTCACCCTGGCCACCACCAGCGGCGCCATCGCCATCACCGGCGACGCCACCGGCGTAGGCACGTCTCCATCGGTGACGGGCGCCAGCCGCTACGACGGGGTGGTGATCTCCTCGGCCGCACTGGTCCAGACCGACAGCGGCAACATCACCATCGTCGGCAAGGGCAGCGGCGGCGACCAGAGCTACCTGGTCGAGAACCACGGCATCAAGCTCGAGAACGCCAAGACCAGCATCGTCTCCACCTCCGGCAACATCAGCCTCTACGGCAGCTCGGGCGGCAAGACCAGCGATTCGGGCGGCGCCAACAGCTTCGGCATTTATTCGGCCGGTGACAGCATGTACATCGGCTCGGCGCCCTCCACCGCGGTGAGCGGCGGGGTGACGGCCGGCGGCATCGTCACCCTGGCGGCCGACAGCATGCAGTTCATCAACGCCTCCAACCTGCACCTCAACGTCGCCTCCGGCGGCGAGCTGCGCGTGCACACCGAAACCGCGGGGCGCAACATCACCTTCGGCACCCCGGGCGGCGTGGACAAGCTCTACCTTGGCAGCAACTGGTTCAACGGCGCGTCCACCTCGGTGTTCCAGCCGGGCTTCACCGACATCGTTTTCGGCCACGCGGCGAGCGCCGCATCGGCCACCGCCACGCCGGTGCTGAGCGCCTCCACCGGCACCCTCACCGTGGCCGCGGCCACCACCCTGCGTGACCACGCCATCCTCGAGATGGACGGCACCGGCGGCAACGTCAAGATCAACGCCGCCCTCACCGTGAAGGGCAGCACCGGCGGCGACAACGCGCGCACGCTCACCCTCGACACCCAGGCCGGTGCCACCGGAGCCGGCACCATCGAGGCCAGCTCGGTGCAGCTCCTCGGTAGCGGCGACAACGTGCTGACCGGCGCCAACCTGGTGAGCAAGCTCGCCGCCAGCATCGACGGCAACCTGGCCTTCAACAACGCCCAGGCGCTGGCGGTGGATACCGTCAATGCCCGCGACACCGCCAGCGCCGGCCCCAACGGCTGGCTTGGTGGCACCACGCCCAGCACCGTCGGCATCAACACCACCGGCCACGATGCCACCATCGCGCTCAGTGCGGGCGATCTCGCCATCAACAACTCGATCACCGCCACCGGCGCCACCGTCAGCCTCACCACCCCCGCCGGCAAGGTGCAGGAAACCGGCGCCACCGGCGCGGCGACGCCGGTCATCACCGCCGACAAGCTCTACGTGGGCGCCCGCGACAGCTCGCTGCTCAACAACGACAACGTGGTCGGCACCCTGGCCGCCAGCGTCAGCGCCGGCAATCTCGAATTCCGCGACACCCGCGGGCTCGACGTGGGCCGCGTCACCGTGACCAACCGCGTCGCCCAGGCCGATGGCACGGTGGCCACCACCACAACCACCCGCGACGGCATCAGCGCCACCCAACCGGCCAGCGGTAACGTGGCCCTGCAGCTCACCGCCGGCAGCCTCACGCAAAGCCAGGACATCACCGCCACCGGCCTGCATCTGGATCTCACCAGCGGCTCTGCCACCTTGTCACGCAGCACCAACGACATCGGCACCGTGTCGGCCAACCTTGCCGGCAGCGGCAGCACCCTCAGCCTCGCCGACCGCAACGCGCTCAGCGTGGGCACCCGCAGCAGCACGCTGCTGGGCAGCACCAGCGGCGTGAGCACCAACAACGGCAACGTCACGCTGGCCGCCTCGGCCGACGCCAGCTCCACCACCGGCAACCTGCAGCTCGACCAGTTCGTGAATGCCGGCACCGCGGTGGTCGACCTCTCGTCGGGCAAGGGCGCGATCCTCGAAAACGCCGCGGTGCCCGTCGCCATCGTCACCGCCAGCGCGCTCCGCCTGAGCGCAGCGAATACCTCGCTGCTGAACAACGCCAACCAGGTCGGCACGCTCGCCGGCAGCATCAGCGGCGACGCCCAGGGGCTCGACTTCACCAACGCCCGGGCGCTCAGCGTCGGCAGCGTGCTTGGCACCGACGGCCTCGCCATCGGCAGCCCGGCGAGCCGCGGCACGCTCACCCTCGACACCGCCGGCGCGCCTGCTGGCACCGGCACCATCAGCCAGACCCAGTCCATCGCCACCGGCGGCCTGCTGGTGAAGAGCACCGGCGACGTCACCCTCACCAACCCGGCCAACAACGCCGCCACGCTGGCGGCGGATACCGCCGGCGGCAACCTGAGCTACATGGATGCCGACAACCTCGCCGTCGGCACGCTGGCCCCCAACGCGGGCGGCGGCGCGACGGCCGGCATCACCGCCGGCACGACCAGCGGCGGCGCCACCGTGAAGCTCGAATCCGTGGCCGGCGCCCTCAGCCAGGCCGCCGCCTCGCCGATCACCACCCAGAACCTCTACCTGGGCACGGCCAGCGGCGCGATCCTCGACAACACCACCAACGACGTGGCCACCCTGGCCGCGCGGGTGAGCGGGGCCGGCGCGCTGGTGTTCTCCGACAGGAACGCCCTCACCATCGGCACCGTCGCCGACGTGGCCGGCACCCCGATGGACGGCGTGCGCACCACCAACGGCGCGATCCGCCTGTCGGCCTCCAAGGACGCCGGCAGCACCAGCGGCGACCTCGCCCTCAGCGACGATGTGATCGCCGGCGGCAGCACCACCGCCACCCTCGAAGCGATCAAGGGCGCCGTCACCGAAACCGCCAACGTCGACATCAGCGCCACCCGCCTGCTCGTCAATGCCCAGGACAGCACCGCCCTCGACAACACCGGCAGCGGCGGCAGGCACCTGGTCGGCACCCTGGCCGCCAACATCACCGGCACGGGCGCCAGCTTCGGCTTCCGCAACGACCAGGCGCTGACCATCGGCAGCGCCACCGCCCAGGACAGCGCCACCGCCCAGGACAGCGCCACCGCCACCAACGGCATCACCACCGCCGACGGCAACATCCGTGTCGCCACCCTCGGCAGCGGGGTAGGGGACGCGATCACCGTCGTCAATAACGTGAGCGCCGGCAACAATGGCGCCATCGACCTGCGCGCCGGCGGTACGGCGGGCGACATCGCCATCAACGGCGCCACGCTTCGCTCCACCAATGGCGCGGGTGCCGGTAGCGGCACCGTGCAGCTGGTGGCCGGCCGCGACATCAGCACCAGCACCGCCAACAGCGGCGCGGTGGTGACGCCCGAGATCCGCAGCAGCGGCAGCGTGCTGCTGCAGGCCGCCGGCACCATCGGCGCCGACGGGCAGCGCATCGAGATCCAGGAGGCCGCCACCCTGGCCAGCCGCGCCGGTGGCGACACCTGGCTGCGCAAGCTGGGCAGCACCCACGCCGACCTCACCCTCGGCAGCGTCGCGGCGATCAACCCGTCGGCCAGCTTCGGCGGCGCGGTGAGCAGCCTCGACGGGCTGGTCACCACCGCCAACGATGGCCGCATCGCGCTGGTCAATGAAACCGGCGCGCTCACCGCCACCCGCAACCTCAGCGCCAACGGCGCCGGCAGCATTGACCTGCGCACCCACGGCGTCGGGCAGGCCATCACCCTCGACGGCGCGACGTTGTCGTCCACCAGCGGCCAGGTTCAGCTGATCGCCGGCGGCAACATCGCCACCACCACCGCTGACGGTAGCACCACCGAAATCGCCACCACGGGCAACGCCCTGCTGGTGGCCGGCGGCAGCATAGGCGCCGACGGCCGGCGCATCGAGCTGGCCGGCGTGAACACCCTGGCGGCCCAGTCAACCGGCGCCCAGTGGCTGCGCCAGACCAGCGGCAGCCTCACCATCGGCGCTGTCACCGGCCTCAAGCCCGCCGACACCGGCGGTCCTGACAAGGCCGGCCTTGTCTCCACCACCGGAGACGCGCCGATCGCCCTCGACGTGGCGGCCGGTGCGCTCAGCGTGGCCCAGGATGTCTCGGCCCACGGCGCCGGCAGCGTGGACCTGCGCACCGGCGGTAGCGGCAACGCGATTGCCATCGACGGCGCCAGCCTGCGCTCGACCACGGGCCAGGTGCAGGTGATCGCCAGCGGCGACATCCGCACCAGCACCGCCGACGGCAGCACTCCCGAGATCAGCACCGCCGGCAATGCCTTGCTGGTGGCCGGCGGGGCGATCGGCAACGAAGGCCGGCGCATCGAGCTCTCTGGCGTGACGACCCTCGCCACCCAATCGGCCGATACCCAGTGGCTCAGCCACGGCGGCGGCAACCTTGCCCTCGGCGCACTCACCGGCGTAAATGCCGGCCCCGTGCTCGGTGGCCTGCAGGCCACCGGCGCTGGCAGCGACATCAGTCTGCGCACCCAGGGCGGCAGCCTTGCCCTCGACCAGGGCGTGAGCATCGCCGGGGGCACCGGCACCGTCACGCTGGAATCGGCCGGCGCCATCAGCCAGGCGGCCGACGCCTCGGCACGCATCCTCGCCGACAAGGCCCGCGTGGTGGCCGCGGCGGGTTCGGCGCGGCTCGACAACAGCGCCAACCAGATCAACACCCTCGCAGCCCAGGCCAGCGCTGGCGACATCAGCTTTGTGAACAGCCAGGCGCTCAGCGTTGGCGCGGTGAGCACCGGCAGCGCCTCCGGGGCCACGGCCGGCGTCACCGCGGCGTCAAGCGGCCGCAGCGTCACGCTGCAGACCCTGGCCGGCGACATCACGCTGGCCCAGGCCATCACCGCTGCCGATGTCACCACCTTCGTCTCCGCCGCTGGCGTCGCCCAGGGCGCGGGCAGCGATGCCACCGTCACGGCCGCGGCGCTGCGGGTGCAGGCTGCGGGCGACGCGATCCTCGAAAACACCGCCAACAGCGTTGCCACCCTGGCCACCAACACCGGCGGCCGCAGCAGTTACGTGAATGCCGGGGCGCTCCGCGTCGGCAGCGTGAGCACCACGGTCGGGCCCGTTGCCACCCTTGGCACCACCACCGGCGTTACCGCCGTCGGGGCGACCACGCTCGTGGCGGGCAGCGGTAAGCTGCAGCTCGACAACGCCGTCAGCACCGTCGGCACCGGCGCCGTAACCACCCTCGAGGCGGGCGGCGACGTCAGCCAGGGGCCGGCTGCCGCGGTCAGCTCCGACGCCGTGAGCGTCCGCGCTGCCGGGGCGGTGGCACTGGAGAGCGCCGGTAACGCGGTGAATACGCTCGCCGCCGAAGCCGCTGACGGCAACATCAGCTTTGTGAACAGCCAGGCCCTGAGCGTGGGCAGCGTGACCACTGCCACCGCCGCCGCCGCCGGCACCCGCGCCGGCCTGTTGGCGGCAGGAGCCGGCCGGCACATCAGCGTGCAGACCCTGGCCGGCGACATCACCGTCGCGCAGCAGGTCGCCACCAACGCAGATGCGGGCGCCAGCGACACCGTGACCCTCGCGGCCGCCGGTGGCATCGGCCAGTCTGGCGACGCCGCCGCTGCCCTGAGCACCTCGCAATTGCGACTGCAGACGGGCGCCGGCGCCGTCGCCTTGAGCAACACCGGCAACCGCGTGGCCAAGCTGGCCGCCGACGTCACCGGCGGGGCGCTGAGCTTCGCCGGCAGCCAGGCCGTCACGGTCGACCGCGTGACGACGCAGACCGCGCTGCTTTCCGGCACCACCGCCGGTCTCCGCACCCGCGGCGAGGCCATCACGCTCACCAGCACCGGTGACGTCACCCTCGCCACCGACCTCGCCAGCGGCGGGGCCGACATCAATGTGGCGGCCGGCGGCGCGCTCACCCAGGGCGCCGGCAATGTCGATGGCGGCACCGTCCGCCTAGGCGCCGGTGGCGGTGTCAATCAGGCGGGCGCGGGCGTTGTGCGGGCGGATAGCCTGCTGGTCGAAGCCGGCGCCGACAGCGCCTTGCAGAACGCCGGCAATGCCGTCGCCAGCCTCGCAGCGCGCAGCGCGGGCGCCTTCGCGTACCGCAACGGCGGCGATCTGGCGATCGGCCGCGTTACCCGTGCCGGTGGCGCGGCGGTGGATGGCATCGCGGCCGGCGGCAAGGTTTTTGTCGATGTGCCCTCCGCTAATCTGAGCCTCACCCAGCCGGTGTCCGGCACCGGCGACGGTGCTGGCTCCAACGCCGTCGTGCTCAATGCCGGCAAGCGCTTCTACAACCAGGCTACCCCGGGCAGCGCCGCGGTGGTGGCGAACAACGGCCGCTGGCTGATCTACGATGACAACCCGGGTTTCGCCGACAAGGACATGAACGGGCTGGGCCGCGACTTCCTGGTGCTGGCGTCGGGCTACGCGGTGTATGGCCCCGACCAGGTGACCCAGGCCGGCAACGGCTACATCACCACCGCCCGCTATCTGCCGCCGGAGCAGTTTGACCGCGTCAGCGGCGGCGCGCCGGGCAGCGGCCCGCTGTTCAACAACCGCAATGTCTCCTCGGCCAGCCCGGACGGCACTCCGCTGCACGACGCGGCGGCCTTCGTGCAGGTCAGCCCGCCCCTCGAACCGGTCGGCACGCTCACCCCGGTTGGCCTCTTCGGCGCGACGCCGGGGGCCAGCGTGCGGCCGCTGATGGTGCCGATCCTGCTGTCGGCAGTGCGCAGCGCCCACTTCCAGACCTCGCTGGCCCAGATCGCCGGGCGCGGCGAGATCGAGGGCGTGACCCTCGCCAACGGCGATCCGCTGCCGGGCTGGATCAATTTCGACGCCGGCAGCCGGCGCATCTTCGGCACCCTGCCGGCCAACGCGCCCGAGCAGATCCCGCTGCTGGTGATCGTGCGCGACCCGGACGGCGCGGAGCGTCGCAAGGTGGACCTGCTGATGAAGGTCAGCATGGCCGAGTGATGATCGCAAGATGATCCGCTTCCGCCTACTTGCCCTGGCGCTGGCGGGCCTCGCTGCGGCCACGCCGCCGGCTGCGGCCAGCACCGCGATGCCCGACCGTTGGGCGGCCGAGCCGCCGCGGGTGCGTTCGCTGCTCGAGCGCGCCTGGGCGGCGGAGACCGGCAAGGGCAGCGAGCGCAACGAGCCGCTGGCCGTCGCCCTGTATTGCGAGGCGGCACGCTACGGGAGCGCCGAAGCCCACTACCGCAACGGCCTGCTGCGCGCCGAGGGCGGGCGCAGCGTGCGCGATGCGGGCCTGGCCAAGTCATTTTTCGCCTTCGCCCATGAACTCGGCCACCCCGCGGCCGGTGAGGCGCTGGCCCGCCATGGGCTGGGCAATGTTCCCCAGCAGATGCCGGCCTGCCTGAGCGATGAGCGTTCCTACGAGCAGACCGCCGTCGTCAGCGAGGACCGCTACGTCCAGAGCCTGCCGGCCCGGCGCCAGGACGTGGCGGCGCTGGTCGTGCGCCTGGCCCCCGAGTACGACGTGGACCCTCGCCTGGCCCGGGCCATCGCCGGGGTCGAGTCGAACTTCGATCGCCTCGCCCAATCGCCCAAGAACGCCCGCGGGGTGATGCAGCTGATCCCCGAGACGGCTGCCCGCTTCAACGTCAGGAACCCCCTCGATGCAGAGGACAACATCCGCGGCGGGCTGGCCTACCTGCGCTGGCTGAGCCGCCACTTCAAGGGCGACGTGCTCCGCGTCGTCGCGGCTTACAACGCAGGCGAGGGCGCGGTGCAACGGCATGGCGGCGTGCCGCCTTACTTCGAGACGCGGGCCTACGTGTGGCGCGTGCTCACCATGGCCGGCATGGGGCACGCGCTGCCCACCGGGCTCAGGAACTGAGCGCCCCAGAGCCGGGCTCCGCCCCCTGTGGGGGGCAAGAAAACGTTGGGGTGGCCTTGTGCTCACTTGAAAGAGGCGAGTCCCGCCACCGCATCAGCAGGGCTTTTGTTGCAGTGCAAGCGCAGGCTGCAGACCACAAAATCCGGCCTGTCGCATCCGTGGGAACCGCATTCCGCGCGGGCTTTTGATCAAGCTCAGAAAGCCGCGTTGCTGCCCTGCACCAAACCGGGTTTGGATGTACGCTTGGTGCCTTGCGCGTTTCACTCAAGGATTCAAGCCATGGCCAAGACCATCGAGATCACCGAGCTGGCCCTGCGGGACGCCCACCAGAGCCTGCTGGCCACCCGCATGGCGCTGGAGGACATGCTGCCCGCCTGCGAGGACATCGACCAGGCCGGCTACTGGTCGGTGGAATGCTGGGGCGGCGCCACCTTCGACGCCTGCATCCGCTTTCTCAACGAAGACCCCTGGGAGCGCCTGCGCACCTTCCGTCGCCTGCTGCCCAACTCGCGCCTGCAGATGCTGCTGCGCGGGCAGAACCTGCTCGGCTACCGGCATTACGAAGACTCGGTGGTCGATCGCTTCGTCGACAAGGCTGCCGAGAACGGGATGGACGTGTTCCGTGTCTTTGATGCCCTCAACGACCTGCGCAACATCCGCCATTCGGTGCAGGCGGTGCGGCGCAACGGCAAGCACGCCCAGGGCACCATCTGCTACACCGTGAGCCCGCTGCACACGGTGCAGGGCTTCGTCGACATGGCCCGCGGGCTGGTCGACATGGGCTGCGACTCGTTGTGCATCAAGGACATGGCGGCGCTGCTCAAGCCCCAGCCGGCCTACGACATCGTGAAGGGCATCAAGGAAGCCTGCGGCGAGGCGGTGCGGGTGCATGTGCACACCCACGCCACCACCGGCGTGACCCTGGTGAGCCTGATGAAGGCCATCGAAGCCGGCGCCGACTGCGTCGACACCGCCATCAGCTCGCTGAGCCTCGGCCCGGGCCACAACCCCACCGAGAGCCTCGTCGAGATGCTCGAAGGCACAGACTTTGCCACCCGCGTCGACAAGGCGCGCCTGCACCGCATCAAGGACCACTTCGACGCGGTGCGGCCGCGCTACCGGGAGTTCATGTCCAACATCACCGGCGTCGACACCGACATTTTCGACAGCCAGATCCCGGGCGGGATGATCTCCAACATGGAGAGCCAGCTCAAGCAGCAGAAGGCCGCCCACCGGCTCAAGGAGGTGCTGGCCGAGGTGCCCAACGTGCGCCGCGACGCGGGCTACCCGCCGCTGGTCACGCCGTCGAGCCAGATCGTGGGTACCCAGGCTGTCTTCAACGTGATGATGGGCCGCTACAAGGCGATGTCCGGCGAGTTTGCCGACCTCATGCTCGGCTACTACGGCAGCACCTCTGGCGAGCGCGACCCGGAGGTGATGGCGCTGGCCACCCGCCAGTCCGGCAAGGCGCCGATCACCGAGCGCCCGGCCGACCTGCTCGAGCCCGAATGGCAAACCCTGCGGGACACCGCGGTGGCGCTGCCGGGCTGCGACGGCAGCGACGAGGACGTCCTCACCTACGCGATGTTCCCCCAGGTGGGCGCCAAGTTCTTCGAGACCCGCGCCGCCGGGCCGCGCAACCTGGGCCACGCCCCCGATGCCGCCGACGCCGGCCAGCCAGCCGTGCCGCCGGTGGAGCGGCGCAAGGGGCCGGTGCGCAGCGAGGTGGTTTACGAGGTCAAGCTCAATGGCCGTTCCCACCGCGTGTCGGTGGCGCCGGCCGATTAACGAGGACGCGATGATGAGCACCATGCAGGATCTGATCGACGACTTGCGCCGCCGCCAGGAGCAGGCCTTTCTGGGCGGCGGGGCCGCGCGTCAGGACAAACAGCGCGAGGCCGGCAAGCTCACCGCCCGGGAGCGGGTGGCGGCCCTCGTCGATGAAGGCAGCTTCGAGGAGACCGGCCTGTTCGCCACCCATCGCGCCACGCTGTTCGGGATGGAAGGCAAGAGTCTGCCCGCCGACGGGGTGGTGACCGGGGCGGCCTCGATCGGCGGCCGGCTGGTGCACCTGGCCAGCCAGGATTTCACCGTGGCCGGCGGCTCCGCGGGCGAGGTGCATTCGATCAAGGTGGCCGAGATCATGCACCAGTCCCTCAAGACCGGCTCGCCCTTTGTTTTCATCAACGACTCGGGCGGCGCGCGGGTGCAGGAGGGCGTCGATTCGCTATCCGGCTACGGCAAGGTGTTCAACGCCAACGTGCTGCTGTCGGGCGCGGTGCCGCAGATCTCGCTGATCTGCGGGCCCTGCGCGGGCGGCGCCGCCTACAGCCCGGCGCTCACCGACTTCATCATCCAGACCCGCCAGGCCCAGCTCTTCATCACCGGGCCGCAGGTGATCAAGCAGGTTACCGGCGAGTCGGTGACGGCCGAGCAGCTGGGCGGGCCGGAAGCTCACATGATCCATTCCGGCGTGATCCACTTCATCGCCGAGGACGACCGCCACGCCATTTTGTTGTGCCAGAAGCTGCTCAGCTTCCTGCCCGCCAACAACCTCGAAGACCCGCCGCAGATCGAGGGCGACTGCACCGTCGACCCCAACCCGCTGCTCGAAACCCTGGTGCCGGTCGACCCCAAGCAGGCCTACGACGTGCTCAAGGTGATCGCCGCGGTGGTGGATTTCGGCGACTTCCTCGAAGTCCAGGCCGGCCACGCCCCGAACATCGTGGTGGGCTTCGGGCGCATCGGCGGCAACAGCGTCGGCATCGTCGCCAACCAGCCCTCGGTGCAGGCCGGCGTGCTCGACATCGACGCCTCCAACAAGGCCTCGCGCTTCATCCGCTTCTGCAACGCCTTCAACATCCCGGTCGTCACCTTCGTCGATGTGCCGGGCTTCCTGCCGGGCGTCAAGCAGGAATACGGCGGCATCATCCGCCACGGGGCCAAGCTGCTGTTCGCCTACGCCTCGGCGACGGTGCCCAAGATCACCGTGATCCTCCGCAAGAGCTACGGCGGCGCCTACCTGGCCATGTGCGGCAAGGACCTCGGCGCCGACCGGGTGTTCGCCTGGCCGACCGCCGAGGTGGCGGTGATGGGCGCCGAGGGGGCCGCCGAGATCGTCTTCCGCAAGGAGATCGACGAGGCCGACAAGCCCGAAGAGAAGCGCCAGGAGCTCATCGCCCAGTACCGCGAGGCCTTCTCCAACCCCTACGTGGCGGCCGAGCACCGGTTGGTGGATGCGGTCATCGAGCCCGCGCTCACCCGCCGGCACGTGGCCCAGGCGCTGGAATACCTGCGCATCAAGCGCCAGCCGCGGCCCCATAAAAAGCACGGCCTGATGCCCCTCTAGGAGCCCGCCATGAACGACCGAGACGATCCAAAGGCCGACGGCGAGCTCGTCGCCACCCTGCAGGCGCTGCGCGACGAAGTGCGCGGCCTGGCTGGACGGGTGGCCGAGCTCGAAGGCTGCCTCGCCGCTGCCGGCATCCGGCCGCCGGCTGTCACGCCCGCCATGGAGCCTGTGCCGCCAGAGGCCTCGGCGGGGATCACCGAGGACGAGCTCCTCGCCATCTCGGCGGCGGTGGCCGCCTACCTGGGCGTGCGCGCCCACATCCGCCAGGTGCGCCTGATCCAGTCCACCACCTGGGGCCAGATCGGGCGGCTCAACGTGCATGCCTCCCACCAAAGACGCCACTGACAGGACATCACCGTGAAGCTCAACATCACCATCGACGGCAAGACTTACGAAGTGGACGTGGAGGTGGCCGAGGCCGACCACGCCGGGTTGCCGCCGGCCTACCCGATCGGCTCGGCGCGGCTCGCCGGCAGCGTCGTGGGCAGCCCGGCGCCGGTCGCTGCGCCCAGCGCCGTACCGGTGGAAAACGAAGCCAAGGTCTGCCGCAGCCCGGTGTCGGGCATCGTCGTCAAGCTCGTCGCCCAGCCCGGCCAGAGCCTCCAGGTGGGCGACAGCCTGATGGTGCTGGAGGCCATGAAGATGGAGACCAACATCACCGCGCCGGTGGCCGGCAAGGTCGCCACGATCAAGGTCAAGCCCGGCGACACCGTGCAGGCCGACGAGGTGGTGGTGGAGTTCGAGTAGCCCCGCAGCCGGCTGGCGCCCCGGAGCGCACGTGCTAGCATGAAAATGAGCCTCGGGCCTTGGCTGCCCGGGGGCCGCCATGTGATTGCCGCCGGGGCTGCGCCCGCGCCGCCTTCGGCCTTCGACCCGAGGAGTCCATCATGCCCAGCGCTGCCTTCGAAGCCTCCCTGCCTTTCGTGTTGCGCTGGGAGGGGGGCTTTGTCGATCACCCCAACGACCCCGGCGGGCGCACCAACAAGGGCGTCACCCAGAAGGTTTACGACGCCTGGCGCAAGCGGCAGGGGCTGCCGGTGCGCGACGTCAAGCGCCTCGACGACACCGAGCTGCATCGTATCTACGAATCCGGCTACTGGATTCCGCCCCACTGCGACCGGCTGGCGCGCCAGCTCGACCTGGTGCACTTCGACACCGCCGTGAATATGGGCCCCGGGCGCGCCGTGCGCTTCCTGCAGAAGGCCGCCGGCTGCGGTGTGGATGGCGATTTTGGCAGCCAGACCGAAAAGGCGGTGCAGGCCTGCAGGCCGGGCGATCTCATTGCCAGCTACTGTGCCACCCGTGAGGCCTACTACCGCGAGCTCGTGCGCCGCAACGCCAGCCTGGGGGTGTTCCTGAAGGGCTGGCTGAACCGCCTCAACGCCCTGCGCCACGAGGTCGGGCTGGCCGGCTTCGAGGCTGCACCGCGGGGCGGGGTGGATGAAGCCGGGGCCAGGCGCATACCCGACATCGGCGAAGACACCGCCTACGATTTTTGATGGCCGGGCGCGGGCCGCATATCACGGCCCGCCGGCCGACTCAAAAGTTGCCGTACTCCCGGCACCAGCCGATCAGGGCCCGGGTGGACGGGTCCAGCCCCTCGGTGCCGACCTCACCGCACAGGGCCGGCAGTAGCCGCCCGGCAAGCTGCTTGCCGAGCTCGACGCCCCACTGGTCGAAGGAGTTGATCCCCCACACCACGCCCTGCACGAACACCTTGTGCTCGTAGAGCGCCAGCAGCATCCCCAGGTGGTAGGGGCTGAGGCGAGGCAGCAGCAGGGTGGTGGATGGCTGGTTGCCGGCGAACACCTTGTTCGGCAGCAGTTCGGTGATCTTGTCGGCGGGCACGCCGGCGGCCTGCAGCTCGCTGCGGGCCTCGGCTTCGGTCTTGCCGAAGGCCAGCGCGGCGCTCTGGGCCAGGAAGTTGGCCATCAGCGGCGCCTGGTGGCCGGGCAGCGGGTAGTCGCTGTGGGCGCTGGCGATGAAGTCGCTGGGCACCAGCCAGCCGCCCTGGTGGAGCAGCTGGAAGAAGGCGTGCTGGCCGTTGGAGCCGATCTCGCCCCACACGATGGGGTTGGCGTGGCAGCTGAGGGGCAGGCCGTCGCGGCCGACGGTCTTGCCGTTGGACTCCATCTCGAGCTGCTGCAGGAAGGACGGCAAAAAGCGCAGTGCCTCGTTGTAGGGCAGCACGGCGCAGGTCTCGGCCCCCAGGAAGTTGGTGTTCCAGATGCCTATCATGGCCATCAGCACCGGCAGGTTGCGCTCGAGGGGGGCGTGGCAGAAGTGGTTGTCCATGGCCTGGGCGCCGGCCAGCAGGCGCTCGAAGCCGGTCATGCCGATGGCCAGGGCGATCGGCAGGCCGACCGCCGACCACAGCGAGTAACGCCCGCCGACCCAGTCCCACATGCGGAAGATGTTCTCGGGCGGCAGGCCGAACTCGCGCACCTTGTCGACCGCCGAGCTCACCGCCACGAAGTGCAGCGGCAGCGCCCGCGCCGCCTGCTCGCCGGCCGCCGCGCACAGCCACTGGCGCGCGGTGAAGGCGTTGAGCATGGTCTCCTGGGTGGTGAAGGTCTTGCTGGCGACGATGAACAGCGTGGAGCGCGGGTCGAGGCTGTCGAGCAGCGGCGCCAGGTGGGCGCTGTCGAGGTTGGACACGAAGTGCATACGCAGCCCTGCGCGCTGGTAGGAGGACAGGGCGCGGACGACCATCTTGGGGCCGAGATCCGAGCCGCCGATACCGATGTTCACCACGTCGCGGATCGCCTCGCCCGAGAAGCCGCGCCACAGCCCGCCGCGCACCCGCTCGGAGAAGGCCCGCATCTGGGCCCGCACCTCGCGGACTTCGGGCATCACGTCGTGGTCGGCGGTCGGGAAGGGGGTGAGCTTGAGGTGACGCAGCGCCGGGTGCATGACGGCCCGGTTCTCGCTGGTGTTGATCGGCTCGCCCGCGAACATGCGCTCGCGCCAGCGCACGATGTCGGCCGAGCGGGCCAGCTCGATGAGCAGCTCTAGGGTGCGGCCGTCGATGCGCTGCTTGGAGAAGTCGGCCAGCAGGCCGTCGACGCTCAGGGACAGCCGGGCGAAGCGGTCGGGGTCTTCGGCGAAGAGCTCGCGCAGGTGACGGGTGGAGAGTTCCTCACGCCGGGCGGTGAGTTCCTGCCAGGCGGCGCTGTGGGTGATCGGCATGACGTTCGCTTTCATTTCCAACAGACATCGAATTTGTGCGGCATTCTACAGGGGCGGCGCGGCGCCATCCGGGGCCCGGCGGCGTTCAGGCCGGCTGGGCCGGCGGGGTGTTCCAGATCGTGCGGGCGTACTCCAGGATCGTGCGGTCCGACGAGAACACGCCCATGCCGGCCACGTTGAGCAGCGCACGCCGGCTCCATTCGTCGGGCTGGCGGAAGACCGCGTCGACCTCGTGCTGGGTGGCCACGTAGCTGGCGTAGTCGGCCAGTAGCAGGTAGTGGTCGCCGTGGTTCACCAGGGCGTCGTAGATGTTGCGGTAGCGGTCGGGTTGCTGGGGGCTGAAGAGGCCGTCGCGGATGGCGTCGAGGGTGCTCTTGAGCCGGGGGTCGGCTTCGTAGATCTCGCGGGGGCGGTAGGCGCCGGCGCGGATCGCGGCGACCTGCTCGATGGTGTTGCCGAAAATGAAGATATTGTCGGCGCCCACCTGTTCGCGGATCTCCACGTTGGCGCCGTCGAGGGTGCCGATGGTGAGGGCCCCGTTGAGGGCGAGCTTCATGTTGCCGGTGCCCGAGGCCTCGGTGCCGGCGGTGGAGATCTGCTCGGAGAGGTCGGCCGCCGGGATGATCAGCTCGGCCAGGCTCACCCGGTAGTTGGGGATGAACACCACCTTCAGGCGGTCGCCGATGCGCGGGTCATTGTTGACCGTGGCGGCCACGTCGTTGATGAGGCGGATCACCAGCTTGGCGAAGTAGTAGGCCGAGGCCGACTTGCCGGCGAAAATCACCACCCGCGGCACCCAGTCGGCGCCCGGGTTGGCCAGGATGGCTTGGTAGCGGGTGACCACGTGCAGCACATTGAGCAGCTGGCGCTTGTATTCGTGCATGCGCTTCACGTGCACGTCGAACATGGCGTCGGGGTTGAGCGTGATGCACAGCTGCTTCTGCACGTAGGCCGCCAGGCGCTCCTTGTTGGCGCGCTTGATGGCGCGGAAGCTGGCCATGAAGCAGCTGTCGTGCTCGTAGTCGCGCAGGCCGTGCAGCAGTTCGAGCTGGCGCCGCCAGTCGGGGCCGAGGCGCTCGTCGATCAGCGCGGCGAGGCCCGGGTTGGCCTGGGCCAGCCAGCGGCGCGGGGTGACGCCGTTGGTCTTGTTGTTGAAGCGCTCGGGCCACAGGCGGGCGAAGTCGCGGAAGATGGAGGTCTTCATCAGCTCCGAGTGCAGCGCCGACACGCCATTGACCGAATGCGACGCCACTACGGCCAGATAGGCCATGCGCACGTAGCGCTCGCCGCCTTCGTCCACCAGCGAGACCCGGCGCATCAGGTCGGTGTCGTGGCCGTGCCTGGCGGCGATGCTCTCGAGGAAGTCGGCGTTGATGTCGAAGATGATGCGCAGGTGGCGCGGCAACACCCGGCCGAGCATCGACACCGGCCAGGTCTCGAGGGCTTCCTGCATCAGCGTGTGGTTGGTGTACGAGAACACCCGGCGGCACAGGCTCCAGGCGTATTTCCAGTCGAGCTTGTGCTCATCCACCAGCAGCCGCATGAGCTCGGGGATCGCCAGCACCGGGTGGGTGTCGTTGAGGTGGATGCTGACCTTGTCGGGCAGGGCGTCGAAATCCTGGTGGTTCACCTGGTAGCGGCGCACGATGTCCTGCAGGCTGGCCGACACGAAGAAGTATTCCTGGCGCAGCCGCAGCTCCCGGCCGAGCAGCGTGGAGTCGTCGGGGTAGAGCACCCGCGAGACGTTCTCGGAGTGGTTCTTGGTCTCCACCGCGCCGAAGTAGTTGCCGCGGTTGAAGGCCGACAGGTCGATCTCTTCGGTGGCCTTGGCCGACCACAGGCGCAGGGTGTTGGTGACCTTGGTGCCGTAGCCGGGGATGATCTGGTCGTAGGCCATCGCCAGCACGTCTTCGGTGTCCACCCAGCGCACCGTCTTGCCGTCCTCTTCAAGGCGGCCTCCGTAGCGCACCAGCACGCGGATCTCGGGGCGCTGGAATTCCCAGGGGTTGCCGTGGGTCATCCAGTAGTCGGGCACCTCGACCTGCTGGCCGTCGACGATGCGCTGGCGAAACATCCCGTAGTCGTAGCGGATGCCATAGCCGAAGCCCGCGACGCCCTGGGTCGCCATCGAGTCGAGAAAGCACGCCGCCAGCCGGCCCAGGCCACCGTTGCCGAGGGCCGCGTCGGGCTCGAGGTTGAGCAGCTCGTCGAGGTCCACGTCGAGTTCGTGCAGGGCCTGGCGCACCGTGGGCATCAGGTCGAGGGCCAGCATGGCGTTGCTGAAGGTGCGGCCGATGAGGAACTCCATCGACAGGTAGAACACCCGCTTCACGTCCTGCTCGTAGTCGCTGCCGATGGTCTCCATCCAGCGCCCGACCAGGTGGTCGCGCACCGCGTAGGACACCGCGTGGAGCCAGTCTTCGCTGCGGGCCGACTCGGGGTTCTTGGCGATCTGGTAAACGAGCTTGTTGCAGATGGCACGCTTCAGCGCCGAAACGTCGTGCAGCAGGTGGTCGTACTGGCGGGAGAACTGCTTCAGGTCCATGGCGAATCCGGCGCGGCGGTGGTGTGGGTTTACGGGGCGGAGTGGGGCGCGAGTATGCCGTAAAGCGCCATGTAGCGCGACGCGGCGGCGTCCCAGCCGAAGTGCTGGCGCATGCCGCGCTGGCGCACCAGCTTCCAGTCGGCGCGGCGGCGGTAGAGGGCCAGGGCGCGGCGGATGGTGGCCTCGAGGGCCTCGGCGGCGAAGGGTTCGAAGACGAAGCCGGTGGCGTCGTTGTCCAGGGTTTCGAGCCGTGCGTCGGCCACCGTGTCGGCCAGCCCGCCGACCCGGCGCACCAGCGGCAGCGCGCCGTAGGCGAGGCCGTACAGCTGGGTGAGCCCGCAGGGTTCGTAGTGGGACGGCACCATTATCACGTCGCTGGCGGCGATGAGCCGGTGGGCGAAGGGCTCGTCGTAGCCGATGCGCACCGCCACCGCCGCGGGGTCGGCCTCGGCGGCGGCGCGGAAGGCGGCCTCCAGGGCCGCGTCGCCGCTGCCCAGCAGCGCAAACTGGGCGCCCTGCTCGACGAGCCGGGGCAGGGCTTCGAGGACCAGGTGCAGGCCCTTCTGCTCGGTGAGCCGGCTGACCACGCAGAACAGCGGCGCGCTGGCCGCGCGCTTGAGGCCGAGTTCCCGCTGCAGCGCCGATTTGCAGCTGGCCTTTCCGGCCGGGTCGTCGGCGCTGAACGGGGCCGGCAGCAGCGGGTCGACGGCCGGGTTCCAGACAGCGGCGTCGACACCGTTGAGGATGCCCTCGAGTTCATGGGCCCGGCTGCGCAGCAGGCCGTCGAGGCCGCAGCCCTGGTCGTGGTGCTGGATCTCGCGGGCGTAGCTGGGGCTCACGGTGCTGATCCGGTCGGCGTAGTACAGCCCGGCCTTCATGAAGTTGAGGCGGCCGTGGAACTCGACGCCGTGCATCGCGAAGTAATGGGCCGGCAGGCTCAGCTCGGCAAAGTGGGCAGCATCGAAGATGCCCTGGTAGGCCAGGTTATGCACGGTGAACAGGCTGGGCGCGAGGGCCTGCCCGCGCCGCTCGGCCTCGGCGCGCAGGTAGGCGGGGGCTAGCCCGGCGTGCCAGTCGTGGCCATGCACCACGTCGGGCACCCAGCTGGCGTCGAGCCCGCCGGCCAGCTGGGCGGCGGTCCAGCCGAGCAGCGCGAAGCGCAGGTGGTTGTCGGCGTAGGGCTGCTGGTGGGCGTCGGCGTAGGGGCCGCCGTTGCGGGTATAGAAGGCCGGGGCGTTGATCACGTAGGCGTCGACGCCGCAGGCGGGCAGCCGGCCGAAAAACAGACGGGCATCGGCGGCGGCCATCGCCCCGGGCGGCGCCAGGTGGCTGATTTCGACGCCGCCCTCGAGGCCAGCGAGGATCGCCGGGAAGCCCGGCAGCAGCACGCGCACTTGGGCGCCCTCGGCGGCGAGGGCCGCCGGCAGCGCGCCGGCCACGTCGGCGAGGCCGCCGGTCTTGAGGAGCGGGAAGATCTCGGCACAAACCTGGAGTACGTGCATGGCGGTCATCCTTGGAGGGCGTCGAGCATCTGCTGGGTGACCAGCACCACGCCGCCTTCGGTGCGGTGGAAGCGGCGCGCGTCGAGCTCGGGGTCTTCGCCGATCACCAGGCCTTCGGGCAGCTTGCAGCCCCGGTCGATGACCACCTTGCGCAGCCGGCAGTGGCGGTTGATCTGCACGTCGGGCAGCACCACCGCTTCGCTGATCTCGCAGTAGGAGCGTACCAGGATGCTCGAGAAGAGCACCGAGTTGCGGATCACGGAGCCCGACACGATGCAGCCGCCCGACACCAGCGAATCCACCGCCATGCCGCGGCGGCCCTCCTCGTCATGCACGAACTTGGCGGGGGCCAGCTGTTCCTGGTAGGTCCAGATCGGCCAGTCCTTGTCGTACATGTTGAGGGCCGGGGTGGTGGAGGCCAGGTCGAGGTTGGCGGCCCAGTAGGCGTCGATGGTGCCCACGTCGCGCCAGTAGGGGCCCGAGAAGGGCGGCGTGGTGATCGCCGACAGGCTGAAGGGGTGGGCCTGGGCCTGGCCTTCGGCCACCGCGCGGGGGATCAGGTCCTTGCCGAAGTCGTGGCTGGAATCAGCGTTGCGGGCGTCCTCCTCGAGCAGCTGGTAAAGGTAGGGCGCGTTGAAGATGTAGATGCCCATGCTCGCCAGCGACATCTCGGGGTTGCCGGGCATGGCGGGCGGGTCGGCGGGTTTCTCGACGAACTGGGTGATGTGGCGGGCGTCGTCGATGGCCATCACGCCAAAGGCGTGGGCGTCGCGGCGGGGCACCTCGATGCAGCCCACGGTGACCTTGCGGCCGCTCTGCACGTGGTCGCGCAGCATCACCCAGTAGTCCATCTTGTACACATGGTCGCCGGCCAGGATCAGGATGTAGTCGGGCGGGCGGGATTCGTCGCGGATGATGTCGAGGTTCTGGTACACGGCGTCGGCGGTGCCCTGGTACCAGTGCTCTTCGTCGACGCGCTGCTGGGCGGGCAGCAGCTCGACGAACTCGTTGAGTTCCTTGCGCAGGAAGCTCCAGCCCCGCTGCAGGTGGCGCAGCAGCGAGTGGGACTTGTACTGGGTGATCACCCCGATGCTGCGCATGCCCGAGTTGATGCAGTTCGACAGCGCAAAATCGATGATGCGGAACTTGCCGCCAAAGTGCACCGCGGGCTTGGCGCGCACGTTGGTCAGGTCGCGCAGCCGCGAGCCCCTGCCACCTGCCAGCACCAGCGCCAGGGTTCGGCGGGCATCGCGTCGGTCTATCGTCTTGCCGGTATCCATGATGTGCTCTTTTCTGCTTGCTTGATTTGAACTCTATGCTGTCCGCTCGCGGGCCCGGGGGCAGCGTGCCGGTTGCGGGGCGGAGCGCCGGATCATGTGGATGTGATTTTCCGCAGTTTGCGCGTCCATGCCCGTAATGTGCCTCACGAAACCCCGCCGCAAGTGGGGTCATCCACCAGCACGCGCAACGTTCGCCCCGGGCAGTCGACGTGCGCTGGCGCCAGGGTGTCGGTGCTGGCGGGGTGGCCGTCGGGCTGGTCGCTGTCGAACTGCAGGTGCCAGGCGCCGGCGGGCAGCGTGAAGTGGCAGGGGGCCGGGTCGCGGTTGATGAGGATGAGCACCGGCGTGAGGGCCGCCCCTGGGGCGGCGCAGGCCGGGTCGTGGGGCGCGGCGTGGAGCCAGATCGCCAGGGCGCCGTGGTCGGCCTGCCAGGCTTCGCCGCACAGCGGGCTGCCGTCGGGTTCCAGCCAGCGCACGGTGGCTGCCGCGCCGGTGTCGGACGGGCCGCTCAGCCAGCAGGCCTGGCGCAGCGCCGGGTGCCGCCGGCGCAGGGCCAGCAGGCGCCGGGTGCAGGCCAGAAGCGCGGCATCGGCGGCGGGCCAGGCGAGGCGGGTGGTGGCGTTGTCCTGGCAGTAGGCGTTGTTGTTGCCCTGCTGGCTGTGGCCGATCTCGTCGCCGGCCAGCAGCATCGGCGTGCCCTGGGACAGCAGCAGGGTGGCGAGCAGGGCGCGCTGCAGGCGGTGGCGCAGGGCGAGCACGGCCGGGTCGGTGGTGTCCCCCTCGACGCCGCAGTTGATTGAGGCGTTGTGGTGGTGGCCGTCGCGGTTGTGTTCGCCGTTGGCGAGGTTGTGCTTGTGCTCGAAGCTCACCAGGTCGCGCAGCGTGAAGCCGTCGTGGGCGCAGATGAAGTTGACGCTGGCGGTGGGCGCCCGCCCGTGGTGGTGAAACTGCCCGCTCGACGCCGCAAAGCGGTGGGCGAAGCTGCCCCCGTCGCCTTGCCGCTGCAGCCACCAGCTGCGCAGGGTGTCGCGGTATTGGTCGTTCCATTCGCGCCAGCCGGGCGGGAAGGCGCCCAGCTGGTAGCCGCCGGCGCCGATGTCCCAGGGCTCGGCGATCCACTTGAGGCGCGACAGCAGCGGGTCGGCCTGCAGCGCGGCGAACAGCCCGGCGTTGGGGTCGAAGTGGCCGTGGCGGTCGCGGGCCAGGGTGGTGGCGAGGTCGAAGCGAAAACCATCCACCCGGTAGCGCCCGGCCCAGTGGCGCAGGGCGCCCAGCACCAGCTCGACGACCCGTGGCTCGGCCAGCTTGACTGCGTTGCCGCAGCCGGTCCAGTTGAGATAGGCGCCGTGGGGGCCCAGGTGGTAGTAGTGCGCGTTGGCGAGGCCGCGCAGGGACAGCGTCGGGCCCAGCCGGTCCACCTCGGCGCTGTGGTTGAAGACCACGTCGATGATGACCTCGAGGCCCTCCGCGTGGAGGGCGTCGATGGCGTCCATCAGCTCGTCGCCCGGCGTGGTGCCGGGCCGGCCGCTGGCGTAGCGGGGCTCGGGGGCGAGCCAGGCGATGGGCGAGTAGCCCCAGTGGTTGGCGAGACCGCGCTGCTGCAGGGCAGCCTCGTCGGCCCGGAAATGCAGCGGCAGCAGCGACAGGGTGGTGACGCCCAGCGCCTTGTAGTGGGCGATCATCGCCGGGTGGGCCAGGGCGGCGTAGCTGCCGCGCAGCTCGGGCGGGACATCCGGGTGGGCCATCGTGAGGCCGCGCACGTGGGCTTCGTAGAGCACCGTGAGCTCCGGCGGTACCCGCGGCCGGCGCGGGCGTGGGCGGCGGTGCTCGGGGGCCGGCACGCGGGCCTTGAGGGCGGTGGCGGCGTTGTCGCGGGGGTCGGGCCGGTTGGGGTCGTCGGGGCTGCTGCCGACGTGCAGTGCGAGCTCTGCTGCGAGTTGGGCGGCTTGCTGCGGGTCGTCGACCGGGCCGGGAGCCTGGCGGCCGTAGCGGCCCACCACCTCGTGGGCCCACGGGTCCAGCAGCAGCTTGGCGGGGTTGAAGCGGTGGCCCTGCTGGGGCGCCCACGGGCCGTGGGCACGCAGGCCATACACGATGCCGGGCCGGCCGCCGGGCAGAAAGCCGTGCCAGACGCCCTCGCTGCAGGCGGGGAGCGGCAGGCGCGCTTCTTCGAGGCTGCCGCTGTCGTTGAACAGGCACAGCTCGACTGCGGTGGCGTCGGGCGCCCACACGGCAAAGTTGACGCCCGTGCCGGTGCAGCTCGCGCCCAGGGGCCAGGGCCGGCCGGATTGGAGCGAGAGGTGGATGAGGTCAGCCACGGCGCACCAGCATCAGGGTGGCGAGGGGCGGCAGGGTGAGCTGCACCGACTGGGCCTGGCCCTGCCAGGGCACGGGCTCGCTGGCCAGCGGGCCGTTGACGACGTTGGAGCCGCCATACACGTCGGCGTCGGTGTTGATGAGCTCGGCCCAGGTGCCGGCCTGGGGCACGCCGATGCGCCAGCCGTGGCGCACCACCGGGGTGAAGTTGCACAGCACCAGCACCCGCTCGCCGCTGCGGGCGCGGCGCTCGAAGACGAGGATCGAATGGGCCGCGTCGGCGTGGTCGATCCAGCCGAAGCCGTCCGGCGAGGCGTCGAGCTCGTGGAGGGCCGGGCAGGCCTGGAGCACCCGGTTGAGGTCACGCACCAGGCGCTGCACGCCCGCGTGGGGGGCGTGCTCGAGGAGCTGCCAGGGCAGGGCGCGGTCGGCGTTCCATTCTTCCCACGGCGCGAACTCGCAGCCCATGAACAGCAGCTTCTTGCCCGGGTGGCCCCACATGAAGCCGTACATCAGGCGCAGGTTGGCGAACTTCTGCCAGTCGTCGCCGGGCATCTTGCCGAGCAGCGAGCCCTTGCCGTGCACCACCTCGTCGTGGGAGAAGGGCAGCACGAAGTTTTCGCTGAAGGCGTACATCAGCGAGAAACGGATCTGGTCGTGGTGGTGCTGGCGGTGGATCGGGTCGCGGGCCATGTAGGCCAGCACGTCGTTCATCCAGCCCATGTTCCACTTGTAGTGGAAGCCCAGGCCGCCGCCCTGCAGGTCGTCGCTGGGCGGGCGAGTGACGGCGGGGAAGGCGGTGGATTCCTCGGCCAGCATCACCGCCTCGGGGCGCTGGGTGCCGACCAGGTGGTTGGTGCGGCGCAGGAACTCGATGGCCTCGAGGTTCTCGCGGCCGCCGTGGCGGTTGGGCACCCACTCGCCCGCCTTGCGGCTGTAGTCGCGGTAGAGCATCGAGGCGACGGCGTCCACCCGCAGCCCGTCGATGGCGAAGCGCTCGATCCAGTACAGCGCGTTGCTGGCCAGGTAGCTGCGCACCTCGTTGCGGCCGTAGTTGTAGATGAGGGTGTTCCAGTCTTGGTGAAAGCCCTCGCGGGGGTCGGCGTGCTCGTACAGGTGGGTGCCGTCGAACTCGGCGAGGCCGTGGGCGTCGGTGGGGAAGTGGGCCGGCACCCAGTCCAGGATCACGCCGATGCCGGCGGCGCGGGCGGCCTCGACGAAGGCGCGGAAATCCTCGGGGCGGCCGAAGCGCGAGGTGGGCGCATAGAGGCCGGTGGGCTGGTAGCCCCAGGAGCCGTCGAAGGGGTGCTCGTGCACCGGCATCAGCTCGATGTGGGTGAAGCCCATGTCGACCACATAGGGGATCAGCCGCCCGGCGAGCTCGGCAAAGCTGAGCCACTCGCCCTGCGCGTTGCGCTGCCAGGAGCCCAGGTGCACCTCATAGATGCTGATCGGTGCGTCGAGGGCGTTGGCGCGGCGGCGGGTGTCGTCGATGGCGACGCCCGGCAGCAGGCGCTGCACCACCGACGCGGTGCGCGGGCGCATCTCGGCGCGGAAGGCGAAGGGGTCGGCCTTGATGCGCAACTGGCCGTCGGCGCCGAGCACCTCGAACTTGTAGAGGTCGCCTTCGCCCACGTGGGGGATGAAGATCTCCCAGGTGCCGCATTCCACCCGCAGCCGCATCATGTGGCGGCGCCCGTCCCAGTTGTTGAAGCTGCCCACCACCGACACCCGCCGCGCCGCCGGGGCCCACACGGCAAAGCGCGTGCCGGCGACGCCGGCGACGACGATGGGGTGGGCGCCCAGCCATTCGTAGGGCCGGTGATGGCGGCCCTCGGCCAGCAGCCACACGTCGAGGTCGTGGATGAGCGGGGGGAAGGCGTAGGGGTCGATGAGCTCGGAGCGGTGGGTGGGGGCGCCGTCTTCGCCGGCCCAATCGACCACGAGGCGGTAGGCCTCGGGGCCGAAGCCGGCGGGCAGGGCGCCGGTGAACAAGGCGCTGTCGTCCTGGCGGGCGAGCTTGGCGATGGGCTGACCGGCGGCGTCCACCACGCTCACCGCCAGCGCGCCGGGCAGCAGCGCCCGCAGCACCGTGTGTGCGCCGGCCGGGTGGGGGCCGAGCACCGCGAAGGGGTTGCCGTGGGTGGCGTGCATCAGCGCAGCGAGCTCTTCGGGCGAGATGCGGCCGGTGTCGACCTGGCTTGCCGCGGCCTGCGGGGCGCTGGTCTTGTTGCGGGGGCTGCGGCGCTTCTTTGCGTGGGTCACTTGGTGGCCTCGGGTGGCATGGGTGGTGCTGGGGTGGCGCGATCAAGGGCCTCGCTAGCGCCGGACAGCGCAGCATAGGGGGCCCGGATGACATAAGTGGGAACGCCCGCGAGATAGGCCGAAAAACGGCCCTTGGCCTCGAAGCGCGCCCGGAAGCCCGAGCGCTCGAAGAAGCCGCCCAGGGCCGGCACGATGCCGCCGCCCACATACACACCGCCGCGGGCGCCCAGCGTGAGGGCCAGGTCGGCGGCGACGCTGCCGAGCAGGGCGCAGAACACGTCCAGCGCCTCGCTGCAATAAGGGCAGCTGCCGGCCAGCGCCCGGGCGCTGATCTCGCGGCTGTCGAGCTGGCAGGGCGGCGCGCCTTCGAGCTGGCGGATGGCGTCGTGGAGGGCGGCGATGCCGGGGCCCGAC
The DNA here is from genome assembly GCF_006539865.1 of Zoogloea ramigera. Taxonomy (GTDB): domain Bacteria; phylum Pseudomonadota; class Gammaproteobacteria; order Burkholderiales; family Rhodocyclaceae; genus Zoogloea; species Zoogloea ramigera. Next base: position 59,179 of record NZ_BJNV01000019.1, read on the forward strand.
AGGGCACGCTCGGCCGACACGTGGCCAAAGCGGGCGGCCAGCACCGCGATGATCGCCGCCTCGCGGGCGTTGCCGGCGGCGAGGCTGACGTGCCCGCCCTCGCCGGCCAGCGGCTGCCAGCCAGCCCCGCAGGGGATCAGCCCCGATACGCCGAGGCCGGTGCCGGCCCCCAGCAGCGCCAGGGGCGCATTCGGCTGGGGCGTGCCGCCGCCGATCTGCTGGATGTCGGCGCGCTGCAGATGGGGCAGGGCCAGCGCCAGGGCGGTGAAATCGTTGATGAAGACGAGCCGCTCGAACCCCAGCGCCAGCCGCAGCGCCTCGATGGAGAAGGCCCAGGCGTGGTTGGTCATGCGCACGGCGTCGCCCGCGAGCGGGGTGGCGATGCCGAAGGCCGCCACGGGCGGCAGCGCGAGGTGCTCGGTGGCGAGGTAATGGAGGATGGCCGCGTCGAGCCCGGGAAAGCTTGAACAGGCGAAGCTGCGGATCTGCGCCGGCGCCTCACCCGCTGCGGTAATCACCGCGAGGCGGATGTTGGTCCCGCCGATGTCGCCCACCAGGCGGGGGAAGTTTTGAGACGCGACGTTCTGCATGATCGGGCGCCACGTGCTGCCGGCCTGTGATGCCTGCGGTCGGCCCGCTGCGTGGCTTGGTGTATGGTGTTGTCAAAAGACAACGGGAACAACAGTGATCATGAGCACCTCACCGGATTCTGTCCAGCGCTTCCGCCACGCCTGGTGGAAGGACGCCGTGGCCTACCAGATCTATCCGCGCAGTTTCATGGATTCCAACGGCGACGGCATCGGCGACCTGCCGGGCATCCTGGCGCGGCTGGATTACCTGCAGTGGCTGGGCGTTGATGTGATCTGGATCTGCCCGATCTACCGTTCGCCCAACGACGACAACGGCTACGACGTGAGCGACTACCAGGCCATCATGGCCGAGTTCGGCACCATGGCCGACTTCGACCGCCTGCTCTCCGAGGTGCACCGCCGCGGCATGCGCCTGATCCTCGACCTGGTGCTCAACCACACCAGCGACGAGCACGCCTGGTTCGTCGAGTCCCGCACGAGCCCCGAAAGCCCCAAGCGCGACTGGTACATCTGGAGAGATGGCAAAACCGATGGCAAGGCCGGCGGCCCGCCCAACAACTGGGAGAGCATCTTCGGCGGCCCGGCCTGGGAGCTGGACGAGGCCAGCGGCCAGTATTTTCTGCACCTCTTTTCGCGCCGCCAGCCCGACCTCAACTGGGAATGCGCGCCGATGCGCGAGGCGCTCTACGGCATGGTGCGCTGGTGGCTCGACAAGGGCATCGACGGCTTCCGCCTCGACGCGGTGAGCCACATCCGCAAGGCCCCCGGCCTGCCCGACATGCCCAACCCCAAGGGCCGGGCCCAGGTGCCGTGCTTTCCGCTGCACATGAACGTGGACGGCGTGCTCGATCACCTGGACGCGCTGTGCGAGCACACCTTCCGCCACTACGACGTGATGACGGTGGGCGAGGCCAACGGCGTCGGCCCCGCCGAGGCCGTCGAGTGGGTGGGTGAGCGCCGCCGCCGGCTCGACATGATCTTCCAGTTCGAGCACCTCGCCCTGTGGTCCCGCAACCCCCGCGCCGGGCTCGACGTGGCGGGCCTCAAGCGGGTCTTCGGGGCCTGGCAGAAGGCGCTTGGCGGGCAGGGCTGGAACGCGCTGTTCATCGAGAACCACGACATCCCGCGGGTGGTGTCGCTGTGGGGCGACGTGGAGCAGCACTGGCGCGACAGCGCCACCGCGCTGGCCACGGTGTATTTTTTGCTGCAGGGCACGCCCTTCATCTACCAGGGGCAGGAGATCGGGATGACCAACACCGTCTTCGACGGCATCGCCGACTTCGACGACGTGCTGGCCCGTAACCGCTGGCAGGAGCGCGTCGCCGCCGGCGAGCGCCCCGCCGACGTCCTCGCCGACCTCGCCATCACCGCCCGCGACAACGCCCGCACCCCGATGCAGTGGAGCGCCGCCCCCGGCGCCGGCTTCACCACCGGCACCCCGTGGCTCAAACCCAACCCCAACCACGCCCGCATCAACGTGGCCGCCCAGGAGGCCGACCCGGATTCGGTGCTCAATTACTACCGCCGCCTGATCGGCCTTCGCAAGGCCGAGCGGGTGCTTGTCGAAGGCGCCTACCACCCGCTGATGGCCAGCCACAGGCAGATCTACGCCTACTGCCGCGGCGAGGGGGCCGGGCGGCTGGTGGTGATCGTCAACCTCGGCAAACGCCCCGCCCGCTACTGCCACGCCGGGCTGATGCTGGCCCACGAAGGGCTGCTCCTCGCCAACCTGCCGGTGGCCCCCCACGCCCCGCGGGACAGCCTGCAGCTGCGGCCCTATGAGGCGCGGGTGTATCGGGTGGGGGCGCGGTAGCGGCGCCACGCCGCCGACCCTCTGGGGCGACTTCAGTCGCCCGCGGAGGCTGATCACGGATCTACCCCGGTTTTGCCCGACGGGTGCGGCGGAAGCCGTACACATCTTCAAGGCCAGCAGGCACGCGCCTCGAATTCCCGCCTCAAACAGCCCTCCGCGTGGCAGACGAGATCACTATCGAAGCCGGTTCTCCCTCGAAAATTGAACTAGATTGAAGCAGAGGGGGTGAAGTTTTCCCATGCGCCCCAGGCGGCGGGGCTTGCCCGGGTCGTATTTGCCGCTGCCGTCATCCGATTCCTGCAACGAGGGGTAAACATGAATCCCGAAGATGGCCATGCGGCGAATTTTGCCCGCAAGATGAGCAGCGTCACGTCGTCCGAGTACGCCAACCTCAGCGGCATGATGTGCTGGGACGCGGTGATGTATTGCGCGCTCAAGGCCGGCATCATCGACCAGAAGAAATTTGACCGCCTGCGCGGCGACCAAGACCTCGTCGCCCTCACCGACTTTGCGGTGGCGGGGCCGAACGCCATGTACCGGCTCGAGCCCGGCAACGTGATCGACTTCTTCGAGGGCGCCCAGATCGTGCACGCCATGCTGTGCGTGGGCAGGGGCCTGGCGGCCGGCAACAAGAACGACTGCGTGGGCGTCGGCCACTGGGTGGGGTGGGAGATCCTCGACCTCAGCAACAGCCTCGCGTGGCAGGCCGCCGCGCCCGACACGATCAGCGCCCCGTCCCCCACCCACGGCACCCGCCTCCTGCTGGTCCGCCGCTGCCCGATCAGCTATCTGGCTTACAAGTAGGCGGCGGGGGAGGGCTTGGTTAGCGGATGAGCGGAGGGGGCTGCTGTGACGCAGCCCGCGCAGTCATTGAGCTGCGGGTTGCGATTTTTTCGATGCGTGGCCCAATGGCCGAGGGGCTCCGCGCGATCCTTGCGTCAAGATTAGCGGATCTTTTTCCGCTCCACATAATGGCCGGGTGATGTGGCGCAATCATCGAGGGGCGTGACGCAGGCTCTGCGAGATGTGTAGAAAAATCTTGGAGGCTTCACGCGATGGCCGAGAGGTGTGGCGCAGCGATCGAGATTTGTGGCGCTGTGACGGAAAGTCGTCACTCAGTGACGGAAAGATGTCTCTCCGTGTCAAAGGGTCATCCCTCCGTGGCGGAGTGACAAGCCGCAACGGCCGCGAGACATCACGCTGTGTTGACTGGATGTCGCGCAGTGGCAGCGAGACGTGATGCGGTCATCGAGAGGCATGAGGGATTGATCGGGTGACACCGCCCGGTCTTCGAGGGGCTTCACCCAGGATCAGGGGCATGCCCCTCGGGGGCGGCGTCCCGCGAATGAATGGCGGCGCCACGCGTCGCGAGGCTTGCGCGGCGGCCCGCAAGTGCTCCACGCTGGCCTGCGCCTCGTCAGCCAGCCGATACCGCGCCGCAGGGCACCGGCCCTGGCAGCCCGTTGAGAGGCGGGTGTATCGGGTGGTGGGATGCAGCCGAAGACAAGGTGCGCGCCGCGCCCGGCCAGCGCGGCGGGCGTTTGTCGTCGGAGCCTGCAGGCGACCCGCCGCGTGGCGGGCGGCCTGCAGGGCGGTCAGCCTTCGTAGGCCGTCAGCACCACGTCTGCGGCGGCGTCCCGCAGCGGGATCAGCGCCTGGTAGGCAGGCGAGTCGAACCAGCTCTTGACCGCCTCGGGGCTCGGAAAACGCAACACAACCACCGCCGGGTGAGGGCAGTTCCCGGCGAGGGCTTGAAACTGCTTGCCCCGCAGCACCAGCTCGCAGCCCCAGGGGCCGAAGGTCTCCGGAACCCGCTGCTGATACTCCGCCCATTTCTCGGCGTCCTTGACGCTGACCTGCCCGATCACGTACGCAAAACCCATCTCGTTCTCCCTGTGGAATTAGCCTGATCCAGCCGCCGGGGGCGGTGAGCCTGTCGCCCGCTGACCCGTTTGCCCGGGCGGCGGCCCGGATTGCGCCCGCGTGCCCCGGCTGTCGGGATTCTCCACGAACAGTCGGCGCAGGGTCAAACCGCGCCGCCGCTGGCTAGTCTTCGACGGACGGGGCCGGGGCAGCGGCGCAGACGCCTTGCCCAGCGCGGCCTGACGGCAGTGACCTGCCACACGGAGCGCGTCCGCGAACGAACGCAGAGCAGGCCGCGCTCGTAAGCATGACTGGCGCTTTGGTGGGGGTTTGCCTAATTTGACAAATGAAACACCTTGCTATTATTGCGTGAGACGTGCAATCCCCCGGACACCCGGCCTTGAGAGTGTGATGCCGCCAGGTGCCGTGGTCGCAGTGGTTCAAACCGAAGCAAGGAATCTGTCGATGGATGTACGTGAAGGTAAGCTTGGCCTCTCGACGAGCGTTTTTGCTGTGGTGTTGACTTACGCCTTCCTGGCCAGTGTCTGGATTCTGCTGTCCGACCGGGCGATGGCGGTGATGGTCGGCGACGCGGAGATGCTCGTCTGGGTGAGCATGGCGAAGGGCTGGTTCTTTGTCGCGATGACCTCCGTGCTGCTCTACTTTCTGGTCCGGCGGCTCGTCGACCAATTGACGGCGGCGCACCTGCACCAGCTCGAACTCCAGCGCGAGCGCAAGCAGCCGCCCCCCATGCTGGTGGCCATCGCCAACAGCTCCACCGATGCGATCTTTGCCAAGGACGAGGAGGGGCGTTACCTGCTGATCAACACGGCGGCGTCCCGCTTCATCGGCAAGCCGCCTGAGGACGTGCTGGGGCACGACGACCGGACGATCTTCCCGCCCGAGCAGGCGGCCCTGATCATGGCCTTCGATCAGCGGGTGCGCGAAACCCGGCAGCCCGAAACCAACGAGGAGACGTTGCTTACCCTCGAAGGCCCAAGGGTCTTCCTCGCCACCAAGGGGCCGCTGCAGGATGCCCAGGGCAAGGTCTTCGGTACCTTCGGCATCTCCCGCGACATCACCGAGCGCAAGGCTGCCGAAGTGGCGCTGCACGATAACCGCGAACGCCTGCGCCTGCTGGTCGACCACGCCCCGGCCGCCCTCGCCATGTTCGATCGCGAGATGCGTTATCTGGAGGTCAGCCGCCGCTGGCGAGACGATTACTTCCTGGGCGACCAGGACGTCATCGGCCGCAGCCACTATGACGTCTTCCCCGAGATCCCGGCGTACTGGAGGGAGATGCATCGACGGGGCCTGGCCGGAGAAACCCTGTCGGCGGACGAAGACGCCTTCGAGCGGCTCGATGGCTCCGTGCAATGGCTGCGCTGGGAGCTGCGGCCCTGGCGGGAGGCCGACGGCACGGTGGGCGGGATCGTCCTGTTCAGCGAGGACATCTCCAAGCGCAAGCTGGCCGAGCACGAGCTCAAGCAGCGCAACGAGGAGCTTGAGCGCTTCAACCTCGCCGCGATCGGTCGTGAGCTGCGGATGATCGAGCTCAAGCGGCAGGTCAACGCGCTGACGCAGGTGCGCGGGCAGCCGCCGCCCTACGATCTCGCCTTCACCGAGCTGTCACCGAGGAGGGTGCAATGACCCGCCCCCTCTCCGCCTTCCTGAAGCGCTTGATCTGGCTGTGCATGGCGCCGCTGCTGCTGCTGTCCGGCTGGCTGGCGTGGACCCACCTGAAGGAGATCGAAGCCAGGCATCAGCGCGAGGCGGCCAACCTCGCACGCAACTTTGCGGTCTCCATCGACAGCTATCTGGAGTCACGCCTCAACGCGCTCAATGTGCTCGCCGTCTCGCCTCTGGTCGACGACCCGCGGCGCTGGCCGGATCTCTACGCCGAGGCGCAGGGGTTCAGGGAAAGCTTCGGCGCCCACGTTGCCTTTGCCGATCAGGACAGGCAGATGCTGTTCAACACGCGCAAGCCCTATGGCACCGCGCTGCCGCCGCTGTCTGACGCCAAATGGCGGAGCGCCGCGCCGCTCGTGCGCGACCTGGACAAGCCCCGGGTCGGCGATATCGCCATCGGCCCGCTCACCGGGCGGCCGCGGGTTACCCTGGTGATGCCGGTATTGCGCACGGGCAAGCCGGTACGGTTCATGCTCGGTCTCCTCGAGCCGACCCGGTTTCAGGAGCGCATGGACCGGCTGGCCTTGCCCGCCGGCTGGGCCATCACCCTGCGGGACGGCGCCGGTGTCGACATCGCGCGGCGCTGGCCACCCGGCTTCGAGCGCTCGCCGGAAATGAACAGGCGCCATCAGATCGTCGCGCGTCTGGAGCAGTCTCCCTGGTCCGTGGTGCTCGAAATGCCGCGCAGCAGCCAGTGGGCCGGGCTTCCCCGGGCTGCCTTGGTGCTCGGTGTGGCCATCGGCATCGCCGCGTTGCTGGGCATCGCCGGGGGGAGCTGGGCGGGCCGCCGCATCGGGCGGCAGGTCGAGGCGCTGGCGCGGCCGCTGGCGACGGACCCGAACCCCACCGAGATCGCCGAGTTCAATGCGGCGCACCGCCAGATGGCCGAGGCGCAGATGGCCCGCGAGACGAGCGAGGCCCGTTTTCGGCAGCTCTTCGAGCTCGCGCCCCTGCCGCTGGGCTATGTGGCGCCGGACGGTCGTATCCTCGCCCTCAACCAGCGTTTCGAGAAGATTTTCGGCTACACCAGGGCGGACCTCCGCGACATCGAGGATTGGTGGCGCCTGGCCCATCCGGACGAGGCCTATCGGGCGCGGGCAAGGGCTGGCTGGGAGGCCGCCGTCGCCCGCGCCACATTGTCTGGCGACGACATCGAGCCCGATGTTTACCGGATCACCTGCAAGGATGGCCGCGTGCGCGACATGCAGGTGGCGGGCATCGTGCTGGGCGACGGCATGCTCGCCACCTTCTTCGACGTGACCAGGCAGAAGGATGCCGAGCAGGCGCTGGAGGCGATGCTCGAGGGGCACCGCGCAGGGCGCCTGGCGGCGCTCAACCTGATGGAGGACGCCCGTGCCGCCCAGCAGGCGACCGAGGTGGCGCTGAAGGAGCTTTCCAAGCTGTCGATGGCGGTGGAGCAGAGCCCCGAGAGCATCATCATCTCCGACCTGGACGGCAGGATCGAATACGTCAATGCGGCCTTCATCCGGAATACCGGCTACAGCCGCGAGGAGATGCTCGGCCAGACCCACCGGACGCTCCACTCGGCGAGCACCTCGGCGGAAGACTACGCGGCGCTGTGGACGGCCCTGGAGGCGGGCGACAGCTGGAAGGGCGAGTTCCGCAACCGCCGCAAGGACGGCACCGAGTACATCGATTTCGCCATCGTCACCCCCTTGCGGGCGCCCGATGGTCGCATCACCCACTACGTTGCGGTGCAGGAAGACATCACCGACAAGAAGCGCATGGGGGCCGAGCTGGACCGCTATCGCGAGCATCTCGAGGAGCTGGTGGCAGACCGGACCGAGGCGCTGGAGAAATCGCGGGAGCAGGCCGAGTCGGCTAACGAAGCGAAGTCGGTGTTTCTGGCCAACATGAGCCACGAGATCCGCACGCCGATGAACGCGATCCTCGGCTTCACCCACCTGCTGCGGCGTGACGCGACCTCGTCCCTCGACATCGACCGGCTCGACAAGATCGACGCGGCGGCCAGGCACCTGCTGTCGGTCATCAACAACATTCTCGATCTCTCCAAGATCGAGGCCGGCAAGATCGAGCTTGAATCGCACGACTTTGCGCCCCAGGCCGTGCTCGACCACGTGGCGACGCTGATCGACGACAGCGCGACCGCCAAGGGCCTGGCGGTGCGCGTCGACATCGGCCCGATGCCGCGCTGGCTGCGTGGCGACCTGACCCGGCTGCGCCAGGGCTTGCTCAACTTTGCCGGCAACGCGGTGAAGTTCACCGCGAAAGGTTGCGTGACCCTGCGTGCCCGCCAGCTCGAGGCGGGCGATACCCGCTGCCTGATCCGCTTCGAGGTCGAGGATACCGGCATCGGCATCGCACCCGATGTCCTGCCGCAGCTCTTCCAGGCATTCCAGCAGGCCGACGCGTCGACCACCCGCAAGTTCGGCGGCACCGGCCTCGGGCTCGCCATCACGCGCCGGCTGGCCCGGATGATGGATGGGGATGCGGGGGTGGAGAGCGTCCCGGGGGCTGGCAGCCGGTTCTGGCTGACCGCCTGGCTGGAGTACGGCGCCCCGGTGCAAGCTGCCGAGAGCGCCGCAACCGGCAGCGCGGCCGAGGTGCGCCGCCGGCATGCCGGCGCCCGCGTGCTGCTGGCCGAGGACAACGCGATCAACCGCGAAGTGGCGATGGAGCTGCTGCGGGATGCCGGGCTGTCCGTGGACACGGCCGAAAACGGCCGGGCGGCGGTCGACATGATGCATGCCGGGCCCTACGACCTGATCTTGATGGACATGCTGATGCCGGAGATGGACGGCCTCGACGCGACGCGCGCGATCCGTGGGCTGCCGCAGGGGCGCGAGCTGCCCATCCTCGCCATGACCGCCAACGCCTTCGACGACGACCGCCAGGCCTGCATCGCGGCGGGCATGAACGACTTCATCTCGAAGCCGGTCGACCCGCCGGTCCTCTACGCCACCCTGGGCCGATGGCTGTCCAAGGTCGAGCGGGCAGGCCATGCCGAAACGGCTGGCAGTCGCGAGGCGGAGGCGCCCTCAGCCCTTCCGGCGCAGCGCAGCCCGACGCAAATCCTCGCCCGGCTGGCCGACGATCCGGGCATGGACGTCCGGCGTGGCTTGATTGCGTTGAGAGGCAAGCACGACAAGCTGATCTCCCTGCTGCGCTCGATGGCAAACTCGCACCGGGATGACATGGAGCTGCTGGAGGCCCGGCTGCGGGAGGGTGAGCATGCGGAGGCCCGGCGCATCGCCCACACCCTGACCGGGGTGGCGGCGACCCTGGGCGCCAACGCCCTGGCCGAGGCGGCGAGGGCCGTGGACGAAAGCTTGCGTGAGAAGCCCGGGCTGAGCCCTGAAACGATCAGCGACCTGCTGGCCGAGGTGCGCTCGCAGCTGGGCAAGTTGCGCCACGTGCTCGGTGACTCGCCGCCCGCCGGGTAGGAGTCTTTTTCCATACCACATCATGGCCGGATTACCTGGCGTAATCATCGAGTGGCGTGACGCAGTGACGGAATGCTGCCACTCCGTGCCAAAAAGACATCCCTCCGTGGTGGAGTGATAAGCCACAGCTGTCGCGAGACATCACGCCGTGACTATTAAACGTTGCGCAGTGGCAGCGAGACGTAATGCGGTAATCGAGAGGCATGACGGATTGGTCGGGGTGGGAGCCGCCCGACCTTCGAGTGGCGCCACCCAGGATCAGGGGCC